>NZ_FVZC01000008.1:0-600000 GCF_900166585.1 Mesobacillus jeotgali | reverse complement strand
TTCTAGATTTTGAACATTTGAATTACTTCTATCTCTGTCTATGTGGTTAACAAATGATTTATTATCTGGATTGGGAATAAAAGCTTCTGCAACCAGTTTATGAACATAGAATTTTTTTCCTTTATTATTTTTATAAAGGCTTATGATTAAGTAACCTTCTGCAATGACGGGTGATAATAATTTTTCTAATACTTTATTTACGTATCCGTCTCTCCTTATCACGTCACGTCTGAGTCGTTTTACTTTACCAAGATTGCTCACTTCATAGATGCCTTCATAATTTTTTATCGGTTTCCAAATTTCTTCTTCCATAACATCACCAATGTTTAGTCTCTCCATTAATGAAGAGATTAACCCTAAAATGCACAATAAAATATCGATGACGTTAGTGTTAATTCAATAAGCCTGAGTGAAAAGAATACTTGTCAGCTAATTCAGCGGTTGTACAGTAAAAATTTAATAAGAAAAAGACTATTGAATCTTCCTTTTTCTACAATAATTCTCCCTTTTATTTTGTATAAATGTGATGAAAAATAGGAAATGCTAATTGTGATAATTTTGAAGGGGGGGGAATTTAAATGAATTTACATAAAACAATATTATTCATATTCATTTTAGGAATTTGTTTCCCCGTTGCTTCTACATTTACATTAATTATAAAATTGATTACCCAGCAGCCAATTGAGCCAATTTCCTTATTTGTACTAGCTTTTGGATATATCATCATGTTTAAATATAACTTATTATTCCATGAATTATTAGAAAAATGGTTTAAATAGTTAAAACGCTATCTTGAACTTCTAATGACGATTAATTGTTTCCAAACTTCCCGGCTTTTTGATATAAAAGGCTATTTCCTAAAGGAGGTATATTTTTAACCTTATTTTGTCAACTTAGAAAGGTAAAGCCAGATTCCAATTCAGCAAGTTTGATTCCAAAGAGGTTTTGGAAGCGATAAAAAATGGATCATAGCTTATGAATATCCAAATCAAAAGCACGAAAATATTACTGGGATTTGTGAGTAAACAAACAACTCATATTCCAAGCAGTCCTGGATATACAAATGCGAAGAAGATATAAGTCGTGGGAAAAATATATTGAAGATTAAAAGTCATTTCATAAATCACTAGAGGGGAAAGAATACGGACCATCGTTGTTTGCGAAGGCGGCGTAAGTGAACGGTTTTACACCGAAAAACTTGTACCATCCATTGGAATAGTCCAAAATATCTTCGACACAGGTTAATTCAGAGGTACCCTGAGGGGGATGACAAAAAGAAGTTCTAACTAACTTAGGTACACTCTAAATATGGCTGTTATATGTTCTATTTTAGGTTTTTATTGCTCATTATTAGGGGTATCTTTATTTAAAAGTTCCTTATACACCTTATCGTATAAATCATTGTATTCTTCTCTAAAAAATGAAAGACTTAATTTTTGTATTACACGATAACGGGTAGGTTCGATTCCACTAGCCAAAAGTTCTATTATAGATTCTTTCATTCTATGTTTTAAGACCTCTATTTTATTTTCAAACTTTTTACGTTTGAATTCTTTATGAGCGGAAATAATTTTTTTCGACTCCAAAGGAAATTGATCCTTTAACGTAGCTCCATTTTTGTACCCAATTTTCTTGGCTGTTTCTTCCAATGAAAATTTTCCAAAATAGGGGCTATTCATTATTTTAGCTAAATTCATCTTAATATGTTTACGCACCAGTCTTCGATTTCTAGGCCTTATTTGTGTCAGAAAATAAAATGGGAAGCGGCGGATATTATCTATACTTATTTTTTTGAAAAAGAGATCAATTAAATTACTATTGATACAATAGGAAAGTTTAATAAGAGTAATTAATGCGGGTACTTGCCCTTTTTTCCATCCGCAAACAGTATTGGATGATACTCCTACATAATTAGTAAAGAGACCATCATTTATTCCAAAATTAATTTTGACTTTCACAAATATATCCTGTATAAGTGCTGCAGTTTGTACCTGATTTAGATTTTTTCTTTGTTCCCTATTCAAAACCAATAAACTACCAATTTCTTTAATTATTAATGTTTGAACTTGCCTTTTCCTTCCTAAACGTCCTCGAGGAATTGCTGTACTTAATTTACATTTACACCAGTGACAAATACCTAGAGGGACCTCTCCTGAGAGTACAGGCAGTTCTCTTCTACAATTTGAGTTGGGACATTTTGTTTCTAGAAAACAATGATGTATTGGACAAATTTCGACATGTTCAAAATTCCAAATTAACCTTTCATATATAGGTTCCATATTTCTTTCATGTTGTCTCAAGCAGCTAGGACACCAAGCTTTTTTGAGTTTGAGTTCTTTTCCATTATTTATAAGATTTGAAAATAAATTTAGTGATAATAATTCTAAATCCTTTCTTCCAGTAAACAAAATTAAAACCTTTGTTAATCCATTATTGCTTTTACCATTTCCATTAATTGATGATGATCTTTTTGACCAACCTTTTCCAGTAGCGCCGGTTATATTTCCCTCTTTAAACACAGGAAAAATTAAATTGTTGAACAGCTTACTTACCTTTATATTGTGCTCCTTAGACAAGCGAGCAATATAACTTGTTAAACTCTCTATTTGGTCAGTGCCTACTCCTATTGGTTCTAAATTATATAGAACATTGCGTTCATTTATATTGTCGTCCTTAAACAAGTAGAACCCCTCCCACCGTAATATAACTGTACGAGTTTTCGCTTTTTGCCTTATTGTTAAAAGATTAGTTACATTATATTTTCTCAAACCGTATTTTCTTCAGGTGTTTTAGATGTTTCAGGAGTTTCATCTTTCTAAATGATAGTTCAATGAAGAATAGTAAATAAGGAAGAGCTAACAAAAAAAAAGTTTTTTATCGCTTGTTCTGTATGTACATTTTAATTATTACTGACTGAGATTAATTCTTTCCAATAATCCTGTAACTCTTTTTCTCTTAACAAGCCAGGTTCGTCTAAGAATGTCTCAACCTTTCTCCTACTTGCGTAAATTCCCTGATCAGTAAGATGATAATAAGCATAACTTATTTTTTGTTTTTGTATTGATATTCTATATTTTTTACGTTCTGTTTGATACTGCTTATGCCTTCTAGATAATTTACGGCACATTTCCGGGAAATTTCTATAAAGCACCCTCTTACTATATCCGATTTTTAGAGCAATCGCTTCCATTGATAAAGAATTTTCCTTATAAATATAGTCTTCTAGCTTTTGTTTGGCTATTTCATAATCAAACTTAAAACACGCTGTAGGGATAATATGTTGTGCTTCTTTTTTAACTAATTCGTTTGAAAAATCAACTACAATATTTGGCTTAAATATAATGTCAATAAAAGATACATTAAATTTAAAACATAATCTTAGTTGTTTCTCCAAAGGGGGTAATGCCACGCCGTTAATCCACCCTCGTAATGTAGACCTCGGAACATTTATACTCTGAGAAAATCTATCTATATTGCCCTTGAATATAGATTGGTTGATTGAACGAAAATTGCCTGCCATATTTCCCCTAGTAATTTTGGCTTCTTTATTTGTTAATGAAAACAGTTCTTCAATATTTCTAATAATGAATGAATTCCATATATAATCCTCTTTTGTAATTGGTATTACAGCATTTACTTTATCAAGTCGTACATAGCAATATGGGCAATAGCCTAATATAATTTGTCTATGTAGAATTGGTACACTTTTTTCACATTGAGGGCATTGGTTTAAAAGCTGGCAATTGTGAATAACACAGCATTTCAGGACTTTTAAAGTCCAAATTAGCGGATAATAAACGTCTTCCCCGCCTGTTTCAAACGTTTCTTTTATACAAAGTGGACACCATGACAAGGAAGACTTAAAAAGTTCACGTATAGTTAACACACCTTTCCACTTCTGGAAGGTTAGATCCCCTAAGTCATTTCTTTTAGTTAAGCACTCTAAGCTTCTTACAGTATCAACTGAATTATCCATAAACCCGTTTAAGGTTTTTGCCCCATCATAAAAGCGATTGCCTCCCCTTAAAGTACTTTGCAATAAAAATTCTTTGTCCATATTTGGACCAATCAACTTATTTACTAAATGACCAGGAGACACATTGTGTTGAGATGCTATTCTTATCAAGTAACTTGTAAAACTCTCAACATAAACTGTCCTTAAACCTTTGGGAGTTAAATTATATAGTTTACTTCTTTCAAAATTCACTTTTTTATTCATTTGAAATACCTCTTTTTAGAAGAAGTATTTCCATCTATGTGAATTTATATAAGACAATGATTCTTTTATCTATTAATAAATTTTATTAAGCATCAGTATCCTCCCTAAAACATTTAGAATGAAAACCCATTCTTAGGTGAAAGTTTAAATAAAAAATTCAGGCTTCTTTAGGTGCACCAACGTTATCACGAGAAGGATTACGGGTACCTGTTTTTTTATTTTTTCTCTTATCGGTACTTTTTGGACTTGTTTCTTTATATGTCCCAAGTAACTCTTTTATTTTCTTATATTGTTCTTCGTTATCCAGAAAGTCTAATTCCCCATTTAAAGCTTCCTCTGCAAGGGTTAATATTTTATTTGCACTTAACCTATTTCTCTTTAAGACCTCAATTGTAATAGTTTTTTGATTATTTTCTAATGCATCAGAAAGAGATCGTTGAAGCCATTTTTTTAGGATTCCAACACACCCTAAACTAAATTCATATATGAATTCTAAGTCACCTATTAGATCAGGCTCTATTTCAAGAGGGATATATTTTTGAAATGTATGCACAATATTACCAAACGCCTCATAGTCCTCTTGAATTGAAATATCATATCTTGGAAAATGAATCTCTTTTACACGTCTGGCTAGTTGACCATTTATGTTAATTATTTCATTCAATTCATAAGTTCCCAATAATACTAATTGAACGTGAGACATATTGGCCAATGACTTCAATGAGTCAAATTGTGATTGAAGCCCTTTCCCTGTTGCAGTTTTGAAGAAATGCTGTGCTTCGTCAATTAATAAGGCCTTGGGTCTTCTATATTTAATGGCATTTTCCAGTGATCGCCTAAGTTCTGGTGCCGTTCCGGGATGAAATGGGCTAATCTTTCTTTTGCTTGTCTCTTGTTTTAGCAGCTTCGAAAAATCAACCTTATGATCAATCAGAGGCTCGTGTAGGGCTTTTAGGAGACGATAGTAAAAATCTTTCCAGTTAAAGTTACTAGTATCCGGATTAGGCAGTTCAATTCCTGCTATCGGAATGATACACATATCGCTTTTCATTTCCTCTTCTGACTCAAGAAAAATTTTTTCAATAATCTTTTCAAACACCTTTGATTTCCCTACTCCTGAAGGACCTATAACCATAATTATTTGTGATTCATTTGAGTTCCCAATGGAAAATAGTATTTCTCGAAATACCTTTATTAATTTTGGATGACTTATAGTGTAATCCCTAAAATATTTCTCCTTTTCCTGTTTGCACTTTACTAGTAATTGCTCAGGAAACAGTCGATTAGTATTTTGCATTTTATCACCCTTGCCGAAATATTTTCTTACTCGAGGACTGTATTTCATTGCATACCTCGATTTGCTATTTCATCACTCCTTTTTAAAATCACATCACTTATTCAACGCTGCAACCAAATAATTAGCTATCCAGCTGAGCAATTTATGTGACTAGCAATATGTTTAAAATGAGCCACCAAAGCCAGATTGGTAAGGTCTTTTGCATAGGCATAAAATTTCTATAAGACTACTACGATTGAATGCTTATAATATTCACAGGCTCAATACTCATATACATGAAGGAACTATCTTCACGAAAACTAGATTAGAATTGTTTAGATTGCCGGCAAACAGTTTCAGGTGAGTCTCGGATACGCCAACTCTAAAACTATCAATTATTGCACTCCAGCTTTACTATCCTTAGTTAATTGGTGTACTAAACTTAGTGAAAATAGGTCAATTTAGAATTCGCCATATATATCAAATTGTTTATTCTGAATTTCAATTTTAGTTTCCGTATTAGTCTCCGAATAATCGTCTTGATAAGTTGAATTTTCCTTTACAAGTTCAATTTCAACTTCAATATGTTTCCCTGCTTTTTTCTTAGTTAACTCATCCTCAATTACCTCTGACTCTAAAATAAAACGTGCAATCATTTTTGCAGTAACAGAATTCTTTTTCCCGTTATTTTGTTTTGTCCTTTTAATTTCCGCTGTAATCTGTTTTAACTGCTTTTCCGTCTTATTTCTAAGAGTCTTATAATATTGTGAATAGCATTTTTCCCATCGATTGTTAACATATGCATACACAATGCCAACATCAAAGGGATCATATCTTACTTCAACAAACTCATCTTCCAACTTAGGACTACGAAACTTATCAGACCAATAGTAAATGTAATTAACTTTAATTCCCCTTCCAGGGTACACTTTTACTTTTCCCCGTGATGGAGTTGGAAGAGTCATAATGATAAAGTAATCATCGTAAGGGATATATGTGTTAGGACGTTCACCTGAAGATTTTAAAGATCTTTCAAAAGCTTCCTGGGGTGATTCCCCTAAGGCTGGGTGATCTATTTTATGGTACACTTGGTCAAACCATAAACCAAACCTTTTATCCAACTCACCTAAAGTCCAAACAGCGTGGTTTTTAGGATTTATACTTTTCGTTACCTGCCGTACATTTTTCATCAATTGAGTATTACCTTTAAGATTATGAATAAATAATTTATTACTGGTGCCAAATATTCTCTCAATAACACTTCCAAAACGTGCTTTTGCAGCTGGCCTTACCTTTTTGTGCACTTTAAAATAGCTCAATAAAGATTCAAAGTATATGCTATGAAACTCCTTTCCTCCGTCTACAACTAAAAATTGCGGTAATCGGTTATACCTTTTTACACACTCACGCATAACCATCATACAGGATCTATAGCTAGGCTCTTCAAAGCTGATATAATAGGCAAGAATTTTTCTAGAATAGGCATCTACTAGCAAGGAGAACCATGGGCGACCCAAATTTTTACCTTTTTCGGAAACTAATTCAATATCCATTTGGGTATGGTCAAGATGACATATTTCAAATATGCGGTCTCCATGTCTTGGGGTAGTTGTTTCTATATCCCAATAAAACTCCTGGAATTCATACGCAGCCTTGTCTCCCTCCCTTTTTTTCTTCTGTTCATGTTTCCCACGGTTATTTATTGCCTTACAAAAACCTTGGTACGATGGAGGAAATAGATGCTCCCTTTCACATTTGTCAATAAATTCACCATACACTTCTTTTGCTGTTTTTAATTTAATGTCTTCATAACTATCCGATATTACTTCATTCATTAACTCAACCACTCGAGAAGGTAATTTAGGATTTTTATTACCTTTATCTTTATTCTTTGGCAATAAACCTATATATCCATATCCATATAGTTCTTGAGCATCATTAAATTTTTTCACCCAACTTCTTATAGTTCGTTCTGAAACTCGAATGTTATCTTCTTTAGATCCTTCCATTATCTTTTTCACTATTTCATACCTTTCATTAGCAATCTTCAAATCGTTTTCATTCGCTTCTAAAATTAGATCCTTCCATGCCTTCTCATTCTTATCTTGTTCGGTTTCACCCCCCGAAATATAGCCTTCATTTATGTAGGTCTCAAATACCCCACGGGGCAAATTAACATATTCTTTTTCTTCAGATAGTAAATATAGATTATTATGGTCAATGTTAATAATCGTCCAATTCTTTTCGCCCCAAATAATTTTGCTTCCAACTTTCTCTTTTATGGGGACTGCCTTCTTAATTCCCCTGACAGTCTCTAATATATTTTTAAAGCTTTTACTTTGGGATTTATTAATGTAAACCTTAACACCCCTTGGCTCAGATAGGAGACAATGGAATAAATCAACATAGATCTCACGTTTTGCTATCAGTGAGTAAATATCATCTACATTAAAGGAATCCCCAGATGACTCAATTAAGTCATCCAAAACAATTCCTGGGTTACCCATAATTAATTTTTTTAGTTGCAAGTTTGATTCGTTCTCTCTTTCCTCTTGCTTATCTTGAAAATAATCTTCTAAAAAAACTATATTTCTATGAAAATTCCAGTTTATATCCGCAGTAGAACACACACGAAACTCAAGGCCAAATTCTTTTGCATATTTTTCACCTGGTGGATACCGCCATTTACGATTTTTATCCAAAAAATATTTTGAAGGGTTTTTTTGTGATAATTTCACTAGTTCAGCTTCCGTTTTCCATTCCACCCAATAAGCACAATTATTTTCAATTACAAAAAAGTCAGCAGTATACCAATAACCAATATTTCTTCCATTTTCATTCTTGTGAGCTAGTTTTATTGAAGGGGGTTGATCATAAAACTCTAAAACATTTTCATCTATTTCCATCATAAAAACAGCAGGCAATTCTACTGTGCCGCTTTCGTACTGTATGGATAACCCCATTTTTGTACTACTGAATTTTCCTGGAGTATTAAATCCCCCCCCTCCTACATTCCGGGCAGGATTAGATTTCCTGATTAATTCTATCTGTTGATTTGTTTTGTCACACACCCCTAATTGACCAGCCCATAGCTCAAATTCTTCATTTGTTAACATCTTCGAATCCTCCTCTAAATCTATTACATCTCGCTTATTATCATTATTATCAAGAAGGGCTACAAAAATACAGTTGTTAACTATATTTTATATAGATATTAACTATATAAAGCAAACATTTATCTGAATTTTATGAAAAATACTACTATATTCCTATTTTTAACTTTGCTTTTCTATATAACTTTTAATGCGTTTTACGATAAAATTAAAATAGTTAATTACATTAAATGTAGTTAGCTTGGGGCATAAAAAACTGTAAGAAGGGCTGCTTATGTTTGAAATTTCTAGGCGCTATAAACAAATAAGAGGGGTGAAAAAGCTAAGCCAAAAAGAATTCGCAGAGAGAATAGGTATAAAGCAAAGTTCACTAAGTAGTATTGAAAAAGGATCTTCTAAACCTTCAATAGACACTGTGATTACTACTAGCAATGTCTTTGGGGTTTCAACCGACTGGATACTTCTTGGTGATAGACCCAAAGTATCAACTGTGAAAGAAAATCATTTATTGAATCTATTTGGACAGTTAACAGAAAAGGATCAAGAGGAAATTTTAAGATTAATGGAGATAAAACTGGCCGAGTAAGAGCTAATATACAATCGATATTAATATATCATTAAAAGATATTTGCTCCGTTGTTTCTGCAGGCTATTTTTTAATCTTATTCTCACAGTAACAGGCTACTCTTGTTTAATAAAACGGAATTAATATTTCAGACGACTGCTACATGGAATGCAAGAGGTCGTCGGTTCGACCCCGATAGTATCATACTTGTTGGCAGTGGATATGCTACTTGCCTAAAATCATGTTGTATATCACTCATCACTTGAGTGGAATACAGAAAACAAACACTTCATTATTTCTGATAAAAAAGAAATAATGAAGTGTTTGTTTTGTCATTAAATTATATTAACGAAAAGCCAATAGTGCAAAAACATCAGGCTCACAAAAGTACAGCCGAAAAAGTGATGAAATCACATTCCAGCAAGAGTTATAACATAAAAAGCAAAAAATTAAAGGACCTCAACAAGATCCTTTTCTGCTAATTTGAATTAAATTATTGAGATTTTATTTTTGCAAGAGTAATAACCAAAATGAGTCTGCCCTTCTCCTTTACTAGCCACTATAACAAGGCTATTACTAAAAACAAACTTTGTACAATAAAAACATTCAACTTCTTCAAATAGTGTAGACCCACTAACCCAATTTTTTATATGCAATTGTAATACAATACTATAACAAATCCTATAGGAAATATCAGCGGAGTGCATATAACCATTTCTATTTCCCTTTATATCCAATACGAAATCACCTATATGTTTCAATACTTCATCTTGAATAGCAGCTTTTAAAGTCGAGATTATTATTTAGGACGTCTTTTAAATTTTGCAGGTGAAGTGTCAATCGAAGAATTGTTGTTTTATCAACGACCGAGCCATCTTTCTTAAGTATTCTCTTTTCATAAAAGCCCCCTTTTACAATAAAGCAAATATATCTATAAATGTAATTTATGTAAACGAGAAATATCACTATATATAAATATAAAGCCGTTTCCTAGTAGTTTGTAATACAGACTAGGAAACGGCTTATATTAATTGATTGGTTCATCATTAACTTTAAAAGCATCTAGTAATAATGATCTCATAAATTTTTCTGTTTCTTTTTTTGACTCTTCAATTTTAGCAAGAATTTCATTGCACGAATCCATTAATTCATTTACCTTTTCAACAATACGTCTTTGTTCTTCCAATGGCGGGATTGGTATTTTAATTTCTCTGCACTGTGTAAGTGAAATATTGTCTTGACCGGCTGTACCCACTGTTTGAATGTCTCTTATGGGTTTCCCTTCAACTAAAGTAAAATATAGAAACTCAGGCAATACATATTTGATAGGTCTAAATATTGCTAAGGCTTGGTTTATATTCCACTCAGGATACTGGTCGGTAACAATAGCAACTTTTCCAAGAGGTGGTCCTACGATATTCATTAAAACGTCATACGGAAAAACCCTAGATCTCTGTAGAAATGTATTATGAATTTTGCTTGTAACAAATTGTGGCCTATAATCAAAATCAATTTTATTATTTACTATATTGTAAACTTTTAAGTAGGGCACGTCTCCCAAATTTAATAGTTCGTTTGATTTAGGAGTTGTTCCTTTTGTGATATTATCACAAATTAATTCTGCTTTAATATATATCCAGCCTTCAATATCTGACGAAATATCAATGTCTTGAAATTCATTGGTTAATTTTTTCTTTTCCTTTTCAGAAGTAGCTAGTCTCAATCGCTCTATCTTAATTTTTTGTAAAAGTTCGCTTGTTTGTTCTTTATTTTTTTCATGTACAATCAACTTTCCTTGGATCGCATCTCGCAGTATTGAGTTCTTTAATGTGTTGCAATTCACTTGAAGTTCTTCAATGTATTTTAGGATTGAGTTTATCTTAAGGGCATCCTTATTTAATTGGTTAACTATTTGATCTTGTTCATCCCTTGTAGGTAGAGGAATTTTTATCTTTAAAAAATCATTGGGATGTATACGTCTAGTGGCACTACCTTTAGCAATACTAACTAAGGATTTATAAAATTCATTCCGTTTTAACCACCAAATTAACCACTGAACATTTAATCTGTCGTCAACATCAAATGCTGGTAAATCTATTGTTGATTCAAATCCATCTAACTCTGCAGGGATAACCCCAAATGCCCCTTTAAACAAATTTTGCTTTCCATAAATGAATTGACCAACTTTCCGTTCATAATATTTTGTATTTCCCTCTTTAGTATTGGTTAATGGCCTTTTTTCAACACCCTTGCAATTCAAACGAACAGTTATTCTCTTATCAGGATTAGGTGAAAGGGAAACCTCTTTTGATTCAGTTAACAGTTCGCCTAATTGGAGTTCTTCCCACATTATTTACCGCTCCTATTATATTTCAGCTCAAATTCCTCAAGAAGATTATCAATTTCTTGTAATTTTTCCTTTAGATTTTCTAGTACTCCCCTAGTATCATAATTTTCATCTACATTTACTTTATTAGGGTTTTTAATATCCAGATTAAAATCTCTTTGTTTTATGGCTTCAGGTTCTACTTTCCAAACAAATTCATTTTCTTCTCTATTATTCCACCATTGGCGCTCTAATTTAAACTCTTCAAAACGAATAGGTTTTGTTTTACTATAATTTTTATATCCACTTGGTAAAGTATGTTCAAAATACCAAATTTCCTTGGTTGGCCCTTTTTTATCAAAAAACAGCAAGTTTGTTGCTATGCCCGTATACGGAGAGAACACACCATTCGGCAATCTAACAATGGTATGGAGGTTAAAATCCTTAAGTAACTTTTCTTTTATATTTCTTTTTACACCATCTGTTCCGAACAAAAATCCATCTGGTAAAACAACCCCTGCTTTTCCATTTTCCTTTAAACGCTCCATAATCATTACCATAAATAAATCTGCAGTTTCAGCAGTTTGAAATTCTTTTTTAAAATTAGATTGAACAGACTTTTCCTCTACACCACCGAAAGGAGGGTTCATTCCAACTTTATCAACTTTTAATTCATCTGGTATATCACGAGTATCAATCTCGAGTGAGTTATCACGCCTAATCTTTGGAGCATCAACTCCATGAAGAATAAGATTAGTAACAGCTAATAAATGTGGCATTGGTTTTTTTTCTATGCCGATTATTCCATTAAATACAGCGTCTTCTCCGCCCGAACGCTTATATTCAGGCTGTTTTTTCATATGCTCTAATGCACTAGTTAAAAAGCCACCTGTTCCACAAGCAAAGTCCGCAAATGTTTCCCCTACTTTAGGATCTAGCATTTCAACAATAAATTCGGTAACAGCTCGTGGTGTATAATACTCACCCGCATTTCCAGCACTTTGTAGGTCTTTTAAAATGGTTTCATATATATCATTGAAAGCATGCCTTTCCTCATAAGAACCAAAATCAATGCTATCAATGACAGATATTACTTGGCGAATCAAAATTCCATTCTTCATATAGTTGTATGCATCTTCAAATACATATTTAACTAGAGCAGCTCTTTCATCAGTGTGCTCATCAATAACAAGTTCTTTTAAAGTAGGGAATAACTCTTCATTTATGAATTCGACAAGTTCACTACCAGTCATTGCTTGTCCTGTTTCCTCATCTGCTTTTGCCCAGTCACGCCATTTTAAACCTTCAGGAATAATAGATACATAATCTTCCTCAAAAACTTCCCATTCTTCTTCTTCCTTAGAGTCATATATTTTCAAAAATAACATCCATACCAATTGGGATATTCGCTGTGCATCTCCATCTACACCTGGGTCTTGTCGCATAATATCTTGGATTGCTTTTACAAAATTCGTAAGTGTCATGATAAACCTCCCAATATTAACATCGAATAAAGTATACCATAATAATTTTTGGCTATAGCGAAAAAAATTGGAACACTTGTTCATTAAAACAAATGTTCCAACTGTAGTTTAGCTAATATCATAAAGTCCCTTTTTTAATTTCTTTACAGCCTCATGCCAACCACTTCTACCTCCAAAGGCCTGAATCAATTCTTTCGGTTTACCTATTTCTTGGAACGGTTCGAGTCTGAGAACTTTGGCATCTTCCAAATTATAAACGCCTTCATCCATGTATTTTATCAATAGATTGTCTAGCACTTTTTGGGCAACTTCCGAGTATTTACCGAAGTAATTTTTTTTCTTTATATTTTCGGCCCGCTCTTGCCTGGTCAGCGGTTTCATGTCATAAGCTATGTGGCAAATCAAGTCAAAATCATCCACATCTTGAAGGCCTGTTTCTTCTCGCAGTGCGTCCAGCAGGACACCGTGTTCTTTTAGCTCTTCAATAATGGCTTCCTTACGGTCTTCGGAGTTCCAACGTCTTAAGAAGTCATTTAAATCGGCAAATTCCTCTTTAATATTCCGTTTGGAATAATCTCGAAGAGATTCTGTTACCAACTTGCCATCTTTATCATAATATTGAACTCGTTCTTGTAATAAAGTGACTTCAACATCATTTACAAAAACTTTTCTTTTAGGGTCATTCCCAGGGTCATCTCCGCCTCCATTCCCAGTGCCACCTTTACCACCACCCCCGCCAACAACAGGAATAGGATCTCCATCGAAGTCGGGGTCGGCAAATTTAGATGATACGTCACGGAAATCTAATAAATTGAAATATAATTTATTATGTTTTTCATTTATCCTCGTGCCACGTCCAAGAATCTGCTTAAATTCAATCATTGATTCAATACGAGAATCAATGGCTACTATTTTACATGTTTTTGCGTCTACACCTGTCGTAAGCAATTTTGACGTAGTTACAATGGTCGGATATTTGCTGTTTGGGTCTATAAAGTTGTCTAGCTGTGCTTTTCCCTCGTTATCATCTCCAGTTATTCTCATGACATATCGAGAATCTTCCTTAACGAGGTCGCTGTTTTCATTAACTAGTGCCTGTCTCATTCGTTCAGCGTGTTCAATATCAATGCAGAAAACAATTGTTTTCATAAATCTGTCATGCTGCTTAAGAAAATCAGAAATAGTTTTAGCCACTAACTCTGTTCGTTTTTCTAAAACTAATGTCCTGTCATAATCTAGCGTGTTATATATACGGTCCTCAATGATATTTCCTTCTTTATCACGTTGACCTTTTTGGGGTCTAAAACCCATTAGATCCTTGTCAAATCCATAACGATACACTTTGTAAGGGGCTAGGAAGCCATCTTCTATACCTTCTTTTAACGAATAAGTATATACTGGCTCACCAAAGTACCCGATATTGGAAACATCATTTGTTTCTTTTGGTGTTGCCGTTAGCCCAACTTGAATTGCATCTGAAAAATACTCAATAATTTCTCTCCATTGAGAATTGTCCTTAGCAGAACCTCGATGGCACTCATCAATTACTATTAAGTCAAAGAACGAGCGAGGAACTTGCTTATATATTTTATCTTGCTCCTCTGGACCTGTAATGGATTGATAAAGTCCTGTATATACTTCATAACTTGTGTTTATCTTACGATTTTTTATTTTTGTCATTACATTCTTAAATGGCTTAAAGTCTTGATTCATCGTTTGGTCAACTAGTATGTTTCTGTCAGCAAGGAATAGAATACGCTTTGCTTTTCTAGCCTTCCAAAGGCGATATATTATTTGAAATGCTGTATATGTCTTCCCTGTTCCCGTAGCCATAACGAGCATTATTCGATTTTGACCTTTAGCAATTGCCTTAATGGTTTCATTGACAGCATTCATTTGATAATAGCGAGGCGTTTTGTCTCCCAATTGGAAGTAATAAGGTTCTGTAACGAGCTCTTCTTCTTCCTCAGTATCAATTTCATTTTGCTGTTTATATCGTTTCCACAGTTGTTCAGGACTTGGAAATTCATCTAGACCTATTTGTTTTTCTTTACCTGATAAACGGTCATGTTCAAGAAAGCCATCACCATTGGAGGAATAAACAAAAGGAACCTTAAGCATTTCTCCATAACCGATAGCTTGTTGTATACCATGACCTATCGAATGATTATTGTCCTTAGCCTCAATTACCGCTATTGGCATGTTCGGCTTGTGGAAGAGTACGTAGTCCGCCCTTTTCTTACTTCCTCGGGCGACCAAATTACCTCGAACAATAATTCGGCCATCAGTAATTTGAAACTCTTCACGAATTTGTTTGTGCAGATCCCACCCAGCACCGACAATTGCCGGAGTAATGAATTTGCTACAAATATCCCGCTCAGTCAATTCATGTTTATCCATTTCACTTCACCTCTACAATACATACCTGCCGTTTATTTTAATTAAATATTACCATATAGCTGTAAATTTGTATTGAAGTCTTTGGAAAATAGCCGTCTCTGGTTTAATATTGTATAAGCCGAGAAATTGGGTTTAGTCGGTTATATTGAAAAGAGGCATAATAAACCATAAAATTGCCGAAAAAAAAATAAAGCATAAACCTTCCATACTGGAAAGGTTATGCTTTAGGTCACAATAAAAATAAAAATCCACCAACATATGTATTGGTGGAGACGGTGGGAGTCGAACCCACGTCCAAAGATATTGGCACTTAAGCTTCTACGAGTGTAGTCGGCATATTGGCGATTCGCTGGTCCTTTTGCCTACCGACAGGCGGCCGGCCAGCTAGCCTGGTTGTTCTCTTCCTTCATCCTCAGGCGGTGGAATCCGGCGTAGCCCACTTAGAGTGAGTCCGCTACCCTACCACATGGGCGATGGAGGGGCGAACCGCTATGCAGTATTAAGCTGCGAAAGCGAAGTTGTTGTTTTGTTTGCCAGTTATAGGCGTTGACGTTTTAACGAGGCCGATCCCCTCGACTCGCCACCTAAGCTCAAACTACCCCTGTCGAATCCGTAACGTCCCCATTATAAAAGGTTGCTGTATCTGTGATACAGACGTTAGGAGAACTCGGTTAAGCCGAGCATTAAGCTATGTGTCACTCGTGGTGACAGTTATTATTATACCACATTGAGTACTTTTTTCAACTGGTACACTCTTCCTCAGCTGACAAGCCTACATTTTCTGTCGTTCACGGAATGCACGCTCGATATCGCGGCCTGCTTCCTTCTTCTTCAGTGTCTCACGCTTGTCATAGTTCTTTTTACCCTTACCCAGACCGATTAAAACTTTCGCAAAGCCATTCTTCAGATAAATCTTCAACGGCACAAGCGCATATCCTGCTTCCTTCGTCTCACCAATCAACTGATTGATCTGGCGCTTATGCAGCAAAAGTTTCCTTGTCCGAAGAGGATCATGGTTATAGCGGTTTCCCTGTTCATATGGGCTGATGTGCAGGTTATATAAAAATAATTCCCCATTATGGACTTTAGCATAGGAATCCTTTAGTTGAACCCGTCCGTTGCGGATCGATTTAATCTCTGTTCCCTGCAGGACAACTCCGGCTTCATATGTTTCTTCAATGAAATAGTCGTGGTTCGCTTTTTTATTTTGTGCGACGACTTTCCCCTCACCTTTTGGCATAAGAACTTCCCCCTTCTATTGTTTATCATTTTAGCAAAATTAGCCCTCTCCCACAATGAAAAGCGCAGGCATTGGACAGCAGAGAGCCCCTTCATCAGGAGCTCTCTTCTCAGTCTTGCCTATTTTCTCTTTTTCGATTTGCGTTTTGCGGCTGGGGCATTCTCGAAGAATTTCTTCTTCTTGCTCTTTGGCTTTGAACTGGAGCTTGAGCCGGAGCCGTTTCTGCTGCCTCCTGAACCTCTGCCTCCAGAACTTCTGCCCCCTCGCTTGCCTTCTTCTTCTTTACCGCGGCGCGGCTTTTTATCGCTGCTGCCTGTCTTGAAAATCTTTGGCTGTGCCGGGCGCTCACGTCTTGGTGTGCCCTTCATGCCGACGATCTCAAAGTCAATGGAGCGTTCATCTTTGTTGACTTTGATGACACGGACAGTAATTTCATCGCCTATTCGGAAGACATTTCCCGTCCGCTCGCCGATCATCGCCAGGTGGCGTTCATCATAGCGGTAATAGTCATCCGTCATATAGCTGACATGTACGAGACCTTCTATCGTATTAGGAAGCTCGACGAACATCCCAAAGTTTGTAACGGAACTGATGATTCCATCGTATTCAGTTCCAACCTTGTCCTCCATGTATTCAGCTTTCTTCAGCTCATCTGTTTCACGTTCGGCCTCTACCGCGCGGCGTTCCATATTGGATGAATGCTCGGCAATATCCGGCAGCATCGCATTCCATTTTTCCTTCGTTGCTTGATCGAGTTTGCCCTCGATTAAATAAGTCCGGATCAAACGGTGGACAATTAAGTCAGGATAACGGCGGATTGGCGATGTGAAGTGCGTGTAATACTCAGTTGAAAGACCAAAGTGTCCCAGGCTTTCAGGATAGTATTTTGCCTGCTGCATCGACCTAAGCATGACAGTTGATACAACCATTTCCTCAGGTTTTCCCTGGACCTCTTCAATGATTTCCTGCAGAGCCCGTGGATGTACTCCATTTGCAGAACCTCTGACAAGGTATCCGAAGTTTGTAATGAAATCAAAGAATTTTCTCAGCTTATCTTCTTTAGGATCTTCGTGAATTCGATAGATGAATGGTACATCAAGCCAATGGAAATGCTCTGCCACTGTTTCGTTCGCAGCAAGCATGAATTCCTCGATTAGCTTTTCAGCAACCGAACGCTCCCGTAAAACTACATCTGTCGGATGGCCTTCTTCATCGACCAGTACCTTTGATTCTTTAAAATCAAAGTCGATGGCGCCTCTCTCCATCCTTTTTTTACGAAGGATAGCGGCAAGTTCCTCCATCAATTCAAACATCGGAACAAGAGAATCGTAACGTGAGCGGGTTTCTTCGTCTTTATCAACGAGAATACGGTTTACATCAAAATACGTCATTCGCTCAGTCGTCTTGATTACACTTTGGTAGATTTCATGATCTACGACCTGTCCTTCAGGTGTGATTTCCATATTACATGACAGTGTCAGGCGATCAACTTTCGGATTCAGCGAGCAAATACCGTTTGATAATCGGTGGGGAATCATTGGAATCACTCGGTCAACCAGATAAACACTTGTCGCACGGTCCTCTGCTTCACGGTCAATTGGTGAATCCTCGGTTACATAGTACGTAACATCCGCGATATGAACCCCAAGTTTATAGTTGCCATTTTCAAGTCTTGTCACCTGCACTGCATCGTCGAGATCCTTGGCATCTGCGCCATCAATCGTAACAATGACTTCATTTCGCAAGTCACGGCGGTTCTCGATTTCACTCTCATCGATCTGGTCTGGAGCATTATTCGCCTGCTCCATGACCTCGTCTGGAAATTCCATCGGAAGGCCATGTTTATGGATGACGGATAGGATATCGACACCAGGGTCGTTTTTATGGCCGAGAATCGCAGTGACTTCTCCCTCTGCGCTTTTGCGTCCTTCAGGGTAGCTCGTCAATTTTACGACGACCTTATGACCTTCGACAGCCCCCATCCCAGCTTCCTTTGGAATAAAGATGTCACTTGTGAATTTCTTATCGTCAGGAATGACGAAACCGAAGTGTTTGCTTTCAGTATAAGTTCCGACGATTTGCGAGACTCCTCTTTCAAGGATGCGAACGACTGTCCCTTCCCGGCGCTGGCCAGAACTATCTGACGATACGCGCACAAGGACTGTATCACCGTTCATCGCATTGCTAGTTTCATTCGGGGGAATGAAGATGTCATCCATGCCCTGCTCTTCTGTAATAACAAAAGCAAAGCCTTTAGCATGGGCGCTGAACCGGCCGCGAACCAGATTCATTTTTTCCGGAAGGCCGTATCGGTCACTGCGTGTCCTGACAACCAGCCCCTTCTCTTCCATGACGACGAGTGCTTTGACAAAATCCTTGAAAGTCGAGGAATCCTCAATTCCAAAGGCGCTCTCCAGTTCCTGCACGGTAAGCGGCTTGTAAGCTTCGTCCTTCATATAATGCAAAAGCCTGTCTATATGGCCTTTAACGTTCTCATCCATATGTTTCCCTCCTTCTAATTAGGGTTCTTTTCTTATTATTCTTTCCAATCTAACGACTCAAGAAACTCATAAACATCTTCATGAAGCTGGTCACGTTCCTTATCAAGCGTGATAACATGTCCTGATTCCTCATACCACTTGAGTTTTTTATGGTCAGACTCGATGTTGTCATGAATGATGTTCGCGCTGTCAGGATCGATGATCACGTCATGGCGCGCCTGGACAACAAACGTCGGTGCATAAATCAGGTCAATGCTTCCGCGGACCTCCTTTATAAGTTCCTGAAGGTCTTTCAGGGTGGACATCGATTTTTGCTCGAGTGCCTTTACCTCCGCCTCGATTTGCTCCTCGGGCTTTCCTTCCATTCTCTTGTATTCACGCGCGTACTCGAGAACACCGCGGTACATCAGCTCTTCCGTCTTAAGATGCATCGGTGCGCACATTGGTACAATTCCTTTTAACGGCTTGGTGTAACCAAGCTTCAGGGACAGAACGCCGCCCAGTGATAATCCAGCTACTGCTATTTCCTCATAACCTTCGCTTTTAAGGAATTCGTACCCATCAAGCGCATCCTGCCACCAGTCTGCTGGTCCAGTATGTATTAGTTCTTCAGGCGGCACACCATGTCCTTTAAAAACAGGTGCATGGCTCGTATATCCCTTGCCTTCTAAAAATCGTCCCAGCATCCTGACGTCCGCAGAATTTCCGGTAAACCCATGGAGCAGCAGAACCGCTCTTTTTCCCGCTTTGAATGTAAATGGTCTTGGCACTAACTTTCTCATTTTCCTACTCCCTTTATCTGATATCTTTCTTAGTTTTAACAAACATGCTGGTAACATTCAATTAAAAGCCTTTATATATGTAAATACCCAGAATCTATTTAAATATGTGAGGTTTTTTGCACACAATAAAACCCGGCCTCGAGTGAAGCCGGGTCATTGTTTGTATTATAGCTTGAAATAAGTTACGGCAATAGTCAGGACAAAAAACAAAACAGATAAAACAACTGTGACGCGGTGCAGGACAAGATCAAGGCCTCTCGCCTTTTGCTTACCGAATAGCTGCTCCGCTCCGCCGGAGATTGCTCCGGACAGCCCAGCACTCTTGCCGGATTGAAGAAGAACGACTCCAATCAGACCGATGCAGACAATCACTAAAAGAATGGTTAAAAATGTATGCATGACTTACCTCCCGATAAAACTGCTTAACAGTATTTTAAATTTATCACATTTTCAGGAATGAAACAATACTTGTCCGAATAGTTGAGGATATTATATCATACTGCTTTTAAGAAGGAGGAAACCTTCATGAATTTCCGTCATTGTATAGTGGCCTTCTTCCGGACATTTTCTTCGAATTCTTGCTCGTTTTTCTCCGAGAGGAACCTTCTGTTGGACACTTTTCTTTTTTTCCTGTTTCTGCTTGTCCGATTGGGATCTTCTTATAGGACACTTTCTTCGAATTCTTGCTCCTGTTTGTCTGTTAGGGACCTTCTATTGGACACTTTCTTCGAATTCCTGCTCCTGTTTGTCCGTTAGGGACCTTCTATCGGACATTTTCTTCGAATTCCTGTTCCTGTTTGTCCGTTAGGGACCTTCTATTGGACACTTTCTTCGAATTCCTGTTCCTGTTTGTCCGTTAGGGACCTTCTATCGGACATTTTACTTTTTTTCGTCCCCTTCCCGGACGATAGGAACTTTTTATCAAACACTTTTTGTTTTCCGATTCCTATTTCGTCGTTAGAAGTTAATTTGAATAATAAAAACACCGGCAGCATCGTCATGCTCCCGGTGTTTCGGTATTCAAGAAGTATTACTTCTTAAGGTTGTAGAATGATTTGATTCCGTTGAAGCGAGCTGTTTCACCAAGCTGGTCTTCGATGCGAAGAAGCTGGTTGTACTTCGCTACGCGGTCTGTACGTGATGGTGCACCAGTCTTGATTTGGCCAGCGTTTGTTGCAACAGCGATGTCAGCGATAGTTGAATCTTCTGTTTCACCAGAACGGTGTGAGATGACTGCAGTGTAGCCTGCACGCTTAGCCATTTCGATTGCATCGAAAGTTTCAGTCAAAGTACCGATTTGGTTAACTTTGATCAGGATTGAGTTGCCGACGCCTTGCTCGATACCTTGAGCAAGCTTCTTAGTGTTAGTAACGAACAGGTCGTCCCCAACAAGCTGAACTTTTCCGCCAAGGCGCTCAGTCAATAGCTTGTGGCCTTCCCAGTCGTTTTCATCCAAACCATCTTCGATTGAGATGATTGGGTATTTAGAAGCCATTTCTTCATACCAGTCAACCATTTCTGCAGAAGTTTTCACAACACCTTCTCCAGATAAGTGGTATTTGCCGTCTTCTTTGTTGTAGAACTCAGAAGATGCAGCATCCATAGCAAGCATTACTTGCTCGCCTGGCTTGTAGCCAGCTTTTTCGATTGCCGTTACGATTGTTTGAAGAGCTTCTTCGTTTGAACCAAGGTTTGGAGCGAATCCGCCTTCGTCACCTACAGCTGTGTTCAGGCCTTTTTCCTTAAGAACAGACTTCAGGCTGTGGAAGATTTCAGCACCCATACGAAGTGCTTCACGGAAGTTTTCAGCACCAACAGGCATTACCATGAATTCCTGGATGTCTACGTTGTTGTCAGCGTGCTCGCCGCCGTTAACGATGTTCATCATTGGAACTGGAAGCTGCTTGGAGTTGAATCCGCCAAGGTACTGATATAAAGGAAGGTCAAGATAGTCTGCAGCAGCATGTGCAACAGCCATTGACACGCCAAGGATTGCATTAGCGCCTAGCTTGCCTTTGTTTTCTGTACCGTCAAGTTCGATCAATGCCTGGTCGATGCCAATCTGGTCAAGAACGTTAAACTCTTCGCCAACAAGGAAAGGAGCGATGATTTCATTCACGTTTTCTACTGCTTTCAGAACACCTTTTCCAAGGTAGCGGCCTTTGTCGCCGTCACGAAGTTCAACTGCTTCGTATTCACCAGTTGAAGCACCACTTGGAACTAGCGCGCGTCCGAATGCGCCAGACTCAGTGAAAACTTCTACCTCAACTGTTGGGTTACCGCGGGAATCCAATACTTCACGTGCGTATACGTCTGTAATAAATGGCATAAGTAATCTCTCCTTATTTTTGGATTAGCATTTCTGCATATTTTCGAATCAGCATTTGATGCTTTATTTTTTTATCAATGTTGTTCCAGTCATTTCTGCTGGCTGATGTAGTCCTAATAATTCTAGCATTGTTGGTGCAAGGTCGCCGAGAATTCCGTCTTCACGAAGCTCTACGCCTTCCTTTGTCACAATGACAGGTACCGGGTTTGTCGTATGTGCTGTCATCGGGTTGCCTTCAAGGGTAACAACCTCATCCGCATTTCCATGGTCAGCAGTGATGATGGCCGTTCCGCCTTTTGAAACAATCAGATCAACGATGCGTCCAAGGCACTCGTCCACCGTTTCAACCGCCTTGATCGTCGGCTCAAGCATACCTGAGTGTCCAACCATGTCCGGATTCGCGAAGTTCAATAGAATGGCATCAAAATTATCTGCCTCAATTTCCTTGATCAATGCGTCTGTTACTTCATAGGCGCTCATCTCTGGCTGCAGGTCATAAGTCGCAACCTTAGGAGAGTTGATCAGGATCCTCTTTTCACCAGGGAATTCCTTCTCGCGTCCGCCGCTCATAAAAAATGTTACGTGCGGATATTTTTCTGTTTCGGCAATGCGAAGCTGGGTCATTCCTGCCTGGGAAATCACTTCGCCAACCGTGTTATCCAGGTTGGTAGGCTCGAATGCTACATAGCCGTCAACTGTCTCACTGAAGTGAGTCAGGCACACAAAGTGAAGATTCTCAGGGTGGCCTTCTCCACGATCAAACGAACGGAAGTCTTTATTTGTAAATGTGTTGGAAATCTGGATTGCGCGGTCAGGGCGGAAGTTGTAGAAAATTACAGCATCGTCGCTCTGGACTGTCGCAACCGGTGAACCATCAGGGCGTACAAGCACAGATGGAACAACGAATTCATCAAAGATTCCATTATTATAGTTGTCTTCGATCAATTCCATAGGATTTGAATACGTAGGTCCGTCGCCATACACCATTGAACGATAGGATTTCTCCACACGTTCCCAGCGCTTGTCACGGTCCATAGAATAGTATCGCCCAGAAATCGTCGCAAATTCACCTACACCGATTTCACTCATTTTTTCAAGAGTTTGTTTGATGTACCCTGGTCCAGTTTGCGGTCCGACATCACGTCCGTCAAGGAATCCGTGTACATACACTTTTTCCAGACCTTCGCTGGCTGCCAGCTTCAATAGAGCAAACATGTGCTCAATATGGCTGTGTACACCGCCGTCAGATAGCAAACCCATCAGGTGAAGGGCAGTGCCCTTTTCCTTGGCATGCTTGATTGCCGCCAGGAAGGTTTCATTTTTTTCAAATTCACCTTCACGGATGGAAATGTTCACACGTGTAAGGCTCTGGTAAACAATTCGGCCGGCACCGATGTTAAGGTGTCCAACCTCAGAGTTCCCCATTTGGCCCTCTGGAAGCCCGACCGCTTCTCCGCTTGCAATTAACTGGGCATGCGGGAAGTTATTCCAAAAGCGGTCAAAGTTTGGCTTTTTCGCTTGCGCAACGGCGTTTCCTTTCGACTCGGGGCGGCATGCGAAGCCATCCAGAATAATTAAAGCTGTTGGAGACTTTTTACTCATTTGAACCTGCCTCCAATAGCTGCAAGAAGGAATCAGTTTCAAGGCTTGCTCCGCCGACCAATGCGCCGTCGATGTCAGGCTGTGACATGTATTCCTTGATGTTAGCAGGCTTCACGCTTCCGCCGTACTGAATACGGACTGCTTCAGCCACTTCCGGAGAAAATTGCTCAGCGATGACTTTGCGGATATGTGCGCAAGTTTCATTCGCATCTTCAGCTGTTGAAGATTTGCCAGTTCCGATTGCCCAGATTGGCTCGTAAGCGATGACAGTCTGCTTAACCTGCTCGTCTGTCAGACCATTAAGAGCGGCCTTGATCTGTCCGCCAACAAATTCATTAGTTTCGCCATTTTCACGCTGCTCCAGTGTTTCACCGCAGCAAACGATCGGAGTCAAGTTATATTTAAACGCAGACAACGTCTTCTTGTTTACCGTGTCATCTGTTTCATTGAACATTTCACGGCGCTCAGAGTGACCGATGATGACATATTTTGCACCGATATCCTGCAAGGCTTTAGGGCTGACTTCGCCTGTAAAAGCACCGCTTTCTTCAAAGTGCATGTTTTGTGCACCAATCTCGACATCTGAATTCTGTGTTAGCTCGACAAGCTGTCCAAGGAACAAAGCCGGTGCGCAGACAACAGATTCAACCTTTTCGTTTGACGGAACAAGTCCGCTTACTTTTTCAATAAAATCTTTAGCTTCAGGCAGCGTTTTATGCATCTTCCAGTTTCCTGCAATGATTGGTTTTCGCATGCTGACACTTCCTTTCTAAATTGCTGTTTAAACAGCGTTGTAACTTAAAAATAACCCTCTGGATGTGAGCTTTTGGGCTGTATAATGCAACAGCCATGGTTTCTTAAAAGAGCGGCGGACAAAAACGGTCAGGATCCGCACCCTTATGATGTTGTGACACCGCTCCTGAATAAACAATTTACTTGTCGTTCAATGCTACTACTCCTGGCAGCTGCTTGCCTTCCATGAATTCCAGTGAAGCTCCCCCGCCTGTGGAGATGTGGCTCATTTTTTCAGCCAGTCCGAACTTCTCGACTGCTGCTGCAGAGTCGCCTCCGCCGATGACTGAATATGTATCGCTTGCATCGGCTAATGCTTGTGCTACAGCTTTTGTTCCTTCTGCGAACTTATCGATTTCGAATACACCCATTGGTCCGTTCCAGATAACCAGTTTGGACTTCTGGATGACATCGCGGTAAGTTTCAGCTGTCTTCGGTCCGATATCAAGAGCTTCCCAGTCTGCAGGAATTTCTTCGATTGCTACGACCTTTGTATTTGCATCCGCAGAAAAATCATCGGCAACGATTGCGTCAACCGGCATATAGAAGTTCACGCCTTTTGCCTTAGCTTTTTCAATGAAGCTTTTAGCCAATTCAATTTTATCTTCTTCTAAAAGAGATTTGCCGATTTCATGGCCCTGTGCTTTTACGAATGTATAAGCCAGTCCGCCGCCGATGATCAGGTTATCTACTTTTTCTAATAGATTATCAATAACACCGATCTTGTCTTTTACCTTTGCACCGCCGATGATCGCAGTGAATGGGCGCTCCGGATTAGATAATGCTTTTCCAAGAACCTCAAGCTCCTTCTCCATCAGGAAGCCGGATACAGCCGGAATGTACTTGGCGATGCCTTCTGTTGAAGCATGCGCACGGTGTGCAGCTCCAAATGCATCGTTCACATATACATCTGCAAGATCAGCAAATGCCTTCGCAAGTTCAGGATCATTTTTCTCTTCGCCAGGATAGAAACGGACATTCTCAAGAAGCAGGACATCGCCATCGTTCATGCTGTCGATTTCAGATTTTACAGAGTCGCCGTAGGCTTCATCTGCTTTCCTTACATCCTTTCCAAGCAGCTCAGATAAACGCTTTGCTACTGGAGTCAAACGCAATTCTTCAACAGCCTGCCCCTTAGGACGGCCAAGGTGGCTTGCAAGAAGGACTTTTGCACCCTGTTCAACCAGGTACTGGATTGTTGGCAATGCTGCACGGATCCTAGTTTCATCCGTTACCTGTCCATCCTTCATCGGCACGTTGAAATCAACGCGGCAAAACACTCGTTTTCCTTTTACATCCACATCTTTTACTGTCTTTTTGTTCAAGGCTAGAGACCTCCTTTAAGATAGCGCCAATGCGCATTAAGCAGAAAAAGAGGAGAGGGAATTACCCCGCTCCCCTTTTCATCCTACTACATTATAGTCAATATTGGATTGGTTATCCAATATTAGCTTACAGACCTTTTTTAGCGATGAAATCAACTAGGTCAACTACACGGTTAGAGTAGCCAGACTCGTTGTCATACCAAGAGATAACTTTTACCATGCTGCCTTCCATAACCATTGTTGAAAGTGCATCGATTGTAGAAGAGTTTGCACAGCCATTGTAGTCGCTTGATACTAGTGGCTCTTCGCTGTATCCAAGGATACCTTTAAGTTCGTTTTCAGAAGCTTTCTTAAATGCAGCATTGATTTCTTCAACTGTTACGTCTTTTTCAAGCTCAGCAACAAGGTCAACAAGTGAAACGTTTGGAGTTGGAACACGCATTGCTCCACCGTTCAATTTGCCTTTAAGTTCAGGCAATACTAGAGAAACTGCTTTTGCAGCACCAGTTGTTGTAGGAATGATGTTTTCCGCAGCTGCACGCGCACGACGGTAGTCTTTGTGCGGAAGGTCAAGAATTTGCTGGTCATTTGTGTATGAGTGAACAGTTGTCATCATACCGCGCTTGATTCCGAAGTTGTCGTTCAGAACTTTCGCAAATGGAGCCAGGCAGTTTGTTGTACAAGATGCATTAGAGATTACGTGGTGGTTAGCTGCATCGTACTTGTCGTCGTTAACACCCATAACGATTGTGATATCTTCGTCAGATGCTGGAGCAGAAATGATGACTTTCTTTGCGCCTGCTTCCAGGTGTTTAGCAGCGTCAGCACGCTTTGTGAAACGGCCAGTAGATTCTACTACTACTTCTACGCCAAGGTCGCCCCATCCAAGTTGAGCTGGATCTCTTTCAGCAAGTACTTTCACTTTGTGGCCGTCAACTACAAGGTAGTCACCGTCAACTGTGATTTCTTCGTTCAATGTTCCGTGAACTGTATCATATTTTAAAAGGTGAGCAAGCATGTTTGCATCAGTTAAATCGTTAACTGCAACTACTTCCACATTAGGGTTCTTTAATGCCGCGCGGAAAACTACGCGTCCAATACGTCCAAATCCGTTAATACCAACTTTTACTGCCATGAGTATTTCCTCCTTTGATTCCTATAAAAGGTGTTGTTTATATTAAGGTGTTACCCTTGTAACAATGTTTTAGCGGCTCCTTCATCCGTGACCAGGATGGTCGAGGAAGGTGCCTGTTTCATATAGGCCCTGATCGCCTTTGCCTTTGACTGTCCGCCGGCAACCGCGATAATATTGCCTATATTTGCGAGATCATTCAGCTGAAGGCCAATCGTCAGCACTTTGTGGACGATTTCACCCTCTTCATTAAAATAATAGCCAAAAGCCTCGCCGACTGCTTTTCCATCAAGGATTTTCTGCAAATCCTCAGGGCTGGTATTGCGGCGTTCCGCCATTGTAATAGCGTCCCCAATACCATGTAAAACCATGCTCGCTGATTTAACTAAATTCCATACTTCGTAAATCAGCGGTTCTTTGATGAAGGACTTGTAAACCTCTGTGCTGACCTGGTCTGGTACATAAAAGACCCTGTTGCGTGAATTCGTGTTGTCTGCCATGATCGCGCAAACCGTGTTTGCCTGATTCTTGACATCCTCGCCAATTCCGCCCCTTGCCGGTACGAACAGCAAATCCTTCTCACCAAAGTCGGGAGTGAGCATATCTGCCACGGCCGCCATTGTCGAGCCTCCTGTTACAGCAATGATATTTTTGCTTTGGAGGAGCCCTTTCATACTGTTGGCTGTCGCACGGCCCAGCTCGCTTTTTACCCATGGTGAACGGTCGCTGTCTCCAGGGACAACGATTACCTTCCGGATTTCCATGCGCTCCTGCAGCTGGCGCTCTAATGTGTTTATACCCATTATGTCCCGCATTACTCTTTCAAGACTTTCCAGTATATCTTTTCCCTCTTTGGTCAGTGTCATTCCCTGAACTGACATGGAGATCAGATTCTGGTCTTTCAAAAACTCCACCTCAGAACGCAAAACCCTTTCAGTCAGATTCAGGCTGACTGATAGATTTCTCCTGCCAACTGGCTGCATCACATTTATGTATTGGAGGATGAGGTATCGTTTTTGCATAACTTGCAATAAATCGGGCAATATTCTTTTTTGAATATCAATGAGCGAAAAGTCCATTTTGATATTCTCCTTTATAAGTGATGGACGTTAAATGTCCCGCCAAGACATATTATGTCCCACTTGCGGTAAAAAAAATCACCCCTGCTACAAAATTCATTCTAACAGGAGTGAAACCCTTAATCAACCAATAAACTCAAGGTTTTTTCGTGAAAACGCTTCATTTATGAACTTTTTGTTAATGATGCCATACTGCAGCTCCTCACCGTCCAATTCAATGACCGGGATCATGATTCCATATTTCTCGACAAGCTCATCATCCAGGTCGATATTGATTTCTTCTATTGTAAAATTCCAGGTTTGCTGGAGGTCCTCGAGAATCTGCCTGGCTGTTTCACATAAGTGACAGCGCGGACGGGAGTAGAGTTTAACTGTTCTTTTCATTTCGAGCTCCTTCTACTAATTGCATACTTATTTTATTCGCCCGCTTAGGCGTTAGTCGCTAATTCCGCTGCTTTATTCGCAAAGTGTTTCCAATCGCAAATACAGCGGTATTATTCGCAAAAAACATTATTTATCGTAAATATCGCTCTTTATTCGCAAAAGAGAAGTTATTCCCAATTTTTTCTGGAATAGCCCTCTTCGTAGTAAATAGTACAGAACCTAATCAAACCTTTTCCGTTTCGACGAAGATGGAATTCCAAGCTGGTCGCGGTATTTTGCGACCGTTCTCCGTGACACAACCATTCCTTCCTGTTCCTTAAGCAATTCAACCAGGGACTGGTCGGAAATCGGCTTCCTTTTATCTTCTTCCTTAATATAGTGTTCTATGGCTGCTTTTACTTTTTGAGATGAAGCCTGGTCATTTTCGGTTGTTTGGATCGAACTCGTGAAAAAGGCCTTCAATTCATAAGTCCCGGTTGGTGTTTGCATATATTTTTCACGGACAGTCCTGCTGACGGTCGATTCATGGATTTCAAGCTCATCAGCTACCTCCCTCATAGTCATCGGGTTTAGATAGGCTGGCCCTTTCAGGAAAAAATCCGGTTGTTTTTCAATGATTTTCATGGACACCTTAAGAAGGGTTTCCTTCCGCTGTTCCAGGCTGCGCCTGATCCACTGATAATCCCCTTGTTTTTCCTGGAGGAATTTATTAACTTCCTGGTCCTTATGCCGGGACAGCTCCCGATAATATCCATCATTGAAAGAGACTTTCGGAATCAAGGCATCATACACGCCGACAGACAGTTCATCTCCTTCACGCCTCACTACAACATCCGGAACGATGTAGGCCGGCTTCTCCCTCTGGAAACTTGCGCCTGGTCTGGGATTTAGCTTCTGGATTTCGTCATGAACCTTCTGGATATCCTTCATTTCAACCTGCAGCATCTTAGCCAATGCCTTCCACTTTTTTTCGGCAAAAAGAAGAAAGTAATCGCTAATAATGGTAATTGCAAGTTGATTTCCAGGTGTCCGCCGCTGCCGTGTTAACTGAATAAGAAGACATTCTTGAAGATCCTTTGCCGCAATTCCGGCCGGATCCAATGTTTGCAGCTTGAAGAAAGCGCAATCGAGGATTTCTTCATCGACTCCAAACCTTCTTATGAGGTCATCTCGGTCTAAATTCAAGTAACCGTTTTCATCTATGTTTTCAATCAACACTGGTAAAATCACTTTTTCCTCAGGTGATGCTTTTAAGGAATTTAATTGGGAATGAAGAAATTCTTCAAGCGTCTCGCTCTCACCCGAACCAATCTGCTCAATCAAGTTCTTCTGGTCCCGATCAAAAGTTCTTTTTGTCGTTTTCCTCGTTCGGTCCATATTGGAATCAAGATGAGTGATGTTTTTAAAGTCTACTTGCAACAGGGGATTTTCCATCGATTTAGCTTCAAGAAAAGCGGCAAGCTCCTGTGCAGAATACTGCAAAAGCGCAATGGCCTGGGTCAGCTCTTGCGTCATCGCCAATTTTAACGTTTGCTTTTGCATCAAACCAGCTTTCATATCCATCCAAATCACCCCTGCATTTATTTTACATGATAAACGGGCTTTGGTGTATGGTAAGAATTTGGCATGACTAGTTACCCGGAAGTATTCCCATCATTTTTACAATAATATGATTGGATTCCCATCGGTTAGATAAATTTTAAGTTAATACAAATGAGTACTATAACTTCGGAAGGTGTTCTGAATGTATCCTGAAATAGGTTTTCTTTTATCTAAGTACCTAATTCCCTCCATACTTTCTTTCACCAATATAAATTGTAAATGAAAGAAACAAAAAAGAGATGAACTTTTCTAAGCAATGCTCCATCAATGTCATCGAACCACATAAAAATAGTTAACCGGTTTTCATTTGGATTTGACGAAGTCCAGAAAAGTTTATTAAATATAGGCGCTTTTTTAGTCAATTCCATTAGTAACTCTATATCTGAACTTAAAGAAAATGGAATTATCACCGATACTTAGTTTATCTATATAAGTAAGGAGATGTAAGGATTGACTGTAGCTGAACTTACGTCGACAATCAATAAAATTGTTGATGATTTGGATTTTGCAACTGCTAGAGTTTTATTAGAAGAAAACATGGATGTTTTAAATGAACATAGGAACAGACTGAATAGCAATGCTCGGGAACTTCTCAACTTCATTAGTGAAATGCACAAAACCGGGGCACAACCTTTAACTAGGAAAGAAATGTCACTTATAAACGCAGTTAACTCGTATGCATCTAAATTTGATGTCAGAGGGTTGAAACTGCTTATTAAAGATCACCCGAAATTATTTCTCAGATCAGACCTAGCTTCCTATATTAATGCAGATGCAAAGATTGTTTTAGAGAGTTTGGGAGCTATACAAAAAAATAACTAATGCGAGCCCCTCTCGATTGAGAAGGGCTTTTTATTAATTCATGTAAAGTATTCGTCTGTAAACCTCCCAAAAACAAAGTTAGCGACAATAATTCCGCTAAATTACTTTCGTCCCCAATTCACAAAGTTGTCACAATACGAACAGGAATTTAAAACCACCATTGGTAAAATAATACTTGCGTATGTCTTATTTTGTAAAATCATGAAGGATGTTGGTTTTGTCTAATACGAAGGAATTTATTGAAATTCAAATATCCTCTTCAGCGAGAGGTACAAGGAAATCATGCAGAGATATGGGGTAAATAGCAAAGAAGCAAAACGCTTTAATATTAGATATAGCGAACTGCTGTTTAGATATCAAAAATCACGTGAGTAGTTCTACTTTTCTATAAAGAAAAATTTTCAGAGGGCTGAATATGGAGTGTATTAAAATAAAGAAAGAAATTCTTTTATTTAAAATAGAATACTTAAAGAAGGAACTCATCACCACTGTTAATTCGAAAGGCTTTAATGATCCTGAAACCATTAGGATAAGTCAAAACTTAGATAGATTAATCGTTAAGTATCAAAAGTTATTGCATTAACAGCATTAACAAAGAGCCCCCCTTGCACATTCATAAGGTTTCATCCCGATTCTCTACGCTATAGTCCACCATGTAGTCTTTTTTTGGCAAGAAGCCATAAGGCATTTTGCATAAATGGCTATGTGATTTTTTGACTTTATAGTTTTAGCTAATTATCCTCATTTCTCAAGTACGACTATGCCTTCATTGTGTTGCATAGTATCCACGAACGAAAAGCACCCAAACAAAAAAAGTTCCTATGCTTGTATAAAACTCATACAAACACAGGAACTCATTGATTTCAGTACGCCCTCGGCAGGAATCGAACCCACATCTCAAGAACCGGAATCTTACGTGCTATCCGTTGCACCACGAGGGCATGTTTGAAGTTAGCGTTACGCTTACCTATTATAGGGTATGTTGTGCCTGTTTGCAAGAATGATTTTTTGGCAGGACTGGCAGGCTATTGTTTAAAAATGACAATCTTGGGTAAGATGGATACGGTACAGCAAATTCGAATATACTTTATTGTCGAACAATTTATGCAGGCTCCGCAAGCGATTTGTTTGACCTTTATTGACCATGCGTGTATCATAAAACTACATAGGTGCTCTGGCAATCATACCATTTAATGCCAGCCTGCAAATTGCCTTTTATGGGCAGTGCTGCTTTTACAAAAGCAGTGGAGATCTTACGTTAAAGGAGGAAAACAAACATGAACTTGATTCCTACAGTTATTGAACAAACGAATCGGGGCGAAAGGGCATATGACATTTATTCCCGCCTTTTAAAGGATCGCATCATTATGCTGGGAAGCGGCATTGATGACAATGTTGCCAACTCAATCGTAGCACAGCTGCTTTTCCTGGAAGCTGAAAATCCGGAAAAGGACATTTCCATCTACATCAATAGCCCGGGCGGCAGCATCACTGCCGGAATGGCCATCTACGATACTATGCAGTTCATCAAGCCGGATGTACAGACGATCTGTATCGGTATGGCTGCATCCATGGGTGCATTCCTTCTGGCTGCCGGAACAAAAGGCAAGCGCTATGCACTTCCTAACGCAGAAGTCATGATTCACCAGCCACTTGGCGGTGCTCAGGGACAGGCGACTGAAATCGAAATCGCAGCAAAGCGCATTCTATTCCTTCGTGAAAAGCTGAATGGCATCTTGTCAGAGCGCACTGGCCAGCCGCTTGAAGTAATCGCTAAGGACACTGACCGCGACAACTTCATGACAGCTGAGCGTGCAAAGGAATACGGTCTTGTAGACCAGATCATCACTCGCAACGTACTTGAGGAAAAGAAAGATAAATAAAAACCAGAAAAACTCGCCCCAGCGTGATGGGAGCGAGTTTTTTTTGGACTATTAGTTTTCTTTCTGGATGTATTCAGCCAATTTTTCTACTGCTTCTTCTTCGTCATTTCCTTCCGCAATCAGGTTCACGGATGCGCCGGCACTAACTGCAAGGCTCATTAAGCCCATTATGCTCTTTGCATTTACCTTTTTTCCATCCTTCTCAAGAAAAATATCCGATGAGAACCTGTTTGCTTCCTGTACGAATAATGCTGCAGGGCGGGCTTGTAACCCAGTTTTCAATTTGACTTCTACCTGTTTTTCAACCATTGCTTTTCCTCCTCTATCCCTATTTATTTATTGTTTGCCCGGCACGCAGTTTGTCTGCTATTTCATCAATTTTTCGCAGCCGGTGATTGATTCCTGATTTGCTGATCGTCCCCCCGCTGACCATTTCGCCCAGCTCTTTTAAGGTGACATCCTGGTAATCGACACGGAGCTGAGCAATTTCCCTCAGCTTTTCCGGTAAAATTTGCAGGCCGACTGTATCCCGTATGTAGCGAATATTCTCTACCTGTCTTAGGGCAGCGCCAATTGTTTTATTCAAGTTGGCCGTTTCACAATTCACGAGACGGTTAACCGAATTTCTCATATCACGGACAATCCGGATATCCTCGAAACGCAGCAGCGCATTATGTGCGCCAACAATGTTCAAGAATTCAGTGATTTTTTCCGCTTCTTTCAAGTAGGTGATGAAGCCCTTTTTCCGTTCAAGTGTTTTGCTGTTCAATCCAAAGGTGTTCATTAACTCACATAATGAATCATTATGTTCCTGGTACATCGAGGCAATCTCAAGATGATATGAGGACGTTTCCGGATTATTCACCGAACCGCCTGCAAGGAAAGCCCCTCTTAAATAAGAACGCTTACAACATTTCTTCTTGACTAATTCCTGTGAAATTTCATAATTAATTTCAAAGCCTTCTCCTAAAATCTTCAAATCCTCCAGAATCTCTCTGGCTGATTCCTTCAGGCGGACAATATAAACATTGTTTTTCTTCAGCCGCATCTTTTTTCTTACCAGAAGCTCCACCTGTACCTGATAGCTTTTCTTGATCAGAGTATAGATCCGCCTGGCAATCGCGGCATTTTCAGTCTGTATGTCTACGATGAGTTTACGATTAGAGAAGGAAAGGGAACCATTCATCCGGATCAAAGCGGACAGTTCGGCATTTGCACAGCAGCCCTTCACGTCAATATTCGTGAGTTCTTTTTTTGTTTCCGAAGCGAACGACACCTCTTCACCCCCTGGTTATGATGGTGCTGGCGCCATGGTTGATCGGCAAGCGCAGCAGCTGTTTTTTTGGAATTTACAATATACCTTCCATCGAGACAAACGCTTGCATTATATATTTACGCGTTATACCTCTTTTTGGTTTCATTTATAATCATAGAATATAAAATTTCTGAAACTTTTTTTGTATCGTGCCTGATGACATTGCCATCCAGCTCCGCGATTTCATCCTGGACGACCTCGACTCCTAAAGATGTCAGCTGATCAAGATCAAAATGGACAGGCTGGGCTAGTTCTTCTTTATAACGGAGTTCCACATCAGGCGGGATGGTTTCACTATTCACCAGAATCGTATCGATAAACGCGCAATCCATATGGTCATAGATGGCTTTTATATGGTCACTTGCCGCAAAGTCATGGGTCTCCCCCGCCTGGGTCATCAGATTGCAGATATATACCTTACGGGCTTTGGCTTTGCAAACTTCATTGCCAAGCCTTTTTACAAGCAGATTTGGCAGGATGCTTGTATATAGGCTGCCCGGTCCGATGACAATCAAATCTGCTTCCCTTATGGCCTGGAGCGTTTCAGGCAATGGCTTTACGCCTTCGGGATTCAGGAACACTCTTTTGATTCTTTTTCCGGAGTAAGGAATTTTCGATTCCCCCCTGACAATGCTGTCATCCTCCATTACCGCATTTAACATGACACTCCTGTTAGCTGCCGGCAGAACCTTTCCGCGTACATTAAGGACTTTGCTCATCTCCTGTATCGCATGGACGAAATTGCCGGTAATTGATGTCATCGCCGCTAATATCAGGTTGCCGAGCGAGTGGCCGGACAACTCATTGGACGTGTTGAAACGGTGTTGGAACATTTCCTCAATCAGCGGTTCTACATCCGAGAGTGCAGCAAGGACATTCCGGATATCGCCGGGAGGAGGAATATGCATATCTTCCCGCAGGCGGCCTGAGCTCCCGCCATCATCAGCGACCGTGACAATCGCAGTAATGTCAACCGGATGCTTTTTCAAGCCCCGGAGCAGGACTGGAAGGCCCGTTCCGCCACCGATGATGACGATTCTTGGCAATCCTTCAGTCATCATGTCGTAGGTTCCTTCCTTTTTTCGATATCACGGTGTGTAACTCGAGTATGATAGTCTTTCTCGAAATATTTGGCGATATGTTCAGCAAGCGCAACGGAACGATGCTGGCCTCCCGTGCATCCGATGGCAATGATGAGCTGTGCTTTTCCTTCCCGCTTATAGTGCGGCAGCATAAAGCTCAGCAGGTCTGTCACCTTTTCAAGGAACTTGGCTGTCTCGTTCCATTTTAAAACGTATGTCGACACCTCTTCATCAAGACCAGTTTTAGGACGCATATGGTCAATATAATGCGGGTTCGGCAAGAAGCGGACATCGAAAACAAGATCAGCATCAATAGGTAATCCATGCTTGAATCCGAAAGACATCACATTCACCGTAAAAATCGCCTTTTTGTTCACCGAGAACTCCTCAAGGATTTTTTCACGGAGATCCTTCGGCTTCATGCCCGTTGTTTTATAGATAAGCTGAGCCCTGCCCTTCAGCTCTTCCAGCAGCTCGCGTTCAAGCTGGATGCCTTCTAGCGGCAGGCCTGAGGGAGCAAGCGGGTGTGAGCGTCTCGTCTCTTTGTAGCGACGAACAAGCGTAGAGTCATCGGCGTCGAGGAACAGCACCTGGGGCGTTACCCATGATGTTTCTGCCAGTTCATCAAGCGCTTTGAACAGCGAATCAAAAAACTCGCGTCCGCGCAAATCCATGACAAGTGCCACCTTATTCATTTTTGTGCCGGACTCCTTCATCAATTCAAGGAATTTTGGCAGCAATGTCGGCGGCAGATTATCAACACAGAAAAAACCGAGGTCTTCAAAGCTCTGAATCGCGACCGTTTTCCCCGCGCCTGACATGCCTGTTATGATGACGAGCTGGGTATCAGTAGTTGAACCGGTACTCATTTCTCTTTCCCCCTGTAAAATCAGATATTTATTTAATCAACTAGGATCGAGCCTGTAATTGATAAGCTCGAAATCTGGTGTATAAGTAAAAGTTCCATAGATGATTCCCTGTCCATGGACCATGTATTCAAGAATGTGATAATCCCCGGCAGCCATTGGCAGATCCTTGATCTCTTCAAGCTCATGCCAGGAAATGGTGCCTTCCTCCGAAACATCGAGATTGATCCCGTCTGCTTCAGTGGCATAAAACGTAAACATCATCCATTCGGAAACGACCTGATCATCTTCCTTGATGACAAACGTAAAAATCCCTTTAATCTGCGGATTCTTCAAATAAATCCCTGTTTCTTCACGGAACTCCCGGACACATGAATCCTTTACGGTTTCTCCGGGTTCCATTTTCCCGCCAGGAGCCACCCACCAATTGCGGCGCGGCTTCTGGAGCAGCAGGATTTTTTCATCTTTCACCAAAACACAATTTGTCACGCGCTGCATACATTCCACCTCTTCATCTATATGCACAAGCAAACCACTCCGCAAAAGTACGGGCAGTTCTGCACTCTTTAAATTTGTTCCTCTCGGGATTCCTTATAGCAAGGAAGCCTTCATAGCTTCAATTCATGCAAAACAGACTCAAAATATTAGCCGGACTTTTTATTCTTTCCATTATACTATTTTTAGTTTTTACCCACAATGAATAGAAAGATGATATTTTTGTCAAGAAAAGCTCTTTTCGGAGAATGGAATAATATAATCAACAACAATTTGTTGTTCAATAAATTTCCCAATATAAAAAGGTGTTATATTCCCTTGCAATGGCCTGTTTCATTTTTATGTAAAAAAAAGAGCACAGGATAACCTGTGCCGTCAAAGGATTATATTTTTAAAAGGGGGTCAATTTCTATTCCTATAATACCCCATGATTGTTTCACTACTGTTACAGAAGAATTAATAAATAATTACTTTTTGTTAATTTATGCCGCAGTGTCATGTTTTTACCAGCAATTCTGCTCTTACCCATTTTGATGATGGCACAATATAACGGCCCGCCAATTTCGGCGGGCCTATCCCTTACTTAAGCGTTCGCTTTCATTTCTTCTACTAGTTCCTCAACATAATGCTGGGCATTTTGAGCGGCGATACTTCCATCGCCTGTTGCGGTAACGATCTGGCGCAATGTTTTCTCACGTATGTCTCCAGCTGCAAAAATGCCAGGGACCTTTGTTTCCATGCGTTCGTTTGTCTCGATGTAGCCATTGCTGTTTGTGATTCCGAGGCTTTCGAACGGCTTTGTCAATGGAACCATTCCGATATAGATAAATACACCATCGGCACTAAATTCCTGTTCCGCTCCGTCCTTTGTAGAAATGAGGGTTACGCTGCCAACTTTTCCATCTTTATCGTTGATTTGCTTGACAGTGTGGTTCCAGATGAAATCAATTTTATCATTGGCAAACGCGCGATCCTGAAGGATTTTTTGTGCACGAAGTTCCTCACGCCGGTGAACGATCGTCACTTTTGAAGCGAAGCGAGTCAGGTACACTCCCTCTTCAACCGCTGAGTCACCGCCGCCGACAACGACAAGCTCCTTATTTTTGAAGAATGCGCCATCACATACCGCACAGTAAGAAACACCGCGGCCCCCGAGCTCCTGCTCGCCAGGAACACCAAGTTTCTTATATTCAGCACCAGCTGAGATGATGATCGAGCGGGCTTTGTATTCTTTGTTGCCAGCCTTGATGGTTTTATATTCTTTGCCGTCGATGACCTCTTTCACATCACCGTAAGCATATTCAGCACCGAATTTTTTCGCATGGTCAAACATTTTAGTAGAAAGCTCCGGCCCGAGAATATGGTCAAAGCCCGGATAGTTTTCAACCTCTTCCGTATTCGCCATCTGGCCGCCAGGCACGCCGCGCTCAAGCATCAGTGTCGACAAGTTTGCGCGTGATGTATAGACAGCAGCCGTCATCCCGGCCGGTCCAGCGCCGATGATGATGACGTCATAAATTTTCTCTTCTGACATGGTGTACAACTCCTTTGAATTTCATAGTCCGCTAATTTTCATTATACATTCGAAAATAGTATTTCCTTCATAACCATATCCTATAAAACAGGAAGCATATAGTCCAAAAATATGCTTGACGGGGTAACGTGTTCCCCGGATTTACGAAATTACCTAAAACAGGCTCTAGACCAATAAAAATCATAACCCTCCTGAGTAACAGGAATTGTTTCCGGATTAAGATGCCTGCTAAAATATTGACAATTTTGTGAAGAATGTTATGATAATTCACAGAAAATAAATTTAATACAATTTTTACCTGCTAGGGGAGCCTTTTGTTAAGGCTGAGATTAAAGTGAAACTTTAAGACCCTTTGAACCTGATCTGGATCATACCAGCGTAGGGAAGTGGAGTATCTGGAATGGTATGCTTTTGTTTTGATGCCAATACAGCCACTTTCTGCCTGCAGAAAGTGGCTTTTTTATTGGAAAAAAATCAGCGTCCTAAGCCGGCAGGATGTTGAAAAAATCATCATTTACCAGGAGGTTGTCATGTCTACTTTTACACAATTGATCCGTCAAGAAGCAAGAGCCATTTGGGAAGCCAACCTGAACCATCCCTTCGTTCAAGGAATTGCAAAAGGGACATTACCGATTGAGAACTTTCGTTACTATGTCTTGCAGGATTCCTATTATTTATCGCATTTTGCACGCATCCAGGCCATTGCCGCTTCAAGGGCAGAGGAATTATCTATTACTGCCAAAATGGCTGCCCATGCACAGGGTACATACCAGGCTGAGCTGAGCCTGCATGAAAGATTCATGGGCCAGCTTGGAGTTACCAGGGAAGAACTCCAAAGCTTCAAGCCAGCACCCACTGCTTATGCATATACCTCCCATCTTTACAGGGTGGCCGCGTCAGGCAGCCTGGGGGAAATCATTGCTGCCCTCCTTCCCTGTTACTGGATTTATTACGAAATCGGAGAAACACTGAAGCATGCTGCCCCCGAGACACCTATATACCAGGACTGGATTGGTGCGTACGGAAGTGACTGGTTCAGCGAGCTTGTCAAAGAACAGCTCAGCCTTCTTGATGCCATTGCCGAAAGTGCTTCAGAAAAAGAAAAAGAAAAGATGAAGCAGCATTTCTTATACAGCTGCCATTATGAGCTTAAATTCTGGGAAATGGCCAGCACGCTTGAAGACTGGTCAATGAACAATAATAAAACCGCTGTCCAGTAAGCTGGAAATCAGCAAGGGAGAAGAAAAATGTCAAAAGGATTAAAATTAACAGATATTTTAGTTACAGTCGTCATTTCCATTGCATTCGGCATTGTCTATAAAATTTGGGGGCCTCTATACTATGCGCTGAAACCGCTGGGGCTTCATCTGGATCAATTCATCTATGGAATGTGGTTCATCGCTGCCGTTGTTGCATTTTTAGTAATCCGAAAGCCTGGTGTTGCCCTGCTTGCCGAAGTGGCTGCTTCGTCCGGGGAATTCCTGATGGGCTCTGAATGGGGACTTGAGGTACTGATCTATGGTTTTGTCCAGGGGCTGTTTGCGGAGTTGGTGTTAATGGCTTTTGGCTATAGACGCTCTGGAGTGGTTGTTGTCAGTCTTGCCAGTATGGCAGCATGCACAGGCTCATTGATAATGGACTTTTACAAAGGATATATCGAAGACCTTGCGGCATGGAACCTAACGTTATTGATTGCCATGAGAGCTGCAGGTTCTATTGTGTTCTCCGGTCTGCTGGCACTGGGTATCGCAAGAGCCCTTGAGCGAACGGGCGTTACAAATATCCTTAGGCCGGCATCCCAGGATGACTTTGATTCTTTAAGCCAATGACAGGAGTGATTGGATGCCAATAATATCTTCATTTGAAAAGCTGAGATTAAAATTTCCTGGCACGAAAGAGCTTCTCTTCGAGGATCTGTCCATATCATTTGAAAAAGGAGAAAAAGTGCTCCTGCTTGGCCCTTCAGGATGCGGCAAGTCGACTCTGTTACAGGCACTTTCTGGGTTGATTCCAAATTCCATTGAGGTACCGATCAAATTTGAACGCTCCAAGTATCCTGATTCCTGGGGATTTGTCTTCCAGGATCCAGACACGCAGTTCTGCATGCCATACGCTGATGAAGAAATTGCCTTTGTATTGGAAAACCTTCAGGTTCCAAGAGAACAGATGCCCAAAAGGATTTCCGAGCTCCTGTCACTGGTAGGCCTTGACCTGGCTGACCCACATTCAAGGATCAATACATTCTCTGGCGGCATGAAGCAGCGGCTGGCGATTGCATCTGTGCTTGCACTTGATCCAGAGGTCCTGTTCTTTGACGAGCCAACCGCGATGCTCGATCCGGAAGGAACAAAAGCAATCTGGGAAACGGTAAAGAGAATCTCAGCTGATAAGACAGTTATCATTGTTGAGCATAAAATTGAGCATGTGATTGACTTCATTGATCGGATCATCGTATTTGATGCGGCAGGAACCATTTTGGCGGATGGCAGCCCTGAGTCTGTTTTTAAATCCTATAGAACTGAGTTCGAGAGATATGGAATCTGGTATCCGGGAGTATGGGACCAATACAAAGCGACAGCACCTCCTTTTAAAACGACAGATTTCCAGATTAAGAGGGAAGTATTTTTAGAAAACTTTAAAGGTTTCCGAAATAAAGAAATCAGAATCAAGATTAAGCATGCTGAAGCAACGTCTGGTGATTGGATTGCGGTTACCGGCAAAAATGGAGCCGGGAAAAGCACATTGCTTTTATCACTCATTCAGCTGCTGAAAACGTCTGGGACTTATCACGTGAACGGACGGAATATTAGAAGGAATAAGGACATATCAAGCGAGGCAGGGTTTGTTTTTCAAAATCCTGAACTCCAATTCGTTGCGAATACGGTTTTTGACGAGCTTGCGATTACTTTCCGGCAAAAACTTGATGAGCCAGAACTGATTGAGGAGAAGGTTTCCGAGCTGTTAGTGCTGTTCAATCTCACGGATCAAAGGAAGCTGCATCCTTATCAGTTATCGATGGGCCAAAAGCGGCGTCTTAGTGTTGCCACAGCTGTTGCCCAGAATCCTGCCATCCTCCTTCTTGATGAGCCGACATTTGGCCAGGATTCAAAAAATACATTTGCGGTCCTGGAACTTTTAGAAAGCTGCCGAAAAAGCGGGCATATCATCATTATGGCAACCCACGACAATCAAATCATCCAGCACTTTGCCACAAAGGTCTGGAATGTCATTGACGGTGAATTAGTGGTTAAAGAAGCAGAAATGACAGAAGCGGAGGCCAGCCATGCATATTCAATTTGACAAGAAAGTGACCTGGCTTCATAGAATCAACCCCAGTGTGAAACTAATGGTGCTTGCCTGTCTTTTTGTTGTGGTTCTGTTCATCCATAACCTGAACACGATGGTCCTCTTTGCATTTGGACCTGCCATATTGTTTCTCTTTTTCACAGGCCACCCCGTCAGAACGATTATGCTTTTCTCTATCCCTTTCCTGCTGATTTTCCTATCGACCTCTTCGTCGATGATCCTGTTCGGGAAAGGGGAATTGACGCTATTCAAATGGGGCTTGATCCATATTACTGAGGAAAGTCTTTACAGGGGAATTCACCTTGGATTCAGGGCATTCATTTATGCCATGCTTGGTCTCACCTTTGCCCTGACAACCAGTCAGGTCCTGCTTTTCTATTCTTTGATGCAGCAGCTGAAGCTGAACCCCAAATATGCATACAGCTTCATGGCAGGTATCCGGTTGATTCCAATCATGATCGAAGAACTGGCCACTATAAGGTATGCAAGGACAATTAGAGGAATCCAGAATACCTTTACTGTCAGAGGAATTTTGTCATCAATCAAAGGCTATTCGATTCCGCTGCTTTCCCAGAGCATCCGCCGAGCATACAGGATTGCGGTGGCAATGGAAGCAAAGCGGTTCTCGGACCGCACCAAGCGGACCTATTATTATCAGACAGGCTTTTCAAGGTACGACTTGATTTTCATAGCCTATTTCGCAATATTTTTTTCGCTTGTCTTTTATATTTCCGGGCATTATCCGCTTTTCCCTGCTGTCGATGTCCGGTCACTATAATACGGGCGCTGCTGTTTTAATGGGTAGTCGTTGTACTCACGGAGAAAGGTGTAATACATGAAGAAACAATTGCATGTCATATCAGACGGAAAGCTTCCATTGAAAGAATTTGCCGACATTGCCGGTAAAATCAACCCATTCGTCGACAGATTTCATTTGCGCGAAAAACAGCTCACTGCAAAGGAGATTGCCGCTGGAGTCGAAATGCTTATAAATAAAGGGATACCTTCCGGAAAAATAGTCGTCAATGATCGAGCAGATATCGCCTGGTCCTATAACACCTGTGTCCAGCTCGCATATCACAGCCTTCCAGTCAACCTTGTCAAACAACACTTCCCGGGGATTACAGCTGGCTGTTCGGTTCATTCCTATAATGATGCTCTTGAAGCAGTAAACGGGGGTGCGGACTTCCTTCTTTATGGGCATATTTTTGAGACTCCTTCCAAAGAGGGACTCCCGGGGAAAGGTCTTCACGAACTGGAATCGATAAAAGAAATTGTAGAGGTTCCGGTCATTGTCATAGGCGGCATTAAGCCTGAAAACGTCGAATTGGCCTCATCGGCCGGAGCAGATGGGGCTGCAGTGATGTCAGGGATTCTTCATGCAGAAGATCCCTGCCATGCTGCTGAATGCTATTCACAAATAATCCATCAAGGAGGTGGTTTTAATGAAAAAGACCTATGATGCTATCGTAATTGGCGGCGGCATCAATGGCTGTTCGATTGCCTATCAATTAGCAAAACGAGGCAGAAGTGTCGCCGTCATAGAAAAAGGACGTCTGGCTGATAAAGCATCAGGCGCTGCAGCCGGGATGCTTGGAGCCCAAACAGAACTTACCGACGATGGACCACTGTTCGAGTTTGCAAGAAAAAGCCGTGCCATGTTCCCTGAATTGGCAAGGGAGCTTGAAGAGCTTACGGGCGTCCATATCGGATTACAGAATAGAGGCATGTACAGGGTCGCTGCAACTGAAAAGGAAGCAATAGAATTAAAGAAGTTGATTGAGTTTCAGACAAAATCTGGCGAAACAGCAAAATGGGTCTCGTTCCAAGAATTAATGGAACAAGAGCCTCATGTATCAAGCAGCCTGATCGGAGCAATGTTTATTCCGAATGACGGTCAGGTGGATGCGCGGGAGTTGACCATTGCCTTCGCTAAAGCAGCCATGTTGAACGGAGCGGAATTTTACGAGTTTACGAATGTTAATGATTTGATTCTTGGTAATGAGAAAGCACATGGGATCCAAACGGATTTGGGTCCTATGTATGCAGAGTCAATTGTCATTGCCACAGGCGCGTGGAGTCCCTTTTTAATAGAGAAAACCGGCCTTACCCTCCCGATTTCCCCTGTAAAAGGAGAATGTTTATCGGTGCTGACAAATAAGCCGCTTATTAAAGGAACGGTGTTCTCTCATGGATGCTATATCGTTCCTAAGAAATCCGGGAGGCTTATTATCGGGGCGACCGTCAAACCAGACACTTTTGATGAGAGAGTGACAGTGGATGGAATCTCCTCACTTATGGAAAAAGCCAAGCGCCTTGTGCCGGGAATCGGCGAATCCGAACTGGAACGTGCCTGGTCTGGGATTCGCCCGCTTTCTAAAGATGGCTTGCCTTTTCTCGGAGAGCACCCATCATGCCGTAACTTATATATTGCAGCCGGTCATTTCCGGAATGGAATTTTACTGTCGCCAGCTACCGGGGAATTGATTGCTGATTTGATGGACGGGAAATCAAAGGATTCAGGGCCCTTCCGGCTGTCACGCATAAACAGCAGCGTAAGCGCATGAAAGGAGAATGAACATGGAGCTTATCATAAACGGGGAAGCTATTAATATTCCAGATGATATTAAAACAGCCGCTGCCCTATTAAACTATTTTCAACTTGAAGACAAAGTGTTAATCGTCGAATTGAATGAAGCAATTCTAGAAAAAAGCACGCATCAGGATACAATACTCTCTGCTGGTGACCGGATTGAAATCGTACATTTTGTAGGAGGCGGATGATCATGCTAAAAATCGGACCATATGAATTTAACTCCCGTTTATTGCTGGGAACCGGGAAATACCCTGACTTTGATATCCAAAGGAAAGCTGTAGAGGAATCCGGCACAGAGGTGCTTACTTTTGCAGTTCGGCGCATGAATATATTCGAAGCAAGCCAGCCCAATTTTCTCGAACAGCTAGATTTAAAGAAATACAAACTCCTACCAAACACGGCCGGAGCAAAGACCGCAGAGGAAGCTGTCCGGATTGCGAGACTCTCCAAAGCCTCGGGACTCTGTGACATGGTGAAAGTTGAGGTCATCGGCTGTGACAAAACACTTCTCCCTGATCCTGTAGAAACTCTAAGGGCTTCAGAAATTCTTTTAAATGAAGGGTTTATCGTACTTCCTTATACCTCGGACGATGTTGTTCTGGCAAGGAAGCTGCAGGAACTCGGCTGCCATGCCGTCATGCCTTGCGCTTCGCCAATCGGCTCAGGACAGGGAATCATCAACCCACTTTATCTGAAATTCATCATTGAGCAGGCAACAGTACCGGTAATTGTCGATGCCGGGATTGGCAGTCCAGCAGATGCAGCTGCTTCCATGGAACTGGGAGCAGATGGTGTCCTGTTGAATACCGCCGTATCTTCTGCAAAGGATCCAGTAAAAATGGCAAAGGCGATGAAGCTGGCAGTGGATGCGGGGAGATTGGGCTTTGAAGCAGGAAGAATGGCAAAAAGGCAATACGCTGCCGCAAGCAGTCCTGTTGAAGGGAAGATCTTTAGTTGACCAGCCGGTACTCCCGCCAGGAATTATTTGCACCAATCGGCAAAGAAGGCCAGAAAAGACTTCATACCAAGCATGTTTTAATCATCGGTGCAGGTGCTCTTGGGTCCGCAAATGCAGAGCTTCTTGCCAGGGCTGGAATTGGAAAACTGACCATTGCTGACAGGGATTATGTAGAATGGAGCAATCTTCAGCGGCAGCAGCTCTATTGTGAAGCGGATGCTCTGGAAAGAATGCCAAAAGCAGTGGCAGCATCCAGAAGGTTAAAGGCCATTAATTCGGATGTCGAAATCATCCCCCATATAACTGATGTCGGAGCCCAGGAACTGGAACAGTTAATCAAGGGTGTAGATTTGATCATTGACGGTACTGATAATTTTGACATTCGCCTGATGATCAACGATATATCGCAAAAACATAGAATAGCCTGGATTTACGGAGGCTGTGTCGGCAGCTATGGCCTCAGTTTTACGATACTGCCTGGGACTACACCCTGCTTGAACTGCTTATTGGAGTCAATGCCATTGGGAGGAATCACCTGTGATACCGTAGGGGTGATACAGCCTGCCATTCATATGGTAGCCGCCCATCAATCAGCAGAAGCGCTAAAGATATTGACAGATGACCTCGATTCTCTGAACTGCAAACTTGTCTCATTCGATCTATGGAAAAACCAGTTTCGAACCATCAACGTCTCCTCCATGAAAAAAGCATCCTGCCCTTCCTGCGGAGAAGAACAGACTTATCCATTTCTATCATATGATAACCAGACCAAGGCAGCCGTGCTTTGCGGAAGGGATACAGTCCAAATCAGGCCGGGGACAATCCAGACAAGGAATCTCGACCATTTAGAGAAGACCCTGGCAGGACAAGGATTCAAAACCAATCGCAATCCATATCTGCTTTCATTTCAGGTCGGCTCCGCAAGGTTGGTAGTTTTTAAGGATGGAAGAGTTTTCGTACATGGAATCAAAGACATTTCCGAAGCAAAAACACTTTATCATCGCTATCTGGGCTAATTTTAAAAAAAGTCATTGCCAGGGGCTGGCAATGACTTTTTTGAATTCAATTCCCGACAACAATTCATCTCACTTTTAAAAAGGGCTAACTATTCTACTCCCAATCTGACTTTTAACATTTCAAAAAGCGACTTCTATCACATCGCGATCACGATTTTTGCATTTAAAAAAGCTACTACCATCCCCTTGCAATCCACTTTTTGCATTAAAAAGCTAACCTATTTCCTTGCAATCACTCTTTTTGCATTAAAAAAGCTAACCTATTTCCTTGCAATCACTCTTTTTGCATTAAAAAAGCTAACCCTTCTATATAAATAGATCGGTTAGCCTTAAGATTAGATGCTGTCTTCTTCGTGAAGAAACTCGCTTGCCATATTGATATATTTGGATAGCGTGGATACAGACAATCCGTATTTTTTCGCGACTGCTGCTTTTGTAGTCTGGATATTCCTCAGTTTATCCCAGAGGTAATCCACCGCGGCCGCCCATGCTTTCTTGTTTTTAAAATCGTAGCCTGCCTTTGCTGCCTGCTCGAATACCGAAAACCACATAATGTAGACGCCGGCTTCATTTTTGCCAATCGGCTGATGATGGTCGTACAATAACTTCGCCGTTTCATGCGCGCCCTTGACTTCCTCTTTCCTGCTGACAAGCTTCCCGGAAGTTACAAATGCAAGGTATGATTTTTCCATCTCCGTCATTTTATCCGTCGATTTCTCCGCTGCGAGAATTTCCTTCTTCTTGGCGGATACAGATGTAAGGAATAATGCAAAAAGGCGTTCCTCAGGATAGTCGCTGTTCAGCTGGCTAAGGATGACTGAAACCTGTGCCTCAAACTTTACGCCGGATTTTTCCGCCCATGGTTCCATTCCGTCTTTTTCAGGATTGAACTCAAGGACCTTTTTCCAGGCTGATTTTGCTGTATTTTCCCGGCCGGTAAAATGGGATGCATGCGCCAGCCAGTAAAAGAAAGCACCGTCGCCTTCAAAACCAGACTTTTGCAGTTTCTTCAGCCAGCGATAAGCAAGTTCGTACTCGCCGACAAGCGCAAACGTGGCGCCCAGCTTGAACTGATGCTCAACGTGGATTGGATGGATTTTTTCAAGAGAGTCCTTAAGATCCTGGCCTTCCTTCTCTTCCCCCTGGTAATGCGCGAAAACAAGAGCATTACACAGCGCGTGCAGGTTCCCCGGATTGCGCTCAAGAACATCGTTCAGGATATCACGGGCTTTTATCGTTTCCCCGAGATAAAAATACGCCAGCGCGAGGTTGTTGTATGCCGACCAATATTCCGGGTACTCTTCAACGACCTCCTGGAAAATCTCAATCGCCCGAGGAAACTCACCAGATTCAAGATGATTTCTCGCTTCCTCCTGCTTGACGATCAGGTCATCCTCTTCGTAAAAATCCTCATCCATTTCTTCCGCTTCCATAGTCAAAAGCTCAAGAAGATCGTTCGCGTCCTCCGCAAACTCGCCGTCTTCATTCAATTCAAGGTACAAATTCGCATGCCTGAACGCATCTCGGAACAAGCCCAAATGAGCGTAGTTATTGGCCAGAAAGTAATGGCATTCAGCCATGTTTTCATCCAGTTCTTCGAGGACCAAGTGCAAAAGGCGGTTTGACTGCTGATACTCACCCAACTCCGACTGCACAATCGCCAGCTGGCAAACAATCATCGGCTCGCCCGGCTCAAGATGCATCGCACGCTGGAAATACTTCTCAGCCTTCTTCAGATCCCGCCTGTGGAAAGCCTTGACCCCTTTGGCGAAATAATACTCGCCAGTTGGAACGAATGACAGCAATTGGCCTTTTTGCTTCATTGCTTTAGAGTCTTTTCCCATGTGATCCTCCGTAAGTAATTTTGTAAAACTATTTGTTTAGAACCTTATGTTTGTATAGAAATACACATACAGTGTTTTATCGAAGCAACTTTAACTAATGTAGTATAACATACGGACAGAGGATTCGAGAAGGTGTGGATTTTAAATTGTGGGTAGTTGGGGAGAAGTTGTTTGACGTGTGGCCGGTGGGTGGATCGATGTGGTCGATATAATTCGAAAAGTGGGCGATATATCTCTGAATGTGGTCGATAAAATCCAAAATCGACTGATATATTTTAAAATGTGGTTGATATATTTTATTTTTCGCCAATAAAGTGCAGCGGGGGTTTTAAAACAGGTGATTTTTCTTTGGAGGTATTGCTATTTTTTGCTTCACTATTGCGATAAGTGATCCGGCATTTTTTCGATGTGGTCGATATAATTCGAAAAGTGGGCGATATATCTCTGAATGTGGTCGATAAAATCAAAATCGACTGATATATTTTAAAATGTGGTTGATATAGTTTATTTTCGCCAATAAAGTGCAGCGGGGGTTATAAAACAGGTGATTTTTCTTTGGAGGTATTGCTAGTATTCGTAATGTGCTTCACTATTGCGATAAGCAAGTGATCCGGCATTTTTTTGATGCGGTTGATATAATTCGAAAAGTGGGCGATATATCTCTGAAGGTGGTCGATAAAATCCAAAATCGACTGATATATTTTAAAATGTGGTTGATATATTTTATTTTTCGCCAATAAAGTGCAGCGGGGTTTTTTAAAACAGGTAATTTTTCTTTGGAGGTATTGCTAGTTTTCGTAATGTGCTTCACTATTGCGATAAGTGATCCGGCATTTTTTCGATGTGGTCGATATAATTCGAAAAGTGGGCGATATATCTCTGAATGTGGTCGATAAAATCCAAAATCGACTGATATATTTCAAAATGTGGTTGATATATTTTATTTTTCGCCAATAAAGTGCAGCGGGGGTTTTTTAAAACAGGTAATTTTTCTTTGGAGTTCTTGCTAGTTCCGCCAATAATGTTAAATTTAAAAGAAGGTATTTTCTATATTAAAGGCGAATAAAACAGTACAATTTTTAAGGAGTGATAGCATTTGATAGGAAAAGTAAGAGAATTTCCCAAGGAGATTATGATTTTAGAGGCAATTGTAAGGCGATTTCCTGCTGATGATTACAGAAAAGCTGACTTTGAGAAGAAACTATATCGAAAATTAGCCGGGTATAAGGGTGAAAAGACACTGGATTATCACTTATCACAAATCGACCACTCTGAAATGCTGATTTTGCAGGATTTAAGAATTCCCATCAACGATACTTTCTTCCAACTCGATACTCTCATCATCACTCCACAATTTCTCCTCAATATCGATTCCAAAAATTACGCTGGAACACTCATTTTCCTTCCCGAATTCAATCAATTGATTCGAGTGCAAAACGATATCCAAGAAGTTTTTTCCGACCCCATCCTCCAGGCAAGAATTCAGGCATCTCAGTTAAAAGCCTTCTTGAAAAAGCACCATATTGATCCTCCACCTGTTGAATACCTGGTAGCTATCAGCAACTCACAGGCACTGATTAAAAACCCCGACCATGATCCCGATGTCAGCTACCGAGTTTTCAGGTCATCATTTGTGGCTTACAAAATCCCTCAGGTCTATCAAAAGTATCCCAAGGCCATACTCTCAAAAAATGATATGAAGAAAATCTCCAGACATTTAATAAAAGCCCACCAACCACTTATCCCTGATAACAAAACTATGAACCTTCCTCTCGACCAAATGATTCAGGGGGCGCAGTGCCCATCGTGTGAGACATTCGGTATGGACTACCGCCAGGGGAATTGGACTTGCAACTACTGCGGGAACACTTCAAAGGATGCCCACATTCAGGCATTAAAGGATTATTTCCTGATCTACGGACCATTCATTACAAACAGGCAATTTCGCGAACTCACCAACATTAACTCTACTACCACCGCAAATAGAATCCTGACCTCCCTCAATTTGGTTTACAACGGCACAAACAAAGGGCGAACCTATTCTCCTCCCAAAAATTTCTTCGACCAATAATCCAAAAAACAAACCCAGCGCGATTTACTCTCCAGCGCTGGGTTTCTTCCTTTTATTTAAAACTCCAAGTACCTCTTTTAGAGGCAGCTTTTGCTCCTGCAACAGGACCATCAGATGATACAGCAAATCGGCGGCTTCCCATTTTAGTTCTTCAGCATCCCGGTTTTTGGCGGCAATGATGACTTCGGAGGCTTCTTCGCCTACTTTTTTCAGGATCTTGTCCACCCCTTTTTCAAACAGGTAGGTGGTATAGGCGCCTTCTGGCATCGTCTGCTCACGCTCGCGAATCGTTTTTTCCAGCTCGAGCATGACGGCGAAATCGGCTATTGATGTGCTTTCAGTATCAATCTCACCTAGCAGGTTTTCCGAAAAACAGCTGACTGCGCCTGTATGGCAGGCTGGCCCGGCAGGTTCAACTAGAACGACCAGAGCGTCCCCATCACAATCGTATTTGATCTCAACGATTTTCTGGGTATTGCCGCTAGTTGCCCCCTTATGCCAGAGCTCCTGGCGGGAACGGCTGTAGAACCAGGTCTCTCGTGTTTCCAGAGATTTTGCGAGCGACTCTTTATTCATGTAGGCTACAGTCAGGACTTCACGTGTCGCTGCATCCTGAACGACGGTGGTAATCAGCCCGCTGGCGTCGAATTTCAATTCTTCTATATTCATCGTACTGTCACTCCTTTTTCTTGGAGGTGGGATTTCACTTCTTTAACCGATGTTTCGCGGTAGTGGAAAATCGATGCGGCGAGGGCGGCATCTGCTTTTCCTTCAATAAAAGCTTCGACAAAATGGTCGGCGTTTCCGGCACCGCCTGAAGCAATGACCGGAACTGTCACCGCTTCACTGACGGCACGCGTCAACTCAAGGTCGAATCCATTCTTTTCACCGTCGCTGTCCATGCTCGTGAGGAGGATTTCCCCTGCGCCGAGGCGAACGGCTTCTTTTGCCCATTCAATGACTTCCCATTCTGTCGAGGTGCGGCCGCCGTGGGTATACACCCGCCATGAACCGAGCTCGGGATCAAACTTTGCATCAATCGCAACGACAATGCACTGGGCGCCAAAATAATCAGATCCCTGTGCGATGAGTTTCGGGTTGTTCACAGCTGCGGTGTTCAGGGATACCTTATCAGCACCCGAACGGAGCATTTTCTTCATATCTTCGAGAGTGTTGATTCCTCCTCCAACTGTAAAAGGAATCGCCAGTTCTGAGGCCACTTCCCTGACCACCTCGACCATGGTTTTCCTGCCTTCGACAGAAGCTGAGATATCGAGGAACACAAGCTCGTCTGCTCCCTGCTCGTCATAGAACCTGGCAAGCTCGACCGGGTCGCCGGCATCACGGAGCTGGACGAACTGAATTCCTTTTACGACGCGTCCATCCTTAACATCAAGACAGGGAATAATCCGTTTGCTTAACATCAGGCATTCCCCATTTCCAGCGCTGATTTTACCGAAAAGCGGCCTTCATAAATGGCTTTGCCGACAATCGCACCGCTGACGCCATCTTTACTTAACCGACGGAGATCAGCCAGGTCGTCAAGCGAGCTGACACCCCCAGAAGCTATGACGCTTTTTCCTGTTTCCAATGCTAGTTGACGTGTTGCCTCGGCGTTTGGTCCAGCAAGTGTGCCATCCGTTGCAATATCGGTAAAAATGAATGTTTCGGCACCGGCATCAGCGAATCTTTTGCCTAGCTCAAGAGCGCTCACTTCGGAAGTGTTCAGCCAGCCGTGTGTTGCGACAAAGCCGTTTTTGGCGTCAAGGCCGATTGCGATTTTGGCGCCGTACTTCCTGACCATCTCCTCTGCAAATTCAGGATTGGAAACCGCGATGCTTCCGATGATGACACGGTTAACACCATTTTCAAGATAATGGGTGATGTCCGATTCGCTGCGAATTCCGCCGCCAATCTGTACGTTCACGCCTAGCTCCTGAGCTGCCTGGATAACAAACTGATCATTAACGCGCTTGCCATCCCTGGCACCGTCGAGATCAACCATGTGAATCCACTCCGCACCTTCCGCGGCGAATTTCTTAGCCATTTCGAAGGGCGAATCCCCATACACTGTTTCCTTATCATAATCGCCCTGCAGCAGCCGGACACATTTTCCGCCGCGCATGTCGATTGCCGGGTAGATGGTGAATTTCATTGCTCAGACTTCCTTTCTGCTGCAAGTTTCGTAAAGTTGCGGAGCAGCCCCATTCCCATGTCACTGCTTTTTTCCGGATGGAATTGCATGCCGTATATATTCCCTCTGCCCACTATGGCCGGCACTTCGATATCATAATAATCCCCAACTGCAACAAGCACGTCCTGGTCATCCGTTTTTACATAATAAGAATGAACGAAGTACACATAATCCTCTTGAAGAGAATCAAGCAGAGGCGATTCACCGGTAAACCGAAGCTTGTTCCAACCCATATGCGGCACCTTGTAGGACTCCCCATCAGCTGTCTTTCCGCTGAAACGGCCGACTTTTCCAGGCAAAAGCTTCAAACCTTCTGTCAGGCCATTCTCTGTACTTTCTTCAAACAGCAGCTGCATGCCAAGGCAAATGCCAAGCACTGGCTTGCCTGTCGCAGCAAAATTCCGGATCATATCCGTCAAACCAGTTCGATTCAACACGTCCATTGCGTCTCGGAATGAACCAACGCCGGGAACAAGCAATGCATCTGCTTCCATTAATCCTTCTTTATATTGTGAGATGAAATAGGGCGCATCCAGCCGTTCAAGCGCTTTGCTTACGCTGAACAAATTGCCCATTCCGTAATCGACGATGCCAATCATGGTTCAACTTCCTTCCGTTTGAAGATCTCTTAGAGCATTTCTTTTATTTAACGGTTTCTAACAGCATTTTTGCTATTGGAGCATTTTTTGCATTTTAAATCTCTTTACAGCATCCCCTTCGTTGAAGGAACACCTTTTATGCGCGGGTCGATGGTCGTTGCTTCGTCAAGTGCTCGCCCAAGCGCCTTAAATACTGCCTCTATCATATGGTGTGTATTTTTTCCGTAATGTACGATAACGTGCAGGTTCATTCTCGCTTCAAGTGCAAGCTTCCAGAGAAATTCATGGACAAGCTCAACATCGAAAGTTCCGACCTGCTGGGCAGGGAATTCTGCGCGCATTTCGAGGTGCGGACGGTTGCTTAGATCGATTACAACCTGTGCAAGTGCCTCATCCATCGGCACAAAGGCGTTTCCGTAGCGTTTGATTCCCTTTTTATCTCCTAGTGCTTCGCGGAGCGCCTGACCGATGCAAATGCCGATATCCTCGGTTGTATGGTGGCCATCAACCTCAACATCACCCTTTGCATCCACATTCAGGTCAAACTGTCCGTGCTTCGCAAATAAATCGAGCATGTGAGAGAGAAAAGGCACTCCTGTTTCGAGAGAGGATTTTCCTTCCCCATCAATCCCAAAAGTTAAATCTATTTTTGTTTCATTTGTATACCTGTTCACTGTTGCAATCCGTTCCATGAAATGTACCTCCTGGAAAAATTCTTATTTCAGCCGCGCCTCTACTGCACGGGCGTGTGCTTCAAGCCCTTCAAGCCTTGCGAATTCGGCAATTTTCGCACCATTATCTTTCATTGCCTGCTCACTGTATAAAATGATGCTTGATTTTTTCTGGAAATCCTCGACGCTCAACGGACTTGAAAAGCGCGCTGTTCCATTCGTCGGAAGGACATGATTCGGTCCGGCAAAATAATCCCCTACTGGTTCCGAGCTATATCTGCCGAGAAAAATTGCTCCCGCGTGCTTGATTTTGCCGAGCAATTCAACTGGATTTTCCGTAACAATTTCAAGGTGTTCAGGAGCCAGCTGGTTAATCGCTCCGATGGCTTCATCCAAATCTGATGCGACATAGATTGCGCCAAAGTCCTCAATGGAGGCTGCAGCGATTTCTTTTCGCGGCAATTGCGACAGCTGTTTATACACCTCGTCCTGCACATCTTCCGCCAGGGTACGGGACGTTGTCACCAAAACGGCACATGCGCGTGGGTCGTGCTCCGCCTGGGAAAGCAGGTCGGCCGCAATTTCATTGGCTCTCGCTGTATCATCGGCGAGGATTCCGATCTCACTAGGCCCTGCAATCATATCAATCGCGACATCGCCGAAAACTTCGCGTTTAGCCAGTGCCACATAAATATTGCCTGGGCCTGTGATTTTATCGACTGGTGTAATGGTTTCTGTTCCATACGCAAGTGCCGCAATGGCCTGTGCACCGCCAACTTTATAGATTTCTTTTATCCCGGCAATATGTGCTGCAACCAGCACACCAGCCGGAAGCTTCCCATCCATGCCCGGCGGCGAAACCATGACAATTCGTTCTACTCCGGCGGTCCGGGCCGGAATGACATTCATCAAGACTGAAGATGGGTATGCAGCGGTTCCTCCTGGCACATATACACCAACCGAATCAAGCGGCGTCACCTTCTGGCCAAGCATCGTGCCATTTTCCTCTGTTGTCATCCATGATGGGCGCAGCTGCTTTTCATGGTATTTGCGAATATTGGCTGCTGCTTCGGTGATGATGTCGACTAGCTGGCTGCTGACGGTCTTATAGGCTTCAGAGATTTCCTCCTCGGTTACACGGAATTCCTCAAGCGTCACTGAGTCGAATTTCTCGGTAAAAGCCTTAAGAGCCTTGTCGCCCTCGGACCTTATTTCCGCGATGATTGCCTGTACGGCCTTGCGCTGTTCCTCCGTACCGCCATCAACCGTTCGTTTCAGCGACAAATTGCCATCTATCTGTAAAATTTCCACTGAAATCAAATCCTTTCAGATTCAACTATTAAATTACTTCATTCAACCTCTTGATCAGTTCGCTGATCCGTTCATCCTTGATCCGATAACTGACCGGGTTCACGATCAATCTCGAAGTGACATCCGTGATTGTTTCATATTCCACCAGACCGTTCTCTTTCAGGGTTCTTCCTGTTGAGACAATGTCAACAATCCGGTCGGCAAGGCCAATCATCGGAGCAAGCTCAATGGATCCATTTAATTTAATAATCTCGACCTGCTCACCCTGTTCGCGGAAATAAGCGGCAGCAATGTTCGGATATTTCGTCGCTATTTTCGGCGCAACATCGTTCATTTTCGTATCTGGAAGTCCAGCGACTGCCAGATAACAGCCGCTGATTTTCAGGTTAAGCAGCTCGTACACATCCCGTTCTTCCTCGAGAAGAACGTCCTTGCCAGCAATCCCAAGATCGGCAACACCATGTTCAACATATGTAGCCACATCCATCGGCTTCGCCAGTATGAAGCGAAATCTTTCCTCTTCGACATCGATAATCAGCTTGCGCGAATCATCAAATTCAGGCGGAAGATCAAATCCGGCATTGCGGAGCAAATCAACTGCTTCGGTAAAAATCCTGCCCTTTGGCATGGCGATTGTCAGCTGATCATTCATCGCGCTCCCTCCTTCCCTACAAGGAAAACACAATTAGCATAGACGTCAGAGCACGCATCAAGATTACGTACCGCACTGATATCCTGGAGAACGATTCGCTCTCCATCTGCCCGTTTTTGCATGGCCATCTGGTATGCTTCCTTTCTCCGTTCCGGACTGAAAAGGATGCATGTAACCGGGTCCGATTCTCCAAGGTCGCCGAGACTTTCAAGCAGTCGGTCGAGCCTGATGGCAAACCCTGTCGCACCGGTTGTTTTTCCGAATTTCTCAAGCAATTTATCATAGCGCCCGCCATTGCCGATCGGGAATCCGACCATCCCTGCATAAACCTCGAATAAGATGCCTGTATAGTAGCTCATATGGCTTACGATTGTTAAGTCAAATTTAATTCGGCTGCTCTCGCCGAAATCTTCGATGACATCCCAGAGCAGCTTTAATTCGTCAAGTGCGGCCCTGCCTTTTCCGTTCTCGACGAGCTCCAATGCTTTGCCGATCACTTCTGGACCGCCGCGCAACTCGAGGAATGCCAGCAATCTTTGTGAATCAATTGATGACAGCGGAAGTGATTTTACATGCTCACGATAGCCCACATAATTCTTCTCATATAAAAATTTCGTCAGTTCCCTGGCTCGCTCCTCGTTTCCAAGGATTTGTACGAACAATTCGTTGACAAAGCCGACATGTCCCACTGATAGCTGAAATTGTTCTAATCCTGCCTTTTTCAGTGAGGAAATGGCCAGCGAAATCATTTCTCCATCAGCGCTAACCGAGTCATCTCCAATACACTCGACACCGATTTGCTCAAACTCTGCCGGCCTCCCTCCTTCACGCTGCTGGGCTCGGTAGACATTCGCGGAGTAAGCCAGTCGTAATGGTATTTGTTCTTTGTATAGTTTTGAGGCTGCAACCCTGGCAATCGGCGCCGTCATATCGGGCCGGAGTACAAGTGTATGCCCCTGCTGGTCCAATAGCTTGAACAATTGCTGATCAAGGATGGCAGATGCTGTTCCGACCGTTTCGTAATATTCCAGCGCAGGAGTTTCGATGAATTGGAAACCCCAGCGTTTCATTTCCGTTTCAATCGCGCTGCGGACTCTCTCCTTTGCTTCATGAAGCTCAGGAAGGGTATCCCGCATGCCAAGTGGTTTTTCAAACATGAATAATCGACTCAATATGTTCACCCTCTTCGTTGCGGTGTTTTTTTATTAAAATTATCGAAATCCTTTAGTTCGCTAATATGGTAATAAGATGAAGTTATATGTAGTTTACCGTTCATTTTATTATCCGTCAACCATTAGCTCTTCATGATTTCTTTTTTTAAATCGCACGTGCAAAAAGGGTATTGTTTTTCTTAAGGGACAGCGGGTAAAGGTTCTTAAACAAAAAGGAGGGCTGTTTTGATGGAGAATAATGCTGAAGATAGAATCATTCCTGTTACATCCATTGACAGTGGAGATTTAGAAGCAGTAACGAATGATGTTCACTATTTGACTACCCAAATTGTAAATGTTTGTTTTTATGGTATACCTGGTGAAAAAAACGACTGGGTGCTGATTGATGCAGGAATGCCGAGGTCAGCAGATTCCATTTTAGAGGCTGCAGAAAAACTGTTCGGGTCCGATAACCCGCCAAAAGCCATCATTCTCACTCACGGGCATTTTGATCATGTGGGTGCGCTGGTCGAACTGGTGGAGCGATGGAATGTGAATGTTTACGCACACGAACTGGAGATGCCTTATTTGTCCGGCGTAAAAAATTACCCTGAACCCGATCCAACTGTAGATGGCGGACTACTTGCCAAGGCTGCGAAGCTTTATCCAAACGAAGCCATCAAACTCGGCAGCCTGATCAAGGCACTGCCGCTGGATGGAACGGTGCCTTAAATGGACGGCTGGAGCTGGGTCCATACACCAGGCCATACACCGGGGCATATCTCTCTTTTCCGAGAGGCAGACCGGACATTGATTGCCGGCGATGCCTTTGTCACGGTGAAACAGGAATCATTATATAAAGTAGTCATCCAGAAAAAAGAAATCAGCGGACCCCCAAGGTATTTAACACCCGATTGGCCGGCAGCGCGAAAATCCGTTGAGGACTTATACGCCCTGCACCCGGCGCGTGCGATTACCGGGCACGGCAGGCCGATGGAAGGAGAGGAACTGGAGCGGAATCTTGATTTACTTGTCAGGGATTTTGAAAAAATTGCGGTGCCCGAGCATGGAAGGTTTGTAGATGAAGATTAAAAGAAGTTAAACGCAAGTTCTAACGTGATTTTCAGTAGAATTTGCAGGCCAATTAATTTTATTGGCGAAAATGGAAATTTTATCGGCCACTTTATCGAATTTATCAGTGGATTTTCAATTTTATCGAACACATTTCGGATTTTATCGATCACTATTCCCAATATATCGACCACATCGATAGATTGGCAGTGAATTAGATTAAATCGAAATAAAAATTACCTATTTTAAAAACCCTGCTGAATTTTACTAGCGGAAACAGAAATATATCGACCACTTTTCAGGATATATCAGTCGTTTTTCAATTTTATCGATCACTTTTTCCAATATATCAACCACATCCAAAAAACTGGATTGCCATAACACACAAAAAAAGCGAAGCGGATATCAGTAATCCGCTTCGCTTTTTGTTCCATATATTTCATCATTCGCCCAGCGTTTTGCGAGTTCTTCCTTGGTGTAGATGACGCGCATCGGGTTGCCTCCTACAAAGGCGCCTTCAGGGACGTCTTTGTGGACAAGTGTTCCGGCGGAGACGATCGCCCCATCGCCGATTTTAATGCCTGGCATGATCGTGGAATTGGCGCCAATCATGACTTCACTGCCGATTTCGACATCGCCGAGCCGGTATTCCCTGATCAGGTACTCGTGCGCCAGGATGGTGGTGTTGTATCCGATGACCGTGTTGCGGCCGACCGAAATTTTTTCCGGGAACATCACATCAAGCATGACCATCAGCGCGAAGGATGTCTGGTCGCCGACTTTCATCCGTAAGAATGTCCGGTAAAGCCAGTTTTTCAATCCGAGGAATGGCGTGTAGCGTGCCACCTGGATGACGACGAAGTTTTTGACGACCTTCATGAACGGGACGGTTTTATACACATGCCAGAGCGAATTTGCTCCTTCTACTCGATAACGAGTCGTCCTTCTCATTTTACACCCCGAGGATCGGCAGGATATCAGCCATCTTTTCGAGAATGTAATCAGGCTTGTACTGTTCCAGATGCTCTCTTCCTTTGATTGACCAGGCAACGCCGGCCGTCTTCGTACCGGCATTTTTGCCGCCAAGAATGTCATGGTGGTTATCGCCGACCATAATTGCCCGGTCAGGTGAGGAACCAAGCAAGTCCAATGCTTTTAAAAGCGGCTCCGGGTCCGGCTTCGCTTTTTCGACATGATCAAGCGCCACAATGACCTCGAAGAACTCATCGAGACCTGTCAGTTTCAGCCCCATCTGAACAACATCCGACATCTTCGTCGTGACGATTCCAAGATGAAAGCCATTTTCCTTCAGGGTTCTGACCGTTTCGTATACACCCTCAAAGCTTTTTACCAGCAGGTCATGGTTTGCCAGATTGTAAGTACGGTAGGTTTTGATCATTTCCTCATATCCTTCAGGGCTCATCGGCTCAAATGTTTCCTTAAGTGACGGCCCAAGAAACGGAAGGACATCCTCCCGTTTATACTGGCCAGGATAATAGCTTTCCATTGTGTGGAGGAACGAGGAGATAATCAATTCATTTGTGTCAATTAACGTCCCATCCAAATCGAACAGGACCGTGTCTATTTTATTGCTCATATACTGCTTCCTTTCTTTTTGCGATGTCCGCGCGGTTCCAGATGAACGCGACTACTATGGTCAAAAGAATGGCGATTCCCAGGCGGATCAATAATAGCGGCAGCACCGGTATGCCGAGCGGAACAAAAATTAGTGTATCCTCAACGACTGCGTGGCAGGCTACAAGGAATATGAACGCAAGTGTGACATCCTTCTTGCTGACTCCATCCTCCTTGACCGCCTGAATCATCACTCCCGCACCGAAGGCAAGGCCGAACAGCAGGCCAGCCGCCATCGTTGTCGATGTGTTTTCTTTCATGCCGAGCGCCTTTGTTGCAGGAGCCATCCATTTTGAAAAAATGGCAAGCCATTGCTTATCCTTCATGATTTGCACGACCACCATAAGCGGGATGACTATGAGGGCAAGCTGGAATATGCCGATTCCAGCCTTTGTGATGCTTTCAAGCAGAATCGATCCCCATCCGGAAACTGCTTCACTTTTGGGAGGAATCATTCCATATTGCGCCATTTCAGAACCGCCATTCCAAACAAGATTAATGACAATTGCTGATAAGAACGCAAGCCCCAAACGAACAAGGACGATGACCCATAGCTTGACACCGACTTTGACGGCAACACTTGATTCAACAAGCATATTGTGCGAAAAGCTCAGCATCACTGCGATGATGAAAACTTCTTTTACCGTCAGATCAAGGGTCAATATAGCACCGATGGCCGCGTACAAATTAAGAAAATTCCCGATGACGAGCGGAATCGCCGCATCTCCTGACAAGCCAAGCAACGACATCAAAGGTGTGATCATTTCGATGACCCAGGGCAGGACAGGAGTGTATTGCAGGATCGAAACAATTAGAGTAACGGGAAAAATGACCTTCCCCAGCGCCCAGGTCGTCTTCAATCCAACTATCAACCCGTTTTTCAACGAAGAACCCATCGAAGCATCTCTCCCATTTTTTTAGCCTTTTATATAATTTATTGAATTTAGCAACCCAAAAATTCTAGGTTTCTAAATATCTTACTTTTGAATAGCCCTTGACTCTTCTATAGATCCATAAACCGATGGCCAAAACAATCAAAGCAATCGAAATCGTCTGGGCAATCCGAAGTGATTCTGTCAGCATCAAGCTGTCTGTTCGCATGCCTTCAACAAAGAAGCGTCCAATTGAGTACCAGATGACATAGCTGAGGAAAATCTCCCCTCGGCCAAGGTTAACTCTGCGCAAGGACATGAGCAGTATGAACCCTAGCAGATTCCAGATAGATTCATAAAGGAAGGTTGGGTGATAGTAAGCTCCATTGATATACATCTGGTTGATGATGAATTCTGGAATATACAGGTTTTCCAAAAACGCTCTTGAAACTCCTCCTCCATGTGCTTCCTGGTTGATGAAGTTCCCCCATCGGCCGATTGCCTGGCCAAGAATGATGCTTGGCGCTGCGACATCAGCGAGCTTCCAGAAGGAGACATTCCGGGACTTCGTGAAGAAATAGGCTGTGGCCACAGAACCAATCAACGCACCATGAATGGCAATCCCGCCATTCCATACCTTAAATATTTCACCCGGATACTGGCTGTAATAATCCCACTGAAAAATGACATAGTATATCCTTGCAGAGATAATCGCGATTGGGATGGCCCAAAGCATCAAGTCTGCAAATATATCTTTTGGCAGTCCGCGGCGTTCACCTTCACGCATGGCAATCCACAGAGCCAGTGCAATTCCAAGTCCGATGATGACTCCATACCAGTGCACCTGGATCGGACCGAGTGAAAAGGCAATCGGGTCGATTGGCTGAATATTTTTTTCCATATCATTTCCCCTTTTTCTGTATAAAAGTCAGGCGCATCAACACTTTGGCCTATTTAATCAAACGTTTGATTAAGGTTTTCTTACGAATATGATTGGGTTTTCCCTTAATGTTCATCATGGTCGCCGTCTTCGATGACGTCGGAAAGCCTGTTGGTGAATTGCTCTGCTGCGTTCATTCCCATGCGTTTCAACCTGAAGTTCATCGCAGCTACCTCGATGATAACAGCAAGGTTTCGGCCGGGACGAACAGGAATCGTCAGCTTCGTTACATCGGTGTCGAGGATTTTCATTTTCTCCTCGTCAAGGCCCAATCTGTCATATGATTTTTTCTGATCCCAAATCTCGAGGTCGATGATCAGAGAAATCCGTTTATGCGAACGCACAGCTCCAGCTCCGAACAGCGTCATCACATTAATAATGCCTACACCGCGGATTTCCAGCAAATGTTCAATTAAATCCGGCGAGTTACCGACAAGTGTCCCGATATCTTCCTGGCGGATTTCAACACAATCATCGGCAACCAGACGATGTCCGCGTTTGACCAGCTCAAGAGCGGTTTCACTTTTACCGACACCGCTTTTGCCTGTGATCAGCACTCCAATGCCATAAAGGTCTACGAGTACACCATGAACAGCCGTAGTAGGTGCCAGCTTGCTTTCAAGATAGTTTGTCAGATGGCTTGAAAGCCTTGTTGTTTTTAGTTTTGAGCGCATAACCGGAACAGATTCACGTTCTGCGGCTTTTATCAGCTCATCTGGAACATCCATGTCCCTGGTGACGATTATTCCAGGAGTAATGTCGGTGCAAAGCTTTTCCATCCGTTCTGCCCGGACGCGAGGATCGAGTTTTTCAAAGAAAGTAAGTTCTGTTTTCCCAAGCAGCTGCAGACGCTCCGCAGGATAATATTCAAAATAACCGGCAATTTCCAACCCCGGTCTAGAAATATCTGTTGTCGTAATCGGTCGGTTGATCCCTTCCTCTCCACTTACCAATTCCATGTCGAATTTCTCGATGAGGTCTTTAGTACGGACTTTTGGCAAAGAAGTTCCTCCTTTATTAGGGCGTTAATTTCCACAAGATAACAATACTTTATATTTTAGCACTTTTTCGGGAAGAACCAAATACAAGGAAGCAAAAAACAAGCTTTTCACTGGCTGGTATGACTAGATAGTTTGGATGAAGGGGTTCAGACCTTAATTTCACACGGAAGATGTCTATACCACTTTGCGATTCGACCTATTTTTAACAAGTGGTCTAGACAACCATACATTAGAATTCGTATAATGATATTACAAAGACATAACTTGCGGGTGGTATGAAATGCACGAATTATTGCTTGTTAATGCAAAGGTTTTAACAGAAGAACGTTTAATCGAAAAAGGATTCATTTATATAAAGGATGGCAAAATTGCCGAAACCGGACCTGTTTCATCACTCCCTCACCATCATGCGGAGGTCGTTGAGCTGCCAGAGGAAAATACGATTATTCCTGGATTCATCGATGTCCACATCCACGGGGCCGGTGGAGCTGATGCAATGGATGCTACGGTTGATGCCCTGACTACAATTGCTTCGACCCTGCCTGCAGAAGGAACCACAAGTTTTCTTGCTACGACCATTACTCAGGAACAATCAGCGATTTTCAAAGCTTTGAAAAATGGCGCCAAGTATAAAAGCACTCACAACAATCCAGGCAAAGCAGAGATGCTGGGAATTCACCTGGAAGGGCCCTTCATCAATAAAGCTCGTAAAGGCGCACAGCCAGAGGAATATATTATTAACCCTGATATCGAACTTTTTTCGCAGATGCAGGAAGCATCGGGAAACAATATCAGACTTGTCACGCTGGCACCTGAAAAGGAAAACGGAAATGATTTTATCGCTTATTTGGCCAACAATGATGTGATTGCCTCGATTGGCCATTCAGATGCGACATACGCCCAGATGGCTGAAGCAGTAAATGCAGGGGCAACCCATGTGACCCATTTATTCAATGGCATGCGTGGAATCCACCACAGAGATCCGGGAGTCGCAGGTGCTGCGCTGCTTTATGATGAGTTAAAAATCGAGCTGATCGCGGACGGAATCCATGTAGTTCCCGAAATGATCGACCTGGCAATAAGGGCAAAAGGAACCGATGGTGTCATCTTAATCACCGATTCCATGAGGGCGAAATGCCTTAAGAATGGGACTTACGACCTTGGCGGGCAGGAAGTGAGTGTGGCAGACGGCCGGGCTTCGTTAACAGACGGAACGCTTGCCGGCAGCATTTTAAAAATGAAGGATTCATTGAAAAACATGGTTGAATACACAGGCGTAAACCTTGAGGAAGCGGTAAAAATGGCAAGCGAGAATCCGGCCAGGCAGTTAAAGGTTTTTGACCGGAAAGGAAGTATCGCTCCGGGGAAGGATGCTGATCTTGTCGTTCTGGACCATAACCATGAAATATCCATGACCTTCTGCCGCGGAATCGCCGGCTATACCCGTTTATAAACAAATTGAAAGAAGTGATGATGTGAAACTGATTCAAACATTCGATTACGCAGAGCTTAGCCAGCAGGCAGCAGAGCAAATCATCTCCCGGATAAAAAGGAAGCCATCGCTCAACCTTGGCCTTGCAACCGGAAGCACTCCAACCGGACTTTATCAGGAGCTCATCAAAGACCATCAGCAGAATAAGACCTCCTACAAACAAATCAACACCTTTAATCTTGATGAATACATTGGGATTCCGAAAAAGGACAGTCATAGCTATCACTACTTCATGTGTGAAAAGTTATTTAAACACATTGACATTCCGCTTGATCAGACTCATATACCTGACGGGACAGCAAGGCTTCTCGACGAGGAGTGCACGCGCTATGAACAGTTCATTCAAGAGCATGGAGGCATCGACCTGCAGATTCTAGGGATTGGACAAAATGGCCATATTGGTTTTAACGAACCGGGAACATCCTTTGACAGCAGGACGCATATTATCGACCTTGCGGAAAGCACCAGGAAGGCTAACTCGAGATTTTTCGCTTCTGTTGATGATGTCCCTTTACAGGCCATCACAATGGGAATCGCCTCCATTATGGATAGCAAGGAGATCTTCTTGCTCGTTTCCGGCCATGCCAAAGCGGAGGCGCTTGCCCGTTTAATCAATGGCGATGTCAGCGAAGACTTCCCTGCTTCCGTTCTGAAAAAGCACCCCAATGTATCGATATTTGCAGATAAGGAAGCAACGGCATTACTTTGATATCCCTTATAATTAACACCATGCAGTCAGGAGAATAATCAATGATTGATAAAAATTCACCCATACCGATTTACCACCAGCTTGAAGAGTTTATAAAAAGCCAGATTGAAAGCGGGGAACTTCAGCAGGACGAAGCAATTCCCTCGGAACGTGTTTATGCAGAGATGTTCAAAATCAGCAGGATGACCATCAGGCAAGCTTTGACCAACCTGGTGAACGACGGCTACCTGTATCGCCAAAAAGGAAAAGGCACCTTCGTCAATCAAAAGAAGGTTGAAAAGCAGCTGGAGGGAATGACAAGTTTTACAGAGGACATGAACGAGCGAGGTCTTATTCCAGGGAGCAGATTAGTGTCATTCGAAATCATCCCGGCAACCTATAAAATAGCCGACCGTCTTCAGCTTCCTGAAAATACACCTGTATATGAAATAAAACGTGTCAGACTTGCTGACGATACCCCATTGGCCCTTGAGACCACCTATCTGCCTGCCAATCTGGTAAAGGGTCTGACAGAGGAAATCATCAATCAGTCGCTTTACCAGTATATCGAGGAGAAGTTATCGCTGAAGATCCACGAGGCAACACAGCAAATCGAAGCGACGCTTGCAAAGGAACAAGAACTGCGCCTCCTGGAAATAGAAAAAGGCTCCCCTGTCCTGCTGATTCACACGACTTCCTATTTAAAAGATCGAACACCCTTCGAATACGTAAAATCCGCCTATCGTGCAGACCGTTATAAATTTGTGCACTCTATGCAGCGTGGATGATATATTACCGGAGACCCCGATAAGGGTCTTTCTTTATTCGTTTCCTTTTAGATAATTCGTGCACCAGCTTCAGACAAAGGGTGAGCTCTTTTTCCGAGGTTTGTCTGAACCCTGACCCTACTTCGGACAAAACGAGCGCCTCCACCTTGTGTTTTGTCTGAACCTGACCCTACTTCGGACAAAATAAACGACTCCACCGTGAGTTCTGTCCGAACCTGGCCCCACTTCCTACAAACCGAGCAACTCCACCTTGAGTTTTGTCCAAATCTGTCCCCGCTTCGGACAAAGTACGCGATCCCATCCCAGTATTTTGTCTGAACCTGAAACCCGATTGCAAAATTCCTACATAATTTTCCGTTATGACACAATTGTCGGTTACAGAATGAAATTTTAGCTTATTTCCACGGAAATAATCGAACGTACTTGTCGAAATGTTTGTCTGATTGGCTTAGAATGGGGTAATAAAAACGATAAGGAGAGAATGGGATGCTTAAGAATTTTCAGTTAGATGATCATGCAAGGAACCAAATGACAGATGAAATTAAGAGGTATTTCCTTGAAGAGCGCGGCGAGGAGCTTGGGGATCTGGCTGCTATGCTGATACTTGAATTCATGGCGGACAAGCTCGCCCCACACTTCTATAACAAAGGTGTACAGGACGCACACGAGTTCATGTCACAGCGTCTGGAAGACATTTTTGAGCTTAACAAGTAATAACATTCTAATAGATAGTATTTATTTCCTATATCGCTATATCCTTTTCCTGCCTTTGGTCATATATATACTGATGAGGAAATCTTTTGTCGGAAGGTGTGATAAACTTGAAGATCATGCTTGATGCTGGGCATGGCTATAACACCCCGGGTAAGCGAAGTCCTGATGGTTTGAGAGAATATGAGTTTAACAGGGCTGTGGCGAACTATGCGAAACAGCTTCTGGACAACTACAAGAATGTCACCGTCTATTTTTCTCATTCCGATCAGCGAGAGGTGTCGTTGACAGCGAGGACAGACAAGGCGAACAATCTGAAAGTGGATATATTCGTATCAATCCATGCCAATGCATTTGGCAGCGGCGGGTGGACCAATGCAGGCGGGATTGAGACATATGTCTATCCATCCAGGCCGCCTGCAGCTTATCAGCTGGCCCAAAAGATACAGCGCAATCTTGTCATTGCAACAGGTCTCGAAAATCGCGGAGTCAGAACAGCAGATTTCCACGTGCTCAGGGAAACGGAAATGGATGCCGTATTGGTGGAGTGCGGGTTCATGACAAACAGGAATGAAGCCCAGCTGCTGCGTTCCGAAACTTACAGAAGAACGATAGCAGAAGGCATTGTCAAAGCCTTAGCAGAACAGTTCAAGCTGCAGCGAAAGGTTAACGTGGCGCCAGTTCCTGCACAGGCTCCCACATCAGCTCCAGCTCCATCATCGGCCAACTCTGCAGCCACAGCGAGAAGTAGCGGTCTATATAAAGTCCAGGCAGGTGCGTTTGAGGATTTGCGAAACGCCGAGGAGCTCGCCTCCCGTTTGAGGAAAGCAGGCTTTGATGTGTATATTGACAAAGAATAGTTAAAGGGCCGACACTTAGGTGCCGGCCCTTTGGTATCTGTTCTGCCTTATCTGCCCTTTTTATCGGATTCACGCAACACTGTGTTCTGGATGATCAGGTTTGCGATTGACATGATCACCGCAGTCAACAGCGCCATGCCAAAACCCGCTATCTCAAAAGAACTTCCCATCAGGCTATCTGTCAGCATAAGCGTAATCGCATTTATGACAAAAAGGAATAACCCAAGGCTAAGCACCGTGACAGGGAGTGTCAGGATAATTAAAATTGGTTTGACCAGGATGTTCAAAATCGAAAGAATGAAGCTTGCGCCTAATGCGGCACTGAAGCCGGAGAGGTATATCTCATCTTCGAAATACCCGGCAAGAGCCATGAAAAGGACAGCATTAATGACAATCCCTAACAGCCATCTCATTCTTAATGCTCCCCCCTGTTTGGAAGTATGAACACCAGTACATAAAGAAGGGCCATTGGGAAAAATGCCGTACTGAACAACAGGATCACAAACAGGATCCTCAGCAGCGACGCCTTAATCCCTAAAGATTCCGCCATTCCCCCGAGCACTCCTGCAAGCATCCGATTCGTCCTTGAGCGGGTAATTTTCATATTAACACCTTCCTGCTACTGAATTAGTTTCTTTATCGCAATCGAACCAGTTTTGGTATCCGCATAGAGGCTGACAGCTTTTTGCCCGCCATCAGCAGGCTTGAAGCGAAGGTTTTTTTGGACCATATCGCTTTTTTCCTCAACAACCTGAATGCCGTCAATTTCAATTGTAAAACCGCCAAGATTCGATTTCAATTCACCACTGGCGGGAGTTTTCTCTGGCAGGAAAACCTCGATGCTTCCAGTAGTCGCCTTCACTTCCACGCTTTCGCAATCCTGATTTTTAACGGTACACGTAACGTTTCCATTGAAAGACTGAAGATCGACATGGTCAAAAAAGCCATCTGCCTTTATAGCGCCATTGATTGTTTCAGCTTCAAGGTCTTTGATTGCACTTTTGCTGATGCTGATTTGTCCATTTGCCGTTTCCGTTTCCAGCTTGCCACACTCAAGATTCCCAAGCAGTACTTTTCCGTTCGCTGTTTTTGCGCGGCAATCCTTTACGGTTAAGTTTTCACCTTCAATGGAGCCATTAAACAATCGGATCCGAACATTTTCATACTCCTCTGCCGGAATATGAATGACAGCATCCACCTTCATCCATTTCTGCTGCACTGAAAACCGCAGCTTCTGATTTTCAATAGTGAAAATGGCATCCTCCAAGAACTTACGGCGTGCTTCATCCTGGTTATCGACCCGATATACCTTGGCGCTGCACTCGACCCTCACATCCTTTTGCTCCCACGGAACTACTTTTACCGAACCATTCGCCATATCAATATCTACCTGGTTTAAATATGCGTCACCCTGCTGAAAAATATGAGTGATATCCACTGACGGACCAAAATTCAAATCTAGATCGAAGTCTTTAATTTTTTTAAATGCAGAATCGACGAAATCGAGAACCTTATCTTTTACAGAATTGAATTTATACGCATTGAATTCTTCTTTTTTTGCTTGATCAAACTTTACATCCGTGGAAAGGGCAGTTGATTTTTCCTGTTGCTGTGCGTTCCCTTGTTCCAGCTGCTCAATCAGGAACAATGCTTCATCCACGGTCATCTTTCCCTCTTCAACAAGCTTTAAAATTCGTTTTCTTTCCTCTTTCATGGTCCTTCCCCCTCAGTTTATAGTAAGAACTTTGATCCCTTTGACTAAATTCCATACCAACACGATGAAACTCAATATGACCATTAATATACCGATGCTAAACATGAGCACTGGGAATCCTCCCGTGCCACCGGTAAAATCAAGAAAAACTGCAACTAAGATAAAAGGCATCGGAATCAGCGGAATGAGATGTGAAAGCAAAGCCTTTTTCGCATGAAACTTCACTTCCCCATCATCTGATGCGAGGTAAGCAACCAACGGGAACAAAATCCCGGCATACATAATGCTGAAATAGCACAAAGCAGACAGAATCCTTTTCGTATCCATCCTCTTCATCTCCTTAGCAATTAATACGCAGCGGAACATGAGAAGTTTCATTTTATTATGGAATTAGTTCGACAAGTCTTATAAGAATCCTTGTCATTTTTCCTCAACTAATTGAATCTTCCATGAACTCCATAAAAAAATTCCCACTATTTTCTTATTCAATTCTGACTGGCAAACTATTATTCTGTAATTAAAGAGAAATATGAATGTAACATTTCTGAAATATTAACGTCTATGTTATAGTAAACAATTTTAATTTCAGTGAGGGATGCAGAGTGTTCAGCATGAAAAGGAAAACAGCCAGATGGTGTACAGTATTGTGTTTGATTGGCGGACTGGTCACCTCCTCTTCTGCAGTTGCAGGCCAGGTTAAAAAACCTGTGGTCAATCAAAGTTTCAGCGAGCCAAAAGAAATAAAAATGGCTTACCACCGCAGTGATGATGTTTTAAAGCAACTAGAGTCAAAGCCTCCCAGATTTTCTGACGATGATACGAAGCCGGTTACCCAATCAGAAACCAATGACCTGACTGCAGTCCCAGCATCCACTCCTGCGCAAGCCCCTTCTAAAACTGTCTATCTTACATTTGATGATGGACCACACAAGGTATCTGATCGAATTTTAGCGATATTGAATGAGTATGACGCAAAGGCAACTTTTTTTATGCTGGACGGTAATATGAGGAATTTTCCCGATTCTGTAAAGAGAATGGCTGAAGATGGCCATAGTCTCGGGGCACATGGAGTTACACATGACAAAAAGAAAATCTACCAGTCACCCCAAACCGTTGTTGCTGAAATGGACCAAACATTAAAGACAATCAAAGAAATAACAGGCATTGATTCGAGTTTGATCCGGACACCTTATGGGAGCGTCCCGCATATGAAAGAGCCACATAAGAAAGCGGTCAGTGACAAAGGATACCAGTTGTGGGACTGGAACATTGACAGCAAGGATTGGTTTTATCGTGACAAGAGACTGGTAGACAATACGATTGCCCAGATTGCAGAAAAATCAAAGAAGGAAGAGCCACTTGTCATTCTTCTTCATGAAAGAGAAGAAACTCTGGTCCAGCTGCCCGAACTGCTCCAGTACCTGAAAGAGCAAAATTATAGTTTTAGAGCTTTAGATGCAGAAATGACCCCGATCCATTTAAAATGAGCGGCCTAGTAAAGTCCTTATTTCACGGTAAGCAACTGTGAGAAAGCTATAGGAATGCGAAAAAGCCCTTCCAGTCAAGGAAGAGCTTTTATCATTAAAATCATGCGTTGCTTGTGCTTTTTTCTTTTTCCTGGATTTGTTCTTTCATCCTCAATCGGTCACGTTCCAAAATCGGCTTCAGGTACCTGCCTGTATAGGATTCCGGAACTTCGGCGATTTTTTCTGGTGTGCCGGTGGCGAGGATTGTACCTCCTCGGTCTCCGCCTTCTGGGCCAAGGTCGACCAGATAGTCGGCCGCTTTAATGACATCCAGGTTATGCTCGATGACCAGCACGGTATCGCCATTTTCAACGAGGCGCTGGAGGACGACAAGCAAACGGGAAATATCATCCACGTGCAGACCGGTCGTCGGTTCATCCAAAATATACAGAGAGCGGCCGGTGGATCGGCGATGCAGTTCGGATGCCAGCTTAACACGCTGCGCTTCGCCGCCGGACAGAGTCGTCGCCGGCTGTCCGAGTGTGATATAGCCGAGTCCGACATCATATATCGTCTGCAACTTACGGGCGATCTTCGGAATGTTAGCGAAGAATTCTACCGCAGCTTCGACAGTCATATCAAGGATATCGGAAATATTCTTCCCTTTATATTTCACTTCCAGTGTTTCGCGGTTGTAACGCTTGCCATGACAGACTTCACATGGAACATATACATCAGGCAGGAAGTGCATTTCGATTTTGATGATCCCGTCGCCACGGCAGGCTTCACAGCGTCCGCCTTTGACATTGAAGCTGAAGCGGCCTTTTTTATAGCCGCGGACTTTTGCCTCGTTAGTCGAAGCGAAGACATCACGGATATCATCAAACACGCCTGTGTACGTTGCCGGGTTCGATCTTGGTGTTCGTCCGATTGGTGACTGGTCAATATCAATAACCTTGTCCAGGTGCTCGACACCCTTTATCTCCTTGAACTCACCTGGCTTGCTTTTTGCCCGGTGCAGCTTCATTGCCAGCGATTTATGAAGGATTTCATTGATCAGTGTACTTTTGCCGGACCCTGATACACCTGTTACCGCCATGAAGGTTCCGAGCGGGAACTTCACATTGACGTTTTTCAGGTTGTTTTCCTTTGCTCCCTTGATTTCAATATAGCGGCCATCTGGTTTGCGGCGCTCGATTGGGAGCGGAATGAATTTTTTGCCTGAGAGATACTGGCCAGTCAGGGAGTTCGGATCATCCATTACCTCAGCCGGCGTCCCCTGGGAGATGATGTCCCCGCCATGGACACCCGCGCCAGGGCCGATATCAATCAGGTGGTCAGCTGCGAGCATCGTGTCTTCATCATGTTCAACAACGATTAATGTGTTGCCGATGTCACGCATATTTTTCAGCGTATCGATCAGCCTGTCATTGTCACGCTGATGCAAACCAATGGACGGCTCATCCAGGATATACAATACCCCAGTGAGGCGTGAGCCAATCTGGGTGGCCAGCCGGATTCGCTGCGCCTCCCCGCCGGAAAGTGTCCCTGCTGAACGGCTCATCGTCAGATAATCCAAACCAACGTTGATCAGGAAGCCTAGACGTTCTGTGATTTCTCGGAAAATCATATTGGCAATCTGCATCTCTTTTTCGGAAAGCTGGAGACTATTGAAAAATTGGTGTGCCTCCTCAACAGACAATGCCGTCACTTCACCGATATGGCGTCCGTCTACCAGGACAGCAAGAGTTTCCCGCTTCAGCCTATACCCCTTACAAGTCGGGCAGGCGTGCTCGCCCATATATTTCTCCATCTGTTCACGGATAAAGTCGGAGCTTGTTTCTTTGTAACGGCGCTCAACGTTTTTGAGTACACCCTCAAAAATAATATAATTTTCGCGGACCTGTCCCCAGTCGTTTTCATAACGGAAATAAATCCTGTCCTTGGCGGAACCATAAAGGATCTTCTCCATCTGGTTTTCCGGCAGGTCTTTTACCGGTATATCCATATCGATTCCATAGTGATTGCAGACTGCCTTAAGCAGCTGCGGATAATATTGCGAGCTGGTCGGTTCCCATGGAGCAATCGCATGCTGCTTCAATGTCAGGTCCTTGTTCGGGATGACCAGGTCAACGTCAACCTCCAGCTTTGCGCCGAGTCCGTCACATTCCGGGCAGGCACCAAACGGGCTGTTGAATGAGAACATCCGGGGCTCAAGCTCACCGATTGAAAAGCCGCAAATCGGGCAGGCATGGTTTTCGCTGAACATCAATTCTTCTTCTCCCATGACGTCAATCAGGACATTGCCTTCACCAAGCTTGAGCGCTGCTTCAAGTGAATCCGCCAAACGAGCTGCAATTCCTTCCTTCACGACAATCCGGTCGATGACGACTTCAATCGAATGCTTCTTGTTCTTTTCAAGCTCGATTTCGTCCCCCAGGTCAAGCATTTCCCCGTCAACACGGACACGGACATAGCCCTGTCTTTTTATATCCTCGAGGACTTTTACATGGGTGCCCTTCCTGCCGGAAACGAGCGGCGCCATGATTTGCAGCTTTGTTCTCTCAGGATATTCAAGTACGCGATCGACCATCTGCTCAATCGTCTGGGAGGAAATCTCTATATTATGAACCGGGCAGGTTGGCCTTCCCACCCTTGCAAATAGCAGTCTTAAATAATCATAAATCTCTGTCACCGTTCCAACCGTTGAACGGGGATTTCTGCTTGTTGTCTTCTGGTCGATAGAGATTGCCGGTGATAATCCCTCGATTGAATCGACATCCGGCTTGTCCATCTGGCCGAGGAACTGGCGTGCGTACGCAGACAATGACTCTACGTAGCGGCGCTGTCCTTCAGCATAGATTGTATCGAACGCCAGCGAGGACTTTCCTGAACCGGAAAGCCCTGTCAGCACAACAAGCTTATCTCTCGGAATGGTGACATCTATATTTTTTAAATTATGGGCCCTGGCGCCTTTTACAATCAGTTTATCCATAGCCATATTATCGTCATCCTTCCGCTTTTAACTCAAGAATGAGGTCACGCAGCTCGGCCGCTCTTTCGAAGTTGAGAGCCTTCGCCGCATCCTTCATTTCCTTTTCCATATTGAAGATCACTTGCTCGCGATCTTTCTTCGTCAGCTTCTTCAAACCTTCTGCCGGGCTGTAGGCTTCCTGCTCCTCGGCAGCAATTGTCGCGCGGATTACATCGCGGATATCCTTCTGGATCGTCTGCGGCGTGATTCCGTGCTTTTCGTTGTACTCTTCCTGGATCGCACGGCGGCGCTTCGTCTCGCTGATCGCCTTTTCCATAGAATCGGTCATCCTGTCAGCATACATGATGACGTGCCCGCCTGCATTCCTCGCCGCACGCCCGATTGTCTGGATAAGGGATCTTTCTGAACGAAGGAAGCCTTCCTTATCAGCATCAAGAATAGTGACAAGTGACACTTCAGGGATATCAAGCCCCTCCCTCAGGAGGTTGATTCCGATGAGAACATCGTACTTACCAAGTCTCAGCTCACGGATGATTTCAATTCGCTCGAGCGTTTTGACTTCAGAGTGCAGGTACTGGACCTTGATGCCAATTTCCTTCAGATAATCTGTCAGGTCCTCGGACATCTTCTTTGTCAAAGTCGTCACGAGGACACGCTCATTGCGCTTCGTCCGCTCCTGGATTTCGCCGATCAGGTCATCGATCTGGCCCTCAATCGGCCTTACATCGATAGTCGGATCAAGCAATCCTGTCGGACGGATGATTTGCTGGACCATTTCCGGAGTATGCTCGAGTTCGTACGGACCCGGGGTAGCGGAAACGAATACAGCCTGTTTGACATGATTCTCGAATTCCGCAAATGTCAGCGGGCGGTTATCCATTGCAGACGGCAGTCGGAAGCCGTGGTCAACAAGCACTTGTTTACGGGCCTGGTCACCATTAAACATTCCCCGTATTTGCGGCAATGTAACATGCGACTCATCGACAACGATCAAAAAGTCATCTGGGAAGTAATCAAGCAAGGTGTATGGAGTCGCCCCTGCCGGCCTCAGCGTCAGGTGGCGCGAATAGTTTTCGATGCCGGAACAGAAACCCATTTCCCTCATCATTTCAAGATCATATCTCGTCCGCTGTTCGAGCCTCTGGGCCTCAAGCAATTTTTCCTCGCCGCGCAGCACTTCAAGGCGCTCTTCCAGTTCTTTTTCGATATTTTCGATTGCGATTCTCAGTTTTTCTTCACGGGTTACGAAGTGGGAAGCCGGGAAGATGGCCACATGATCCCGCTCACCAATGATCTCGCCTGTCAGCGCATCGACCTCACGAATCCGGTCGATTTCATCTCCGAAAAATTCGACCCTCATGCAGTGCTCATCACGGGAGACGGGAAAAATCTCGACGACATCCCCGCGGACTCGGAATGTCCCACGCTTGAAATCAATGTCATTCCGTTCATACTGGATATCCACCAGCTTATGAAGCAGCTTGTTACGCTCAATTTCCATCCCTGTCCTCAGCGACACCACCATGTCTCGGTATTCATCCGGATTACCGAGACCATAGATGCAAGATACGCTGGCAATGATGATGACATCCTTGCGCTCGAATAAAGACGATGTGGCAGAGTGGCGCAGCTTGTCGATCTCATCATTGATGCTCGCATCTTTTTCAATGAATGTATCGGTCTGGGGTACATAAGCCTCCGGCTGGTAGTAATCATAGTAACTGACGAAATACTCAACCGCATTGTTAGGGAAAAATTCCTTGAACTCGCTGTATAACTGCCCGGCCAATGTCTTGTTATGGGCAATGACAAGGGTCGGCTTGTTTACTTCCTTGATGACATTCGAAATCGTGAATGTCTTCCCTGTACCTGTCGCTCCAAGAAGCGTCTGATGCTTCTTATTTTCGCGAATGCCTTTTACCAGCTCTTTGATTGCTGCAGGCTGGTCTCCCTGCGGGGAATACTTCGAGACTAATTCAAATTGGTCCTTCACAGAAAAGCCTCCTGTAATTTAATTTAAAGCCAGGTTCATTTATTTACTGTTATAAAATAAACCTTCTTATATATAAGCCTTACATTGATGTCAAAAAGTCATATCCTCATTCTACCACAAAGCAGGCGAAACAAACCAACAAAAAGCGAACAAACATTCGAATGGCAATCTTCTTTTACGAGAAGTTTGCTGGAACCTGTCTTATTATTGTTAATCAAATGTTTGATTGAGCTTCATTTTAACCAGCTGACATAAGAAAAACCCGCCGAACAGGATTCGACAGGCGCATTTTACTTATTTTGGTTAATTCTTGTTCCGCTTCATCATCTGATTGGCCAAAAAGAAGCCAAGCGTCAATGAGAAAGCATCGACGACGATCAGCAGGAAGGAATCTGTATACCCTTTATAAACGGAAGCTGCGATCAGCGCGACCGTCAATACGAGCGCAAGAATGTGGTTATAGGCAACCCTGGTGAAAAAAATGACCATGAAACCAGGAAGGAGCAGTGCGGATAAATATTTCAGCACCAATGGAAAAAACACCTCATTCAGAGAGAATATTATGGCAAGATATCACGAAAACAATTTTATCTATGTAAAAATATATCTTTTTTATCGTCAGGTTACAAGAATTTACTTCACAAAAGAAAAAGCATGCGGATGCATGCCTGATATATTATGGATTCTCTTCGCCCAAAACCTTTGCAGCCCAATCACTCGCTACACCATAAAGCCTGAAAAGTTCTTCTTCAGGCATGGCAGTCGGGTTAAACGGAAGCTCCAGATTTTCGTGGAATGCATGCTCAATGTCTTTCAGGAATTGGAGCATGACATATTCATCGTTCTTTTCACCGGATAAGGCATTTTTCAGTTCATTGCTTAGCGGCAGGTCTTGAAGCAAGTCCTCCATTGGGTGATGAAGCAAGGAATCCATCAGGGAAAACATTCCGAGAAGGAAGTACTTTGAGGCCAGAACCTCTCTTCCTACCTTCCTGCCAATCAATTCGCCGAGCTTTCCCCGCTTAAGGGAAAGTTCAATGATTTCCCTCTCTTTAGAATTGCCCGACCCCTTGTCGGCACCCCTTATGGCTAATACATATATCCACTTTTTGATTTCATTCAGTCCCAAAAGGATGATGGCCTGTTTTATAGAAGAGACCTCATTCTTCGGCCGGAAAACCGGGTTGTTGATCAACCTTAGAAGTTTATAGGAAAGGGAAATATCTTTTTCAATGACGGTCTTTATCTTTTCCAGATCTGGCTCCGGATTCTCAATTTCTTTTAAAATTTGAAAATAGGAATGATAGTATGTTGGTATATCATAACTGTTCAGGATGACTGGCTTGCTGAAGTAAAAGCCCTGGAAGTAAACGAAGCCATCTTCCTTTGCTTCCTGGTATTCTTCAATCGTTTCGACTTTTTCAGCCAGGAACCGAATATCCCGGCCCTTTAAAAAACGAATGATTTCCTGTCTGTCAGTTCGGCTCGTCGTCCGAAAATCAATCTTAATGATGTCAATATAGTCCAATAACTTAACCGTCATTTCATTCCATTGTGAAACGAAAAAGTCATCAAGCGCAATTGTATATCCATGAGCCTTCAATTCCTGGCAAATACTCAGGATATCTTCATTCAAATCGACTGTTTCGAGGATCTCCACAACGATTGATAATGGATTGAAGTAAGAAGGCACACCCAGCTTTAATAGTTTTTCGGTAAAATTAATAAAACATGGCTTGCCGTTCGATAACTCTTTGACACCAATATTCAAGAAACTATTTACAATAACGTCAGTTGTAGCCTGGTCCCCATCTGTGTGCTGATAATTATTGACTGTACTGCTTCGATATAGCAATTCATAAGCAACCGTTTTCTCATTAATATCAAAAATAGGCTGCCTTGCAACATAAATATCCATACTGATTCCTCCTGGGGACGTAAACCAACACATCTGATAATTATTGAAAAATAGTTTAATAGGAAAAATATACTATTATTTAACAATCATTACAAGATTAATCATAAATTTACCATAAATTGTGGCTTTTAGGAGAAGTTCTTTTAATTAATTAACCGTTTAAGCTTCTTCCGGATAGACTCCTGTGTCCTTCCCAGAATCTTGGATATTTCAGTCAGAGACTTGCCGCAGCAGTAACATTCCAATAGTTGTCTTTCTTCCTGCTTTGTCCAGGCCTTGTAGTTCGTTGTTTGTTTTTTGAGTGTGCGTTCAATTGCCACCCAGTGTGGTTCTGGCGGAAGAGAGTCCAGTTCCAGCCTTGAAAAATCAATTTTATGACGATTTTTATCCGCCCAGGCCCAAAAATCATCGATATTGATAAATGTGAATCTTTTTTTATTGCGTGTGATACGCTGATAGGAATCCAATTCGTGGTTTAGAATCCACTGCATGACAGTATTTCGGTCAATCTTGAGAATTCTGGCAAGCTCTCCTGCCGTTATCATTCCTGTGTGGGATTTGGTATGAGAAAGGCCCATTCTGGTGATTTTCACTTCGAGGGCTGTGATTGTACGGTTCAGCCTCCTGGCAATAGCCGACAATGATTGGCTGCCCAGCTGCTCTTTGATCATCTGTAAATCTTCGGGTGCGTACTTCATCTTAAAGCTCAACCATCCTTTAATCTAACACAATATTCTTCAGCTAATTAAAGCACATTTGAACATTCTGAATAATACCCTCATATGTAAAATTGGGTCAAATTCCATTAATGTAATATTTCGTCCAGTTTTAACCATTTTCTCTTTGATGAGTGCATTTCATTAATTTTAATCTTTTAAAAATAAGAAGTCAGCCAGGTTTTATAATGATGATGACTGGATTAGTATTTCCGGTACATCCCATGAGATTTTGGAAAGGTATAAGCAAATCCAAATTGCTCATAAAGTTTATTTGCCGGCTCATCGGCTATCAGGCTGACATATGAACCTTCGTATGTATGTTCATCTAAATATTTCATAATCTCTTTCATGAGCTGCTTACCCAATCCCCTGCCCTGAAAGGCTGGCTTTACGGCAATATCAACGATCTGGTAAAACGTCCCGCCATCGCCGATGATCCGTCCCATGGCCGCCAATTCTGATTCCTCATAAATAGTGACTGCAAACAATGAATTCTTTAATCCGACCTTTGCACCTTCCAGCGATTTTCCGCTCATTCCTGCCTCTATACGCAGATTAATATAATCAAGTGCATCGGGCGGATGGTAATGAATTTTAAAATTTTCCATGTAACATAGCTCCTTCCGATATGATGCTTAGCAGATTATTTAGATTTTCTATGATATAATCCGCATCCGCGTTTTGCCAATAATCATCCCGCTTCCAGACTCCAACCATCCCGATTTTCCGGGAAGCACTGACGTCTTTCTCAGGATGATCGCCCACATATATACTTTGTGCTGCCGATACTCCAAGCTTTTCAAGCGCTTTTTGAAAAATCAGCGGATCCGGCTTGCTAAGCCTGACTTCTTCCGAAATAAGGATGCAATCAAAGAAACCCTCAATACCCAAAGCTTTTACATTATCCATCTGGAATCGGGTTTTGCCGTTCGAGATTAATCCTAATTTAAGTCCCATTTGCTGAAGGCTCACGAGGACCTCGTGCAAATGGGGAAAGCCGATACATGTATACTTGAAATTTGTCATGTAATCCTCTAGAAGGACTTCACATGTCATGCCCCTGAGGTTGAATTCCTTTAAAAGGGAGTTGTAAACTTTGTCCTTCCAGACATAACCCCTGCTGTCCAATTCTATGAATCTGTTGATATAATCCTCTTTATTTATCACGCTTAAATCCCTATAAAATCTGTCATACTGACTTCCAGCAAATTTTAAAAGAGATGATTCCCGATCGAGTAAGGTACCGTCCAAATCAAACAATACAGCTGCAACTTGACGCAAAACAAACACCTCCCTTTTTTTTAAAAAAGGCTCTTTTCTCAAACTTTGTCGCTATTGACTACAAAATAGGATGGAATTACCTAAGTTTCTTCACAAACTAACGCTTAATAAGAGAAAAGAGCTTGCCAACTTAGTATCGACCTGCAAAATGGCTTTTATCATCTTAACAACAATCTTTACGAAAACAGCCTTAAAAAAGAACAGGCCAGATTGGCCTGTTCTCATTCTACCTTACTTAAGAAATGCATTATAGTATCGTGTCATTGCAACCGCAAAATCGCCGCGGGTTGTTTTTACAGAAGGGCTGAAGCTTGCTGTCACTTTTGGCTTCAGATCATATGGGCCCTGTGTTACTGCAAACTTGGCATTCAGGATATTCAAATCAAGAGCTGCCTGGACATACCCTTTTAAGTGTTCAGGTACTTCGGAAGCATCTGAAATCGCGATTCTTTCGTTATTGTATTGAACTGTCAGCTGACCATCGAATTCTTCCGCTTCTTTTTGCAGTCCCAATGCCTGAACTAGGGAGTATGCCAGTTCTGCGCGGGTCACGCCATCCTTTGGCGCAAATTTCCCTGCTGCTTTAGGAAGGATGACTCCATTCTGGATGTGGTGCTGGTCACGGAAGGATGCTCCCTTCGCGGCGGCTGCTTCAACAAATGGAAGCTCTGAGCCGGAAACATCTGTGAAGCTTGGTGCTGCAGGCAATGATTGCTTGATTTCTGCGCCCATTACCAGGTATTTTGCCAGTTCCGCTCTTGTTAAAAGTGTGTCAGGCTTAAAGGCGCCATTTGAAAAGCCGTCGAATAGACGCTCACTTACACCCATTTTAATCGCTTCCGCTGCCGGGTGTCCGGCAATATCGTTCAACCCGGAGAAACCGCTGACCTTCGTCAACGCCATTTCCCCTTTTACTGTTTCAGGCAAAGCCAGGCCCAGCGGATTGGCATCTGCACCGCGAAGCCCGCGGATTTCAGCCTTCCATTTTCCGGCGGCCGGCGAGGATACTGATACGGTACGGTCATAGTAAAGAGGGAACAGCAGGCTGACACCCGAACTGTATTCTGTGCCATCTGGGGCAATCAATACCAGGTTGATTGGATTGCCTGTTTGCTCAATGATGCCTGCTCCGTTGACTTTGGCTACAAGACTGGACATCCCTTCCTGGACTGTGAATTCGTATCGATTATCTGAGATAAAAGTCAGCGGATTATAGTCTACTGAAAACTCCTTGCGTTCTGTAGATGATTCAACATTGCTGTAAAATGTCTTGGTTGAGTTCAGGGTCGACCCATAAGCAGTTCCATTGAATGCCTGGTCAATCGCTGCATATGCATTCACATACCCTGCCCCAACTTCCCATGTTTCATAACCTGGCATATTTGTAGCGGTCTGCTCAAGAATTTGCTTGATTTCACCAGGCGATAATAATGGATTTGCTTCAAGGATCAAGGCGACGATCCCGGCAACATGGGGAGTCGCCATTGAGGTTCCGCTCATGGTTGTGTAATAAGGTAGGTAGGCTGTTTCGATTGTTTGTGCATCCTGGTCGGCAGCCAGTGACGAAACTGGCCCGAGAACACGGGTGGAAACGATATCTACCCCAGGAGCAGTAACGGTCGGTTCATCCTTCCATGTCCATTCCTTGCCATCCATTGTAAATGTACCGCCGGCACCCTTCGTCCCCCTTGAAGAGAAATCAGCCAGTGTACCGTCTTTCACTCCAGCTGCCACTGAAATGACCCATGGTGCTTTCGCATATGGATTATGAGTGTTCTCTCCAGGACCTTCATTACCTGCCGCAAAAAGAACCGTGATGCCGCGGTCATGAGCTTTTTTGCTGGCAATATTGATTGGGTCATTTGGATCGAAGTCTCCTGAAGAGCCCCATGAATTCGTGATGACACGGATATTGTACTGTGACTGGTGAGTGATTGCGTAGTCAAAGCCTCCTATGCCGTCAAGAACAAACAATGCGGCTCCTGAACCGTAGCCAATCAGATCCGCGCCCGGTGCTGCACCCTCATACTTGCCGCCTGACATCGCGCCAGTTCCGCCAACAGTTCCTGCCACATGAGTACCGTGTCCTGAGTTTGTATCAGTGTTTGGGACGTTTTCCTGGTAGGTGATTGGCAGCAAGCCTGGTGCAAGTGCATTCAGGTTGGTTGAGCCCAATACGTTCTGTACAAGATTTTTGCCAAGCTCATGATCTTTGTGGGTGCCATCGACACCACTGTCGTTCACGACAACGCCGACTCCCTTGCCTGAAACAGGCAGTCCGCCATTCGCTTTGCGGAAGCTGTCGTCCGTCCTTGCTTTATCGACGCCAGTAATGGCTGTTGCATCCGCATTGAAGTAGGAAAGCTTTTTGTTCATGTAGATCGATTGTACCTCCGGATTTGCCGCAAGCTTTTCAATTTGGACTTTCGTGGCGATGACTCCGGCAATTGGCAGAGACTTCATGCTTACTCCCGTTTCAATTCCGAGCGTCTTTAGCAGCGATAACTGGGAACCAGTGGGTGCGCTGTCTCCTTTAAAGGTGACGATCACTTCCAGTGAACTGGCCGTGTCCATTGCCTTGCTGACAAGCGGATCAATGACCGCAAGACTGCTCGCTTTCCCCGGGGGTACAGCAAATACCGGAATAACAAGCAGGAGTGCGAACAACAGATACATAAAGCGTTTCATCAAATTCTCCTCACATTCTATAAAATTTTGAATATTCCCAACTTAATTATCATGAATGCTCTGCTGGAAAACTATTCTTCAAAGGTTGTAAACTCCTTTTCCGGAATGACTATTTTGGCATCGTACAAAAGTTATAGATGAGTAGTGCTTCTTATTCGCCTGATCCTCGGAAGAATTAAAAATCTCCCTTGCCAAGACAAGAGAGATTAAAAAACTGGTTATTTCCTTGCTTTAAATGCTGCGTCAACTGAGTTATAAGCATTCACATAGCCTGAGCCTACTTCCCATGCTTCGTAGTCCGGCATCGCTGTTGCCGTGTTTTCAAGGATAGATTTTACCTCGGAAGGCGAAAGCAAGGGGTTTGCTTCAAGCATCAACGCGATGATCCCTGCGACATGCGGAGCTGCCATCGATGTTCCGCTCATCGTCGTGTAATAAGGCAGGTAGGCTGGCTCAATGTATTCCGCATCTGCTGTTGCACCAAGTGCTACAAGCGGGCTGATGACTCGTGTTGAAATGATGTCGACTCCCGGTGAAGTCACCGTCGGCTGGTCTACCCATGTCCAGGACTGCCCGTCGACTGTGACGGTTCCGCCGCGGCCTTTTTCACCGCGCGAAGAAAAGTCTGCGAGCTTGCCAGATTTATCTCCGGCAGCGACCGTCACTACCCAGGGTGCTTTCTTATAGTTTCCGGAAATGGTTTTAGCATCAGGACCTGAATTACCTGCGGAGAATACAGTTACAATTCCCCGGTCGTACAGCTTTTTTGTTGCGATATTAATAGGATTGTAGGGATCAAAATCTGTCCCGGCATCCCCGGTGTCTCCCCATGAATTTGTAATGACACGGATATTGTACTGCTGCTGATGCGTTAGTGCGTAATCAAAACCGCCGATTGTATCAAGCATCGCAACTGCCGCACCAGAACCATAGCCTATCAGGTTTGCACCTGGTGCCACACCTTCATATTTGCCGCCTGACATCGCGCCAGTCCCGCCGACAATTCCCGCGACATGAGTGCCGTGGCCAGAGCTAGAGTCCGTATTAGGCACGTTTTCAACATATGTGACAGGCAGCAGGGTGCTTAGTGCATTCAAGTTAGTGGACCCCAGCACGTTCTGTACAAGATGCTTCCCAAACTCCAGATCCCTATGTGTGCCATCGACACCGCTGTCATTAATGACAACTCCGATTCCTTTACCCGTTACTGGCAATCCGCCGTTCAGCTTTCTCATCGCATCGTCTGTTCGGACTTTGTCTACACCTGTCAGATCGGTCGCTTCGGCATTCTCATATTTCAGCTTCTTGTTCAGATAAATCGAAACCACCTGGTCGCTCTGCGCCAGTCTGTCAATTTGTGTTTTTGTTGCCAGAACCCCTGCGATTGGCAGGCTTTTTAATGTCAACCCTTTCGTAATGCCGATCTCTTCAAGAAGCTTCACCTGTCCCGGCAGCACTCCTGCGTCACTTTTAAACGTAACAATTGCTTCCACTGGACCTAATGCTGTTAAAAGAGATTTCGTCAGTTCAGCATCAACAACTGCTTTGACAGGCTCGATTGCCTTTGTATTAGTTCCGGGAACGATAGAAGCAAAGATAGTTGCGGCCATGAGAATAAATGAGAAAAATGCAGCTTTCAACTTCATTGAGTTTTTCAGCTCCTTAGCTATTTTTCTTAATATTCCCACAACATTTACATAAAAACTATTCTGCATTGTGTTTAAAAAATAATATCCTCTGTACTAATTTTCGATACTACCAAAGTAGTATCGAAAAGAAAAAGAGGCCTCCTGAGGAGGACTCCTTTATACCCCGCTCGATGTAGGCGGAATCGGTACTAACTGGTGCTGGACAGCATGGATGACGACCTGGGAACGGCTCTTGACGTTCAGCTTTTTGAAGATTTTGCTGACATGGATCTTAACCGTTTTGTCGCTGATGAACAGCCGGTCGGCGATTTCTTTGTTGCTCAACCCTTCCACCAGGCAGAGCAGAACCTCTTTTTCCCTTTCCGTCAGGGTGTTGTCCTCCTGTTCGGATTGTTTTTGCTGATGAAAGGCGAGCAGCTTCCTGGTCATCGACGGATGGATGACCGATTCGCCGCGGGCGACAGTCCGGATTGCCTGTACGACCTGGTCGGATGGGGCGTCCTTCAATAAATAGCCGTCCGCTCCTTCACGGATCGCAGACATGAAGTATTCCTCGTGGCTATGCATCGTCAGCACAAGGATTTTGATATGAGGATATTTCTTTTTCAGGATCCCTGTCACTTCCACTCCGTTTTTCACTGGCATATTGATGTCCATCAGGATCATATCCGGCTTGCATTTTTCTACCTGTAAAAGGGCTTCGTCGCCGGAAACGGCTTCGCCGACGACTTCGATATCTTCCTCGACTGACAGGATATTGCGCAGTCCATCACGCAGCACCGCGTGGTCATCCACTAGCATGAGCCTGATCATGGTTGTTCTCCCCCTCGATTCCCATTTTTGGAACGGTGATGCTGACTTCCGTTCCCGAGCCTTCCTTGCTGTCGATTTGCAAGGAAGCATTTATTTTTTCAGCGGCATCATTCATTTGCAGGATGCCAAAATGCGGCTGGTTCCTTGCCTTCAGCATCGCCTGGAACAGCGAAAACCCCTTTCCGTCATCCTTGATTCTTAACAGAATATGCTCCGATTGATAACTTAACAGAACCTCTATTTTCTTTGACTGCGAATGCTTGATGGCATTGTGCAGGCTTTCCTGAAAGGTATCGAATAACACCTTCTCTACCATCGGGCTAAGGCCCTGCTCCTGTCCCCTGATCTCAAATTCAATCCCCTGCCCATATTCCTTCTGGACAGCTTCGATTTTCTGCAAAATCGCTTCTGCAAGTGTCGCTTTCTGGGTTGGATATGGACGCAGCGCATAGATCGATTCACGGACCTCCTTCAGGCTTTCCCGGAGGCCGAGGACACTTTCATCGACAAGCTTCTTTGTCTCTTCAGGATTTTTGCTGAACTTCTTTCCCGCGGTTTCCAGCTTCATCACTGCACCTGCCAGTGTCTGGGCGACGCCGTCATGGATATCGCGCGCAATCCGGTTGCGTTCTTCAAGGACAATCCGCTTTTCTTTTTCGGTGAAAAGCATCCGAGTCTTGATGATGACCGCAAGCTGATTGGCGAGCGTTGCAATTGATTGGACATCATGGTCCTCAAAGCTTTTCGTCCGGCTGCGGGCGACAATGAACATTCCAATCGTCTCGTTCTCGATGACAAGGGGTGAGTAAACGAACGCCTTCACATCCTCTTCAAAGCAGGCAGCGGCAATACCGCCATCTTTTTTTCGGTCATTATAGATTACCGGATGGCGCATCTCCTCGAATTCAGCAAACACTTCTGGCGGCAGCCTGAAATCTGGATTTGTCCTGCCATCCTTGAAGCTCAAAACCCATTCCCCATCTTTTTTTTTCCATAATACACTTGCATCTGCCCCAATCAACTCATTGAAGCTCCCTTTCAACGCGGAAAGCCAGTCCTGGGAAGGGAGCATCTGATTTAACTCCGATGTAATCGAGAAAAGCAGCTTCAGCCGGTTCTTTTCTCTTCTCAGCCTCGCAATGGTCGCACTCAACAGTGAAATTCCGACAAGGGGAGAAAAAAAGAAAAAGTAAGCAAACACATCGATTTCGCCGCGGTTTTGACTGCCGACAACATAAAGGGTGATTCCGTAAATCAAGGAAATACCAGCACTATTCAGTTCCGTAAGAGATTTCTGCTTCCAAAACTGAAAGGAGTACGGCTGCGGCCTGATGAACAACACCAGGTCGACAATCAGGTTATTAACGATGACATAAACAGCTAACAGGAAAAAATAACCCAGGATCCCCTGTAAAGTCGGTGTCAGCGCCAGTTTTTCCAGAAGGGATTCCGCAAGCGGAAGCATGGAAGCCGCACCTAAGAAACTGAGCACAAGCTGGGCCGGATTGAACAATACTGTCCGGAGCGGCCTTCTGTGAAGGAGATTTACGGCCAGGACAGCACCTGCATAGGCAATTGCCGTCCAGGAGAATCCATAAAGTAAAAACAGGACATAAACAACCGGAAAAGTAATCGCAGTCTGTCCCCTCCACACCGGCATGGGGTAGTACTCACTGATCAGTAAAAAGATAAATAAAAGAGCCAGTACAACAGGTTCATCTGGCACCTGTAATTTTACAAAGGAGAAAAGGATGAGCAGCCAGCCAATCAGCGTAACTGAATTCATGAACAGTTTTGCGTACCTTTCCCTTGTTCTGACACGTTCCAAGCAACTCGCCTGCCTTATTTTAGAATTTTCAGTCAATTAATTTTATCCCGGCGGATAGCAAAATACAAATAAAACCCACTCACTGGCCGAATGGGGATGCCACTAGCCAATGAATGGGCCAAACTCACGAAGAGTTTCGTTGAACATTATTATGACAAAAGCATCTGGCATTGACCATTCATCAAACGGGGTATTTTTATAGTACAAAAGTGTTATAGCCCCTTGTCCTTCCTCACAATATCCTTCTGGTTGAAGAAGTCACTCATGGCTTTGTTGATCATCGCAACACTCAGGGCGGTCAGTGCGAAAAACAGGATTGGCACATAAACAATCCACTCGTATGACAGCATAAAGCGCTTATTCAGTCCAATCAGCCCTGCCCATTCATGGGTGACAGAGGATGGAGGGCCTTCACCCGTTATCGTGCCGCCGAACAAGACCGTCATCACGCCAAGATGGACCAGCAGCGTCAGTACCTGAAGGAACTGCTGACCGAACATTATGATCCATTCTTCATACAGCTGCGGAAGGACGTGCTTAGAGTAAATATGGCGCTTGGAACCGCCAAGGGTGATCGCGGATTCAATAAACTCTTCTTTCCAGACAAGCCGTTTTTGTTCCATAAGCTGAACCGTCAAGGCTGGCAGTGCCACCAGGATCAAAATGACGAATTCATACAATGCTCTCACCCAAAAGGGATGATGGAAGCCTTCAATGGTATACATGACCACTGTATATAGAAGGAAAAAGGCAATCAAGGTCTGCGGCACAAAGGATAACGGTTCCGAGACTGCTTTTATCAGCCTGAAGATCCGTTCCGGCACCCGGAATAGAAAATAACTGAGCACAATGGAAAGCATCATCCTTAAAAATGCGACAATCAATACAATTCCAATTGAGTATTTTGCCCCTTCGATCACTGTATGGAGCACGTCATAGCCATACATGTCCGAGCCCAAAAGAAAAACATCAAACGGCGGGTACGGTGGCGCCTTTTCCAGACTGCCATCCTCATGATAGACGAATTGAACCTGCCTGATTTCCCCATCATTCACAAGGGTATTCAAGATGCTAAGCGTAAGCAGGATTGTCAGGAATGAAGAACCAATCATGAATTTCTTTGTTTTCAGCAATCTAATCATATTGATAACCTTCTATAATCTATTAGTCTGTAAATCAGGAAAAACGGAGTAAAAAATAGAATGCAGCTAAAAACGAACAGTTCAACGGAAATATGCTTGAAATTGAACAGCATCAAACCTTCCAGGTTAAAAATGTATTCCACCATGACCAGCGTTGAGAGCATCATCCAAACAATCGTCTTAAAATGTCCCAGCAGGTCCTGACTGATATTGCGTATCACATGGACATTCAGTATGTAAAAATTGGACAGCCCTTTCGCTTTTGCCAGGAAAATATACTGTTTATCCAGTTCCTCAAAAATTTTAAGGACGATAATCTGTGTCAAAAATAGAAAAATCGGCAGGCTCAGGCTGATGAGCGGAAGCAGGACAGCCTCGTTATCGCTGCCCAGTGAAGTCGTCTGGATGAATTTGACTCCAGTTGATTTAAAAAGCCAAATGACACCTGCCTGGAGCAGGAACATCCATAACACATCAGGGATGGATCGGATGATTTCTATGAAGCTTAAAATATAGTCTTTTTTCTTTTCAAAAAAAAGGACGAGCAAATAGGACAACAGGAACGCCGCTCCTGCAGCCACAGCGAGGGCGATTCCCAATGTCTTCATCGAATAGAGAAAACGGTCCATCACCGCCGGCAGCATTTCGTGAAAACCATCGTAAGTCAAGTCACTCAATGTAAAGATTTTCACTGTCAGCACCTTGACACTATTAAAGTACCCTTCAGTATCAAATGCAAGATCACTCAGCAAAATGGGAAGGCTGCCAATGGCAATAAAAATAAATACACCTGTGATGTATTGGATAATGAATCTGATTAAATGAATCGCACTGGTCTTTATCATCTATTGATCCCCTTACTTTAAATTCCTTCCTAATTATATATAATTTTCCGAAAATATGACAGGAACATTTAAAATCAGACGCTTATTCCCTCTGCCTTTTTACAAGATGATAAAAAGCGAGCAACAAACTTTGAACAGAAAAATAAATCGGAAAAGACCAATGCATCTTGTACCCTTTTTCATAATGCATCATGCCAATCTGGACACCAATCCATTCCATCAGTACCGAAAAGGCCGACCAGATCAATATATAAGGAATCGTCTTTAAACCCGAAACCTTCCATCTTTCATAGAAATAAATAAAGAAGTAACTATATGGTCCATACGTTATATAACTAAGGAAGTCTATGAATTGATAAGAGGAATTGTCATTCACATCATAAAAATCCCAGGGCTTCACACTGATGGTATGGTCAAAAAATAAGACAACACTCACACCAAACAAGTAATAGGCTATCGTTTCGATTTTACTGAATATTTTCGGTGCAAACCAGAGGGCACCATGCAGCACAAGGAGGCTGCCAATAATGAACCACTCATTCTGATTAAAAGCATCCTCATATATTTTCATCTCGGTTGCTCTCCCGGATATTGGTTTTCAAAAGCAGCTTCAAGACTCCCAGGGCAATTAGCAGGTACACTACATCAACAACCACACTGAACAACAGGTTCCAGCGGGTATACATCAGGATTCCGAAGTAGTTGTTAAGCCAATCAAGTCCAGCCAACAATAATGTACAGAACAATAATAGAACCATTTTATATTTTCCCGCTTGCTGCTGCAGGTAGTAATTGAGAAAAATCAAGACCACTGCAGGCAGCAAAATGTTGCGATACAGCAGAAATGATACGTAATCCAAATGGCCGCTGGATTTTTCCATTAAATGAAACTCCATCCGTACAATCGTGATGAATTGCGTACCGAAAAACACAATGACCATATATATTATGGAATTATGCAGAAAGTTCAGCGGTTTGCGCATAAAAAACATATACAGAATCAACAAGATTGCAATGGTGAGATAAATTGGGAGAGGCATAGAAACATCCTTATTAATAATAGTAGGTCACACCTTTTTAGCTGTCTCCCTCTTTAGGCGATTTTATCCCTATCGACTCTGGGAAAACTAAGACAACGAATGCAGAAGTCTTTATTTTTATTATCCAAACAGAAGATGTATTCCTAATGCAAATCCAAAGACAATTGCCATAGCCTGGTGAACTTTTTTAAAAGTAAGATACTTCTTCCCCCTGGCGCTCTTGTCCAGGATCAAGCCGAAGATCACAAGGATGCCAAAACCAATTAAAGTCGCCAATCCGCTATAGATGCTTTCCCATTCTTCGTTTGTCTGCAGGAAAAAATAAGAACCATGGGCAAGTGCGGCAGAAAAAGCAGCCCAGCCAATCAGGGTGTGATGTTCTCTTAATAGCTTGAAAGCCAGTTGAACCGACTTTACAAATATAAAATTTCGTTTTTTTAGCTGAAGGAATAATAATCTGGCCATCCATAATGCAAATGCAGTGATCACCCCTATTTCGGCTATAGTTCCGACCTTCTCGAAAAACTCGCTCATCAAATCTGTTTCACCGGTCATAAATCCCAGGATGAATAATCCTGCAGAGATTACAATAACGGTGCAGCCGCCAAATTTAATCCATTTTGACAAAGCATTTTTGGACATTCCGCTCCACTCCTCTTTTTCTCTCCATATGCTCATTTTTACACCCTATCTTAAAAATATGCTATTTTTCGCGACACGATGGTCTGGCTTGAATATCTGTCTATATTTAGGTGAAATGATATCGCATTTCGTTATTGGATCTTCTTCTGTCAAAAGAGGGATGAAAATGAAGGACAAGATTTTAAAGGAGTTTTTATGTCCCACTGCCATATCCTTGAGCATGAAGATGCTGGAATGATGGGACAATTTAAAGTAGAAGAATAAATAATGCAGGCTCCGGTATTTTTCCGGGGCTTTTTTTTGGCGTAAAAAAGCATAAGCCTGGGTGGCTTATGCGGGAAATAAGACTTTGAGGGGGGTGCAAGGTATATTGCATTTTCGCGGATTTTTGCCAATTAAATAAGACGTTTTAATAGTTTGGTCGCTTTATTTCCTGTCAGAACCTCTGAAAAGTCAGTTGAATCGGATTTATTTACCGATCGAATAACTTTATTTTCAGTTGAGGCGATTTTATTACCGGTTCAAGCAACTTTATTACCGGTTGGAGCCATTTTATTGCCGGTTGGAGCCATTTTATTGCCGGTTGGAGCGATTTTATTGCCGGTTGGAGCGATTTTATTGCCGGTTGGAACATTTTAATTAACGGTTGGACTATTTTTTAAAAGGCAAGAAAAACATTGCTTGTAATGATTCCAATTGTTACAAGCAATGTTTTTAGACTCGCTTCTTTTATCCTGCTAATTCAAAAGCTCCATGAGCTCATCTTTTTCAAATCGGCTGATGAATTTGTGCATCTGTTCGCGCTTTCTTCCTTGTTCACTATAGATTTCTATCAATCTGTCGACCTTTTGATAAAGTTCGTCAGGTGTTAGATTTTCGAACAGCATAGTTCCTGCAGCGGCATCCTGACCTTTTGACTTGCCGCCTGCATACAAATTGTATCCATCTTTAATCTTCATGATCCCGATGTCGTTGATCAGCGGTTCGCCGCAGCCAACCGGGCAGCCGGTATATGCTGGCTTAAGCGTGAAAGGTACGGGTTTGCCGGCCATTCTTTTATTGAGTTCAATCGCGACCGGCATGCCTTCCTCCTCAGCTCCCTTGCAAAAATTGCAGGTTCGCAGGCTTTTCACAAAGCTTCCGACCGGATAACAGCTGAGTCCCGCCTGTTCAAACTCAGCCAACGCCTCGTCTTTCCGGCTTTCCGGTATTTCAATATACAGTTGCTGGAATGTTGTCAGTTCCAATTCCTGATCTTCTTCCATATACTTTGCCAGGACGAGCAGTTGTCTGGCGTTCAGCTTGGATCCAAAACCAATCCCTCCGTTAACCGCCAGCTTGATTGTTTTCTCTGTCGCTTCCAATGATCTGCCTTCCTCCTTTTTCACGAGTTGATTTATTTACATAATACCGTGAAAAAGTGGAGAAAGTGTGGATTTTTTTGAATGCATGATAACATCAGTCCATGATTGTGATGCCGTTTGGTATTTCCCCGACGTCGATTGTGTTTACATGCTTACTTTCAAGGTCTATCACACTGACGGTATTGTCAAACATATTGGTTACATAGGCAAACTTACCATCACTGCTGACAGTTACACCATGCGCTCCATTCCCTGTTTCGATTTCCTCGACAACCTTCTTTGTTTCGAGGTCTACTATTGAAAGTGAATTCGATGGAGATTCCTCTGTTCCCTGATTGGCGACATAGGCAAATTTGTCATCCGGACCTATATATACCTGCGCAGGTCCATTGCCAACTTTCACCTTCACAATCTCTTTTGTCTCCACATTGACTATGGCCAGGGAACTTTCAGCGAATAGGGTCACCGCAAGGGTCTTTCCATCCCTTGTAATTCCGGTCGTCACAGGGGTATTGCCAGTTTTGATTCTTTCTTCTTTAAATGTTTCCAGATTAATTGCACTTACCGTGTCCTCTCCCATATTGGCAATATAGGCAAATTTGCTGTCTGCCGAAATCCTGAACCCATGGGGGCCCTTGCCGGTTGGAACAGTTTTTACCAGGTCATAGGTTGCTGCATTGATTACCGAAACCGTGTTATCTTCGTTGTTTGTTGCCAATACGTATTTTCCATCCTCTGAATACACCACATGCGCCGGATGATTCCCGACTTCAACCGTTTTTAAAAGTTGGTTTGTAAAAGCATCAAAGAATACTACTTTCCCTGGTGTTTTTTCTTCGTGACCGCCATGGCTGTGCCCTGTCTCCGGAATGAGAGTAGCAGCAACAACTTTACCGTCAGGGGACAGCTGGATATTATGGACAACACCATCCGCCTTGATGGTTGCAGCCACTTTATTGTCTGTTGCAGAAACCTTGCTGATGGTCCCGCCCTCATTCGCCGTAAAATAGAACCTTTCCACAGTATGTTCCTGTTTGGCTGCATTTACTGCAGGCTTTTCTGCCTCCTTGGTGGCTGTTGATCCGCACCCCGCCAGAGCTATACCAACAGATGCTAATACACTAATGATTTTTACATTCATACGACTCATGTTGAGCCCTCCTTATTGGGAATCTATCATTATGATAATCCGCTTAAACCACTCGGAAATGTGAACTACATCACTTAATCAGATATTCTATTTTAATTTCAACATCTTTTTGAAATTGATAATTTCTGCAAAATTCTATTGTAAAATTTTTGTTTTTCCAAACCAGCGATACGTATAACAGTTGATTAAATTCCCGGTTACGTTATAATGATATCGAATTTCGATATCAAGGAAAGAAGGATGAAAATGGAGGACAAGGTTTTAAGGAAATTGTTTCTTGGATTCATCCATATTCATATTTTGCACCATGCGAAGGAACAGCCGATTTTTGGACTGTGGATGCTCGAGGAGCTTAAGGAACATGGGTATACGATCAGCGCAGGCACCCTGTATCCGATTCTCCACTCGATGGAATCGGACGGCCTTCTTTTAAAAGAAGAAAGAAATGTTGAAGGGAAAATCCGAAAATATTACCGGACGACAGAGAAAGGCAGCAGTGTGCTGGACGAAGCCCGTAAAAAGGCTTATGAATTGTTCAAGGAAATCAAGGATTGATTGGAGTGAGGAGTTTGTTTGAACTTAAAGATGTAAAAGTGGACGGGATTATCCATGTTGACACCTTAACCATTCCAGGCAATCAGTTCACCTGCATCACCGGTCCAAGCGGCAGCGGAAAATCAACCTTGCTGCGAATGCTGAATGACCTATCCAGCCCTGATCAGGGAGAGATTCTTTTTAAAAATAAAGCCATCAGCACAATAAATCCCCTTCAACTAAGAAGAACGGTTGGAATGGTGCCCCAGGCTCCAGTCATTTTTGACGGCAGCATTGAGGATAATCTGCAGATTGGCCTCGCTTTTTCCGAAAAAGAGCCAGCGAGCAAAAAGGACATAGAAGAATTGCTTCAGCTGTTTCTGCTGGATAAGCGGTTGGATGAAGAAGCAGACCACCTTTCCGGAGGTGAAAAACAGCGGCTTTCCTGGGCAAGGGTGATGCTTCTTGATCCCGAGGTTTTTCTGCTGGACGAGCCGACCTCTGCATTGGATGAGGATACGGCCAGGACTGTTTTGCTGCGATTCCTTGAATATGTTAGGAAGCACTCCAAAACGGTCATTATGATTACCCATTCGAAGGAGCTTGCTGAGATTGTTGCCGAAAATAAGATTGATATGTCACGTTATTCGATTGAAGGCGGAATGGAATGATGGGAGGCATAGCTAATGGATGATGTTATGGATTTGAGCTTTTGGCAGCTTGCTGCTGCCTACATTTTCATCCTGATTTTAATCGTGATTGTCAGGGTCCGCGGGATTCCTCGTGAAAAAGAAATCCTGCTGGCAACTGCCCGGATGTCGCTGCAGCTCATCCTTGTGGGATATCTGCTCGTCTATCTGTTTGACAACCCGAACCCCTTTTATACCTTGTTGATCATTGCCATCATGCAAATTTTCGCCATCTATAATGTCTACAAAAGGACAAAGCATCCGCTTGGCGACATGATGAAAAAGTATATCGCTTTAGCCATGGCAATCGGCATCCTGACAAGTTTGTTCTTTTTCATTCTCTTCGTCCTTAACGTCACGCCGTGGTATGAGCCTCGTTATTTCATCCCAATTGCCGGGATGATTATTGGGAACTCGATGACGGGCATTTCACTTGGGGTGAACAATCTAATATCAGGCTTTGAAGCGAACAAAGAACAAATTGAAGGTGCATTAATGCTTGGGGCAACTCCAAAGCACGCTGCAAAAAAAGTCGTCAACCAGGCCTTTGATGCAGCGATGCTGCCGACGATCAACTCGATGGTCGGCATGGGGATCATATTCCTCCCCGGCATGATGACAGGGCAAATCCTGTCCGGAACGTCGCCCATCGTAGCGGTGGAATATCAGATCGCGATTATGCTAGGCATCGTCGGAAGCGTGTCGCTGACAGTGATTCTGTATTTGCAGCTCGCATACAAATCCTTTTTCAATGATCGATTACAATTAGTTATGAAGGAGAAAAAGAAATGACAGATAAAAAGAGTGTTTCATTCCAGTCACTGTTGGAGATTTTGATGGTATCCACAAGGCTCGGACTGACATCTTTCGGCGGTCCTGTTGCCCACCTTGGCTACTTCCATGAAGAATATGTCCGCCGCAGGAAATGGATGGATGAAAAAAGCTATGCGGATCTGGTGGCTTTATGCCAGTTCCTGCCCGGACCCGCAAGCAGCCAGGTCGGAATCGGAGTAGGCCTGATGCACGGAGGATTGCTCGGAGGATTATTCGCCTTCCTTGGATTCACACTGCCCTCTGTTTTTGCCCTTATTATTTTCGCATTGATTTTACAGGGATTTGATGTCGCAGACGCAGGCTGGATTCATGGCCTTAAAGTCGTTGCTGTTGCCGTCGTTGCTCATGCCATTCTCGGAATGGCCCAAAAGCTGACTCCTGATTTGCCGAGAAAGACGATTGCCCTGTTCGCGCTCGCAGCAACTCTGCTATGGCAGACCGCGTTCACGCAAATAGGCGTTATTATCATCGCCGGAATTTTAGGCTACGTGTTGTTCAAGTCCCACAACGCCACAGATGATAAAAGAATGACCTTTTCAATTTCAAAAACTGTGGGTTTTGTAAGTCTTGGTTTGTTTTTCGGTTTGCTGATTCTCCTGCCGATTTTACGTGAAGCTACTTCACTTAATTGGATTGCGATGTTTGACAGCTTTTACCGCTCAGGCTCACTTGTGTTCGGCGGCGGCCATGTTGTCCTGCCATTGCTTGAACGTGAATTCGTCCCGACCGGATGGCTGAGTGAAGAAGCATTCCTGGCAGGCTATGGCGCTGCCCAGGCAGTTCCAGGTCCTCTTTTCACATTCGCTGCCTATATCGGAGCGATCATCAACGGTTGGCAGGGCGGCCTGCTTGCAACTGCTGCCATCTTTTTGCCGGCATTCCTGCTGATTTTGGGGACACTGCCATTCTGGGATGCGTTAAGACGGAACAGCAAAATCAGCCGGGCACTTATGGGTGTGAATGCCGCCGTGGTCGGTATCCTGATCGCGGCGTTCTACCAGCCAATCTGGACAAGTTCGATTCTAGAACCAATCGACTTTGTGTTCGCTGCCGTGTTGTTCAGCATGCTGGTGTACTGGAAGCTTGCGCCATGGATTGTTGTAGTTACTGGAGCTGTAGGCGGCATGATTTTGTATATGATTTTTTAAAAAGACCGGGCAGCGGCCCGGTTTTTGCTTTTTAATAAATAGACACGCTTATTCCGGGCTCAGATTTACGCAGAGTAGATTTTATTGGCGAAAATCAGATTTTATCGAACACTTTTTTGAATATATCAGTCGATTTTAAAATATATCGACCACATTTTAGAATATATCGACCACTTTTCCAGATATATCAACCAGATTAAAAAAGAACCTTGACCACTCGCGGTCAAGGTTCTCCCTATCATTCAAACGTTCCTTTTACCAAAGCCACACGGTTCTCCACCATCAACTGCCCCATAGCAATCACGGTGTTGACTTCGAGATTCTCATCGAGCAGGACAAGATCTGCGTCACGGCCAGCTTCAACCCGGCCTTTTTGGCTGAGCTTCAGGATAGCCGCAGGGTTTGCGGTGATGACACGGATGGCCACTTCAAGAGGGATTCCTTCTGTTACGACCGCTTCCTTAACAGCTTCATACAAAGAAGAAACCTGGCCGATCTGCAAACCGATCAATTCACCATTTTTATCAAAATCAGGCAGGCTTGCCTGGCCATCGGATGTGAAGGTAATCTGGCTGATGTCAACACCCGCTTCGAGCATCCGCTTCAATCCGACGCTGCATTTTACCTCCCCTTCCTCTAAAAACTTGGGAATGGAACTGGTTGTAAAATCAACCCAGCCGCCTTTTTTCGCGTACTCGATGCCAGCTTCAAACAGATGAGGATTGCGATTGATGTGGGTCGGATAAAATTGTCTGATCGGGATGTCGGTGTTCTCGACCACCTCCTCGATCAGTTTAAGATGATCCAGGCTATCGCCGACATGGACGTTGACGATGCCGCTTTTTCCGCCGAGCATCCCGCCAATCCTGGCAGCCGAAGCAATCTTCGCCATTTCCTCGGGTGTAGGCTGTGATGAACGATGATCAGCAATCGCAATTTCTCCTGCCCCAATCACTTTATCGATTAAAATGATGTCATCCTCGATTTTGCCAGTGAGTGTTTTGACAGGGACCTGATAGGATCCAGTCTGGACATAGGTGGTGATTCCTTCTTCCTCTAATGCGCGTGCCTTGGCAATCAAGCTAGGCATTGTCCGGGTAGTGCCGTCAGTGCCAAGAACGCCGACAAGCGTAGTGATGCCCGAGGTTGTCGCCTGGGTGAGCTGGATTTCAGGTGTCCTGGTTCGAAAGCCTCCCTCTCCCCCGCCGCCAATCAGATGGACATGTGAATCAATGAACCCAGGCACGATTTTTTTGCCGGAAGCATCAATGACCTTCATATCAACGAATTTTTCTGGAACTTCAATTTCATCCTGTATGTATCCGATTTTCTTATCAACAAGTAAGATATCTTTTTTTCCAAGGTGATCTGGTGCGTAAATCTCTCCATTTTTGATCAGTGTCAGCATACGCGATCCTCCATATATTCTTTAGTAGTTCAATTATATCCTGTTTCAATAATCTGAAAAAGAAGGTTGACAACATTTTGGTATCGTACTATAATTTCGGTTATATATTTTAATAAGTTGAAGCGTTGAAGAGAGTCTATTAAGCCGGTCTCCCTGTTACTAGAGAATCAGTGGTTGGTGAGAACTGATACAAAGACATGGTGAATTTCGTTCTTGGAGCTATCCCTTAAACAGAATGCTTTTGAATAGCATTTTAAAAAGGGCGGTCAAAAACCGTTATCGTAAAACTTGAGCGGGAAGCGATTTTTGCTTCCAAATAGGGTGGTACCGCGTGTTCAGCCACGTCCCTATCCAGATCGATGGATAGCGGCGCGGCTTTTTATTTTGCCCGGACATCGATCATGCAACGCTGAAATAGGGAGAGAAAAGGGAGAGTTTTTATGGAGAAAGAACAGTGGTCATCAAAGATTGGATTTATCCTTGCCGCAGCCGGTTCCGCCATCGGAATCGGGGCGATCTGGAAGCTTCCGTATGTTACCGGGGTAAGCGGGGGCGGAGCCTTTTTCCTCATGTTCATTTTGTTCTCGCTGTTCATCGGCCTTCCGCTGTTGCTTGCGGAATTCGTGATTGGCCGCAGTACCGGTAAGGAAGCGATCCGCGCTTACCTGGAAATAGCGCCAAAAAGCAACTGGTATCTAATCGGGATACTCGGTGTTGTGACCAGCTTCGTGCTGCTCAGCTTTTACAGTGTAGTCGGCGGCTGGATCAGCCTTTATTTTGTAAAGGGACTGGCTGGAGGAGTTATTCAGGAAGGTGCTGATTACGGTAAGATGTTTGAAAACACGATCGGCAGCCCATCTAGTGTACTTGCTGCCCAGGCTGCATTCTTGCTGATCACAATCGTCGTGGTCGCTAAAGGCATCCAGTCTGGCATTGAAAAAGCAAGCAAAATCATGATGCCGGCCTTATTCCTGCTTTTCATCATTCTAATCGTCCGTTCACTAACGCTCAATAATGCACTTGCTGGCGTAAAATTTTTCCTCGCTCCGAATTTTTCAAGCATCACCTCTGAAAGCATTTTGTTCGCGATGGGACAATCCTTTTTCTCCCTCAGCGTCGGCGTTTCGGTAATGGTGACTTATAGTTCATACCTGCCGAAGAAAGGCAGCATCGTTCAGCCTGCCCTGTCTGTTGTCGGGATGAACCTTTTTATTGCCCTGCTTGCCGGGCTGGCGATTTTCCCAGCCGTTTTCTCACTCGGGTTCGAACCGGCAGAAGGACCTGGATTGTTATTCGTCGTCCTTCCCGCCGTCTTTGAAAAAATGGTCTTCGGCGAGCTGTTCCTGCTGCTGTTTTTGGCATTATTCCTGTTCGCGACACTGACCTCCGCATTCTCGATGCTTGAGATTGTCGTCGCCACACTCGCTAAAGGAGACCCAAATAAGCGCGCAAGATTCGCATGGATTGCTGGGGGCCTGATTTTCCTGCTTGGCATCCCTTCTGCCCTGTCTTTCGGGACACTGGCAGATGTAACGATTTTCGGAAAAAACATTTTCGACACAGCCGATTTCCTGGTAAGCAATATCCTGATGCCGCTGGGAGTTCTTCTGATTTCGATTTTCGTTCCGCTAAAAATCAAAAAAGAAATCTTAAGGCAGGAGCTTTTGCAACAGTCGAAGGCCGGCAGCTTGCTCTTCAGCCTCTGGTATAATGTGATGAGGTTTATCGTTCCTGTAGTCATCATCATCGTGTTCCTTGATTCACTTGGCGTTATTTAATGGGAAGCTGACTTTACGTCAGCTTCTTTTTTCATGCAATCACAAAATCTATCAGCAGTATAATTTTTCCCTTTAATGCAAAACCTTTTGTGTAGATGACTGCATCGGAGGGATTTTTGATGTTCTTCAAGAAAAAGAAACCTGAGACTCCTGACAGCAAGAATGAAAAAAACTTCGACGACAAGGAGTTAATCCCTGTTTACAAAGATGAGTTCATCACAATAATGAAGGAGCGTCTTCATCACAGTGCAGACTTGAATATCAAGGAACTCTCGAACGGCTTCACCCTTATCTTCCTAGATACTTTGACAGATAAGAAGATGCTGAATGAAAATGTTCTAGCTCGTCTCGAAGATGCTGAGCCTAATCCAAGCGAAGCATTCAAGCATATTACAGTTTCAGGTACTTCTAAGCAAAAATATGTCGAAGATGTGATTAATTCCGTTTTACATGGAGCAGTGGCGGTCCATTCGCCGGGACACCCAGTCATCATTAGTGCTGTAGTCGCTACCCAGGAAAACCGATCATTGACCCGCCCGGAAAATGAATCACAGGTTTTGGGGCCGCAAATCGCTTTCAATGAGAGCCTTGCGACCAATATCTCACTAATCCGTCGATACCTTACCAATCCAAATCTATGCAATGAAAGCTATTCCGTCGGAAAACAGACGAAGTCAGCGATTTCACTTCTCTATATGAAGGGGATTGCCGACGATGATATGATTGACCGAATGCGTGAGAGAATCAAATCCATTGAAGTGGATGGGATCCTTGACAGCTCTATTTTTGTCCAGCTCATTGAGGATAACTCATTTGCAATTTTCCCTCAAATGCTGCTGACGGAAAGACCAGACCGTGCCTGTGCCTGGCTGTTGAATGGTAAGATGATCGTCCTGGTTGATGGCAGTGTCCAGGTCATCGGAGCACCGCAAACCTTCATTGAATTTTTCCAGAGCATGGAGGATCAAAGTGTCAGATGGCAAATCGCGACCTTTCTCAGAGTCTTACGAGTGTTCTCGATGATTGTGTCGATTTTTTTTACGGCGATATATGTGGCAGCATTGACTTTCCATTATGAGATCATCCCGCAAACACTGCTCATACCGCTTGGTGAATCCAGATCACGGGTACCTTTTCCGCCTATTATTGAGGCATTGCTGCTGGAAACCATGATTGAACTCCTCCGGGAAGCCGGGGCACGGCTGCCAACCAAGGTCGGCCAGACAATGGGTATCGTAGGCGGTATTGTCGTCGGAACAGCGGCAGTGGACGCGGGATTCACCAGCAATATCCTGATTATCATCATCGCTGTTAGCGCACTCGCTTCGTTCACGACGCCAAACTATATGATGGGCAACGTCATCAGGGTCTTGCGTTTTCCATTAATCATATTGGCAGGTTTATGGGGATTTTACGGACTTATGGTTGGCTTTTGCTTCCTGCTGATCCACCTGCTCCGCCTATCCAGCCTGGATACACCGTTTTTGGCTCCGTTTTACCCGCCGAGATTTGAAGATTGGCGTGACAGTATCATTCGTCTTCCTATTGGATGGACCAACAAGCGTCCGTTGCAGACTAGGCCATTGGACAGGATAAAGTACGCAGAACGAAAAACCAAAGAATAAGTCGTGGTGTTATTGAATGAAAATTCACATTGAGCCTAAACCCCAAAACATGATCAATACTTTACTGCTTTTCTTCGTGATCCATTCAATGCAGGTAGGTGTTGGCATCCAGGGGTTCCAGCGAATTATATACTTGGAGGCCAAGCATGATGCCTGGGTTTCCGTCATACTAAGCGGCGTCGCAACTGCCATTGTAGGGTTTATTATGGTAAAGACTTTACAGGCATATGAGAATTCTGATCTATACGGGATTCAATATGATGTACTTGGTAAATGGCTTGGGAATTTTCTTAATATCGTGTATGTTTTATACTTTCTCGGAGGATTCCACGTCATCGTCCGAAATTATATTGAGGTTATCCAGGCATGGATTTTCCCTGAAGTTCCGACCTGGCTGCTTTCCCTCACCCTCGCCTACCTTGTTTATTACGGCCTGAATGGCGGTTTGAGGACAGTAGTCGGGGTCAGCTTCTTTAGTGTTGTTCTGTCATTATGGCTGATTCTCCTGATTGCCTATCCAGCTCAATTCGCTAACTGGGATTACTTATTTCCAATATTCGAAGCGAGCATTCCGGAAATCTTAAAGGGTACAAAACAAATGACCTTCACAGTCATCGGCTTTGAAATCATCTATGTGATCTATCCCTTTTTAAAAGAAAAAGACCGTGTCCATAAATATATGCAGCTTGGACTTGGCTTTACAACCATCCTGTATCTGGCCCTCATGGTTATTTCCCTTGCCTATTTCAGCGGCGGCCAGCTTGAACGGACCATCTGGGGCACGCTCTCCCTTTTTAAAATTGTCCGTTTCCCTTTCATTGAAAGGTTTGAGTACGTTGCGATCACTTTCTGGGTCCTGCTTGTTTTACCAAACCTGATGCTCTATATGTGGGCAGCCACCCGAGGGATTTCCAGGATTTTTAATAAGAAGGAGCAGAAAGTCAGCTGGGTTCTCCTTATCTTTATTTTTTTGACCCTGCTATATCCACTCACCAGGGTGCAAACCAACATGATGAATGACTATTTCGCAAGGGGCGCACTCTATATTGTCTTTGTTTATCCATTGCTTCTATTCGGTGCTGTACTGATTAGAAAGAAACTTTTCGGTAAAAAGGGGGAGGCACATGCGCAAAAAGGGGAATAAAATCCTGATTGTCATACTTGTGTTAATCCTCTCTGGCTGTGCAGAACAGAAAACACTGGAGCGGATGGGTTTGCTTACAACAGTAGGCTATGATCTCACAGAGGATAGGCAGATTCTGGCGACAATGGTACTGCTCCAAATCGACCCGGAGGCTCCCAAAAGTTCTGTTATCCTGTCCGCAAAGTCAGCAACCAGTAAAGGAGCCAGAAATGAGGCAGATTTAAAAAGCCCTAAAAAGCTGCAGTCGGGGCAGCTGCGGGTTGCGCTTTTCAGTGAGGAAGTTGTCCGAGCCGGCCTCATCAATCTGGCAGATACGCTCGCACGTGACCCCTCTATAAGTGATCTCACCTATCTTGCCGTGGTAGAGGGAAGGGCAAATGATCTCCTTAACCAAAATAACGAACAATTTTCCGATATAAGCCAGCTCATATATAAGGAACTGGATCAAAACATAAAGGGTGAAAAAATCCCGTCTTCCACCCTTCAGGAAGTATTGCATGATTACTACGCACCAGGTATTGATCCAATCGCGCCCACTTTAAAAGGTGAAAAAGGCATTGTAAAAATAACTGGAATGGCCCTGTTAAAAAATGAAAAGATGGTCGGTAAAATCAGTGCAAAAGAGGCTTTTTATTTAAAGCTTGTCAACGACCGATACGACGCCGGAGCGATTGAACTTGAAATTCCTAAAGAAGATTTTGACCTTCGAGAGACTCATGAACAGCCAGACAATCTGGCAGTCGTTCTTGACACAATCGAGAGCAGAAGCGACATTAAACTGATTAACAAAGATAACCTGCAGTTCGAGCTGAAAGTCAAAATGGAAACAAGGCTTCTCGAAATCAACCAGGCGCTGGATTTAAAAAACCCCGTATACCTTAAGCAACTAGAAACGAAGCTTGACGAAAAAATCACATCCGAAATTGAAAATCTCATTACAAAAGCACGGGAGTTGGGGGCAGATCCATTCGGATTTGGAGAAATTTATCGAAAGAGTGTCAGGGGGACTAACTTAACAACTGAGAAATGGCATAGCATGTACCCAGAAAGCAAAGTCGATGTGAAGATTGATTTTGAAATTATGAGAACAGGTGTGGTCGAATAACCTGAAAAAGCGGGAGCCTCTTGATTGGCTCCCGCTAAGTCATAAATTTGAATTTGATGCATTAAACCACTGCACTGTCCCACTTCTTCTCGTCCTGGACAAAAAGGATGCCCAACTCGTGGTGATCCCCTTCATATAACGCTCTCTGGACGAAGCGGATTTGACCGTTTGTATCAAGCACTTCAAGCTTGCAATGTGCCCTGTTGCGCGACAGAGCCTCATAGAATGTCTTTTCGTCATTGACGTTCGTGCCATTGACCTTTGTCACAAGCTCCCCGACTTCAAGAGCCATCTTCTCTGCCGGCGATTCTGGCAGGACACCAAGAATCATCACCCCATGATTCTTTTTCGAAAAATAAAACGGCCTGCCCTCTTCGTGCATTCGTTGAGTAAAGGTCAGGGCTTCGCGGCCGATTATGGCAGCTGACACGGCTGCGATGGCTGCGATGGGGTACCAGTAACCCGCTGCAGCAATCAAAGTGATCAGTATACCAAGGCCAATTACCCGGCTCCCCTGCTGCTGGATAGCATCCTTCGGCAGCATGCCCTGGATTTGCTGATGCATGCCGATTGCAAATGGAACAAGAATCAATGAATATGTATTGTCGCCAAGTGTGAACACCGGCCACCAGTCGAACGGAAGTGTAAGCACACTGCCCGGAACAAGCATAAATGCCGGTACCATCCACAAGCGTTTCACCTCATGGACACCAACCATCTGGCCGCGCTTGCTCTTGACCAATTTAGGGGAAGTCCCCTTTTTGCCATTTTTCAAAATAAGGAACCCTTCGCCAATTGTCAGTAACGCCAACAAAATCGCGATGGAGGGATAGATTTTTTCATCAAGGCTCGAAAAAAGGTCACCGATTAACGGGAGTTTGTATTCCTTACCTGATAGAAAAATTAAAGCAAAAAAAGCAACGCCAACAGTATAGGCAGGAGCCAGAAGCCTGACTCTGGTTGTAAAGCTCAATAATATGGTTGCAGTTGCAACTAAAATAATTGCCGCGAATGGAATCGTGATCCCTGCTGCAATGGTGATGATGGAAACCACCAGCCCGATCAGCAGTCCCAGAGGATACAGCTGCCTGAGCTCAAAATATGCATCCTTCGACCGGACCGTGAAATTTTTCCGCTCCCGTTTCACGCGCGATACCCCAAGGACTGCTGCTATAAAGAAAGAATAATAGAACACAGGGTGAAGCAGAAGCCTGCCCGTCCCTTTCAAAAGTTCAATGAACCAATCCTGTGCCAACCCTATGTCACCAGCCTTCGTAAATTACTTGATATTAAGCTTATTCTATCAAATCTAAAGGTTAAAACCTATCAATAGTTGCGGAATCTTGATGGGATTTTTTTCTTGTGGAGAAAACATATCTTTTTGTGTTTAATTGCAGTGGTTTTGAATCATTTGTACAATCACTGCGTTTTAGAATTTATTTACTACTGTTTAAGCTTGAATCACTATGTTTTACACTCGAATCACTACGTTTTAAGCTTGCATCACTATGTTTTTCACACTCGAATCACTACGTTTTAAGCTTGCATCACTATGGTTCTGGATATAATCAATCCATTTTTCTTTAATCACTACTTTTTACAATTCGTTGTAAAAAAACAAAACCGCACCATATTATAGTGCGGCTGTTTTACAGTCCATCTCCCCAACATTTTAAAACCGATGAAGGTCAAAATTATCACTACTTTGCCAGCAGTCTCAATGCGGTCTGCAGCTGCAAATCATTTTCTTCCTGCTTCATCGCTTCCCTGGCGGCATTCTCCAGTGCGGATGCTGTCTTGCCGTCAATTATACCCGTTACATCCATGCCATTTTTCCGCTGGAATGCTTTGACAGCAATCTCCGTTTTATCGCTGAAGTAGCCGTCTGTACGGCCAGGCTCAAATCCGAGGCCGTCAAGAATTTCCTGGGCATTCTTCACCTGCTCGTTATTCATGTCCAGCTTGAGCGGGTTCTCAGCCTGAATAGGATGGGTATCGTACAGCGCAGGCTGGTTGACTTCTACGGTCGGCTCGATGCCTTTTTTATGGATCCAATTGCCGTCAGGTGTCAGCCACTTGAACAGTGTCAGCTTAATGTTGCTGCCATCTCCCATCGGTACAGCCTGCTGGACAGTCCCCTTGCCGAAGGTTTTCTCGCCAATGACCGGATAGTCGCCGGCCTCCTTCATGGCTCCTGCCAATATTTCAGATGCGGATGCACTGCCATCATCAGTCAACACGGCAATTGGGTAGTCTTTTGCCTGATCGAGATCGGAAAAATAACGTGTCTTATCGCCGCTGCGTTCTTCGATTTGATAGAGCGGTTTACTTTTAGGAATAATCTCCCGTAAAATTTCCTCCACGCTGGAAAGCAGCCCGCCAGGATTTCCGCGCACATCAATCAACAGGGCATCCATACCTTCTTTTTCAAAAGCTTTAAGCTCCTTTTTGAACTCCTTTGATGTTTCCTCAGAAAAAGAAGTAATCTCAAGGTAACCAATTTTTTCACCATTTACCTTTTTCATATCAGCATGGACGGTAATCTGCGGAATTTCATCACGAACTACTTTGACTTGAAGCGGATCCTTTAAACCTTTCCGCTCAATCTCGAGGACAACAGGCGTCCCCTTCTTGCCTCTGATTTTCAGTGTCGCCTCATACAGATCCAGTCCTTCGATACTTTCGCCATCGACCTTTAAAATTTGGTCGTTCGGCTTCAAACCTGCTTTTTCCGCAGGGGAATTTTTAAAAGGCGAAACAATCACGATTCTGCCATCGACCGAACTGACCTCAGCACCAATTCCTTCGAAGGACGACTCCAGCGTGTCATTGAATTGTTTCGCCGTCTCCTTGTCCATATAAACGGAATAAGGATCCTCCAGAGTCGACAGCATCCCCTGGATTGCACCCTCGACCAGCTTATCCCCCTCTACTTTTTCAACATAACTGTTAAAAATCAAACTGTAGGCCTGTTCGACTTTGTCGAGGCTGCCCTGCTTGCCAGATTGGGACTTCTTAATTTCCTGTGCAGGCACAATCTGATGCTCCAGCACCCCCGCTTTGCTCTCATACCATTGCATACCAGCGTATGTACTCCCCGCTCCAGTAAGCAGCGAGCCCGCCATCAAAATGGCAATCCACTTGCGTTCCATTGCCAAACTCCTCCCTGTTTACCGCATCTACTGCTCCTCTGCCGTAAAAATTTCTATGATTCCAATTATATGACGAACTGGGACAGGGTATGAAGAATTAATTTTGGAGGAGATTCATGCTGGTTTTATTTTACAAGTTTTTGAGGCTTTAAACCGGGAAAATAAAAAAGGAAGAGACATGTCGTCTCTTCCCGATGTTTCTTACCAGTATGCAGCTGGATTTACAGCATTTGATTTTGATGCATTCCAAGAACCTTTGTGAAGCTCGAAGTGCAAGTGCTGGCCATAAGATTGTCCAGTGTTACCCATTGTGCCGATTCTCTGGCCTCTGGAAACGACTGCACCACTGCCAACCATTCGGGCACTCATATGTGCGTAAACCGTTGTCCAAGTTTGCCCGTTGATTGAGTGAGCAACAAAAATTGCATTTCCGTAGCTAGAAGAGTAGTAAGAACGGATGACGACTCCGTCTGCTGCTGCATAAATCGGAACATTTCCGCCACTGTTAGCAATATCGATTCCAGCATGGAATGTTCCCCAGCGCTGTCCAAGGCCGGAAGAGATGCGTCCGCTTGCAGGCCTAATAATCATTCCACCTGAAGAAGGTGGTGCTGATACAACTGGTTCTGAAGCTGGTGCTGAGGCTGAACTGCTTCCGCCACTGCTTTTAGCCTTAGCCGCCGCTGCTGCTCTTTGTCTTGCAAGTTCAGCTTGTCTGGCTTTTTCGGCTGCAATTTGTGCCTGGCGCTTCTGCTCAAGTGCAATTGCCTGTTGCAGTGCAGCTTCCTGTGCTGCAAGGATTTCTCCTTCTTCCTCCAGTGAAACAGCTTCCGCATGCATCTGTTCTTCTTCATGTTTAAGTGAACTCATAAGCTTATTCTTTTCTTTAATCTGGCTATTAAGCTGTGCCTGTAAACCCTCAAGTTCTTTTTTCATTTCTTGAAGACTATTAAGCTTGGTTTCTACTTCATTTTGCTTCTTCTCAAGCTCTTCTTTATCCATTCTATGCTGTTCAAGAATATCCTTATCAGCCTGGACGATTGTTGTTACCGCATTTACGCGGTCAACGAAATCGCTGAAGCTTTGCGCTCCAAGAAGAACATCCATATAGTTGACCGTCCCGCCATTTTCCTGGAAAGAACGTGCCTTATCCTTCAATAATTCATTACGCTTTTCGATGCGCTTGATCAATTCTGCGATTTCTACTTTTAATTTTTCAATTTCAGCAGTAGTTTGTGCGATCTGCGCATTTTTCATTTCAATTTTCTTTCCTGCATCTTCAACAGCTAAATCAAGTTTTTTGATTTGAGCATTCAGATCCTGCTGCTCAGTTTGCAGCTCACCGATTTTAGATTTCTTCTGGTTAATCTCAGAGCTGATGCCTGAACGCTTATTTTGCAGTTCATTCTTTTCTCTTTGCATCTCCGAAATGCTTGTGGCTGATGCTTCATTTACCGATAATGGGCTTAATAATGAACCCAGGCTTAAAGTACTGACTACTGCTAGTGAGAGTATCTGCTTTTTCACTAGATCTTTCCCCTCTCTTACTCATGATAGTTTCGTAACTTTGTCTTTCTATCTATCGTCTATTGGTTATGTAGTGTTTAGGAAGAATTTAATCTTCCTTACACTTTCAAGAACTTGCGGACGGACATGAGACTACCCCAGATTCCAATGGCAGCTCCCATTATGATCAGGATGGCTGATAACTGGTAAACAAACGGGTTGAATTCAAGTAATCTTATAAAGTGGTCTTTTAGCTTCTCATTCAGGAAGTCATAAGCGTAGAAATAGGCTGCCGACACGACCCCAATCGGCACTACTGCCCCGAGGATTCCGAGCCAGAGTCCTTCAAGGAAGAATGGCCATCTGATGAATCCGTTCGTTGCACCCACTAGCCTCATGATTTCAATCTCTCGTTTTCGCGCCATGATCGTGATCTTAATCGTATTCGAGATCAGGAACATAGCTGTAAAAAGAAGTCCGACAATCAGGACAAGCCCGACATTACGGCTGATTTTGATAAAACTGAATAACTTTTCAACCTTGCCTTGCCCATACTTTACAGTAGCGACATATTCAAATTTTTCAATCTGCTTGGCAACTTTCATTGTGTCAGTAGGATTTTTCGTCTTTACGACGAAGACATCGTTCAAAGGGTTGTCTTGTTCAAACAGCTGAAAGGCTTCCCCTTCTTCTCCCAAACTATCGATTAAGCTTTCAAGTTCTTTTTCCTTAGGAGAATAGGTAACATTTTTGATACCAGAGATCTGGTTGATACGCTGTTCCAATACCTTTTTATCTTTGTCATTCGCTGCTACATCCACATGGACTCGGATTTCTACATCTTCCTCGATTGTGGTTGCGACTTTATTTAAATTCATCATAATGACGAAAAAGATACCGACCAAAAGCAAGGTAACCGTTACGGCACTCACGGATGCAAACGTCATCCAGCCGTTTCGGCCTAAGCTCTTGAAGCTTTCGCGGACGTGGCGGCGGAATGTTCTAGCTTTCATATCCGTAATCACCTTTCATTTCGTCACGGGCAATCCTGCCGTTTTCAATCGCGATAACGCGATGTGTAATTGTATTGACGATTTCTTTATTGTGGGTAGCCATGACAATCGTGGTTCCCCTTAAGTTAATTTCCTCAAAAATGTTCATAATTTCCCAAGAAGTATCGGGATCAAGGTTTCCTGTAGGCTCATCGGCAATGACTACCTTTGGTGCGTTCACTATTGAACGAGCGATGGCAACACGCTGCTGTTCCCCGCCTGAAAGCTCAGTAGGAAGCGCCCTGGCCTTATGTTTAAGTCCAACAAGCTCAAGAGTTTCCATTACCCGCTTTTTGATATATTGCGGCGATTCCTCGATAACTTCCATTGCAAACGCCACATTTTCATAGACTGTGAGAGTGTTCAGCAATTTGAAGTCCTGGAACACGACGCCGATATTCCTGCGGAGCAATGGTACCTTGCTGTCCTTAAGCTTTGCTAGATTGACACCATTTATAATGATGGAACCTTTAGAAGGCTTAACTTCCCGGTACATCATTTTTATAAAAGTAGATTTTCCAGCACCGCTGGGCCCTACCACGTATAAAAATTCACCTGCATCTATATGAACATTAATTCCATTTGCGGCGACTATGCCGTTGGAATATGTTTTATAAACATCCTGCATATCAATCATTTCGGTATCACCTTAGATAGTTAGTCTTATCACTCGGCTAATCTTCGACAATTTGTAACAAACCTATTATAGCATCTCACTCTACCAAAAAAACCCCTTTAATTATTACAGTTTCTTTTCAAATTGAATATAAAGTCCCATTTTATTCCTGTGGAGGATAATATATCTACCTTTTTCCTTAGTATTTCAATTGCGAACTTAGCTATTTACCAAGTAAAATGTTAGTTTAATAACCTTTTAATTTTAGTCGAATTTTCTGTAACATTACATTCGTGTTACGGAAATTTATCAAACTTGTATGTACAAATTGTGAAGCTGCATAAAAAAGAACCCAATAAATCCTAGGATTCAGGATTGATTGGATTCACATCTTTCTCACTCATTTTCACTCAATTTTAAAGGGTTCGGTGGCTTTCAATACATTTCCCATTGAGTCAAAAATAGCAAATCTGTATTCCTCATTTGGGTGAATATCTTTGTTATTTATTATAAAATCAGATACTCCATTTTTTGTCCCTACCCATTCTGATTCGATCTCTTCATTTTTACTATCTATTAATCTCGAGTATCTTGGTACACCTTCAACCAAAATACGATAACTATCCGAAGAGTTACTTATACTAATCATCTTCAGGTTTTTATATTGCCCAAGAAAATACTCTTTACTTGGCTTTAAATCCAGTTCTGCATTTACATTCTTGCTATATCGCTTACCATGTAACAAATCATACTGAAGCATACGGAGGTCTTTCATTTCATTTGTTTGGGAACCCATTTGTTTTTGAAAAAGGTTATATGGAATTACAGTCTTATTCTGCGCTCTCATCCTGTCTAGTATTGCTGTAACTGTATTGCCTTTAACTCCAGCGAGTTCTAAGGAAATTGCACTGAACTGATTAGGAGATAAATCTAATTCTCTCGGTGTATTTCTCTTAGAATGCCAGATGAAATAGGGCAGTTTATGAGTATTCAAATAATCCTCATAATCATAAAGGATATTGTTAGCAATACCTGTCCCTTGTTGTCCGTAAACCTGAGCATTGGAGATGAATGTTGGAAAATGATCACCAAAGTATACAAGTATAGTAGGTTCATCTTTCTTGCGCAACTCTTCAACCAATCTGCCTAATTCTCTGTCTACACTATGCAAAAACTCCGTATATGAGTTCAAATATTGCCTTGTTGAATCAGGTAGAGTCCCTTTTTTTAAAAACTTAGAATCCACTATTGGTTTATACGGATGATGGGCCTCTACTGTTACGGCATGGATAAAATCTCTCTCTTTTGTTTTCTCAATCTGAGACAGAATGGAATCAGTCATGTGTTTATCCTTTGGATATCCATGGCCAGAGCCAAGGCTATAATCCAGATTCATAAATTCACCTGAAATAAATTGGTCAAATCCAAGATAGCGATAAACAGACTGACGTTGATAATACCAGCCATAGAAAGAATGTATGGCCGTAGCGTGATAACCCGCTTCTCTAAACGAGTAAGCTACCGAGGGTGTTGGTCGTTTGACATACAATTGATATGCTACGCTGTTATCTGGCAGGAACTGTCTGCTAAAGCCTGTTAAAGCTTCGAATTCCACATTGGCTGTACCCCCGCCAAATTCTGGTGAATACATCATTCCATGCAGTGATTCATTATATAGCTTTCGAAAATTCGGAATAGGATCTTCTGTAAAATGTTCCTTTCCGAAATGAAGTGGGTCTGTAAATGCTTCGCTCATAATAAAGATTACATTTGGATTTTCAACTGAATTTACCTTCGATGGCTTATATTCGTTTACAATGTTTTTAATCTTTTCTTTTGAGTAATTCTTTGGTGGAGTAATTTGGGAATTCTTCGCCAATAGTACAAAATTTCCGAATAACCCATTTCGCATTGTACCAAGTTCTTGTCTCCACCAAGTATTTTGAAATTGTGTTTCTTTCATCGGTGAAATTGGATAGTCAGTCCAAAAAGAAAATATAAAAGTCATTGATAAAAGGAATATACTAATTTTCATCAACCAATTCTCTTTAACTTTTGGCAAGAAAAAAAATATTGCGACAACTACAGAAATAACTATAAGTAATAAAAAGGACAATAGCCATATATTAATTTCAACAGGTTGTTCTAAACCTCTTAGTTCGTTTAACAATGAAAAGTCCCCAGGGGTAACAGGCGAATTTCGCAATTCTAGTTTCAATTTATTTGCATATGCAAAAAATAACAGTAGTCCGCTAACCAATATACTTGCAAACATATAAAATTTCCGAGGTAAAATATAAAACACATTAAACAATGCTATTAAAAAAATGACATTAACCGCAAAACGTTTGGTGAACTCAGAAGCCCAAACCAAAAATGGCATTTCTAAAGCTTCTCTGACTATTAACTCACTAGCCAAAAGGGTAATTAATGGGACTCCAAATATAAATAAGAAGGTGAGCAAACGAGTTGCTACTTCCCCCGATGTCTTGGGAAGTGACAGCTTCTGCTTCAAAATTTTCTCCAACCCAGCCAAAAAAACAAACCACCTTCCAGATATGAATATTAGTTAATTTATCTCAGTTCATTATAAATCGATTTACATTAATTTAATATATAATTTACATAGAAATTACATTTAAAACCTTTTAATCAATTTAAATTATTAGGTTCATCGAATTTCTCAACAAAAAACACTCATACAAATCTCCCTTAGAGATGTATGAGTGTCTTTTTATTTAATACCTTTGTTTATTACTCTATAAAATTTAGTAACAAAAGGGACTTTCTTAAATGTCTTCTTAAATTGGTAATTTAAATTACATTCTTTTTTTAATTTTTCAATTTCTAATTTTAATTTATGATTTTTTCTTTTCTCTTCAAATATTAATCGCTCTAATGTTAAGGTAATATTTTTATCTAAAAGTAAGTTTTCATTATTTCTTTTTGCCCAGTCATGAACAATATCACGTAATAATTCATTATCCGAATCATTCACAATATCCTGAATTACTATTCCATGAAGCTGGTTTAAGAATTGATGATAATAATCCATTGTATAATGGACATAAAATGGTCCCCAAGGATGGCCCTCGAAAGTAGTACTTTCCGGCAGTTCGATAAAATTCCAGTTATGAGCATTGATAGCATAGTTATCCAACTGATCCCATAAAGAATTCAGCACTTCTACATTTTCCTTTTTAACTTTTCCACTAGTACTTAAATCGATAAATTCTGCACAGTCTTCTGTCAGGATTTTTCTTACATTTCTAGCTTTGTGGATAATCACTTTACAATCAGGTAATTCTTCCTTTAAAAAATTCGCAAGCTTATCCAATGAACATTTCCATAGCTCTATATATTTTTCAGTATGGTCTTGTATATTTAAAGTTAATATATCCTCTGTAGCCTTTAACCTTTTATAATATTCGGTTTTCCATACCATCCACCGATTATTGGTAATGAATTTATTCCCTTCTAATTGAATGCAGCCAAAGTGGATATCAGCGAAAAAATCCATTATCAGATAATCAGGAGCTTTTTCTTTTAGCAACAGTAAAAATTCTTTATTAAAGTCTGTTCTAACATTCCATTTTGTATATTCTTCTAAGTCCCCTAAGTCCTCTTCACTAAAACCTATCTTTTCAGACATTAAACTTATGATTGAAGTTTGATTTTGGGTTAGTATACACTCATAAAATTCTTTATAATTTTCGTTAAATTTTGAATTAAAATTATCTCTTGTTGCACAACTTCCTAATACTGATACGTTTTTTTTAGTATCCATTTCTATACTCCTTGACTAACCTTTAGTTGATTATAAAATTGTTTGTTAGAGTTAGAAGAATGAACTCTGGGTAAATTTTCTATAAATAAAGACTTAATTATTTACCCGATACTGCTTTTTATAAACATTAGGTTGAAATTAGTTTAACAATTGCCTAAAGAATCATTCATAGACTTAGAAATAAGCTCCCCGAGTTGGTCATCCTTTTATTTAAATTCCTATCCTGAAATAGGATTCGACTATTCAAAGTTCTTTCTGGGGTAAAAATAACTTATAATTCTGAGTGAAATAAAAAAACGCCCTAACATTTCAGGACGTTTCTCATAAATCTATTTCTTGTTAGCCAGCCATTCAGCTACTGCTGATGCATCGTCGCCTTCAAGCAATTTTGGAGGCATTGAGCCTTGGCCGTTTGCGATGACACTTTCAATTTCATCCTGAGATAGACGGGATCCTACGTCACTAAGCTTTGGTCCTACGCCGCCTTCAAGATTGCCGCCATGGCAGCTTGAGCATTTCTGATTGAAAAGCTTTTCTGGATCTGCACCGGCTTTGTCTCCGCCAGCTTCGTCACCGCCGCCGCCACCGCCGCAAGCTGCCAGTGCCAAGGAGGTTCCCATTAATAGAGCTAATAATTTCTTCTTCAAACTTAACTCCCCCTAAGAAAATTTTGCATACATGACTATTTTATACCAATGCTACGACCTTTTAAAACCCTCGCCCAAAACCTCTGAAGCATCCATAACAATCACAAAGGCAGATGGATCAATGGATTGAACCAATTGTTTCAATTTTGTGAACTCCGTCTGGTCAACGACACACATAATAATCGGCCGTTCCTGGTCCGTATAGCCGCCGTATGCTGATAGTTTTGTCACTCCACGGTCAATTTTATTCAAAATCGCTTCACGTACTTCATCCTGGCGGTTTGTGATTACCATCGCCATCTTTGAACGCCCAATGCCCACCTGCACAAGGTCAATGGTTTTACTGGTAACATAAAGCCCAATCAAAGCGTACAGACCTCGTTCAATATCAAATACAATCGCTGCAGACAATACAATCAACCCATCTATCATCGCCACGCAGGTACCAAGTGAAAGCCCGGTGAACTTATGGATGATTTGTGCTGCCAAATCCGTACCTCCAGTGGAAGCATTTCCTCTGAAAACAATTCCAAGACCCAAGCCAACCCCAATGCCGCCGAAAAGTGACCCAAGCAGCGGATCCAGTGTCCATGGCTTCACATCATTCGTTAAAAAAACCACAAATGGAAGGAAAATGGTTCCTGCAAGAGTTTTATACCCATATTGTCGTCCAAGTAAAACTACCCCTGCAATAAACAGCGGGATATTAAACGCCCACTGGACATACGCCGGCTCCCAGCCAAGCGTCGCATCTAAAATAGTACTGATTCCGCTTACTCCACCGGAAGCAACCCGGTTCGGCAGCAGGAACACATTAAACGAAATGGCTACAATTCCTGAACCAATCAGTACATAAACATATTCAATCAGCTTTTCTAAAGTAGGATTTATCGTATGATTACGCCGTTTTTTCAAAGTCCTATCCCCTTTTTCCATTATTGCCGTCAGTGAGTATAGCACGTGTCGAAATTTCTGTAAACGCTAGTAGTGCGCCGTGTTAAAGGGTGAAAGATTCTAGATATATAAAGGAAATAAATCTGCATTTCAAATAGCAAGAGAAAGTTTTACTTGCGCTGCCTTTGTTTGTGAAAATATGAACATTTTTTGAAGTTTCTCTATATACCCTTACCCCTACATGTAAATCGTGATATATTTCACGTATAAGGAGGCGGTCATAATGATTAGTCTTTCCTATAACAAGAGGAAATTATTTTTTTAGCTCAACTTGCTCACTAATACACAAAGTTATTAGCAATGTGACATTAAATCTTTCAGAAAGAAGGTAATATATATGGCTAAAAAAGTCGTAATCGTAGGTGGAGTTGCCGGCGGCGCGACAACAGCTGCCCGTATAAGAAGATTGGATGAACAAACAGAAATCGTAATGATCGAACGCGGTGAATACATTTCTTTCGCAAACTGCGGACTTCCTTATTATATCGGCGGTGCGATCCAGGAACGGGATGCCTTGCTTGTGCAGACAGTTGAAGGCATGTCAAAGAAGTTTAATATGGATATCCGAAACCTGACCGAAGTGACACGTATCAATCGCGAGCGCAAAGTAGTTGAGATCAAGAACCTTAAAACTGACGAAACATACGAGGAAAGCTATGATGTGCTTGTGTTATCACCTGGAGCAAGCCCATTCAAGCCTCCGATCCCTGGTATTGATGAAGCGGAAGCATTGTTCACGCTTCGCAATATTCCTGACACTGACAAAATCAAGGCGTATGTCGATGAGCAACAACCGAAAAAGGCTACAGTCATCGGAGGCGGTTTTATTGGTGTGGAAATGGCAGAAAACCTTTGGGAACGCGGGGTCGAAGTGACACTAGTTGAAATGGCAGATCAGATCATGGCGCCGATTGACTTTGAGATGGCTTCTATTTTACATCAGCACCTTCGGGAAAAAGGCGTGAATCTTGTGTTTGAAGATGGTGTGAAGTCTTTTGAAAAGAGCGGCAAGGTCATTAACCTGAATAGCGGCAAGCAAATTAAGACGGACCTTGTGATTCTTGCAATAGGTGTAGCACCAGAAAATAAACTGGCAAAAGAAGCGGGACTTGAACTCGGCCTTCGTGGTGCGATTCGTGTTAACGAGCGGCTGCAGACAGCTGATGAAAGTATCTACGCAATCGGTGACGCGATTGAAGTCAAAGATTATATTAACGGCCAGGCTACGCACATCCCGCTTGCATGGCCGGCCAACCGCCAGGGACGAATCGTGGCTGACCATATCAACGGCATTGATTCAAAATACCAGGGCACACTTGGCACTTCTATCGCTAAGGTTTTCGACATGACCGTCGCAGCAACAGGCAACAACGAAAAGACTCTGAAACGCCTTGGCATCTCATATGATGTGGTGCACGTTCACCCAAGCTCTCACGCCGGATATTATCCAGGAGCATTCCCTATCGCGCTAAAATTAATCTTTGACCGGGAGACAGGAAAAATCTTCGGTGCGCAGGCGGTATCTTATGATGGTGCCGACAAGCGCATCGACGTTCTGGCAACTGCCATCAAAGGCGGCATGACGATTTTTGATCTGCCGGATCTTGAACTGGCTTACGCGCCGCCATATTCTTCTGCAAAAGACCCAGTCAACATGGCCGGTTATGCAGCGAAAAATATTGCGGAAGGTCTCGTGGAAACAGTTCAATGGCATGAAATCAACGATATTTTGACTAATGGCGGTTACCTGATCGACGTTCGTGAGCTGATCGAGCGTGACATGGGTATGATTGAAGGCTCTGTGAATATTCCGCTTGGAGATCTGCGTGAACGTCTGGGTGAAATTCCTACTAAAGAAGTGTACGTTTACTGTCAGGTCGGTCTTCGCGGTTACCTCGCTTCAAGGATTTTGATGCAGGCTGGTTTCAAGGTTCGCAATTTGGATGGCGGATATAAAACTTATTCTTGTGTGTATGAGCCAGCTGCGAGTGAGAACTGTGGTACACCAATTAGCGACAATGGCGTGGCACAGAGGAAGCATGCGATGGAAGAGATGGCTGCTGGTACGGCTCAGTCTAGTGTTGGTTTGGCTGTGGAGGAGGCTCTTGTTACTCAGGCACCTACTGCCCCATCTATGGCAGCTGCCCAGCCGGTGGTGAAGACCACGCTAGATGCTTGCGGCTTGTCCTGCCCTGGCCCAATCATGAAGGTATATAAGACGATTGGCGAAATGGAGGATGGTGAAGTGATGGAAGTACACGCAACAGATCCAGGCTTTGCGAAGGACATTAAGGCATGGTGTGAAAAGACAGGCAATAAGCTGATCAGCAACAAGTTTGAGGATAAGAAGTTCAAAGCGCAAATCATGAAGGGAAATGTTGTTGTACCTTTGAATACGAGGCCAGCTCCTGTTGAGATCCCAACCGGCGTGCCAGCTCCGGCTAAAAATGGTGCGACGATGGTCGTATTCAGCGGCGACCTTGACAAGGCTATCGCAACTTTCATCATCGCATCCGGGGCCGCGGCGATGGGTAAAGAGGTAACATTGTTCTTCACCTTCTGGGGACTGAACATCCTGAAGCGAAACGACGCTCCATCAACCGAGAAAGACATGATGGCAAAAATGTTTAGCATGATGATGCCAAAAGGTGCTGGCGACCTGCCTCTTTCCAAAATGAATATGGGCGGCATGGGTGCCAAGATGATTAAGACCGTCATGGGCAACAAAAACGTCGACAGTCTCGAAACATTGATGAAAAACGCCATGGACGCCGGTGTCAAACTAGTAGCCTGCGGCATGAGCATGGATATCATGGGGATTTCCAAAGAAGAGCTGATCGATGGCGTGGAGATCGGCGGCGTTGCTGCCTACCTTGGGGATGCTGAAGATTCTGGGTTGAATTTGTTTATCTAATATTGTGGAGCGGCCTTCCTATGTGGGAGGCCGCTTTTTATTGCGTGTGGTGTTATTCAAAAAAAAGTAATTTGCACTTTGGTTTTTCCGTTTTAAGGCAAAACGAGAGATTTTGTCTTTTGTGTGAGAGATTATTATAACCATCCGAGAGAATGTTTAATTAGGATGAGAGATTTTGGCTGCTTGTCGAGAGATTAACCTGATTTAGTGAGAGATTCCATTATCAGGTCTTTGAATTCGTAACTCCTCCACCGTAAAGCAGGATTTTTGTGCCTTAATGTCGAATATATGCACCAAAATAGTAAGGAGTGATAACACTTTGATTGTCAAAAAAAGAATAATACCTTTACGTATCCTTATTGATGAAGCTTTATTGAGGCGCCTTCCTCTTAATCATCCAAAAAGGAGCGAAATTCTGCAGGATCTTTTGATTCGAAAATCTGGTTTCAAAGGTGAACAGGACATGGACTACTACTTAAGCCTTTTAAATGATTCCGAGTTCAATATTCTCCAGGATCTACGTATCCCCTTGGGAAAAAATCACTTCCAAATCGATTTCCTCATACTCTCACATGCATTCTTCCTTTTAATCGAAAATAAAAATATGCCAGGCATCATTGAATTCGACCCCGACTTTAACCAAGTCATTCGAAAACATAATGATAAAGTTGAAATTTATGATGATCCTGTATTACAAGTAAAAAGGCAATTAATCCAGTTTGTCCATTGGCTCAAACTTAACCGCTTCACTATTCCTCCAATTGAATTCCTCGTTACGTACAGCAATCAAGGCTCCATCCTTCAAAATCCAACTAAAAATGAAGAAATTTATAAAAGAGTTTGTAAGGGTGGCTCAGTAGTGATGAAAGTGGAAGAGTTCAAAAATAAACACAAGAAGGACATATTTTCCGAGAAAGAACTAAAAAAGTTAACTAAATTGTTGATTAAAAGTCACCAACCTGAGGGATCCCATTTAAGTAAATTCAATCTTTCTCCAGCTGATTTTCTTCAGGGTGTTGCATGTCCATCTTGCAGACAGTTATATATGGAGAGAATTTCCGGAAGCTGGCACTGTACTAGTTGCGGATATAGATCAGCAGATGCCCACGTACAAGTAATAATGGATTACTTTTTGATTGGTAACCCTTCCATTACAAACAAGCAGCTTAGAAGGCTCTTACGACTTTCCTCGGATAAGACAGCCTCTAGAATACTTCTCAAAATGGATCTTCCTTTTTCCGGAACCACGAAAAATAGAGTTTATTATCCAAAATGAAGAAATCCCCTGCCTTTTTGTTTGGCAGGGGATTTTTGACTTTCCCTAAATTTGGGTAAACGAGAGAATATAATATGTTGGCGAGAGATTCTTGTTCTAATTTGAGAGATTAGCCAAAATATGCGAGAGATTATAAGCTTTTACCGAGAGATTATACCTCTTTGCCGAGAGATTTCCTTCACAATTAAAAATCCCCCGCTCAACCCAGCGGGGGACCACTGAAAATTACTCACTCAAACTCAACTTCGACCTCAAATAAGCATCAATAAACATATCAATATCACCATCCATCACTGCCTGCACGTTGCCGGATTCGGCGCCTGTGCGGTGATCCTTGACCATGGAATATGGATGGAAGACGTAGGAGCGGATCTGGCTGCCCCAGCCGATTTCTTTTTGCTCACCGCGGATCTCATCCAACTCGGCTTGCTGCTGTTCGATTTCGCGCTGATAAAGCTTAGCTTTCAGCATCTTCATCGACGTTTCACGGTTCTTGATCTGGGAACGTTCTGCCTGAGATGATACAACGACTCCAGTTGGCAAGTGCGTAATCCGGACCGCGGAGTCAGTCGTGTTGATGTGCTGTCCGCCGGCGCCGCTTGCACGGTACGTATCGATTTTCAAGTCTTCCGTTCTGATTTCAATCTCGATTTCATTGTTGAATTCCGGCATAACTTCGCAGGAGACGAATGATGTATGACGGCGTCCTGAAGAGTCAAATGGCGATATACGTACGAGACGGTGTACGCCTTTTTCCGCCTTCAAATAGCCGTAAGCGTTATGGCCGTTAATCTTCAACGTGACACTCTTGATGCCCGCTTCATCTCCTGGCAGGTAATCCAGAGTCTCAACCTTGAAGCCGCGCTTTTCTGCCCATCGAGTGTACATCCTCAAAAGCATCGAGCCCCAGTCCTGTGATTCTGTTCCGCCAGCGCCTGGATGCAATTCAAGAATCGCATTATTTTTATCATGTTCTTCACTCAATAACAATTGAAGTTCAAACTCGCTCATTCGCTCTTTAAACTCAAGAAGTTCCTTCTCAAGATCCTCACGAAGATCGGCGTCATTTTCCTCTTTTACAAGCTCATAAGTCAAATCGAGATTTTCATACGCCTCGTTCAGCTCGTTAAAGACATTCACCTGTTCTTTAAGCGCATTTGCCTCGTTGATGACAACTTGTGCCTTCTGCTGGTCATCCCAGAAGTCCGGCGCTAGCATGCCGTCCTCTAGCTCCGCAATCCGCGCTTCTTTATTTTCGAGGTCAAAGAGACCCCCTGAAGTCCGCTAATTTCTTAGCTGATTTTTCAAGCTCATTCCTGATATCTGCTAATTCCATATCGTTCACCTCATAAAAAAGTTAATTACTATTATACCGTATTGTATGATTCAAGGAAAAAGAGAGCCGAAAAACGGGCCCTCTTTATTGTAAAATTTATTCTGCCTTAACCGCCGATGCGTTAGTGTACTGAAGGATCGGCAGCTTTTATTCTGCCTTGCCGCAGCAGTTCTTGTATTTCTTGCCGCTGCCGCAGATGCATGGGTCATTACGGCCAACATCCAAAGACTTAGTAACAGGCTTCTTCTTCACTTTTCCGCCTTCGTCTTCCTTCGGATTCACCGCATGACCTTTTGCTACTTCCTGGCGCTCAAGGTTGCTGCGGATTTCAGCCTTCATGATGTACTTCGCCACATCGTCTTCAATGGAAAGAACCATGTTTTCGAACATTGCAAAGCCTTCATGCTGGTATTCGCGAAGCGGATCGATCTGGCCATAAGCACGCAGGTGGATACCCTGGCGCAGCTGGTCCATCTGGTCGATGTGGTCCATCCACTTTGAGTCAACTGAACGAAGGACGATGACTTTTTCAAACTCACGCATTTGCTCGTCAGTCAGCATTTCTTCTTTTTCATCATAACGCTCTTTCACCTTCGCCATGATCGCTTCGATGATTTCATCCTGCTCTTTGCCTCGAAGGTCTTCGGCAGTGATGTCGCCTTCGTGCAGCAGGTTGCCGTTCACATAGTCGATGATTGTGTTCAGATCCCATTTTTCCATCTCCTCGCCTGCCGGAGTATGAGCGGAGACATTGCGCTCCAATGAAGATCGAATCATAGTTTCAACGATGCTTCGAAGGTTTTCAGACTCAAGAACCTCATCACGCTGCTTGTAAATGATCTCGCGCTGCTGGCGAAGGACATCATCGTACTGAAGCAATTGCTTACGGGCATCAAAGTTGTTGCCCTCAACACGTTTTTGCGCGGATTCAACCGCTCTAGAAACCATCTTGCTCTGAATTGGCTGGCTGTCATCCATACCAAGACGCTCCATCATTGTTTTCATATTATCTGAACCAAAGCGGCGCATCAGTTCATCTTCCATTGAAAGATAGAACTGCGTCACACCTGGGTCTCCCTGACGTCCGGAACGTCCGCGAAGCTGATTATCGATACGACGGCTCTCGTGACGCTCTGTACCAATAACAGCAAGACCGCCAAGCTCTTTTACGCCCTCGCCAAGCTTGATGTCTGTACCACGGCCCGCCATGTTTGTAGCAATAGTTACCGAGCCCTGATGACCGGCTTCAGCAATGATTTCCGCTTCACGTTCATGATTTTTCGCATTCAGGACATTGTGCTTGATGCCTTTTTTCGATAAATAGGCAGAGATGATTTCAGATGTTTCAATCGCAACTGTACCAACAAGAACTGGCTGGCCAGCCTGGTGGCGTTCTGCGATGTCATCAGCAACTGCCTTGAACTTGCCCTGCATCGATGCATAAATCAAATCCGGACGGTCGTCACGGGCAATCGGACGGTTCGTCGGGATGACAACAACGTTCATGTTATAAATATTGCGGAATTCCTCTTCCTCTGTCTTCGCTGTACCCGTCATACCTGACAGCTTTTCATACATACGGAAGTAGTTCTGGAAAGTAATTGTCGCAAGCGTCATGCTTTCGTTCTGGATATCAAGGCCTTCCTTCGCCTCGATCGCCTGGTGCAAGCCTTCGCTGTAGCGGCGGCCCTTCATCAGACGGCCTGTGAACTGGTCAACGATGACAATCTCGCCGTCCTGGACGACGTAATCAACATCTTTGTGCATGCTTGCGTGCGCCTTCATTGCCTGATTGATATGGTGAAGCAGTGTCACATGCTTGATGTCAAAAAGGTTATCAATGCCAAAAGCTCTCTCGGATTTGGTAATCCCTTCTTCCGTCAGCTGGACACCCTTTGTTTTTTCATCATATGTGTAGTCCTCTTCGCGCTTCAATGTGCGAACAAATGCATTCGCCTGGATGTAAAGCGCCGCAGATTTTTGTGCAGACCCAGAAATGATCAATGGCGTACGTGCTTCATCAATCAAGATGGAGTCAACTTCATCGATAACACAGAAGTGCAGCTGACGCTGAACCTTCTGGTCTGTGTAAAGTACCATGTTGTCACGCAGGTAGTCGAAACCGAACTCATTGTTCGTACCATACGTAATATCAGCGCGATACGCTTCCTGCTTTTCTTCCTTCGTCATGCTGTTCAGGTTCAAGCCTACAGAAAGGCCAAGGAACTCATACAGCTTGCCCATCTCGACGGCGTCACGGCTAGCAAGGTATTCGTTGACCGTGATAACGTGCACACCGCGTCCAGTGATCGCGTTAAGGTAAACTGGCATTGTTGCTGTAAGGGTTTTACCTTCACCAGTCTTCATCTCAGCAATATTCCCCTCATGCAGGGCAATACCACCCATCAGCTGGACCTTATAAGGATACAGGCCAAGAACACGCTTAGCGCCTTCACGGACAACCGCGAATGCTTCAACAAGCATATCATCTGCAGTCTCGCCATTCTGGTAACGGTTCTTGAACTCCTCTGTCTTTTCTCTGAGCTGGTCATCAGTCAGCTTTTCTATATCGCCTGCAAGCGCATCAATCTGATCCGCCATTTTAGTCAATCTTTTGATATCGCGTTTATTCTGGTCGAAAATTTTCGTTAAAATCCCCATACAGACGCTCCTTTTATCTATTGAATCTCGTTGAATACGATTTGTAAAAAATGCCCCAAAGAAAAAAGATTCGCCCTGAATGCACCGAATCCCTTTTAGAAAAATTCGATTTATTTCTTTTTCTATATTACCACTTACGACAGGGGGTGACAACCAATGGGGAAAGGTGAAAAGTCCCACTGCCGGCAGACAGGGGACTAGTGTATTATTGATTTTTCATAAACTCCAAAACTTCCAGGTCAATTTTGCCCTTCTCCTGCTCCCTCTCTTCGAAGTTTTCAGTATGGATATAGGCAGTCAGTGCCTTGTGAAGTTCAGCATCATCTACTGGATCTGCTTTCAGGTAATCGAGTCGTTTGAGGTGCTGGATGACTGTTTCCCTGACTTTTCCTTCAACACCTACCACGTTCTCCGGCTTTGCCTTGGCAAAATAAAGCTGCTGCAGGCCGTAGATGCGGATCAGCTCCGTTATTGGATCTGGATGGTCATCGACACGAAGATCGATATAACGGTCGTTATAACCTCCATAGCCGCCCTTTTCCTTAACAACAAGAAGTGCTGCTGATTGCTGGCCCCTGCTGTCGCCGCCCGCTTGCTGGCCGGCATTGAGCGCCTGAAGCAATCGGTGTGCGAGCGAGCCTTCAGTAGATTCAAAGGTTTCAGCCATCGCCTTAACAGTATTTTCATCTACTAAAATATTTCCCTGTGCTGCGAAATGCTTGCCCGTCACTCCGCCTGCCCAGTCATAGCAATATGTACCAGTAAAGGTTGCCGTGTTACCTTCTGCATCAATCAAGCCGACCTGGCGCATTTCCTTATCTGGATCGTCCTTTGTAATCAGTTCCATGGCTTCTTCAGCGGATTTCCCCTGGGCCATTAGCTCAAGCGCCTGTGGCCCGTACGCAGTATTTGCGTAAGACTGTGTAGCAACAGCACCGACCCCTGCCTTGGCAAAAGGCACGACGGCCCCTACGCCAAGGAATTTAGATTGTACCGCAATCCCCCATTCCTTTTCCCGCGGATCATAACCTACGATTGAAAATGTCATTATGTATCGCCTCCTGTGAAAAAGTATTTCGTCACTCGGTATAATTTTTCCTTCAAAAGAACACAATAAAACCCACAGCCAATTTCTGGCTGTGGGTGGAGTGTTAGATGATTATTGTGCTTCAATTAGACCATAACGGCCGTCGTTACGCTTATAAACGACATTTGTTTGGTTTGTTTCAGCGTTTGTGAATACATAGAAGCTGTGGCCCAGCATGTTCATCTGCAGGATCGCTTCTTCGCTGTCCATTGGCTTCAGGTCGAAGCTCTTAGTACGGACAACCTCAAGATCGTCATCTTCTTCCACATTCTCAACTTCTGTGAAAATTGGAGCGTAATCCTTCAGGCTTTCCTTTTCACGGAATTTGCGGTTGACCTTTGTTTTGTGCTTGCGGATCTGGCGCTCAAGCTTATCCGTAATCAAGTCGATTGCAGCATACATATCTTCATGAACTTCCTCGGCGCGGAGCACAAGGTCCTTCATCGGAATTGTAATTTCAACTTTTGATTTCTTATCCTGGTACACTTTCAGGTTCACGTTCACATTGGCATTGGGTGACTCGGTGAAATACCGGTCAAGCTTCGCAATCTTTTTCTCAACATACTCTCTGATTGCTGGCGTTACCTCAATGTTTTCTCCACGAATGTTGTAGTTCATAGTGGACTCCTCCTTTGGGATATGACTATGTATTACTAATTCTATTTTACCCCAAAGAACTCCTGCAAAAACAGTCTGAAGATTTGACGATTTTATGTCTGTTTTTACTGTCGGAATAGTGGATAATTTGATACAGGTTGTCCTAATATGTAAAAACCGCCTGAAATTGGGCGGTTCAGTTGATGAAATAAGAGCGGAATTGTTTATTGATTTCCCTGTACCATTCGGAAAAAGCAGGATAGATGCTTTCTCCTAAGATACCTTTCCATAAAGTGTAGTTAGTGTATTGGATTGGTTGAGCCTTCTCCAAAACAGACTCAAAATCTTCGAACTTGTTCAGTATGCCTGGTCGATCGGAAAAATGCTCAGCAAGAACCTGGTTAGTCTGATGAATCTGACAAAAAGCCGCCAGGATGTCATGCCCCAAATTTCCAGCATCCTCAAACCTAAGTTCCTCTAGACAAAGAAAGATGTGGCCAAAAGCTTCTTCGATGATATCCAGTAATCCAATATACTGATTGACCAAAAGAAATTTTTCTTCGCTTAACACGTTCACCTATTTTCTCCTGTCGTAATACATGCCATCCGTTGAAAGACTTTGATACGGATTGACATATTTTGTATTGGATTCTTTTTTTGATTGCAAACCTTTAATATCTTTTTGAACCGAAGCCTTTTCAACTTTTAAAAGCTGAGAAAGTTTCATATTCAGCTGATTGATTTCCTTCCCTGCTGCCATTTCCTCGGATGTATAAGGGGGAACAATCGCCATCATGTGTGCCTCTCGTTGGCTCAGTAACGCTTCAGTTTGAGTGATTTTATCATCGCGATCTATATCAGCATTTTCCAAAAAGTGTATAAGTTCAATAGTCAGCTGATGAAACTGAAGGACAGCACTCATTAGACTGCTCCACCCTGACCGTGCTGCTTCTGGCGATTCAGCTGGATGACCTGTTTCCACGTATCACGGAAGTCCGTGACAAGATCCTCCACTTCTTCCAAAATCGCAGTGTCATTCTTAATGTTCGCGTCGATTAACCTACGATTCATAAAGTCGTATATAGGCATCATATTTTGTGATAATTCGAGATTCATATTTAGCGTGACCATCAACTCTTGCACAATCTTCTGTGCCTTCTGGATATTTGTGTTTTTCGCCTGAATGTCCTCTGTTTCAATCGCATGCTTTGCCAAATTGATAAACTTCAAGCAGCCGTTGTATAACATTAATGTCAATTCACCAGGTGACGCAGTGTTGACAGAGTTTTGCTGGTAAGATTGGTAAGGATTAGTTAGAGCCATATTTTAATCTCCTTTTTAAAAGGGCATTTTAATTTCCACCGCTAAATTGTTGCATTATATAGGCTGACTGACTATTCGCCTTCTGAATTGCTTTTTCCATTGCTGTAAATTGGCGCCAATAGCGGTCCTCGACTTGAGTCAATCGTGATTCAAAACGATTGATTTGATTATCTACATTATCCAGCTGGCGGCCAAGCGTAAACTGTTTCGTGGTAGAGAATGAATTCCCTGCACGTGCCTTAAGCTTGTCCATTGCTCCATTTACTGTTTCATATAAACGGTGAACAATCCCTTGTTCGTCACTTGTTCTTCCTGTCCCACGGAACAGGTTCTCAACAGACTCAGGATTATCTTCAATTGCTTTCTTCAAAGCTGCCTCATTAATCTCGAGCTTGCCGCCCTCTAGATAGTTGGCGGTTGTTTTAATTCCGATACTAGCCAACTGGTTCATGAGCGGATCTATAGTTGCATTTTTGACTGGTGCGTAAAAGTCACTTCGCATGCCACCAAGAACCCCAGTAAGGATTGGATCTCGTTTGAGCAGCCCACTCTTTGCCTTTTCTTCCCATTGCTCCTGCTGTTTCTCAGAAAGAGATTCACGCTGCTCATCAGTCAGCGGCTTATAGCTACGGTAATACTCTTCAGATGTCTTCTTTTGTATTTTATCAATTAATTCGTTGTACTTTTCAACAAAAGCTTTTATGTTGTCAAATACCTTGTTAGAATCATTGTTAACCGACAAGGAAACTGGTGTTGTAGCAGTATCAAATTTATTTTTTAAAGTAAAAGTTACACCATTCATTTCAAATGTATTCGTTGCCCGGCTTGTATTCAAACCATTGATATTAAATACAGCATTGGTGCCATTTACATCAAGATTATCAATCTTTAATACACTCGAAGCAAACAAACCACCAGCCGCTATCTGGTTAATTTTATACGTATCATCTGACAAGCTTCCGTTAGTAAGGTAATCCCCTGTTTCGTTCCTTGTGATGGAAATCTGATCAGAATAAGAATCATAGAACATGGTGACTCCCGCATTAGATATATTTACCTTATTAATGACTTGATTTAACGACTCAGTAGCGGAAATTAGGAAATTTTCTTTTATAGAACCCTTTGATGTCTGGGTAGTTATATTGAATGTTGAATAATTTTGAGTATAGGAAACTTTCACATTCTCATCAGCAGTAAGAGCAGCATCAAATTCCACTTTGCCAGTCTCCAGGTTGATGGAACCGATGGAATTCCCTCCACCATCAACTAAAGAGCTTTTTCCGGTGACTGGATCAGCCGGTCCTGCAGTATATACGGTTCCGCCCTTTTCTAATTTAAAGCTGGATAATGGCATTGTACCCATCTGAAAATCAGTTGTGCCCGCGGCAAGTGGCTTTGTATCAATTTTTTCTTGCAAAATATAATCAACTTTTATTGTAGCATCCTTAGGGATGATTGAATTATACTTTAGATTTCCCGCAGTATCGATGAACACAGTGTCAGCTGGTGGCTGTGTATTCGTATCTCCAGCAACCACATTAAGTGTCTTGCCGTTTACTTTAATTGATATATTTTCAGCATTTGATGTATCGATTACCTCTCCCGGGTTCAAAGTCAGTTTAAAACGATCCAAGTTGCCATCGCCCTTCAGTGTTTGGCTCCCTATGGCACCTTTAGACCATTGAAAGGTTCCTGCATCAGCCAATTTCGACCGCTGACTGAGAAGAGATTGAGCAGGGTCAATTTTATCCAGTTTCGATGCCGAAATACCTCCACTTACTTTAGTGGCGGCAGACGCTAAGCTGCTCACACTATTTATAGTGTAGGAAGCTTGCGAAGCCGCACTACTCGCTGTTGCTGTGAGTAACTCAGAATTCGTCGAAGTAACCGATCTAGCCCGGTACTGAGTAGTCATCTTCATGTTCGTCAGTTCCGTCCTGAAATTCAACAGTAGACTGTTCATCGAACGGTAGTCATCACGCTGCCATTGCAGAATTTGCTTCTGTTGTTTCAATTTATTAAGCGGCATTCGTTCAGCCTTCATCAGGTCGCCAACAATCTGGTCGATGTCCATTCCGCTGGCCAAACCGCCTATTCGTAAATTCGCCATTTTTAATCACCTTCAGATCTTTTTATCCACCATTAGTCCAAGGAATTCAGTCATTGCCGCATAAAAATCGAGCATTTTCTTTGGGGGTATTTCTCTTACAACTTCCTTCGTTTTTTCGTCAATGATTTTGACATAGTATTCATTCAGCTTTTCATGGAATTCGAATTTTAAAGCTGTGGGTGATGCTTCCATGAATTTATTCATGCCATCGACAATTTCTTTTACCTTTTCTTTTGGGAAAGTGATACTTTCTTGATTTCCTTCGGTTACTTCTGTCGATGTTTCTTGTCCTTCTTCCTGACTCTGGATAGTTGTATCACCGGTATCAGTGATTCTGAGTTGTGAGGTAAATTGATTGGATGATAAGCGATCAATCATCTCCGGGTCCCCCTGAATATAAATTCTTTTACTTTTATTATCGGAGAATGGGCTAGTTTGTTTAGTTTATTAATCTTATTCAATTTGATAAAATAAAATAGAACACTCGTTCCTTTTTTCTAAAAGAAGGAGGTAATGAGCATGAAGGATCTCTTTGAAAGTCTATCAATGGAACAAATAAATATATTGATAACAAGTATCATGGCAGATGGCGAAATATATCCAGGAAGCCGAAGAAAGAATAATAGCTATCGTGAACACTTTAGTTTAAACCAACTCGGTTATCGGGAATGGAAAGCTAGGATGATTCCCAACTTGTTTTATTTACGGTCTTCAAAAACATACTTAGTTTCTAAATCTAACAGTTTATTCACTAATTTTATTCACACTTTTACAACAAAGAAGGTAACAAGCAGTTACCATATGAACTCTTACCTTTATGTACAATGCCTGTTTTTCTAGCTGTTCTTTATTTAGAAGATGGATCTCTATGCATATCAAAAAGGGTCAATGTCTTAAATAAACAAATATACCTCACCCCTCACATTTACTTATACCTTCAAAACTTCCCACAAGACGATTTACTGCATCTTCAGAAACATATCAGTCAAACATTTGGTATTAATTTTAAACCTAGTAAAAGAAAAGATGGATTCGGCCACTTTTAAAAGCTAACAAAGGTTAGTGACACTATTAAATTTTTAGAGTTAATTGAAAAGTCTGCAGAAGGATGTACAATGGACTACAAAAAAGACTGGAAAATGAGATTTGAACTTGAAAAAGTAAAATTGCAGGAACTATATCCTGGCTTTCAAATTCTATCTTCCGATTCGGAGAGGTGGAGAAACTACACTGAAGAAGATGTTAATAAAATCATTGAATTAAAAAAGAATAATTACACTGATCAGACAATTGCAAATGCACTTAATCGTTCATACTGGTCAATCGTCTATAAAATCCGAGAATTAAGAAAGGATGGACGTTTATAAAACGCCCATCCTCTATTAAAATTAACGAAGAAGTTGAAGAACTCCTTGTGGTTGTTGGTTCGCTTGCTTTGCGACTGTACCTTTCAGTGACAGAATAGACTATATCTTCACCCTTATCTTTCAAGGGGCTGGGCACTTCGAACAGCATTGGCTGCCCTACGAGATTCATAGTCTTAGCGTATGCCTTAGACCGTGTTCCCTAGTCGTTGAACCTTCTCCAGAGTTTCCTCACAGGAGCTTGGCTGCTGATTGTCCATTGTAACATCCTCATCATTCTCAGACCCTCACGCTAACCGTTTCCAGTTACGTTGTGGTTGATGAAGCTTTAGGAAGTTCCAGCAATTCACCCAGTTATACTCTAGCTCGTTACCAAACTAGACGCCCTTCCAAACAACTATCTCAAAAGTTGTAAAACTCCCTGAGGCATTTGATTAGATTGAGCCAACATTGCTTGTGCTGCTTGAGAAAGAATAGAATTCTTTGTTTGGTTCATCATTTCTTTCGCCATATCTACGTCTCTAATACGTGATTCAGCAGCAGTAAGGTTTTCTGAAGAAGTATTTAAGTTGTTAATAGTGTGTTCTAAACGATTTTGATTTGCACCTAATTTAGAGCGTTCAGCAGAAACCTTATCAATAGCGGATTGAATTGCAGTTACTGCATTTCCTGCATTAGCTGAAGTACTTACATCTAAAGCATTTTCTACTGCGCTGTTATCAGTTCCATCGGTCACTGTTGCAGTACCTGTGTAACCTGTCCCAGTACCAGTAATCCCCAATGCCGCAGCACGCATATCAGTAAAATCAAGTGTCATAGTTTGGCTTTCGTTTGCACCGATTTGTGTTGAAAATGATGATTTTGCTGGTTCAGTAGTTACACCTGCAGCAACTGATGCTGTTACTTCTATTTTCCATGCATTGTTAGCCGCTGGAGTTGTAGGTAAAACCAGTTCTAAACCTTCCACTGTACTTTTACCTCCAGTAAAAGTAATAGCTTGTGCTCCATTACCATCACCTTTATCGAGAGTAAAAGCAGTTCCATCAGTTGTTGCTAGAGTCCAAGTACCAGTAGTACCAGTGAAAGTTGTCGCATCAGTAAATGTAACATTTCCACTAGTTCCCGCAGTTTGGGAAGCCGTAGCAGTAGCAGCTACGGCAGCTGACGGTGTTGCAGGTGTTACTGTCCCTGCACTTGCATTTAATAACTTCTGAGTATTGAATTCAGTAGTATTACCAATTCGGTTGATTTCAGATGTTAATTGATTAATTTCCTTTTGGATTTCACCGCGGTCATCCGAAGTATTTGTATCGTTACCAGCTTGAACTGCAAGTTCACGCATACGTTGAAGGATATCATGAGTTTCGTTTAAAGCACCTTCAGCTGTTTGAATCATTGAGATAGAATCTTGAGCGTTACGTCCAGCTTGATCTAATCCACGAACTTGTGCACGCATTTTTTCAGAAATAGCAAGACCTGCTGCGTCGTCTCCCGCACGGTTGATACGTAGACCAGAAGATAACTTTTCCATAGATTTAGATTGTGCATTTGTAGCACTGTTTAATTGACGGTAAGTGTTAAGAGCTGCAATATTATGATTGATTCTCATTGCTTATTTTCCTCCTTGAATTTGTTGTTCACATCCTTGTGAACAATGGTTTTATTTGTCTGAGCTAATAAGGTCGGCCGCCCTTATTTCTCTTACAATAGTTTTATCGTCTCTATTAAAAGATGTTTAATAGTTTTTTTATTTTTTTTGGTTATTTTTTATAAATTGGATCATGGAGGAAATATCTTTTGAGGCTTGTTCGTTTTCGCATTGAATCTGTTCCAGGATTTCTTTTCTGAATACGTCTATATTTTTTGGTGCTTTTATGCCGATTTTAACCTGGTCATTTTTTGAAGAGATGACTGTAATTTCGATATCATCCCCAATTTTTATACTTTCTCCATTTTTTCTTGTAAGTACTAACATCTTTAATCACCCCTTTACTTCTGTATTTTCAAAGATTGGGTGTTTTGTACTGTATTGCTCATTGTGTAAAATAACTTGTTTTCCTTTACGATTTTTTGAGTTAATGATAACTGGGGCTTGGAGGTTGGCTGTTGTTTTGTCGAACGGATTCTGAACTGTCAGGATTGAATACACAAGTATATCACCTTCGGATTCCAGCTCGATTTCCTCGACAACTGAATCTTCCAGCTTGAAATCATATTCTCTAAAAAAGTTAAAAGGATTAGAGAGAACAAATGCAATTTGTCCATTGGAAACTGACTGCATAACATAAAAAATGTCATCATCAGATAGCGGAAGAAGGATAAACCCCTTCTCATCCTGAAAACCAGGAATACCTTTTTCAAACTTAAGAATTTCCTCCGAATTGATTTCTACATCTCCATGATATTTTGTTGTTATTTTCATAATTCAATCTCCTTTAAATAGATTGTTCATAATTAATTCCGACATACTTTAGGTTTTCAAAATCTATCTTTAATGACGGATATTCCTTTAAACTAACCTCTACTTTGCCAGGCGTATAATTAGCAATTGGCTTATTAATCCTGCTTTCAATAATTGGCTTGTTAACCTTCCAGTTAATCTCTACTTTACCTGGATCATACCCGATTTTTACTCCGCCTGCTGATGGTATCCATCCAATATTAAAGTCAAGCAACGGTGACTCACTATTTCGTTTAGCCTGGTCAGCAATGGGATGACCTCCATTTTCAATCATCATCAATTCATCACCGTCCTGTGCAACACGGGCAAGTCCTGTGAGCCAATCCTCATATCCCTGCTGGGCGAACTCTTCAATCCGCCTAGAGATGTATTTAAGATCCATATCTTCTCTTGCCTTAGTCTGGTCAATTGTTAATTTTGACGGAGCGCGGCTGAGGTCTAGTTCAGCATGTGGCTGCTGGATATTCAATTCTGCTTTCGGCTGTTCGATTTCAAGCTTCGCATTATAAGTGTTGATATCGGTTTGGCCGAAAGTAGATTGTAATCGTATTTGAGGAAATTGCATTTGTTCTCCCTCCTAGAAAAAAAAGCTATTCCCAGTGAGAATAGCTTATCTTAAAAAGTCTAAAAGTGTTGGCTGCAGAATCCGGGCACCCACGCCGAGTGCTGCACGGTGAACGCTTTCCTGCGTTTTCAGGTCAGTTATAACTCTTTCGATATCTGCATCTTCATTATCAGACAGAACCCGGTTTGCCATAACTTCCTGCTGACCAATTCGATCGTCAATCATTTCAAGACGATTGTAACGGGCGCCAAGTTCTGATCGTTCTGCAGATAGGTTGTCCATTGTTTTATCTAGCCTGCTAAGCAAATTGTCTAATGCGGAAGGGTTGTCTTCTTTTAAAGCCGTCTCAATCTCCTGAACAACATTAAACATTTCTTGATTAAAAACATTGGCAGGATTTACGTTTGCCCTTAAAGAAACTCCGCGCGAGACTTCAACCTTATAAGTATCAATAGCAGAATCAGTAAGGTTTTCCGCTACTGTCGGTGGATTTTCGCTTGTTACAGGCGGATGATCAGTGTCTGTTCCGTGGAAAATGTATCGACCTGAGACTTGTGTATTCGCCACTTGTACTAAATCGTTTTTAATCTGCTCAACCTCACGGGCAATTGCCTCTCGGTCAGTCGGACTCAATGACCCAGTCTTTCCCTGGATGACTAGTTCACGTACACGCTGTAGCCCATTGTTTGCCTGTTCAATTCCCGCCTCGGAATTCTCCATCCATAAATAAAGCTCAGCGAGATTTCGCTTATATTGTTCAACCTCAGTCAAATTCGATCGGTAAAACATCCCTTTCATCGCTACTACCGGGTCATCAGATGGTTTAGTAATTTTTTTGCCTGTCGAAAGCTGATCCTGATACTGCCCCATTCGGCGGTAGCTCTCACTCAGGTTTCTTAACGAATTGGAAGAAAGCATTGATTGTGTTATGCGCATTTCATTTCACCTATCTTCCTACGGTTCCCATGCCGTTGATGATTTTATCGAGCATTTCGTCCTGGAGGGTGATCATCCGGGCTGATGCGTTGTAGGCATGCTGGAACTGGATCATATTTGTCATTTCTTCGTCCAATGATACAGAACTCACTGACTTTCGGCGACTTTCCACAGACTCTCTTAGGGAGCCACTGTTTTGCGTTAACCGCACAGCTTCTTGCGATTCAACCGCCATGCCGCCGATTACTCCTTCATAATAATTACGGAAGTTTGCTTGTTCGCTGTCACCGGCATAATCAAATTTATCGTTAATGATGTTTGCTAATCTTAAGATGTTAGTAGAGTCACCAATTGTAGCTGCAACGATATCCGATCCATCAGCTGTTGCGATATTATCGAGGCTCTGATTGATTGCATCCGCCAGTTGAATCCTGCTTGCAAATCCTCCACGCTGAGGTTGAGCATTCTCGGAATCAGCAAAGAATGGATTGCCGGCCTTGGTCTGTTTCGCGATATCATTTGGACTCATTCCATCTTTGTGGACTTGATTGAATTCCGACGCAAAGGTAAAAGCCAGGTTGTCTAACTCTTTCATCATGTCAGGATACACACCCACTACTTTTCCGCTCTGTTCATAACCATAGGAATCTACTATAGCTTTTAGCTTTCCAGTTGATTTCAACTCTGTAAAATCAAAACTGGAATTACCAATAGAAATGGACTTAACCGATTCCTCAATACCATCAAATTTAGTAGTTAAAGCATTATTACGGTCACCACTTACAAGTATTCCTAACTCTTTTCCACTATCACTGACCATTTTAATAACCGCTTGTCCATCCGCCATTTGAAGCGAGCAGCCACCTGAGTTTGTGTAATCGACTTTAATATTTACAATAGAAGCTAGTTGGTCAATCAATCGGTCACGCTCATCGTATAAATCGTTTGGTAAATAACCGTGTGGCTCGACGTCAGCAATCTGACCATTGATTTTACTAATCTGGTAAGTTAACGAATTAATTTCTTTTTCCGTAACAGAAATCTCATTCTTTAAATCTCTTTGAATAGAGGAAAGAGAATTGTGAAGGTAATTGAATGTTTCAGCTACCGCTATCCCGCGCTGGCGAACCACTGAGCGAGCACCAGGATTTGTCGGGTTTACCGCTAAATCCTGCAGAGACTGCCAAAACTGATCCATGGTTTTAGCCAGTCCGGATTCCGAAGGCTCATTTAACACTTCTTCAAGTTTAGTGTATGCCTCTGCCCTAGTTTCCCAGTATCCCAGTTTATTATTTTCGCTCCGGTACTGAATATCCAGGAAACTTTCCCGCACACGCTGAATCGATCCAGCCTTGACTCCTGTCCCAACCTGCCCGGGAATTTGCGGACGGTTAAGTGAAGCGTTTGGATAAGGCTCTGTCTGCTCAAAGTTAATGCGCTGACGTGTATAGCCAGGTGTATTGGCATTCGAAATATTATGTCCTGTTGTATGCAAAGCGCTCTGCTGCGTGAACATTCCGCGACGCGCTGTTTCTAATCCCATAAAGGTTGAACGCATGTTTCGTTCCTCCAATTAAATTATGCTTTTGAGTTGAACATTCCAGTAGATTGCCCGGCCTGTTTTTTCTGGCCGGCAGGCGGTCCGTAGTTGAAATCCTTCTCCTGTGGCATCACTAGGCTTTTTGAAAAATTGATGAATTGAATTGATTGGTGAACTAGTTGCTGATTCAATTCATTTCGTGACTTAATTTTAGAAATCACATTTATCAAATCATCCCTGATTTGCAAAAGCTCATCCTTTTCTTTACCGTTTGCTTTTGCAATTTCCAGCAAGGATGGCTTCTGATTGGCAGGTAGGATTTTTTCCGAAACAGAAAGCCTCTCCTGCTCTAGTTTATTTATGGCCGTCATATGGGCCTGCTCATCCTTTAGCAGCAGGTTGAGGGCAGCTGTATCTCCTTTTTTCACAATATCGGTTTTCTTTACGGCTATTTCATAAAGACTTTTATGAAGTTTTAGCATTTTATCCATGATAGATACCAGTGTTTCAGCAGACATCGGCTGCCCTCCTTCTCAGGCATAAAGAAACACTCGTCCCAAGACGAGTATTTCTTCTATTTTTTATGAAAGAAATTCAGTATACTCTTTGCTGTTTCTCTTGAATCCGGTTTATACGTACCGTTCTCCACCTGGATCTTCAATTCATCAACCTTTTGTTTGCGTTCCACAGATACCTGGGAAAGCTGCTGCATTTCCTTTGCAGTTGAAGATATCTCCACTTTATCCGCTTTCTTGTTCTGCGTGTTCGCAGCAGTGTCTAGCTTGTTCATCTGGCGTTTATAAGGGTTAATCCCCGATGTACCAAAATTATTATTGATTTTCATCGTCTAAACCTCACTTTCAGAACGATTTCTACTTGTATTATCGGCCATCCTCAGCCGGTATTTAATAATACTTTTCGCCTAATCTCTATGTGTGAAAAAAGTCGCGCGTTTTGCCAGTTCCTTCTTCCGTTGCTCCTCATATTCAACACTCTTTAAATCTGATTTTAGCTCAGTTGCACACGAAGCACAAAGCCTGCCTTCGCGAATGATGCTCCCACATTTGTCGCATGGGTAGCCGAAATTAGGAAATTGAGCTAATTGGAAACGTCCTGTTTTGATGAATTTTAAAATCAGATCTTCGGACACGCCTGTTGCCTCTACAACTTGTAAGATCGTTGCAGCCCTATTTTCTCGCTTTCTCATAAATTTAGAAACAATATCATACGCCTGTTCTTCCTCTTTCCAGCATTTCTCACAAACATCCCGGAATTTATTTTTAACAAATATGGAATCGCATTTAGGGCAATTTTGAAGGTCCAATGTCCTTCCTCCTTCAATTTTATCTCAATTAGCGTGCCAAAGTGAATGAATACACCTTCGCAGCTCCGTTTTCTTTTAGTATTTTGGCTGCGTGTCTTAACGTTGAGCCTGTAGTATATATATCGTCAATTATCATAATTATTTTACCCCCGATTTCCATTCCCTCCGCCATCTTGAATATTTGCTCAATAAGAATTCTTTCTGAGCGCGATTTTTTTGACTGTTTTTCGGTATGGACTCTGGAGAGCAGGTGGGTGGGTTCGAAACCGGCTGCTTTGATGAGTGCTTCAGCCTGGTTGAAGCCCCTTTCATATAGTCGTTCGTTACTGAGAGGAATGGGGGAAATATAGTCATATTGGAAAACTCGCAAAGCCTGCCGGAAATTTCCAGCGAAAATATCCGCCAATACATAGTCCCCGCGGAACTTGAACTTTGCGATCACGTCTTTTGTGAAATCGGTATAACGATACAGCGACCTGTTTTGATCAAGGCATCCACTCCAGTGCTCGTCTTCCTCCCATCGCTTGCAATCCAGGCACACTTTTCCCGCCCGGAATTCCCCTTCCAAAAAGGCAAATGGCCTGCCACAGATTTCGCATACTTCCCCTGTAATTGGCGCAAAATTTTCGTTGCACTCTTCACAAATTTTAGGGATTTCTTTTTTACCTAAAAGAGATTGCCATGATAATTTGTGTTCAATTTCTCCATGGCATAATAGACAATGAATCATACATCAATCAGCCCCTTCCTGACTCCTTCTTTATTCATCAGCACAATTTGGCTGCAGGCACTTAGCATTGCTTCTGTTTTTCCATAATGGAAAAACGTCACATTACCAGTAGAGTATTCCGCACTTCTCCCTGCCCGGCCAGCAATCTGGACAAGGGCGCTCTCGGTAAAAATCCTGTCTTCCGAGCCGATAACAGCCACATCGATATTCGGGATCGTTACTCCCCGCTCAAGGATTGTTGTCGTCAGCAAGATGGGAATTTCTTTGTTTCGAAATTTCATTACTTTTTCTTTTCTGTCAGGGTCTTCAGCATGGACGGATTCAATGGGGGGATCGATGTTTCGGAGAATTTTAAGGAGTTTTTCCATGGCGGCTATTTTGGGGGCAAATATCAGTGCCTGTTTCCCGGTGGCCAGCCTGGCTTCTACCCATTTTTTTATCTGTACGGACAGCCTTCCTTTGTGGAGAAGCTTCTCCCAATTACCGGACCACACAAACTCGGGTACCGGCAGTGGATGACGATGGAAGCGGGCAGGAATAGTAACGCAGTTTCTCTTTCCCGAGCGGCATTCTTTTTGCCATTGCTTTTTTGGTGTGGCAGTTAAGTAAATCAATGAAGATTCAGGCTTCCTTGATTGCTGGACGGCATATTGCAGCGTTTCATCGATTGAATAAGGAAAGGCATCCACTTCATCGACGATCATGACATCGAATGCCTTATAAAAGCGGAGCAGCTGATGTGTGGTGGAGATGCTTAGCTGGGCATATTCATGACGTTCTTCGCTCCCGCCATATAGAGCGGCAATCTTAATATCGGGGAACACTTTTCGTAAACGAGGGACAAGTTCGAGAACCACATCGGTCCTTGGTGTAGCCACGCATACCCGCTTGCCTGTAGATAAAGCATGGGCAATACCAGCGAACAGTACTTCCGTCTTTCCCGCTCCGGCCACTGCCCAGACAAGGAGCTCTGCTGAGTTTTCCACAGCTTCCACAACTCGTAGGGAGGCAACCTTCTGTCCTTCTGATAATTGACCATTCCACTGAAGCGGCTCTACGATTCTATCAAACATCGGCTCTTGTCCCGCCCAACTGACAAGCGGTGTGCACTCACTAACCCTCCCCATCATCAAGCACTTCCGGCAATAAAGTTCAACTTTTCCACAACGTGAACAGGGAAACTTCGCAAACCAGGAAGGATCAGTCGTACCACACCTTGTGCAAGTAAGCGGCTTTCTATGAATTCCCTTGCGGTAAGCTAAATAACCATGTTCAAAGTGCTGTTTAATTTCTTCTGGGGAAAAAGGCAATTCTTCTATCAGCAGTTGTTTACCTGCTAATATGTTTTGTATTTTAGGATTGTAATTAAAAAATCGCTTTGTGGATTGAGAGGGTAACTGAGGGATCATTGCCGAATTGAATGCCAGTTCATCAACAGAAATTTTTAAATCGTGGATATCTTTTCTTAGGTTTTTCAAAGTTAATCACAGCCTTTTGTGGATTTGTTTGTGGATAACAACATTTTTCTGTGTATAATGTGGGTTACTTTGTTGGTAAGTTTGTATTTCACAAAATGAAAGCGTTTATCGATGTGGATAAGGAGGAAGATAAAACAAAAACTTGTTGATAAGTGGACTGTTTTGTTGATAACTACTGTTTTTATGTGGATAAAAGAAAAAAGCACCAACTCCTTATACGGATTTGGCGCTTAAGCATTGTAGTAAAAACTTCTCCGTGATTATTTCTTATACCAGCCCATTCCCATCGAACCCTCTCCAAGATGGGTTCCGATGACCGGACCAAAGTAGCTTAACATGAATTCCACATTTGGTAACCGAGCCTCAAGCTCGCTTTTCCATTCAAGCGCTTCTGTTTCACGATTGGCATGGATGACGACCGCCCGGTACTCATCACCGCTGTTGGCATCTTCCGCAAGCAATTCCACTACACGGTTCATCGCCTTTTTCCGCGTACGGATCTTTTCATATGGTACGATCATTTTATTCTCAAAATGAAGCAGCGGCTTGACCTGCAGCAAACTTCCAATTAAAGCCTGGGCACTGGATAACCTCCCGCCACGCTGAAGATGGCTCAAATCGTCCACCATGAAGTAAGCACGGATAGACTTCTTCATTTCATTCAAACGCTTGATGATTTTTTCAGGTTCAACACCCTGCTCTGCTAACTCTGCCGCTTCCAGAGCATAAAACCCCTGTACCATCGCACTGATTTCAGAATCAAAAGTATGAACTTCGATACCCTCAACCATCTCTCCTGCACTCACGGCACCCTGGTATGTTCCGCTGATCCCGCTGGACAAATGGATGCTGATAACCGAATCGTAATCTTTCGCCAATTTTTCAAAGAGCTCTACAAACTCTCCAATCGGCGGCATCGATGTTGTCGGAAGTTCGCGCTGCTTTACCACCTCGTAAAAATCTTCCGCCTGGATGTCTATTTCTTCTCTATATGTCTCATGATCAAAAATCACGCTTAACGGAATCATGTGGATATTCCACTTCTCCCGCAACTCCTTCGGGATGTACGCAGTACTATCCGTAACAACTGCCGTTTTCATTAATATTTTACCATCCTTATGTTTTTCTTCTACAGTATGTACAATCCCATTTTATATGAACTCTATGCAAATTGCATTCTTTCAGGAAAACTATTTTGATAAAGAGATTTAGAAAAGAGAAAAAGGATGATCTTAGTTCCTTCTCCACTTTCCATGGGAACTTTTTCGTTAAAACAAAAAAAACACTGGCAATCGATTGCACAGTGTTGTAAAAATTAAGAAACATATTGGGTTTTTAAAGCTTCTAGTCCACGGTTATCAAGTTCTTCTATTAGCATTTCAATAAAGGATTCATCTAAATTCAACAGAGTAGCCTGTTGGTATGCTTCAATTAATTTTTCATCTGATAGTTCCCATAGTAAAGAAATGATGACCACCCCTTCTGATTACTTTCTCTAATTATATCGGATTTTATTAAGTTTTTGTAAATGTTTAGGGGATTTTCTGTCGTATTATTCCAACACTTTCATACAGCAATCGACAAAAAACCACATCTGTCGTTTCGACAAATGTGGTTGCTTAAGAATTATCTAACCTCTACCCAGCCATTCTTGATTGCAACAACAACAGCTTGAGTACGGTCATTTACATTCATTTTTTGCAATATATTACTTACGTGGTTCTTTACAGTCTTTTCACTGATGAACAACGCTTCCCCAATACCTCTATTGCTCTTTCCATCTGCCAACAATTGAAGGACTTCACATTCTCGACGTGTAAGTAGGTGGAGTGGTCGACGAATTTCAACCTGTGATATGTATTTGTCGGTTCCGCCATCATCAGCTGATAGACGACGATATTCTTTGACCAGATTATGAGTTACCCTTGGATGTAAGTAAGAGCCACCGTCAGCAACGACTTTTACAGCTTCTACTAGAGCATCTGCGTCCATTTCTTTTAAAAGGTAACCAGTTGCTCCGGTTTTAAGAGCGTGTGTTACATAATTCTCATCATCATGAATCGATAATATGATGACTTTTGAATCTGGATACTTCTCAATCAATTCAGCTGTCGCCTCAACGCCATTTCTGTTAGGCATATTGATATCCATAATGATAACATCAGGCTGGTACTGTTCTACTAGCGTAATCGCTTCGCTGCCGTCATCACCTTCAGCCACGACTTGGAATGTTGATTCAAAATCAAGAATCCGTTTTACCCCTTCTCTGAAAAGTTGATGGTCGTCAATAATGACAATCTTTGTTGTCATAGCCTTCGCCTCCCTTATTGCTTCTGTCTCTATTTTTCTCTTTCAGTTTTGCTGTCTCTTTATTTATAAGTTCATTGGAACCTGGATAATGACCAATGTCCCAGTGCCAATTTTTGAATGGATGGATAGCTCGCCTTCCAACAGCTCGACTCTTTCCTTAATTCCAAGAAGACCAAATGACTCAGGTTTCTTCTCATTTATGTCAAAGCCTTTGCCATCATCCTTTATGACCACCATTACATGATCTCTCTTTATTTCCAGCTTCACCTGAATCAGAGTTGCTTGCGCATGCTTGAGGGCATTTTGGACCGATTCCTGGACCATTCGGAATAAAGCTACTTCATACTTAGATGTCAGCCTTCTATCCTCACCGATATTGGTAAATTGGATTCTGGTTGTCTTATGATACTCTTCGATTGTCTGTAAATACTTTTTGAGGGTAGGTATCAAGCCAAGGTCGTCCAACGCCATAGGCCGTAAATCGTAGATGATTCTCCGGACCTCATATAAAGCAGATCTGACCATCGTCTTCATGCTCTTGATCTCACGGATTGCCTCTTCTGCTCCACGTTCCTTATAAACTCTCTCTATCAAATCGGATCGCATCATGACATTTGCCATCATCTGGGCTGGTCCATCATGGATTTCTCGAGAAAGTTTTTTTCGCTCATCTTCCTGTGCTTCGATAATCTTGAGTCCAAAGTCCTGCTTTTCCTTAGCGGTTTCAAGCGCCTCTCCCATTTGCCTGATATCGCTCATCATGTAGTTCATGACCACACTAATTTGTGAAACTAGATGTTCAGCGCGCTCAATTGTCTCATTCAGGCCAACAAGCCTGCGCTCTAAGTCATCCCGTTTTTCACGCAGTTGCTTTTCCGTTTGCCGATTCATTGTCAGGTCCATCTGCAGCTTATGGGCAACTTCGTAAGCTTCACGAACTTCCGCTTCGGAATAATCCTTGAAATGCTTGCTCACCTCTGAGAGCCTTAATCTGGCCCTTCTTACCTGGGCGTCCAGCTTTTCGCCCTCATTAATGATTTGGGCGACCTTCCTCTTAATGTCTTTCAATTCGTCCGTAATAGATTCATAGTCAGTTCGGCACTGTTCTGCTATTCGAAAAATTTCGTCTTTGCTGTCTCCAACTGTTTCGATCATCTTTTCTAAAATCAGATCAAGGGCTTTTGTGTCGAATTTTTTAATCGCCATGTAAATTCCCCCACGGGCGGCACTAAAGATATTTTAACTTGAAAACTAATTTGTTACTAATTTTCAACAAGAAAATCATGCCATTTATCATTAAAATCGATACAAAGGCACAGAATTGATTTTTTATTCTAAGTCTTATATCCTATTATTTTAGGAGCTAAACTCCAATTTTAAAATAAAAACATTTTTCCAAAAGTATATTCTACCTTGTCAGACCACTAACTATTATAACATTCGAACACATTTACTGTATTAAAGTTATATTACAATCATAAGACACCGTTGTTCCACGATTGCCGTCAACTTATAATGAATTGTAGCATTAAGTACGAATGTCGAACATAAAAACTATGTCGAAGATAGTGTTGGGAAATTTCTTGAGAGAGGTGAGCTAGATTTGCTTCCAAATTACTATACGGTAAAAGGATATGGAGAACACGAAATCGAGATTCAGAAATCCCGATTCATAGCACATATAGATAGAGCAGAAACAGAGGAAGAAGCCCAGCAATTCATCCATAAAATCAAAAAGAAAAACTGGAATGCGAACCATAATTGTTCGGCTTTCATGATTGGTGAGAATGACCTAATCCAGAAGGCTAATGATGATGGGGAACCAAGCGGGACCGCGGGTGTACCGATTTTAGAAGTTTTAAAGAAGAAACACCTTAAGGATACTGTCGTAGTGATAACCCGCTACTTCGGGGGAATCAAACTCGGTGCAGGAGGCTTAATACGCGCTTATGGAAAGGCCACTTCCGAGGGGCTTAAAGAGACTGGCATTGTGGAACGCAAGCTCATGAGAATCATGCACACGACTATCGAATACACTTTACTTGGAAAAGTAGAAAACGAACTCAGGTCCTCTACTTATCAATTGAAGGAAATTCACTACCTTGATAAAGTTGAAATTGAGACTTACGTAGAAGAGGCTCAAGCAGAAGCTTTTAAAGTATGGATGGTTGAGATGACAAGTGGACAGGGAGAAATCCGGACTGGTGAAGTTGTATATTTGGAGTACGACACTTGACAAAAAATTCAATTTACGTACAACCAAAAAAGTTGTAAAATGGAGTTTAGGCAAATTTCATTTATAATATTTAATTTTCATTTTTCAGAAGAAAAGGAGATTCATATATGACTGCACTAAGGAGCAGTAACAATTTAAATAAAAAACGATTAAGAAAAAAAAGAGTTTTTCGATGGATTATAATGCCACTTTTACTTATATCCCTAAGTTTCGTCGCTTACGGCACATTCCTATATAATAAAGCAGAATCTGTAATGGGTGATTCATATAATCCAATTGATCGGGCTGGTAAAAGAGCAGTAAATCCATTCGATGAAAACTTTTCAGTCTTATTTATCGGGGTGGATGACAGTAATAAGCGGCAGTTTGAAGGCAGTTCTCGTACAGATGCTTTAATGTTGGCAACCTTTAACCAAGATAATAAATCAGTAAAATTACTTAGTATTCCTCGTGATTCTTATGTTCATATCCCTGAAGAGAATATTTACACAAAGATTAATCATGCACATGCCTATGGCGGTGTTGAATTAACACTGGAAACCGTAGAAGAATTATTAGATGTTCCTGTTGATTATTATGTGAAAATGAACTTCGATGCATTTATTGACGTAATTGATGCTTTAAACGGAATTGAAGTAGAGGTGCCTTATACTTTTACAGAACAGGACTCACATGATAAGGCCGGAGCAATCACGCTTACTGAAGGACTGCAAACCCTTGATGGCGAGGAAGCTCTTGCCTTGGCTCGGACACGAAAACTCGATAATGATATCGAACGTGGAAAACGACAACAAGAAATTATTAAAGCAATTATGAAAAAGGCTGTATCTGTAAAATCGGTTACCAGTTATTCTGATGTAATGGAAGCAGTTGGTGACAATATGACAACAGACCTAAGGTTTGATGATATGAAGTCATTCATAGAATATGCAACTGCAGGCAGTAACCTCAATACAGAAACAATGACCCTAACTGGAACTGACGCCAGAATAGATGGCGTTTATTATTACCAGCTTGATGATATAGCATTAACTGAAACTAAGGCAAAGCTTAAAACACACCTGAACCTCGGCACAGATTTAAATAACCAGTCTAGCGAATCAGGTTATACCGTTTCCCCTTCTAATTAGAAGGGGATTTTTTTTATCTTTACCCTTCTTCACTTACACTAAAACATGAAAAAGATCCTTGCAGTTGAGCAAGGATCTTTTTCATTATCTATTCTTTTCAAATTTAATTCCTCTAACTATATTAAGGAGTGGTTTGTAATTTTTATCAACTAAACCAACACTCTCTACGATCAACTCGATTGCCAAGAAAATGATTAAAAGAATTAACAATGAACCCCACATCGTTGTAAAGGAAAAGATAAACCCTGTTAAACCAAACATTGCACTGATTGCATATATCAATATAACCGTTTGACGATGAGTAAAACCATGATCCAGCAGACGATGATGCAAATGGGATTTATCCGGTGCTGCTAAAGGAGTTTTATTCACTAACCGGCGAATTATAGCGAAAATAGTGTCTGTCATTGGAACACCAAGAATAATGACCGGAACGATGAAGGAAATAAAAGTTACATTTTTAAATCCCAGTAATGAAAGTACTGCAATCATATAACCAAGAAATAACGCCCCTGTATCACCCATGAAAATTTTGGCAGGATGGAAGTTATAAAACAGGAACCCCAATGTACTGACTAGGAGAATAAATCCAATAGTCATAACATAGATGTCTCCCATAACAATCGCCATTGCTGAAATAGATATTAAAGCAATTGAAGAAACACCGGCAGCCAATCCATCTAGACCATCAATCAAATTTATTGCATTTGTTACCCCAACAATCCATAGAATGGTAATGGGAACACTTAGGACACCAAATTCAAGCTTTCCTTCAAAAGGGAGGTTAATAAAATCAACGTCGATCCCACCCCAAAGTACTACAACCAGAGCAGCAGCAACTTGATTAATTAGCTTTACTTTGGCGGATAAGTTAAAGATATCATCCAGGATACCCGTAAGGATGATAATCACACTTCCAGTTATAATCGCAAAGTGGTACGGACTATCCGGATTCATTATAAAGACACCAATTAAAAAAGTTAGATAAATGGCAAGGCCGCCCATTCTAGGCATTACCTTTACATGCACTTTCCTCTTATTTGGAGCATCTGTAGCCCCTAACCGGAACGCCAACTTTTTTACAATCGGTGTTATAAGAATAGAGCATATAAAACATAATATTAAGGTCAAATAAAACATAATGACCCTCCTCATGTATAGAATGCCCTAATAAAAATTTATTGCAGGCATTATTTTTACGTAATGTTTTCCAAACGTTCCTAGTTTAGCACAAAAAAATATCGTTGTGTTCTTTTTTTATGCACATTTATATGACGAGACTATAATTAAAAAGTTTCATTAGCAAATGAGTATAAAATCAACTATTTCTTGAACCGGGATTTAATAACGTATAGAACAAATAAGGGGAGAAACAACATCCTTTTCCACCTAGATGGTTGCTTAATTAGTCTATAAAGCCATTCAAGATTGCTTTTTCTCCAAAAGAGAGGTGCCCGTTTAACTGTTCCAGCGAGAACATCAATCGTCCCTCCAACCCCAATAAAAATTCCTTTTTCAAATAACCTTAGGTGGCTTGAGATCCATTGTTCTTGTTTAGGAAAGCCCATCGCAACTAGAACGATATCCGGTTTAGAAGATTTAACTTTTTCAATTATTTCTTCTTCACTATCATCAAAAAAACCATGATGCCTTCCAGCTAATGTTATCCCAGGGTATTTATGCAGTATATTATTTGCAGCTTTCTCGTTCGTTTCTTCTGTTCCGCCAAGAAGAAATATAGACCACCCATTCTCAGCAGCTAATTCCAATAATTTTATTGTCAGATCAAAACCTGTTACCCTCTCCTGCAAGGGGGATTTCAGGATTTTTGAACCAAGCAAAATTCCATATCCATCAGGGACAATAAAATCAGCAACCATAAGGCTCATCTTATATAAATCATTTCGCTTTGCGTACATAACAATCTCTGGATTGGCAGTAACAATAAAAGTCTTGGTAGTTGTCTTTATTCTTTGTACAGTCTCATTGACCATTTCATTAAATTTAACATTCATGAATGGAATATCTAGAATGTCTACTATATTTTTTCTCATAAAAATTGCACTATTCCTCTACTAAAAGAATCATTATCTAATTAACATTATCACGAAATGTAAGTAGATGAAATAGTTCTTTTTTATTCTATTGCTGGAAAATGCACTAATTTGAACCTATGAGCACATAAAACGGCAAAAATAAACACTTCGATTCACAAGATTTTACTGGTATTTTTACCCTGCAAATCAAACACCAAAACCATGGTAATGTAAAAAAATCTAAGCATTTAATAATAAATGCTTAGATTTTCTCATCAATTTGTACTTACAGACAAACCACTCTGTTTTTTTATAACTTCTTCCCTAAATTTCTTTTGTTCTGCAGGAGTCATCGATTTATACTTTTGTAAAAACTTTTCATATTCCGGGATAACCTCGGAAACAGGACCATAGGCCTTTATTTCTCCATATTCAAGCCATAGAGCCTTCTCGCAGAATTCTTTGATTTGACCCATCGCATGACTGACAAAAAATATTGTTTTGCCCTTCTCTTTAAATTCAAACATTTTATTTTTCGACTTCTGTGCAAAAGCCTGGTCTCCGACAGACAGGGCCTCGTCTATTACTAAAATATCCGGATCAACCGTTACAGAAATTGCAAAACCTAGTCTTGATTTCATACCACTAGAATACTTCTTAACAGGCTGGTCAATAAATTTTCCAATGTCAGCAAAATCAATGATTTCTGGTTCCATTTCTTTAATTTGTTTTTTATTGAAACCTAGCATTAAGCATTTCAATTCGATATTTTCTCGGCCTGTCAGCTGATTATTCAGACCGGATGCAATGGCAATTAATGAAGTTTGCCCTCTGGTTTCCACTGTCCCTGAAGTAGGAGGAATAACACCAGAAATAATGTTCGAAAGTGTTGACTTACCAGAACCATTAACACCAACCAGTCCAATAACGTCACCTTTCGTTGCAGTAAAAGAGATATCCTGTAGGGCATAAAAATCTTCCCCATATCCGCCAGGCAATATAACGTCGAGCAATTTTTCAGAACTCTTTTTATGCATTTTATATTTTTTATATACATTTTTAACAATCACTGTATCACTCAAAAGAGGTAACCTCCTTTTTACATATAGTCAACAAAATGATTCCGGAATTTAACGTGTAGAACTGATCCGATAATTAAAAGGAGAAGAATTAGTCCCCAAAAATATAATGTCAGCTCTAAATTTTCAAACATATACCATGATGTACCCAGCAAAGAGGCTCTATATCCTTCAACCAGGAAATAAAATGGATTAACCATCATTAATTTCTTAATAAAACCAGTTGGCACCCATAATAACGGCGTCAAATATAACAGCATCCTTACAATTGAAGTTACAATCATTTGAACATCTCGAACAATTGTTGATAAAGTGGATGTAATTAATGAAATGGCCACCAGTAACATCAATGTACCAAACATGAAGTATGGCAATTGGATAAAGTATGGCGAAATAATAAACCCTGTAAATTGCAATACAATAGTAATTAACCCTACTAACATAAGATGAGAATAAAATTTCGATACTATTACATATGTTGGAATTACACTCATTGGAAAACTCATTTTAGATATAAAGTTAATCCTTGTATAAATGGACTTGGATCCCTCCAACAAAGACTGGTTAACAAAAAACCAGACAGACATACCAGAAAGCAGCCAGTAGACAAAAGGAATTCCGTTAACGTCTTCCCCTCCGCGAATTCCAAAACCAAAAACAAACCAGTAAATGGCAAGTTGGATTGTTGGATTGATCAATTCCCAGAGCATCCCTAAATAATTATTGTTATTTGAACTCTTCAACTCAAAGAGAGAGAGCCGACCAATTAAATAGATACTAGATATTTGTTCTTTTAATACTGTAAACAACGACTTCATAACAAATGACCATCCTAAACATAGTAATAAAAATATTATAAACACAATTTCTGAATTAATCCTGTGTGTGCATGGCAATGTAATATAAATATAACATTTCACTACAAAAAGCTGCTTCGGAGAGACATTCTCCGAAGCAGGAATGGAGATACATACACTTTTTAATTAAATTCCATGGGCAAACTTATTGTACAGCAGTTTCTCGTTTTTGCAAATTTTCTTCCGCTGGACTGCTGATATAATTTACTAAATTTAAGCTGGAATTCCCATTTGAATACTTGTTCCACTTCTTTGAAAAATCTCTCACTAAGTCCAGGTCAAATTGGTTCTTTTTAATGACCTTAATGATGTCAGCAGTTTCTTTCACCATAGGACCTGGAACCATGGAGGAATAATTCTCCCACAAACCTCTGCTTTTTGTGTATTCTTCTAAATCGTAAGCATAGAAAATCATCGGTTTATTGAGTAATGCAAATTCATAAGGAATTGACGAATAGTCTGAAATAAGAATATCTGTCACGAGAAGTAATTCGTTAACATCATAGTCTGGTCCTGAATAATCATATACAAAACCGGGAAACTTATCATTATAAGAAAAAGTCTTTCTAATTGCTGGATGGAGCCTTAAAAGCACAATATAATCATCACCCAGCTCTTTTTGCATTCTTGCAAGATCCAATTTAATATCCGACGCTTCTAGTTCCCCATCCCGATAGGTTGGAGCATAGAGAAGGACCTTTTTTGATTTTAAATCCGGGTTATCTGATTCGAGCTTTTCAATTACTTGCTTTTTCTTATTTTTATCAAAGAAAAAGTCTGTTCTCGGGATGCCTGTTCTAAGAATGTTTTTTGAAGGAATACCAAATGCTTTCATAAAAACAGCCGCCATAGCATCCGAGCCAACAACGACCTTATCAAATTTCCTATATACTTTTAAGAATCGCTCATTCGCTCTCTGGCTCCTTGAAGCATTTGATTGGTCTTCCAGTGCAAACTTCTTTACCGCTCCAGCTGCATGCCATAATTGCACACATTCAACACCTGGTTTAAATTCGGTTGCTGCCAGAAAGCCATAGTAATTATCTATAATAATATATTTCGAGGTTGCTAAATGATAGATTGATAAGATTGTCTTCAAAATATCTTTTGATTCAAATGGGATCAATCCAATGTCACTATAGCCTTCAAATATTGATTTTACAGAAGGCTTGGTGTATAAGCACACTATATCAGATGTTGAATTCCCCTTCTTTAACTCATCTAAAACATACTTTGCATTATCCCCAAAGCTAACCACAAAGGTTACTTTATTCTTTAATGGAAATAACTTAAAAAAACTAAATATCAATTTAAAAAGAATCAGGTATACTGAGATGGAAAATTCCCTAATCATCGCCAACCTCCTGAAGGTCTGACTTGATTTTCGAGGTAGAAATACCTGTAGTCCTGGGAAGGTAAATCACATCACAAAATTCTTTTAAGAAATCAAAGTGGCCTTTCCAATCATCGCCCATCACAAAAATATCCACTTCTTGATTAAGTACATCCTTAATTTTTTGGTCCCAATTATCCTCGGGAATTACTTCATCAACATATTGAATAGCTTCTAAAATAAGCTTTCGATCCTCATAGCTGTGGTACGCCTCTTTATGCTTCTGCAGATTGAATTCGTCAGTAGAAAGCCCTACGATTAAATAATCGCCGAGTTCCTTAGCTCGTCTTAATATATTGATATGGCCTGGATGCAAAAGGTCAAATGTGCCATAAGTAATTACTTTTTTCATTATAATCATCTCCTTACCAAGTTTTTAAAAACCGGGTAACAGGTAAATTAATTAACAAAAGGTTAACTTAAAATTAACCCATTCTTCATTATATAACTCAAAAGTAGTTATTTCAAACCCATTTAAGCAAATGTGCTTACCACTAAAACCAAATTCCGTTAATAAATAAAAATCCTGACCGAAGTCAGGATTCTTATTTTATGGTTTTATAAGTGTTTCCACAAATCTTTTTGCAGATTGTCCGTCCAGATGGTCAAAGAAGCGCTCTTTAAATTCCTTAACTTTTTCTAAATCAAAATCATCCTTCTTGACCAATTCAATAATTTCTTCTGTCGTTGAGACGATCGGACCTGGAACGAAATCTGTATATTCATAATAAAATCCTCTGTCTTCTAAATACTGTTTTAAATCATAAGCAAAGAAGATCATCGGACGCTCAAGCAATGCATACTCGAACACCAACGATGAGTAGTCACTGATTAGGATATCGGTTATTGCTAAAACATTACTGATATCATTCGCGCTCATATTAATAACAAACTCCTGGGCCTCTTCAGGAATTTTCACATTTCTATTTACCGAAGGATGCAGCTTTAAAACAAGGATATACTCATCCCCTAGTTCTTTTGCCATTCCTATTAAATCTAGGTTCATTTGGAAATTAGATCTTTTACCCGGCCCTCCCCTAAAGGTAGGTGCGTAAGTAATAACCTTCTTCCCTCGCAATTTGCTGTAGGTGCCATAATACTTTTCCCGATTGTACTCAAGAGCATCTTTATTAAAGAAAAAGTCGGTACGTGCCAATCCAAGAGGATAAATGTCTTTTTCCGGCATATTGAACGCCTCAGCATAGTGCGGAACTATTTCCTGGCTTGTGACGACAGCTTTCGTATAAGATTGATGAGCCTGGTTTTCAAACTCTCGAGTATTACTCTCCAAATAGCCAACTGCACTGTGGCCAAATTTCTTAAAAGCACCGGCAGCATGCCATATTTGTATAACTTCAGTACGTTTCGGAAGTTTCAGTTTATACAAATGACGATAGTAGTCATCAAGGATTACGTACTCTGAGGTCGCCATATCATAGTAAAGTCGGCAAAAATCCTTAAAAGTCTTCTTTTTCTTTAAGTGTCCTTTTATTTCATAACCTGGTCGCAGTTCTACTAGCTGTTTATAAATCTCCAGGAAAGAATCTGCCAGCACAGGAAACTTATTACTGGCAAACGTAATCTTTTTCTTTTGGGGCAGCAATCCTGCTAATGGCAGGACGATACGGCGAGCAACAGCCATTCTGCCCAATGTTCTTACCTTTTTAATTTTTCGCTTTAATAGAAAAGTCCTTATCGGCATAAGGCTATTCTTTTTAGCTGACTTCTTTGTTGCAAGGAAAACGGCCTTTTTTCTGGAGATTTCCAGCTGATGCAAAGAACCCGGATTGAATTTCGCGAAAGCCACCTTTAGCCATTCTAAATAAAGCTTTTGGGATTCCTTGCACAAGCTTAAAAACCGATCAGCAATTTCATAGGTCATGACACGGTGAAGTTCGGTCACACTATTGAATAAATGTATATCCATTTCTTTTGCCCATTCCAGGACCATTTTAAAGGATTTTACCTGGACATCACATTTTTTGCTATTGAGTGCACTTCTTACAGCAGGCCAAATATCAGCAAGGACAATACGCTGATAATAACTTGTTTTAACCGCGAATCTTGCTTCTTTATTTTCGATATATTTGTCCCAAAGCTGGTCTGAAAGCTTAAGGCTTTTAAAAATGTCAGAAAGAACTTTTACTGACTTGACTCTTACCGTTTGTGATAAGGAAATATTCGTTTCTGTCTCTCTTGAGCGATAGTTATAAATAATTTTATCAACCGTAAACATTTTTCTTGCCCTTAGATATGCTTCAATGACGAACGGCTGATCTTCGGTCACTTTGATATCCAATGGGAAACGAATATCCTGTATTAATGTACGACGATATAACTTATTGCACGGTCCAAGGGAATACAATAGTTCTTGATTGGCAATGAGATTTTTTTCTCCCGGACGGTACACCCCATTATTCAAATGACTGCCAATAAACCAAGTCTCTTTACTATTAAAGCTTAGAGAAGCACCGGTAACAATATCTGCTTCCTGCTCGATTGCAGCATTATACATAGTTTCCAAAGCATCAAGCGGCAGCAGATCATCAGAATCAACAAAACTAACGAACTCCCCCCTCGCTACATCCAGCCCATTATTTCTGGCTGCACCCGGTCCAGAGTTCTCTTGTTTGATAAAGACTATATTATCGTATAGCTTGGTATATTTCTCAATTATCTCTGGACTCCGGTCACTTGATCCATCATCAACCATGATAATCTCGATATTTTTACACGTTTGATTTACAAGTGAATCCAATGTTTCCTCGAGATAATCCTCTACGTTATACACAGGTGTGATTACACTTACTTTTATATCTTGAAGTTTCATCTGGACTTACTCCTCTTTTAACCAATTTACAGAGTTTTGCTTAAGCAGTATAAAATGCTATTTATTAATGATTAAGCTGTTGACCACTCTTTCGCTGGATTTCCCATCAAGATGGTCATAAAAATATTCGATAAACGATTGAAGTTTCTGCTCTTCAAAGTTCTCTTCAGTAATAATTGAAATCAACTCTTCATCTGTTCTGGCCAGCGGGCCGGGGATAAATGAAAAATAATTATAATAGAAATCTCTTGAGGCGATATACTCCTCGACATCAGGCGCAAAAAAGACCATTGGTTTATTAAGCAAAGCAAATTCAAAACAAACCGAAGAATAATCAGTAACCAAAATATCCGTTATAAACAATAAATCATTAATCTCCCGGTATGATGAAAAGTCATAGAAAAATTTACTGTACTCATCAGGAACATTCCAAAAGTTTTTAACAAAGGGATGCATTTTAACAAGAAAAACGTAGTCATCCTTCAAAGCATCATAAAGTTTGTCGAGATTCAGCTCTTCAATCGGATAATATGCTGTTTGCTGTCCAGGCCCACGAAAGGTTGGAGCAAACATAATCACTTTTTTTCCCTTTAAGAATGGGTATTTTTCATATAATCGTTCTCTAGTTCTTTTTTTATGAAGCTCATCAAAGAAGATATCTGTTCGTGGAATTCCAGTCGCGACAACTTTATCTATACTAATTCCAAATCCCTCAGCATAATGTTCTGCTACATTTCTCGAACTTACAATCGCTTTAGTATAATTTCGGTGGTTCAATGAATCAGCTGATGGCCCACCTGGCAAACCTACTCTACTGTACCCAAACGTCTTAAAGGCACCTACTGCATGCCAGAGCTGAACCAGCTCTGCACCCTGTCTGATTCTTAACGGATAGACCATTGGATAAAAATCATCCAGCAGGATAAACTTTGATGTAGCCAAGTGATAGGCAAGTAAAATAATTTCCTTATAAGATTTTCGCGCAGCTGTTCCGCCTTTTAGCATAAACTGATATTTGTATTTCTTTTTGCTATTAAGCAGTTCGTTATAAACAAACTGAAAATTCCCGCTCATATCTGTCCGGCTATCAGAAGCAAATATTATTTTTCGTGTGTCCAAAGGCATTAAACAGAACATCTTATATAATAACCTAAAACCCTTTGTATAAAATAGGCGATAGAAAATAGAACCTCTATTCCTCCTAAGTACCTCTATACTATTAATGAGTTTTTGCTTTATTTTTCCCATTAGTCTTCCCCATTTGTCCTAAATAATGAAAAAAGGGAATTTATAATCCCCTTTGCAGCTGATCAGCTATTCATAAAATGCTCAACAATTCTCTTGCTTGATTGTCCATCATGATAATCAAAGAAACGATTCCTAAAGCCAACGACTGCCTGTATATCGAATTCACCTTTATTGATCCACCTAGAAAGTGATTCGGACTCAGTGAAAAAAGGACCGGGAATAAAGCTTTCGAATGGAAAATAAAAGTCTCTTTCTGCTTTGTATTCTTCTAAATCATCGGCTATAAATGCAACTGGCCTGCAAAGAAGACTGTAATCAAAAATCACAGAGGAATAGTCTGTAATTAACAGATCTGACATAACTAGCAGTTCTTCAATCTTATAGTCACCTTGAATATGATATACAAATTTTTCAAGTCCCGTTTGATCAGGCAAGTGACCTTTCATGTAAGGATGAAGATGAACAATCAGAGCATACTCATCGCTGAGAATTTGTTTCATTTTTTTAAAATCCAAGGGTAGCTCAAATTGGTCTTGATAGTGGCTCTTTCCCCGAAAAGTGGGAGCATATAAAATTAGCTTTTTTTCCTTCAAATCCGGATATGTTTTATAAAAGCTGTCCTTTAGCTGACTATGCACATCTTCCATAAAAAAGTAGTCTGTCCTGGGTATCCCAAGAGAATAGATATTCTCGCTCGGCATATCAAATGCTTCTGCATAGAAAGGAACAACTTCCTTTGAACTTACATAAGCCTTTGAGTAGTTTGAATGGATCTTAAGGTGTTTCAAATAATCTGTACTTGGGCCGAACGGTTTATCAGTGGTACTAAGACCAAACTTTTTAAAAGCACCTGCTGCATGCCATAACTGTATGATATCGGTTCCTTTACGCGGGTTAATTGCATACACAGGGAAGTAGAAATCATCAATTATAAAATATCTTGAGGTGGCAAGGTGGTAGCTGGCCTTTAACATGTGAAGAAGATAGTTAAGCTTGCCTATTCTGGAGCTGTCTAACTTTTTAAATAAAAAGTGTATATCATAATCAGGATACTTAGCATTTACCTCTCGATAAATAAAGGCCAAGTTCCCTTTCAATTCTGTATCTCGATATGAAGCAAATGTCACTTTTTTCACTTTTACCTTAAAGAAAAGGCTGATCAGGCTAAAGGAAGTGTTAACCAGCCATTTTACAAGTATAGTTGGCAAATACCTTAAGGTTTTCATCCTTGAGCCTGCCTTTCAATTCCATGACCACCATTATTAAATCTTCCACTCCATTACTGTTTTGCCCCATGAAGTAGTTAAGTCTTTTTCGAATGCATCAATGATATCCTGAATGGTTCTTACCTCATGAACTGATCCCACCAGGGTAGATAAATATTCAACCACTTCTGGATGCTCCCTCATGAAATCAACAGTGTTCTGGAAGTCTGCTCGTCCGCTTCTGCTGCTGCCAATCACAGTTAACCCCTTCTCCAGGATCATCCGCGTATTGATCTCTACTGGATATTCCGAAACACCTAAAATCGAGATTGACCCTTCGGGATGGATATAATCAATAATTTGATTAATAGCGTACTGGCTTCCAATTCCGCCCGCACATTCAAACGCATGGTCAATACGCAGGTCGTCTGGGATTTCATTGATTTGATGCGCTTCATCTATAAAAGAAAAGTGTTCCATCTTGTAAGGAGTTTTACCGAAAATCATAACCTTACTTTCTGGGTAACGCTTCTTTAAGATGAGCGATGTAATATATCCAAGATTTCCATCTCCCCATACCCCAAAGACATTTCGGCGGGAGTGGGCCTTTGCTTCAAAGCGAATCAGCGAATGCATGCTGATTGTAATTAACTCGATGAACGCAGCTACATGCGGATCCAAATCCTCTGGTAAAGTAACGATCCTGTCCCTCTTCATGAATACATAATCCTGCATGAAACCATCATAGCCACTAGATCTAAACTTGCTGGACCGCAGATAGTTCTCTCCGATGATCTCATCTTGCTCCATAGGGGTATTAGGAACTAATACAACAGGCGTTCCAGGTTTATATTCACCATTAGGATCATATACAATTTTTCCAATTCCCTCATGAATTAAAGCCATAGGAAGTTTTTTGGCTAGTGCCTCTTTTCCTCGAGTACCTGTATAATAACGCTGGTCAGCTGCGCAAATAGATAAATGTGTCGGTCGCACAACAACACGGTCGGATTGCAGCGAACGATCTTTATATGTGACTTCAAACTGGCGCGGAGAAACGAGTCTATAAACTTGGTTTATCATTGTGAGATCCGCTCCTGTAAAATAGCATTGGCTACTTTTAAGTCATACGGAGTAGTTACCTTTATATTAAACACTTCTCCCTTAACCAGCTTAACCTTTTCTCCCTTAAGAGCACAGATCTTGCAAGCATCCGTTAAGATTTCCTTTTGCTCTTTAGAAAGAGAATCGTAATGTCCGACCAATGTTTTAATGTTAAAGCTTTGAGGAGTTTGACCTTGATACATTTGATCCCTGACCGGAATATTTGAAATCACTTCGCCATCTTCAGATTGAATGATCGTATCGATTGCCTCAATCACCGTATCGACTGCTCCATATTCGAGGGCAGCGTCGATGTTTTCATCAATAATCCTATGTGTTAAAAAAGGACGTACAGAATCATGAGTAACAATTACATCATCATCTTCAAGTCCAAAGGTAGACTCTATATAGCGGATTCCACTCATGATTGATTCATTTCTGTCGTTGCCACCTTGTACAACCACAATATGGTCATTAGGACCAATATGTTTTTTAATGATATCTTTTGTATGGTTGATCCATTCCTTAGGAGATACGACAATTATTTTATCAAACCGGTCATTCAGCAAAAATTTTTCAATCGTATGAATAATGATAGGCCTAGTATTCAATGTTAAGAATTGCTTTGGCATATTGATGTTTCCCATGCGTGTACCTTTTCCGCCCGCGAGAATTTCTGCATAAATCACATTCCTAACCTCTTTCCTTATTTAATTTAAAATGCCTAACGTTTCTGAATTTAGATAAAAATATGAACGTCAGTCTGCGACAGACTTTGACATAAAAACTCATTTAAAACTATACACTGTTTTATTTTCTTTTTCAAGGAAACGAAAATGACATACCATTCCATGCTAAGTAATTAATTTAGCGGTTTACAATTACAGTGAAACGGATATAAATAAAAAAAGCATGATAGAGAAAACTCTATCATGCAAAGAAGCATTATCTGTATCTTGGAACATCAAAAATCAAAGAATAACTTTCTAGCATACTGTAAATATTATAGATTCTAGGAGTCTGTTTAACTGCCCAACCTATATCTGTCGCATACTGGTGCGTTCCAGGATTAGCAGGATTAAACTTCATTTTATACAAAGTATCCTGTCCAACATGGACATATTTCTCAGCAACGAATTGTGCACCGCCAATGATCGCTTTGTCAACGCTTGTCCAACCTTCGTTAAAGGCCTTCCGTGAGCCGCACTCTAAAGGACATCTATCAAAGGCACCAATTCCATACATGTTAAAAACAATTGCTTCATAACTTGTTGCAGAAGGATCCAAGACTACGATTTCCTTTTCACCAGTAGCAGGATCAATCATGACATTGCCATTTGCATCGCGCTTCTGGTTTACCTTAACTCCAGTGGCAAGCCTTGATGTTCCATTTCCTGTTTCATGCAATGCATGAGAAATTAGATAGATCTCATTCACGCTGTAGGACCTGCCAGCCTGCAGGAACACAGAAGCTTTACCAGAAAGAACACCTTTGTTGGTTAGGACCTTTTGGTTAACCTCGGTTGGATCAGAATCAGCCGGCTGAGATAGTTTAATAAACTGATAGCTTTGTGAACTTCCCAGTGCAAACGTATTAGGATTCAGGTAGTAAGAGATATCTGTTGGACTAGGATTTACCCAAGTTCTATTATAATAAATCTTATACCAGTCATACCCATCTGATTGCTTAGCTTTTGAGTAAATTGTAACTTTTTCTTTATCATTCAACTTACCAAGGACCCATCCATCTACTGGCACTCCTCGGACATTCCAGCCAGCCCCATTGACATATCCCACATTAGGAGTGGCAGCATCTACAATCAGCGCATCACTTCTTACGTATGCATCGTATCTTTTATCGGTTTGAGAAACACCTATTTGCCTATTAAGCGCTTCAGTATAAGTTACATCATACTGTGTATAGGTAGTTACCTTACGAATGGTTACTTCTTTTAAGTCCATCACAAGAGTAGCACTATATTTACGGTCATAATATTCTACCTTTATGGTATGAAGACCCTGAGACAGGTTTATATTATGGTTAAACTCATTTACTCCGTCTTTCCATAAATCCAGCTGTTTCACGCCATCGACGTAAATTCTGATTCCATCATCAGCTTTTCCCGTAAGACTATACTTGCCTGCCTTATCGATAAAGACTTGCTTTTCAAGAACACCAGAAAATTCATCAACAGGAATGCTTGTGTGCGGTGAACCGGCACCCCATGCAAGATTCAGCTCGTTGTAAGCCAGGTTAACTGGAGTTCCAGACAAGCTTGAATTAGGGTAAAACTTAGCATCCCAAAAATCCTCTATTAACTGCAAATCTAGAGCAGCACTCCACTTACGGTCATAGTACTCTACTCTAACCTGGTGATTCCCTGCAGAAAGCGGAATTGGAGTATTAATTGTCTGGACGCCATCTCTCCACAAATCGATTTTCTTTACGCCATCTACATAGACTCTGACACCGTCATCAGCTTTTCCGACAAAACGGTAATTTCCGGATTGCGCTACTGTAATCGTTTTTTCAAAGACTCCAGAAAAATTATCGCTTGGGATATTCACATGCGGTGAACCACTTCCCCAATAGAAGTTTAAATCCTGGTATGCAGCGTTTACCGGTGTTCCAGTTAAATCTGCAGATGGGTACAATGTCGCTTTCCAGTATCCCGGCGGAACATTGACAGGCGTTATGTCTTGTAAATCCAAATCAATAGCTGCACTCCATTTATGGTCATAGTACTCTACTTTAACAATATGAGTACCAGCAGTAAGTGAAATGTCCTTGTTAAAACGATTTACACCATCAGCCCAAAGGTCAAGATGTTTTATGCCGTCAATGTATACTCTGATTCCGTCATCTGCTAATCCCGAGAGCTTGAATGTCCTTGGTGAATCAAGCACCAGCTTTCGTTCATATACAGCAGAGAAATTATCTGTAGGTATACCAGATGCAGGTGACCCAGAACCCCAATAAAAATCCAGCTCGTTGGCTGAACGTACAACAGGAGTTCCTACAAAATTCACTGTAGGGTAGTATGTAGCCTTCCAGCTATCTGTTGGAGGCTGTTCCTCTACTTTTTCCACGTCAACGTCTAAAGCTGCACTCCATTTACGTTCATAGTAGACAATAGTAATTACATGGGTACCCTCGGTTAAATAGATTTCATTGTTGAAACGATGAATTCCATCAGTCCAGTAATCGAATCTACGTTTACCATCAACATAAATCCGGGCACCATCATCTGCAAGACCTTTAATCCTATACTTCCCTGGTTCCCTGACAGAAACACGCTTGGATGCCTTTGCCGTAAAGTAGTCTGTTGGGATATATGGGCTAGGCGAACCATGTCCCCAATAATAGTTCAAATCACCGACACTTCGAGTGATCGGTGTCCCGCTAAGACTAAAATTCGGATAAAAAGATACATTCCAATTATCGGAAGAAATATGCTCCTGGATTCTCTCCAGGTCGACCTGCAATGATGCACTCCACTTACGTTCGTAATACAAAATGGTCACAACATGAGTTCCTTGCGATAAGTAGAATTCGTTATTGAATCTATGCACTCCATCTGTGTAGTAATCGAACCTTCTAACACCGTCAACATAGATGCGAATTCCATCATCTGCAACTCCACTTATCCGGTAATTTCCTGGTTCACTGACTGAAACACGTTTTGATATTTTGGCAGAAAAATAATCTGAAGGAATTCTTGAGTCAGGTGAACCCGATCCCCAAGATAGATTCAGATTGCTGTATGTCTTGGTTATTGGTGTTCCGCTCCGAGTCATATTCGGGTAAAAAGAAGCAGTCCAATCCCCTTCAGCCGCTTTAACATCATTGCCTGAAAAGCCAAATGCCAATAATATCAAAAAAAACAATGAGAACAAAGGATTATTCAGTTGTCGAAAATTAATAGCAAACTCTCCTCCTTTTTCATAATTCTCTATTATTATCCTAAATTCTTTCAAAAAAGTTAATAGTTTTATTAAAAATGCTTAAAATTACCTATTAATTTATCGAAACTTGTAAAAGAAACGATAAATTTGTCTTTTTCGAAACAAAAAAAAGACCAGATAGAAATCCGGTCTTTCGAGTTGTAAATTTACAGGTTGAGGAAGGCAGGAGTAACAACAATCGAGTTGATATTGTGAACAAAGACTACTGCATCAATTCCATTTTCTAAAACGTACTGATTTACATCCAGATTATCATGTTTTCTCAAATCAAGAAGTCTTGTCTCTTCAAAGCTCCTGGCCATAAATTGAATCATCGGATTCGCGTATGAATCCTTTAAAATAAGTACCTTTAACCCATTCTTAACATTTGGATTCTTAATAATTCCTTCTGGAACATCCCCTGACATGTATGTTACGTACTTATTACTGTAAACATCCTTAGCTTCGAGGACGTCTAGATCATAGAATGTTTTATCACAGGATCCACCGTAACACACAGTTAAAGGTTCTTTTTCATTTTTTGGATTCACAAGTGTAATCGTGTCTGCCTTAGCAGCGTTTACTTCTGTTGTTTTTCTTGCTTCCGACCCATAAAATGGGGCAGGATGCTCTTTCCACTCAAAGTAATCCTTTTTAACCGGGTTCCCAATCTGTGGAAAATCTCCTGACATTTCATTAACTATTCTTTCGTATGCATAATAGGCAGCCTTTGGCTTCCAATGATGGTCAGTATAAAAATATAGGTTATTCTCCTGTTCCATCCGGGTGTTCATTTCTTCCCTGAAGTCAATTGCCCTGACATCTTTTGAAAAGCCATTCAAGAGCTTATCTGTCAGTTCATTAGCATGGCTTTCAATATAATCAGGCAGGTCCTTCTCCATCATCGTAGACTTATTTGGAACTAAGGCAAAATAGGTCTTTACATTACTTCGATTTAAGTCTGCCGAAAATGAATTCATTGTCTTATTAATATTAACGATGGAACTTCCATTATTCGGAGGATTTATAGGCGTAATCATGTAGCCATTATCATTGATGTAAATACCTCTTATATAGTTTTTTGCTAAGACATTTTTGTCTATAAAGGCATTCCCTTCAATCCATTTATCACGTAAGGGAAACTGATCTGAAAAATAACGATCGTACTTTTTGAAGTACTCGCCTGAGACCATTTCATCCGGGTCAGCAACCGGTTTTTTAGCTAGTGTTCTTCCCTCCAGCTGCGAAGAAGCTCTGTCGTTTGACAGTAGTGCAGCAGCACCAAAGAAAAAAATCACACCAAAAAATACAGATACTATAAAAAGATCTTTCATTTTATAAGGCAATTTTCACACCCCTTTCCCTTTAATTTTTTTAGAAACGGAAATAAATAAACGGATTAAAGGTTGTTGAAACCACATAAATGACCGATAGTACAAAAATAACTACATAGTATGAGTTTAAAGCAATATTTTTACCTATACTAGCGACGTTATTCTGATTTTCAGCAGACAGCCAATCTAGCAGCATTTTAACTATAGGAGTAGCTCCAATTATAGCCAGTACCAGAATAACTCCATGCTCATAGGTATAGAATGCGGCTTTTTCATCCCATAATCCGATACCATTTAAACCAAACATTGTTTTAATATAGTCAAATGCGTAGGTAAAAGTTTCAGACCGGAAGAATACCCATCCAATCATAACAATCAATAGCGCATAAATATGCTGCAGGAAATTTGGAATCCTTTTAAATAACTTTAACAGGAATGCTTTTTCTAACATAATCAGGAACCCATAATAAAGACCCCAGGTTATGAACGTCCAGCTCGCTCCATGCCACAGGCCTGTAGCAAACCAGACGATGAAAAGGTTCATATAAGTCCTTATTTCCCCTTTTCGATTCCCGCCCAGAGGGATATACAAGTAATCCCTAAACCAGCTTCCGAGGGAAATATGCCAGCGGCGCCAGAATTCCGTTGCTGACTTTGAGATATATGGATAGTTAAAGTTCTCAAGGAAATCAAACCCGAACATCTTCCCTAAGCCAATCGCCATATCCGAATAACCAGAGAAATCAAAGTAAATCTGCAGGGAATAAGCGATAATCCCAATCCATGCCATTCCTACTGACATCTCTCCGGGATTCTGTGAGAAGATTTGATCCGCGACCAGACCGGCATTATTAGCCAGAAACATCTTCTTTGCTAAACCAATCAGAAATCTTCTAACCCCTTCAGCAATTTTCTCCAGACTTTCTATTCTCTTATTAATCTGATCAGCGACTGTCTGATAACGTACTATTGGACCAGCGATCAGCTGTGGAAATAAAGAAATATAAAGGGCCATATTGATTGGGTTCTTTTGTACCCTACCATCTTTTCGGTGCACATCGATGACATAGCTCATCGCCTGGAAAGTAAAAAAGGAAATCCCAATCGGCAATGGAATTGAAGGAATTTCAATAGTGGTGCCAATCAGAGCATTCAAATTATCAACAATAAAGTTGGCATATTTGAATACGCCCAATAAAAGTAAATTTGCAAGCACCATAATGGACATAACCCATTTAACAGCTGTACCATGTTCTCTTTTTGCATCGACAATCAAAGCAAAAACATAGTTCATTAAAATGGATAGAAGCATGATGATTGTAAACTTCGGTTCTCCCCAAGCATAAAACAACAAACTTGCCGCAAGTAAGATCATATTCTTAAGCTTAGGATGACCTAAAAAGTACAATAAAAAAACAATAGGCAAAAACGCAAATAAAAACACCGTAGAACTAAATAACATGATTTCTTCCCCTTCTATTAGCAGGCTTTAAAAATCCTCTTCTAATTAAAAGGGGATTGTCGAATCATGTCAAGTTTACGAATATTCCAATAACTATTTAATGACTTACCTTCCACTACTTTTTCTATGATTCCTTTATGAAATTTTCCATTTTACATAGTTGATGGTTATAAATTCCATAAACATTAAAAATTTGTTAACTTAACAATGAGTCAATTAATATTAAGATACAATATCTAGATTGATATATTAGTTTCTGTTTATTCAAATTAAATAGGGGTATTATCTTTTATGTCAATTTACCAGGAGGATAATAGAACAATGGGGGTATTAATCGAATGAAGTTAATCACCATATTAGTGCCTGCTTACAATGAAGAAAAGGTTCTCGATATGTTATATGAAAGGATCAGTAATGTTGCATACGAACTGCCTGGTTATAACATTGAGATTTTATTCATAAATGATGGAAGTTCAGATCATACTCTCAATACCATTAAATCATTGCGAGAGTTTGATAGACGTATTTCATATGTCGATCTTTCAAGAAATTATGGGAAAGAAACAGCCATGGCAGCTGGGTTTGATTATGCAAAAGGAGATGCTGTTATTATCATGGATGCGGACCTGCAGCATCCACCAGAACTAATCCCGGAAATGATCAAATACTGGGAATTGGGATACGAGGATGTTTATGCCAAACGAATCAAACGCGAGGGTGAAAACTGGCTGAAGAAATTCACCTCCAAGAAGTACTACCAATTTTTACAGAAGACGACAAGGATTCATATACTTCCAGATGCCGGTGATTTTCGATTACTTGACCGGCGTTGTGTAGATGCTCTTAAATTACTAAGAGAATCGCAGCGTTATACTAAAGGAATGTACAGCTGGATTGGCTTCAACAAGAAAGAAATCGAATATGAAGCGGCACCAAGAGCTGGAGGAGATACGAAATGGAGCTATTCTAACCTGATCGAATTAGCGCTGGAAGGTATAACCTCATTTACAACCTTCCCATTAAGATTATCTTCAATTATGGGATTTATCATTTCTATTTTATCTTTCATCTATCTTTTGGTTATCATTTTTCAAACTTTATTGTTTGGAACTAACGTTAGCGGTTACCCGTCTCTAATGGTTGTAATATTATTTTTGGGAGGGATACAGCTCATATCGCTCGGCATCATCGGTGAATATTTAGGGCGAATTTTTAATGAAACAAAAAATAGGCCCCTATATTTTGTAGAAGAATACAATAATCAGAAAGAGTTAAAACAATATGAAAAAAGACTTTCATAAAATTGCCATGTATATCATCATGGGTGGCTTTACTACTCTAGTTAACATTGTGACATATTGGATTTCAGAAGAAATTTTGGGATTAGATTATAGAGTCTCAACCACTATTGCTTGGATTGCTGCTGTACTTTTTGCGTATTTTTCTAATAAAAAATATGTATTTAAAAGTCATACACCAACCATGAAAGCCCGGCTCACCGAAATGTCATCCTTTTTTGGTTTCCGGCTTTTATCTTTTTTCATGGATTTAGGCATCATGATCTTATTAGTAAGCGGTTTAAGCATAAATGGAACGATCTCAAAAATCCTTGCAAACTTTGTAGTGCTAGTTGCCAACTATATTTTTAGCAAACAATTTATCTTTAAAACTCAAAAAGATTCTTAAGCAGCATTATTTTATTTTTTGACATCTTGATTCAAGAATGGAGTGCTATTGTGAAAACCTCAGTTTTTCGGGAGAACAAAGGATTTATAAGTATCTTTTCTATTGCTGTTTTTTTGTTATATTTTTACCTTGCCTATAATACCCCTTTAACCCATGATGACTGGACATGGGGTAGTTCTGATGGGTGGGCACGTTTAAAAAATTGGTTTGAAAATTATAATGGGCGATATTTAGGCAACCTTTTTGAACTTTATCTTACACGTGTTGAGTGGCCAAGATTTTTCATTATGGCGGTTTTTTCTACTTTAATAGTAATTCTGGCAGGAAGCATGCTTAAGACTCCTTCAGTATTTGGCTATCTTTTAAGTCTTCTCTTATTCCTATGTGTGCCTGTCAATATTATAAGCCAGACTTATGCTTGGGTTGCCGGATTTTCAAATTATATCACTTCAATTGCTTTTGTTTTAATGTATCTTGTCTTAATAAAAAATATATTTGAGGACGCTCCTCCCCAATATAAAAGCTGGTTGACAGTCTTTGTTATCCCTTTAGGCATTATGACGCAGCTATTTGTTGAGCATATTACAATTTATGCAGTTGTAATGGCGTTTTTCGTTATCTTGTTTTGCTTTCTGAGATTTAGAAAAGTTTATGCTGTTCATGTTTCCTATTTAATTTCCACTATTATTGGGGCAGGAATCATGTTTACCAATGGAGCTTACTCTAAAATATTAACCGGGGCAGATACCTATAGATCCATCAAGCCTGAAGAAAGTTCTGTTGGAGAAGAGGTTGGTTTTTTTCAGAGGATCTTTGATGTGTATAGTGAGCAAATATATCCTATGCTGTTTCTAAACAATGTCATCTTAAACCTGGTGCTTTCCCTGTTTTGTATTATTCTTTTAATAAAATCAGAAAAAGCTCTCAAGGGATTAAAAACAATTCTATTGTATGTGCTGAGTATTTATCCATTTTATAAAATTTTTATTGTGACCTATCTGAGAATTAGCTTCTTCAAACTCGATACACATATATTTGAATCCATTTTCTCATTGGTGTTTTATATAAGTATCATTTTGACTGTATTATTGTATATTACTGACAAAAACCTTAAATACAAAATATGTTTTTACTTACTTTCTGTATTGGTACTTGCGGGACCTCTTGTCTTCGTTCATCCATTTGGACCAAGAAACTTCATCGCTCCCTATGCATTCTTTGTCCTAGCAGCAATTGAAATGGGATTATATATTATAAGAGATAAGTACTTCAATTTAGCAGCCCTAAATAAAGTATTTACCATATTAGTTCTTGCCCTATCCATCAGCTATATTTACGTGTTTACAATGAATGGATCCGTTGATCGTGAGAGGATGGCCTATATAAAAGAAAAAGTTGCAGTCGGAGAGGAAGAAATCATTTTAACCCGGTTACCCTATGAGCAATATTTATGGTTAAGCACACCGATTATAGATGGATATCAATATGAAACCTTCAAGGAATATCATGGTATACCTGAAGAGATTAAGTTTAAGGTTATTCCTTATAGTGAGTGGGAGAAGCTTAGACAATAGAATATATTATTACTAAGAAGGAACTTTTGAGATGTTCCTCAGGCTGCCGAGAAACTCTCGATAGCCTTTATTTTTGTTTATTCTCTTCATTAATTCACCTCGTAAATTTATTATAATATAATTAATTATACTTAGAATGGTGAATTGAATGTTCAAACCGAAAAGAGATTCACATAATGAAGTGAAATTTGTCTTTTTTGAAGACTTGGTCCCTTAGTATCACCTCTTAAGAAAGGTTGATAAGTATACGGAATTTTTCTTTTATAGGGAGAAAGTCCGTCCCTTATATTCTTAGAATAATGGGCGTCCTTAGGACCGATTATTCTTTTTAAGATTATGTTTATGGGTGACTTTTATGGCATCCGTTCGGAACTAGAATTAGAACGCGAAGTGCAGATAAATGTGGCCTATCGATGGTTCCTAATCTTGAAGCTCAATAACCCTGTAGTGGACCATTGGAACAATCAGTCGGAATCAATGAACTTGTTTAAAGGATACAAACATCTTTCAAGTAATCCTTGATGAAATAATACTTCAAGCATTAATCATAGAATGGTCGGTGGGAGAGTTTTATTTACTAATTCCACTCACCTTAAAGCAAATTGCCAATAGGCATAAACTGACTCGTAAAGAAGTAGAAGCTAAGCCTAGGTAATACTTAGAAGAATTCAATAGACTGTTGATGATGACAGATTAAACCACGGAAAAAAGCTCTAAAAGAAAGAGAGAAGGTGACAGAGACCAAGGAGGTCCGAAAAAGTACAACCGATCCTGATTGTGGTTCCATGTCCAAAGAAATAAGCAATAAATGTTCTGTTATCTAGACCACCTTACTACTAATATGAGGATTAATATCATAACGCCTATGTTACTCCAGGAAAAGTCCAAACACTGTCCCTTACCTTTCTAAGTTGGATCCCCGGATTGACCTTTTGGATTTAAAGTAGAAGCAGTGGCACTCGACTCAGGTTATTTAAGGAATCAAATTTGTAAAAGTCTTCACGACCGAAGTATTTTTATGTAATCGCCTTCATAGGTATCAACTCCCAAAAAGACTTTTTCCAAAATGGAAGTTTACATATCACAAAGAACAAGATGTCTATGTTTATCCCAATGTCCAAGAATTAGTTATCGCAGTACCACAAGAGAAGGTTATCGAGAATATAAGTTTAATTCTAAAAAGTGTTCAGAGTTCCCACTCCTTAAGGAGTGCATTTTAGGCGGACCATTTGAAGCAGAGAATAATGCAAAGCGCAAGGAGATGATCGAGCGGGTATTCTAAAAGAGAAAAGAAGTTGGACAACCCTTAGGGGACTAAAAATATTTCCCCTGCAGGTGATACTTACTTTTGCTGCCTTTAATATGGAAAAGATATCCAATTGGATATGGGAAGGCCCAAAAATGCCGTAAAAATGGACTTTGGGAAAGTCTGTCCTTAGGTAAAATTAATAAAAGTGAAAAAGGGGTTCGGACTGAGTGCATTCTTATCCCCCTTTTATCCACAACCTGAATTGACGACAGGGATACCCCTATCATTTATTTTCTGCAGCAGTACTTTATACTTTGGATAGCAATTTCCCTCTATACCTTCGTCTAATATTTGGCTCATGATTGTTATATTCAATCTTTTGCATTGACATACTGACACCAATAGATATAATTAGCCATTGAATCATTCCAATAGCTTGCATATTAAAAAATAGTGAGATTTCTATGTTTTGGAATACTAGCAAACCTAGAAAGAAACACGCTGACCATTGAACATAATTACAGTCTAAATTTTTTTGAAAAGACTTCCAAATAAAAAATAATAGAAGTAGGAAAGTAAATAATCCTAAAAATCCAACTTCAACGAAAACTTGCAGATATTGATTATGAACATGATAGACAGGACTAGTAAATATATATTCTTTAATATGGATTCCTACCTTGTGACCATACAGTGGTGAAGTCATGCCAAAATCTATTACATCACCCCAAATATTTTCCCTTCCTGAAAAGAAAAGCTTTTGAGTATATCTAAGAGATAGATTATTAATTGTATCTGCGTACGATGACTTAGCCAATAATACATACAATCCTAAAAAAAGGAAATTGGCGGCTATAACTAGGTAAAAAAGCTTTGAGAATAATTGTCTCGAAAATTTCAATAATAACCATGAACCAAGTATAACAACAACAGATAATAAAGCTGCTCTCGAAGTTGTCATATAAATTAATATTAGGTTTAATGCTGTCCCCAATAAAAATAATACTCTATTAATTACCGATTTATTATAAATATTAATTGCTTGAAAATATAGAAGAGAAAAAAGGAAGGTTGCAAACACATTTGAGTTTCCAAAAATCCCTTTATACATTTTTAAAGTATAATCATTATTAATCCAATGAAAAAAGAAAAATATAATAACCATATTTACAATATAACCAAAGATAATGATATGATCCGGGCGCCATTTAATTTTCATAGTTAATATTATAAAAGCAAAAGTGAGATATAAAAGTAGAAGCTGTTCATTTTCCTTAAAATTATCATTTATTATGTGGGTAAGTAAGTAAATACCACTCAATAAAATAAAACCTAAATATATTTTCTTATACTCAAATCCAATACCTTTATCTTTTATTAACAAATATATAAGTAAAAGAAAGGAAATAACAAGGGTAATATCAACTGCAACCCTAGCTTGATCTCTATAAGGCTGAAGTACTGTTTCTCCTAGTACATTAAATAATAATAACGGAAAAAATAAGATACTAAAAATTCGGGTTAATTCTATTTCTCTTTTAGTTTTAAGCATAGGGTATAACCTCTTCACGGGCTTCGTTATTGTATGTTAACTAGTTTGGGAACTTATTCTTCCCATAAAAATAATCAAAACATTTTAAGGATCAAAGAGTGAATTGTAAATATCAGTATATTATTAAAATCTTGAAATTTCGATAAAAAAAAGAAGATGGGAAGCTATTTTTTTGTTATATTTGATTCTTCAATTTTTTTGTATCGTTAAACTCTTTTCCAAGACATCTGCTATTCTCTTACTTGCATGTCCATCACCATATGGATTACTAGCACAACTCATTTTTTCATATTCTTCGTTATTTACAATTAGCTTTTTAAACGATTGATAAATTACCTCTTCATCAGTTCCAACTAGTTTTAAAGTGCCAGCAGCTATACCTTCTGGACGCTCGGTAGTATCACGCATAACAAGTACAGGCTTACCTAAACTAGGTGCCTCTTCTTGTATTCCGCCACTATCAGTAAGAATCAAATATGACCTCGAAAGAAAGTTATGAAAATCCAAAACATCCAATGGTTCTATTATCTTTATTCTATTACAATCACCTAAAATCTCATTAGCCGCTTCTCTCACTACTGGGTTCATATGAATAGGATATATAGCCTTAAGATCTTTATGTTCATTGACAATTCTTTTAATAGCTTTAAACATATTTTTCATCGGTTCGCCAAGGTTTTCTCTTCTATGAGCAGTAATCATAATGAGTCTGCTGCCAGTCGCCCATTCAAGATGCTCATGAAAGTAGTCTTCTTTTACAGTAGTCCTAAGGGCATCAATGGCAGTATTACCAGTTACAAATATTGCAGATGAATTTTTCCCTTCTTTTAGAAGATTTTCTTTAGACATATTAGTGGGTGCAAAATTATACTTTGCAACAATTCCTACTGCTTGTCGATTGAACTCTTCTGGATAGGGAGAAGTTATATTATAAGTTCTTAATCCGGCTTCAACATGTCCAACAGGTATTTGCAAATAGAAACATGCTAATGCTGTAGCAAAAGTAGTAGAAGTATCACCATGAACCAAAACCACGTCAGGATTTGTTTCAACTAACACTTCTTTCATTTTTTCAAGTATACCAATTGTTACATCAAATAAGGTTTGTTTTTCTTTCATAATAGATAAATCATAATCCGGGATGATATTAAATGCCTTTAAGACTTGATCTAACATTTCTCTATGCTGGCCCGTAACACAAACAATTGTACTCAAGTTCGGGCGCGTTTTTAATTCCTGAATTAATGGGCACATCTTTATAGCCTCTGGCCTCGTACCAAATACAACAATAACTTTATTTTTCATGTCATCAACCAACTTCTTTAGATTATCTCAATTACAGAAGCTTTATAAACAAAGCATGTACCATTTAAACATATCTTTTAATAAATAGTTGTATGCGCTAAATTGATTTGTAATTTAAGTCGATTTCACCTTAGGAGTATCCGAGTGCTTTATTTTTTTAATTTGATAAATTATTGCTATAGTCAGTATGCATTCTGCAAGCATGGCAGCTATAGCAATGCCTTTCATACCACCTATAATTCCTAACACGACATTAAATATAATTATTGCTATAACACCAATCTTGAAAGAGGAACTATATTCTTTAGAATGTCCACTTGCCACTAAAATTTGAATGCCTAATAAATTGTTGAAAATGCTTAAACTCATCCATATCACAAGCGGTAATAGTAAATATGAGTAAACTGAATATTGCTCACCAAATAATATATCAATAATTAATTTAGATGCAAGAATCATTGTTAAACTTAAAATAAGAACAATTGGGACAACAATTTTCGCTATACCTTTAACCTTTTCATAGCCATTTTTAAATGAAGTATCATAGTGCCGGCTTATATACGGGAATATTACCTGATCAATTGGAGTATAAAATAATATTATAATTAATGGTATCTTTTGAATAGCAGAATATATTCCTACACTGCTACTTGTATTTGTAAATATCAATACAGTTATACCGATGCCACTAAATATTTTAGTCATGGCACTTGTAGTAAATAAATCCCAACCATCTTTAAGCTCTTCTAGAATGTCTTTCCAGTTAACAATCTTTAAATGTAATTTTATCTTAAACTTAATGATTAAAAGACTAATTATTCCCATAAGAAGAAAAGTCAATGAATACAAAATACAGTATAAATATAAATGCTCGGGGTTTTTTATCAATAAAAAAATCATTAATACAGACACAGTTCTCGATAAAACACTAATAATAGTAATATATTTCATGAATTGTAATCCTTGGAAAATCCAAGTTTGTTGGAGTGCTGTACCTAAGACCATTATGTATAGTATAAACATACATATAAATTGGACTTTGGAAATACCTGCTAAGAAGGATACAAAAATCATAATTGAAATACTAATAAAAAATAACAGAATTTTACTGAAAGTAATCCGACTATAAATTCCTGATATTTCATTCTTATCTTTTGCAAGGGATATTTTCCTCACACCTGATAAGTTAAAACCATACTCCACGATAATTTGAAAATATCCGACTAAATTTAAAGCAGCCGAAAACATTCCGAAATGTGTCGGTCCAAGAATTCTAGTGACATATGGTAATGTTATTAAAGGTATAATTGTATTGAATATTTGAAGAACATATAGCCATACTCCATTTTTTACAACATTCGAATTTTGAGTTTGTTTGATTATTTGATTTAGTTTCATATGATAAATTTCATATCCTTGCTCACTGTAATAAATACTTAATTAATATCCAATATTTTCTGGGCCATAAATTCCGGAGTTAAATTCTTTGAAATTGGAAAATCTCTCTTTGCTAATTGGTTCTTAGCTTTTTCTATTGCTTCCTTAATAGAACCTTCTTCATTTTCACATAAAATAAACCTTTTGAACGATTGTAAATATTCTTTTAACTCTTCTTTGTATTCGCTATCCAATATAACAACAATAGGCTTTTGATAGCCTGTACTATAGTATAATTTACCAGGTATTTGTGTCCCTCTCTTATTACAAATACAAATCAAAATATTTGACTCCTTCTCCATTTTGACCGCCTGCTGATAGGATAGCATTCCATGAATATATACATTATTTATACTTGGCAGCGATAAATCAGTTGCACCACATATATTCAAATTAAAGTCCGCCGTCTTACCCGCATTATACAATGGCACTATGTTCCTAACAGAAGAATCATAAGCACCAAAATATCCAACTGTGATTCTTGAACTTACTCTCTCCACTTTTTCTAAACCTTTTTGCTCATATGATTCATTAATATATACTTGATTAGCGTAATCCATTTTATATGCTAGCTCTGGGTATGTTTTTTTTTGAATCTTTAATGTTAATGGAGAGGCATAAACAATTTTATCAGCTAAAGATAGCAATCTCTTTTCCTTATGTTTAACTAATACATCTCTCCAGTCACTTTCACGAGTAATATCATTGTACATTGGGTCCCCCCAATATTGAATGTATTTACCTTTAAACAATTTGTTCTCTTTAATAATCTTTTCAACTATTAAATGTGAGGATTTAGGGTCCGAAGCTGATATTATGAAATCGTATTTTGAATAATCAATGTTAACATTTGATACACCTTTAACATTTATCTTCTGAGCATCAAAAATAGAAGTATGTTCATAAATTTTTTTTAAAAATTTTCTTACATTTTTTTTTATTAATTTAAGAATATTAACCTTAGCAGTATTTTCTATTTGTGTCATACTCATTGATTTTTTAGACATTAAGGCTGAATACTTTTTATCAATATCAATATAATATGCATCCTTAATAACATCCTTAATATCATTTATCGAATCATCAAAACTGAAAGAATTTGGATCTGGCCTTAAAGTCAGAATATCAACTTCATGACCTATAGATGATAAGCCTTTTATAATACCCTTATTTTGTATTGTGGCAGATGTATTATTTTCAAAACTAACCATTGAAACAAACAAAATTTTCATTAGAACACTCCTATAAAAATTTAAGTGAGATATAGATGACCGCTAAGGATATACCCATTAATCCAACAAAGAATACAGATATCTTTCTATTTATTTTGCTAGATAAAATATAACCATCAACCCCCACAGCAACCAAAAAAGGATAGTAAATAAGTATATGCCTAAATGTAAATGTAGTAGCAATTATCGCCAGAAACCATATTAAGAAGGATAACGATAACCAATCAATTTTAAATATCCTTTTTATAATAAAAGGAATAGCGAATATTTGTAGTACAACACCTAAATAAACTAATAACATGGTTATATCAAACAAAACCTTATTCGGTTCTTTGAATAAATCAAAAAAATTCGGGAAAGGTGTTATAAAAGCATAAAACCCACGTAATATTATTCCAAAAGGTACTAGTGGCTGTGTAAACACGATCCTACTTAATCCGTCACCGGCATTTGTTTGTACATAACTACCATAAATTTCTGTAAACTTCTTTAATCCGATTAATTCTGTAAAATCACTAAGAATGACAAACGGAATGATTGCTAGGAGATAAAAATGCAGGTTGATTTTTAATCGTACAGCCAATATAAAGATAATTAATACACCTGAAAAAACTAAAGAATTTGTCCGGGTATAAAACGTTATAAAAATTATAAATGAAAGAAAAATTATATAGATTAACTTTTTTAAGATTAAATTTCGACTTATTAGTTGATCAAATAAAATTACTATCAGCATTATTTGAAGTAAATTGAAAGTGTCTCTGAAAACATGGGCATTAATAAATTGTATATTTGGTGTCAATGCGAATATAATAATGCTTAGCTTTATTTTTCTAAAAGAAAAGTCAGCGTATTTTTTCAGTAAAAATTCTAACAACATACAAATCCAGATTAAATAATATACATTTAGAATTCTAGGAAGAAAAGTACTATACTCACCAAAGATGTTAGAAAATCTTATCAATATAGACATATATACAGCAAAAAAAGGTGAGTTGTGAAACTGACCAATTATCCCGGATTCTAATACTTTATGGGGATTAACTAGATTTGCATCATATACATCAATGCCCCACTTTTCAAAATTCAAATCATCTGACCCACCAATATAATACGGAGAACCATAATATATCTGGTTTGCATAGTAAATTAAAAATACAAAAGAAATAGAAACTAAATATATTAAAAGATATATGTTTGCACTTCGTTCAAATTTTCTATTAATAAAAATTATAGTAAAAGTAGCAAATAATATTTGAGCTACAAATACCGAAAATGAAAAAGTGAAAATCGAAGTGATAATAATAAGAAGGAAAAATGTTACTATAAATATAAATTTATTTGATGATAAAATATTTATTTTATTTTCATTCAATGCATTCTTATTCATATGGTTTTTTTCCATTTTTAAATTCCTAAAAATTTATTTAATTGGCTTTTAAAATACTGGTTGTCTGAAATCGTTTTTTCAAAAAATTTTTTTCTACCATTATCAAAACTTTCAATATCAAAACTTTTGATATACATTTTTATTTTTTCTTCAACATTGTTAAATGAACTTATTACCAAACCAAGATTATACTCTTTAATTTGCTCAGCTAAGTATGTTCCTTCAAAAGCTAAGAGTGGTTTACCATAAAGAATGGCATTATACAATCGATTAGGGAGCGCAGTTTTGTTATTAATTCCATCATTAAATCTTAGTACATTAATCAAATCGCTTTTTTTATATAAATAAGCTTCATCTTCTTTATTAAATCTTCCTGTTAATAAAACGTTTTTTATTTCATTCTTTTTTAAATGTTCCTCAATATCTTTATTAATGTCTCCTTCTCCATGATAAAACATATTAATATTTTCATCGTTTCTTAAGACATTTATAAAGTCAAAATTAATGTTATAATCCCTTATTGCCCCAATAAAGGATACATTAATTTTATTTAGGTTGGATTTAAGTTTAGCCTCCATTAAATCCTCTATACAATCTATAACTGTATTATGATTGACTATATATTTATTACTCATCGGTAACCAATCCTTATACCCTGGAGAAGAAATAACAGTAAAATTAGAGTTATCAACTATTTTTTTTATCCCAAAAAAGTTTATTATTTGATTGTGATCACGGATATCCAGAATATAATTCCCCTTATATTCTTGAATTAAAAATCTTTTTAAAAAATATGACAATTGGATGCCAAATACAATTACTTTATCATATTTTTTTGTCTTTAATACTTTAATTAAAAATTGTTTATACTTAAAATAATCTAAATAGTTTCTCTGATGTCCTATTTTAGAATCTTTATACTTTAGGGTATCATTCTCATCTTCGATATTAAATCTGTCCCAATTAATGATTTCATATGCAACATTATTGGACTCAATTATTTTTAAGTAATTATTTACATATGGCATATAGAGCAAATTGGAAGGACAAATAAGAGCAATTTTAGCAATTTTCATTACATGCTCTTCCTCCAAACAACGCTATTCACATAATCCGTATAGGATAATATTATCCTTAATACTTTTTCAGATACATTAGGCATACTATAGTCATTTACAACTCTTAAGGTATTCTTTTCTTGTAACTCTAAAATCTCCAATCCCTGCAAAACTCTTTCTTTTTTTAAGCCCACCATCATCACAGATGCTTCTTCCATAGCCTCTGGTCTCTCATGAGCTTGTCTTATGTTAAGGGCTTTAAATCCAAGAATCGAAGATTCTTCACTAATTGTCCCACTATCACTAAGAACTGCTTTAGCCTTAATTTGAAGTTTAACATAATCATTAAAACCCAAGGGTTTCATGATTTTCACCAGAGGGTTAAATTCTATTCCCTTTATGTCAATCATTTTTTTAGTTCTAGGATGTGTACTAACAATAACAGGCTTTTTATATTTTCTTGCAATTTCATTTAAACTTCCAACCAGGTCCATAAAATTAACTTCTGAATTTATATTTTCCTCTCTATGTGCCGATATTACAAAATAGTTTTCTTCTTCAAGATTCAATCTTTCCAATATATCCGATGATTCGATGTCCATTTTTCGAGAGTTAAGAACCTCAAACATTGGGCTTCCAGTTTTAATTATCCTATCCGCGGGTAGTCCTTCTCTTAACAAATATTCTCTTGCTATATCGCTATAAGTTAAATTGATATCCGCAGTATGATCCACTATCTTTCTATTTGTTTCTTCCGGAACTCTTTGGTCAAAACATCTGTTACCAGCTTCCATATGAAAAATCGGTATTCGTTTCCTTTTGGCTGCAATCGCACATAAGCAGCTATTTGTATCTCCGAGAACTAAAAGAGCCTCTGGTTTAACTGCCTCCAAAACAGGGTCAATTTTAACCAAAATATTCCCTATTGTTTCTACTGCAGTTCCCGTAGCCGCCTCTAGAAAATAATCAGGTTTCTTCAAATTAAAGTCTTTAAAAAACACTTCATTCAATTCATAATCATAATTTTGACCAGTATGAACTAATATATGGTCAATAGCGTTTGATTCCTCTAATTTATTCAGAACAGCTGAAAGCCTTATTATTTCAGGCCTCGTACCCACAACTGTCATGACTTTTAATTTTTTCATTGCTAAACCTCCAAGTAGTATGTGTCTGGTCTATTAGGATCAAAAAATTCATTAACCCACATTATCGTTACCATATCTGTTTTACCTAGATTTTCAATATTATGAGTGTAACCAGGTGGTATATCTACTACTTCTAATTTGTCTCCACTAACAAAATATTTGATGATGTCTTCCGATCCAATTTTCCTAAAACGAATAACTCCTTTTCCACTCACAACAAGAAACTTCTCATTTTTCGTATGATGCCAATGGTTTCCTTTTGTTATACCCGGTTTAGATATGTTAACAGACACTTGGCCTCTTTCGGGAGTCTTGATAAACTCGGTGAATGAGCCTCTTGAATCTACGTTCATTTTAAGTTCATAACTGAATTTATTCTCGGGAAGATAACTCAAATACGTACTATATAATTTCTTTGTGAACTCTTCAGACATATCAGGAATTGACCGTTCGTTACGACTATTTTTAAATGAGTATAGTAAGTCAACTATCTTCTGTAGTGTTATGTTGTGCATCATTGGAATCTCACAAATATGACCAACCAAGTTTTCATTTCCGTTCATTGCATTGATAAGTTCTTCAACCAAATCGTCAATGTAAACTAAATTCATAGCAACACTCGGATCATTTACTTTGATAGGTAACTCATTAGCAATATTATGACAGAATGTAGCGACTACGCTGTTATAATTCGGTTTACACCATTTACCAAATACATTAGGGAAACGGTAAACTAATACCTTTGCTCCTGTTTCTTTACTGTAATCGAATAACAAATCTTCACCGGCCTTCTTACTAATACCATAAGAATTGTCCAGCATTGCTTGGGTAGATGAAGAAATCATTACAGGACAGGTGTTTTTATGTTTTTTCAAAGTTTCTAACAACTTAAAAGTAAAACCATAGTTACCTTCCATAAATTCAGATAGGTGTTCAGGACGATTTACCCCAGCAAGATGGAATACAAAGTCAGCATTCTTACAATATTCATTAAGCAAAGATTGATCTGTATCCTTCACATACTCATAGATTTCCGAATAGTTGCGGTTTTTTAATTCCGATACCAAATTCTTACCAATGAAGCCATTTGCACCAGTAACTAATATTTTCATACTCGATTCCATCTTTTCAACTCTTCTTGGACATAATCTAACATTAGAAGTTTATCCTTAATTTGGTCGATATTTAACCTCTGTGTATTATGAGAATTGTATTCTTCCTGAACTGATAATTTCTGATCGCCTTCCACAAAGTACTTATCATAGTTTAGATCTCTCTTATCAGCAGGAACCCTATAAAAACCACCCATATCTTCTGCAACTACATGTTCCTCTCTAGTAAGTAACGTTTCATATAATTTTTCACCGTGCCGTGTACCAATAACTGTTATTTCATTTTGAACATTAAATAATTCCTTAATCGCTTGCGCTAAATCGCCAATTGTTGAGGCTGGTGCTTTTTGAACCATAATATCCCCTGCCGCGGCATTTTCAAATGCAAAGACTACTAGTTCTACTGCTTCTTCAAGACTCATTAAAAATCTTGTCATGTTTGGGTCTGTTACTGTTAGAGGTTTACCACTTTTCAGTTGTTCAATAAATAGTGGAATTACAGAACCTCTAGAAGCCATTACATTCCCATAACGAGTTCCACAAATAAGAGTTTTGTTTGAATCAACCGTATTTGACTTTGCGACAAAAACTTTTTCCATCATGGCTTTAGATATTCCCATAGCATTAATTGGGTAAGCTGCTTTATCTGTGGAAAGACAAATTACTTTTTTAACTCCTGTTTCGACAGCACCAGTTAGAACATTATCTGTTCCTATTACATTGGTTTTCACAGCCTCTAAAGGGAAAAATTCACATGAAGGAACTTGTTTTAAGGCAGCTGCGTGAAAAATGTAATCAACTCCATGCATGGCATTTTTCACACTTGCCAAATCACGTACATCCCCTAAATAAAATTTAAGTTTGTCATTCCTATATTGTTTTCTCATATCATCTTGTTTTTTTTCATCACGAGAAAATATTCTTATTTCCTTAATATCAGTATCTAGAAATCTTTTCATAACTGCATGTCCAAAAGAACCGGTACCTCCAGTTATTAACAAAGTTTGATCCTTAAACATAATTATTATTAGACCTCTTTCTTATTTAAAATGACTCATTATTATTTCATATGAGTGTTTAGACGTATAGTTATTTTCTAAAAATCTTCTTGCGTTTACACCCATTTGCTCTCTTAGGTTACTATTACACAATTTATCAATATGACTATTAAACATTTCAAGATTTCCACTTTCACACCAAAGGCCAAAATTGGCTCCCTCTATTATCTGCCCAATATCAGTGCTAATATCTGTTGCTGCCAACACTGGCATCGATGCCTGCAAATAAGAAAGCAGCCTCGAAGGGAAGTTTGGAATTGTAAATCTTTTATCTAGAAATATTAACCCTACATCACAAGAGTTAGCTAGTAAATCATAATCATCTTTTGGTAAGTGTGGGAACAACCGTGCATTTTTGGGATTTTCGTTCTCAAAAAAATTTTTGAGTTTATAATATTCCGTTCCTGACCCAGCTATAATAAAAAACATATTTTCATTTCTCTCATTAGCTCGCAAACATTCAATTAAAAAATCAAGGCCCTGAGGTTGACCCAAATTCCCTCCATATATCAATACTGTTTTATTTATTGGTATTTCATATTTGATTTTTATCTCAGCAATCCTATTTTCATCTTTTTCTATTATTAAAGGCTCTATACTATTTGGACATACCTCAACATTTTCACGAGATAATTCAGGATTATTATTTAATAAAAAATCTACGTTTGCTTGTGACATACATCCAATATAATCAGAAATATGATAAAGCTTTTTTTCCTTGTTTCTAAAATAAAAATATAAAAGGCCTTTTATCCCTGTCTTTTTCAACATGCCTAGATCGACTGCATTTTGTGGGAATATATCTTTTAACAATAAATAAGTTTTTGCATTGTCTCTTTTTTTTATAAATTCAACTGCTTTTTGTAAGGTTATTGGCGGTGTAGAATAAATAACTAAATCAAATTTAATGTCTGAAAAATACTTTTTTATTCCTTTTAGAAACTTGGATTCCAATGTGAGGGTTGAAACACCTTTTTCTATCAAATTAGTCTTCTGTGTATTACCAATTTGTAGTTTAAGTATCTTATAACTCCCTTTATCTATTAACTTTGTTGGTCTATCCTTCCACTTTTCAGTTGGAGAAATAATATATACATTATGATTTTCACTTACAAACTCTCGCATTAAATCGGTGTATATACCTTTTTCTTCTATGGTCGAAAAGTCTGAAAGTGATAAAAAAAGTATATTCATTACATTGATTGCTCCTTACATCATACTTGAGTTGTGTATAAATCTAGTCCAATATTCAACACAAATTACTTAAAAATTTTATTCTTGTGCTATATTTATATATGATACTTAATAGGCTTTGCAGGGCCACCTACAGCTGTACAGTTAGCAGGTAAATCTTTTACCACCACTGATCCTGCACCAATGATAGTATTTTCCCCAATGGTTATACCTTGTATAATTGCCGATCCAGTTCCCACACTTACACATTCCTTAGTTTCTACATAACCAGATACATTTACACTTGGAAGTATGGTTGTATAGTCACCAATTACAGCGTCATGACCTATAGTACTATCTATATTAATAATTACATGTTTGCCAATTTGAATGTCTACGGTTAGTATAGTCCCCGGACATATAATACTACCTTCTCCAAAAATTACACTATTTGAGTAAATTACACTTGGATGGATTAAAACGGGATATTTATTCTTACTCCCTATCATTCGGTTAATAACATCCTTTTTAATTAATGGATCTCCAATTGCATTTACTACATGCAGTTCTTGGCCTCTTAACCACTCGATATCTCCAACAACAGGGTATCCAAATATTTCTGTTCCATGTATATTGTCATTATCATCGACAAATCCAAAAATATTCCATTCATGTTTAACTTTATTAATTTCTTCAATAAGCCAAGCAACTTCTCTTCCAAACCCACCCGCACCGATAATTACTATGTCTTTCATTCAGTTATTCCTCCTTAATCTTATTACCCTCAAAATACTCCATTGTTGCAGCTGTTTCTGAATTTATTCCCTCTCTCACCAAAACCTTTTTGAAAGTTAAAAGAATAATCTTCAAATCTCCAAGAAAACTAACATTGTCTACGTATTCTATATCAAAATTAAATTTTTCTTCCCAGCTTAATGCATTTCTGCCACTTACTTGGGCTAATCCAGATAAACCTGGTCTAACTTCATGACGTCGCTTTTGACGTGGATTATATAAAGGTAAATATTGTGCCAAGAGAGGTCTTGGTCCAATAATCGACATATCACCTAAAAGGATATTAAATAGTTCAGGGAGTTCATCCAGTGAAGAAGAACGTAAAAACTTCCCAAACGTAGTTAATCGTATACTATCTGGAAGCAATTCTCCATTTAAACCTCTCTCATCGGTCATAGTTCTAAATTTATACATTGTAAAAACCTTCTCATTATACCCAGGTCTTTTTTGTTTAAATAGGACCGGACTTCCAAGTTTAATCCTTACCAAAATGGCAATAATTAGAATTAGGGGGCTGAGACAAATAATTGCAAATAAAGATAGTATCAAATCTAGAGGTCTTTTAAATATTCTTTTATAAGGATTTATCACTTCGACCACAATCCTTTAATAACTTCTACGACTCTAAAAAGATCATCATCTGTCATCTTTGTATCTGACGGTAAGCAAATACCGTTTTCAAACAATCTTTCAGATACATCTATTCCTATAAAATCATATTTTTTAAAGAATGGTTGCAAATGCATAGGCTTCCATACTGGTCTTGATTCTATATTTTCTTTTTCAAGAGCATCCATAACATCAATCGGTCTTACACGGCCACTTAAAGTCAAGCTACTTAACCAATAATTTGGTTCATTCCATTCGTTACTAGGCATGAAATTTACCCCTTCAAGTTCACCCAGCTCTTTTTTATAAAACTCAAATATATAATTCTTCTTTTTCACTCTTTTATCTAATACTTTAAGTTGACCTCTTCCAATACCAGCAACAACATTACTCATTCGATAGTTAAATCCTAATTCACTATGTTGATAATGCCTCGCTTGATCCCTGGATTGCGTAGACCAGAATTTCACTTTTGAAATTCTTTCTTCATCATTAGAGACTAGCATTCCACCACTAGATGTAGTTATTATCTTATTGCCATTAAAAGAAAAAATTCCATACTCTCCGAAAGTCCCAGTATGTTTACCTTTATAATAAGTCCCTAAGGATTCTGCTGCATCCTCAATCAATATTACTTTATGTCTTTTACAAAGCTCCATTATCTTATCCATATCTGCAGAAAGCCCATATAAATGAACAACAAGAACTGCTTTAACATTCGGATACTTCTCAAAGGCTTTCTCCAGCGCTTTAGGGCACATATTCCAAGTCTCGTAATCACTATCTATAAAGACAGGAATAGCATTTTGATAAATGATAGGATTGGCAGTCGCTGAGAATGTCAGTGTAGGACAAAACACTATATCGCCTTCAACGACCCCAGCTGCTCTTAAAGCCATGTGAATTGCTGCTGTCCCTGAGGATAATGCTGCAGCATCTTTAGAGCCAACTTTAGTTGCCAGTTCATTTTCAAACTGATTCACATTTTCACCCAAAGGTGCTATCCAATTTGTATCAAAAGCATCCTTAACATATTGCATTTCATAACCTTCGTCACTCATGTGAGGCGAAGAGAGAAATATTCTATCTCCCATAATTAATATCTTCCTTCCATCAATCTATATTTTTCTATCTGTTGTTTTTTATTAACAGAACTTTTTGGATAAATCCGTTCTAGAATAACTCTACTAACTGACCAAGGACATCAAAATAACAGCCCTTGCCCATATAAATATAGACAGGGGCTTACTATTTAGTAATTTTTCTTATTTGATACCGGTTATCTTGAAGGTGTGGTCATTTCGCTACCAAAAAAAACCTATTCTCTCTCCGGTTAGCCAAATTAATTACAAAGTCCTTTAGTTGCTTAGAATCGAAGTTTTCAAATCTTTCAAGAAGATAATTGACTTCCTCTTCCTGCTCAAGTACAGCTTTGCCAATAAAGATTTTAGGGAAAATTGGTTCTGGATAAATTTCTCTTTCATTCAGCAACTCTTCAAACATTTTCTCCCCGGGTCTTAATCCTGAATAGTTAATCCCTATCTCTTCTATTGTATATCCCGAGAGTCTAATCAGGTTTTTCGCAAGGTCAGTAATTTTCACAGGCTCGCCCATATCAAGGACAAATATCTCTCCACCTCGAGCAAGTGTACCTGCTTGAATTACCAATCGAGATGCTTCAGGAATCGTCATAAAGTACCTTGTCATATCAGGATGAGTGACTGTAACAGGTCCACCTGCTTGAATTTGCTTTTTAAATAGCGGTATTACACTGCCTCGACTGCCAAGAACATTACCAAATCTAACTGCGACAAATTTTGTTTGGCTATTCTGGTCTAATCTTTGGATTATCATTTCTGCAATTCTCTTTGTTGACCCCATTATGTTCGTAGGATTTACGGCTTTGTCAGAGGAAATTAATACAAAGGTTTCTACCCTAAACTTATCGGCTGCCTCTGCAACATTTTTTGTTCCAAAAACATTGTTTTTTACTGCTTCACGTGGATTATATTCCATTAACGGAACGTGTTTATGAGCGGCTGCATGGTAAACAACATTAGGTTTATGTTCTTCCATAATCTCAAACATTCTATTTCGGTCCTGAACATCACCGATTAACGGAATGATTTCAATCACTTGCCCAAATTGGTTACGAAGTTCCATATCAATTGTGTAAATACTATTTTCTCCATGACCTACGAGAACAATTTTTTGAGGGAAAAACTGTGAAACTTGTCTGCAAATTTCTGAACCTATAGATCCGCCAGCTCCAGTGACTAGCACTATTTTCCCAGTGACTTTCTCTGATATACTACTCAAGTCCAACTCTACTGGTTCCCGTCCCAATAAGTCTTCTACTTGAACATCACGAATTTGACTTACAGAAACTCTACCAGTAACGAGATCTTCTATCATTGGAAGAATTTTGGTCTTGGCTTGGGTTTTTGCACATTCTTCATATATCCTTTTAAGTTCTTGTTTTTGAAGAGAAGGTATCGCAATTACTATATTTTCTATATTTAGCTCTTCTGCCAAAAGAGGAATATCTTTAATTTTCCCTTGAACTTCTATTCCGTAGATTTGTAGCCTGTACTTTTTAGGATGATCATCCACAAACGCAATGGGATATAAATCAGCATCCGGATTCCTTAATAGTTGCCTAGCAACCATTGTCCCTGCTGATCCAGCACCTACGATTAACGTCCGTTTCATATTTGGACTTGGAGAAATAAATCTATCTCGAAAGACTCGCCACGAAAAACGTGTGCCACCAATGAGTATTACATGTAGCATCCATGTAATCCCCATCACTCTAAAATAAATATCCTGAACTAAAACTAACTGGACAACTCCCGCTAAAGAGACCGACAATGTTACCGCTTTAACAATTGCTGTTAGTTCCCCGACACTTGCATACTCCCATGCTTTTTGATAAAGATGATAAATCATCGCTGAAATTTGATGACTTAATAACAATGCAATAGAACTAATCCATAGCAGAGGCAATGTAAAGATATTCATAGATGGATTTAAAATGAAAAAACCTAAGAAGATTGAAGATAACACTACTATTGAATCTAATAAAATTATCATAGGAACACGTTTTTTATAACTCAACTGTTATCCCCTCATTTTTCGTTTTTTAAAATAGAATACATTTTAATTTTACCTGACATTTGTTTACGAATACCTTTCACTTCTAGGTAATCTCATAATCATTAAAATGAAATATTATAATGTTCACATAAAAAGGCCCTAATTAGAGCCTTTCTTTGTTTGATCCAAATAATAACGGAAAAACACAACTCCTACTCCAGCCATAAATCCAAGTACCAAGGATGTTACTATATTCCTAGCTTTCTTTGGCGAAATCGGTTCTAATGGCAATTCAGGTCCTGAAACAACAGTTAGTTCATTTTCGACATTAAATAATTGCGAGACACTCCTCGCTTTTTCATATTTAGCATTGTACTCATTAAAAAGGGTAGTAAGAGTGTTGACTTGGTTGTTTAACTTTTGAAATTCTACTTGTTTATTCTTGTCAAGGCTTTGAAGTTCATCTAAATACTTTTCATCCACATCTAATAAATATTGTTTCTGCCCAGATATCAATGCATCAAGTAAAACAATCGTAGGTAAATCCTCATCTACTCGGGCAGCATTATATCGTTTCAGTACCTCTTCTAATTTTTCTTTCTCTTCATTAGTTTGCTCTTTATATTGTTCTGCTGTTATTAATAGACGCTTTGAAATAGATTCACCAATAAACTCATTTGCCTCTTTAATTATAGCTTCCAGTGTTTTTTTAATTATTTTCGGATCATTACCTTGTAAAGTTATAATAAGTATTTTTGAATCTTTTTCAGTTTCAACTGTTAATTTCTCTTTCAGAGTTTTAACATCCCACTCATTATCTAAACTGTGATTATCAATGACCCTATTTAACAAATGCTGGGATGTTATTCTTTCACTATATACTTGAGGAGAAATAACTTCATTAAGATATGCTGATATTTCATCCCCTTCCTCTATCTGCAAATTGTTTACTAAAATAGTCGCTTTTGTTTCATAGGTTGGTTTTATAACCAAGTAACTTAATGTTGTTGCCAATAAAACAAAAATTATCATAATAGCTATAATTAGCTTTTTACCTTTGATAATAACTTCTATTAAATCACGTAACTTAATTTCTTCTTGCATTCCTTTATCCCCTTAATAAATTAAATTCAAAAATCTGTATAAATTTTAACATCAATCGACATTTTCTTCTATAAAATATTAAAATAAGATTAAATAATTCTTACATTATGTTACGTTTAGATATTTAATTGCCAAAAAATTTAAAAATACAGTCTAATTTTACCATAACTTAGTTGTATTTTAACTGTAATTTATAACCAAATTTAATTTTTTACCACTTTCTTACAATAAAAAGGATTTTTAAACAAAGTTTCTATATTCTTCTATCAACATTTTTGATATTGTATTATTTAGAATCAAAAGTAAATGGTAATTTTTTGGAGGAATTGCGGTATGAGAACCGATCGAAATAAACAAAAGAAAAGTAAATGGCTTAGTATTATAGGTTTGATTTTTGTTTTGTTAATTTTAGGTGTAGGGTTGTATTCCTTTTCTGTCTATAAATCTTTAACAGATGCTGTTAAAACCATGCATCAACCTACAGATAGAAAAATTTCTGATTTACGGACAAATGAAATCGATTTTGGAAAGAAAGATCCTTTTTCAGTCTTAATGCTGGGAGTCGATGAACGAGAAGGAGACAAAGGGCGCTCTGATACGATGATTGTATTAACAGTTAACCCTGAAAAAAATTCAGTAAAAATGCTAAGTATTCCGCGGGATACTAGAACAGATATTATTGGACATGGGACTGTTGATAAAATCAACCATGCTTATGCATTTGGCGGTGAAGAAATGTCCATGGCCACGGTGGAAGATTTCTTGGATATACCGATTGATTATTATGTGAAAATCAATATGGAAAGCTTTGAGGATATTGTCGACGCAGTGGGTGGTATCACCGTAAATAATAATTTCAGCTTTACTGAAGGTGGCCACCAATTTAATGAGGGAGAGCTTAACTTAAATGGGAAAGAGGCTTTATCTTTCGTCAGAATGAGGAAAAACGATCCTAAAGGTGATTTCGGACGTCAGCAAAGGCAGCGGCAGGTTATCCAGGGCGTAATAGACAAAGGGGCAAGCGTAAATTTTTTAACCCAGTTTGATGATATTTTTGCAGCACTAGGGAAAAATATAAGGACAAACATGACCTTTAATGAGATAGTTGAAATACAAAAAAACTATAAAGATGCTCGTCATAACATCGACCAGCTACAAGTCTCCGGGAAAGGAACAAGAATTAACAATATTTATTATCAAGTGGTTTCAGAGGAAGAAAAGCAAAGGGTTCAGAAGGAACTAAAAAATCATTTAAAGTTAAAATAAATTATTTCATAATCAGATCCCGAATAATGTGATTACTCTATTGGAGTTTCATTGTTCGGGATTTTTATGTAATTAGGTATATTTTACTATTTTAATATTTTCCATTATGTTACAATACTAAAGGCTTATAAATCTAACGTTTTTGCCGATAGAAAAATTAAGTCATATTTTGATAGAGCGGTTAACTCAATATATGCAAATCTAATTTAGTTTTCTTGGAGTGTGAAAATTAAAAGGAGTGGAGAAATGAAGAGTATAGGAAAAATATTGGTTTTATCGACTAGTTTATTAGTTGGAAGCGCGTCTATTCCAGTTACCCCATTAACAGTACTACAGGCCGAAGCTGCCGCTGTGACGAAAATTAATAAGACAACATACCAGACGATAGCAAACCTTAATTTGAGATCTGGTGCAGGGACAAAGTACAAGGTATTGATAACAATCCCAAAAGGAAAACTGGTCACAGCGACTGAACGCATTGGCAGCTGGTACAAAGTTTCGTATACATACTCTTCTAAAGAAAAGAATTACACAAAGACAGGATGGGTTTCGGTTTCTTTTTTAAAGACCTATAAACCTGTTAACAAATCATCAGTCATAAAGTCTTCGTCAGGTACTATTTCAAAACAGAGCACTGCAGCGAGCTCAAGTAAAATATCCAAAACTCATTACCAGACTACAACTAGAATACATATGCGGTCTGGTGCAGGGACCAATTACAAAATTGTAAAAACTTTGCCTAAATATGCTATTGTATCTTCCACAGAACGGAAAGGAAGCTGGCAAAAAGTCTACTATACTTATACTTCAAAAGGTAAAAGAGTCACAACAGGTGGATGGATAAGTAAAAGCTACTTAAAAGAATACTATAGGTATTATAAAACTAAGACAACTTACTATTACACTAAGAAGACAACTGGTATTTATGCCACACCAGATACTAAGAAAAAAGCCATTTCCTCTATTGGCAGTAACAATGTGTTTTATTCATCCCAAAAAGTAATTAATAGTCTTGGTCAAACATGGTTAAGAGTGTCGTATAAAGGCAAAGTTGCCTACCTCCCATCTGGTAATGTTTTTCTTACTTCTGTAAAGACCTTTGGGAAGACAAATTACATTACAGATAAAGACACTTTTTTATATGCATCCTACGGGAACATTCATTCAAAGCTAACGAGTGTACCTAAAAGTTCTATCGTCTCATCTGGTCTTATTGTGGGAAATTGGCTGAGATTATCCTATGGTGGAAAAGCAGGATATATTCACATAAGTGATTTAGACAGATATTATGGGGCCGTAAATCAGAATCAAAATGAAGCAAATCAGCCTCCTGTGATAACAGAGACTCCGATCAGCGGAAAACTTTTTGTAACAACCGCTAGTTTGAACCTAAGACAAGCTGCTAATACTGAATCATCAATCTTAACTGTTTTGCCTGGTGGTGCCTTCTATTATCCAACACATAAGGTTTCAAATGGATGGGTTAAGGTAACTGCTAATGGGGTTTCAGGTTATGTATCAGGTGACTATTTTAAAGAAGTAACCACTGGAGATCCGTTTCACAGGAATGGATACCAGTTCATTGACTTAAGAAAGCCTTCTAAGGTTACTTCAGCACAAATTGATTCATATATTAATAACTACCTGGGTTCAAAAGCCAGTGTGTTGAAAGGAAAGGGACAAGCTATAATTAATGCTGGTAATAAATATGGTGTTAACGCCCTGTATTTAGCTGCTCACGCGATATTGGAAAGCGGTTATGGTACTTCTAATATTTCATTAGGAAAGAAGAATTTATTTGGTTTCGGAGCCTATGATGCAGCACCATTTGTCGGAGCAGTACGATTCTCTACCATAGAACAGAATATCGAATACATTGCTCAAGAAATGAAAGCATCCTACCTTAATCCAAATAGCTGGAAATATAATGGGGCATATTTAGGCTTCAGTACTAAAACGGTATACGGCAATACCAGAATCAACTCAAACAGTGAAGGCATGAATTTCTATTATGCTAGCGATCCTAAGTGGGGACAAAAGATCGCGGCTCACATGCAAAGGATCCTTCCTTATAATAATAATGATTATGATAACGCAGCTGTTGATACCAGGATGTTTGATTATCCTTCAAGACCTGCTGGTGCAGATGTTTTCCCTGCTGGCATTAAAGCTGTAGCCAACAAGGACATCAAGTTAACAACCCAAAAGGGAAGTACCGTCGTTGCCATTACACTTAAGAAAGGTACCCTTTTTGACATTAGCGAAAAGCATAATGATTACTGGATAAAGATTAAATTTAACAATAAGGATTACTGGACTAAGGATATACAGTTTGATAAGTATAAAGATTATTTATCAGTTAAGAATCTTGGTCGTGTTACAGTAAGTTCCTTAAATATTCGTCCAACTGCTTCGACTTCTCAAGCAGCTATTGGTACCTTTTACTTAAACCAATATGTCCATCTTGTTTTAGATACAGCAGGTAATCCGACAATGGATGGATCAAAAACTTGGTATAAAGTAAAGCTTGCTGACGGGCGCATTGGTTGGGTAAGCAAACAATCAAAATACGAGCAATATATTATCCAGGAATTAAAATAATTTTTTAAAGGTTGGCATTAGGCTAAGCCTTTCTATTTTGAGTCCACACACAGAAAATAGCAAATATAAAACAATTACAAAAGCAGTGGATTTCACACCTGAAATCCCACTGCTTTTGTCGTTTTTGAGTTTTTTCAAATATATGGTGGTATTACCCAAGAAGCTTATTTAACTCCCTCAGTTAGATACGATTATCTCTCGAATACTCACTTATTCGCAGGATTTCAAATCACTTGAAAGAATAGTAGGGGATTGATTGAATGAGTTTGAACATTATGGCTACAAGAAGGCGTACTTTAATAAAGGATTTAATGCTAAATCCAATGATTTCCATATAATGTACATTTTCTCCACGCTACCCTTGGAGGTTTTCACTCCCATGTCTCAACGGGTCAAATGCCCTCTCATTCCTTCGTTACACCTATCCAAGTGGTAGAGGCCGGTCTTTCTAAAGGAACGGGTCGGAGCCCTTTTGTTCAATAAATCCGGTACTCGTACTTTCTTTGAGTCCTGCGAATAAGTCAGTATTCGAAAGGTATTAAATCTAAAGTGTTTCTTTAATTATCAACTAAACGTTAGGCAGCTATTGGTGAAATCGATTGGATCTTCTCGGAACGATAAGAATCATTCTTTCTGGCCATTCCTACTAATACTCTGGCGAGTTTATGGATTAATTTCATTATTGATTTCATTTTCTTCATCTTCTTCACATTAACATTATTGGCGTGCAGCTCTTTAAAATCAGGGTTGTTCATGACAAGACTCATTGTCGCTAAATACAAAAACCGCCGTAAACGAGATCTGCCACGCTTAGAAAGGACAATTTGTCCTTTCCATTTACCTGAACTGGCCTCTGAAAGATGTAATCCAGCATGGCGCAATAGAGAATTACCATGCGCAAAACCACTGAGGTCACCTGATTCTCCAAGAATGCCTGCAAGTGCAATTTCACTAATTCCTTTGATGGCAAGCAACTTTCTTGCGAAAGGAATTTGTTTAAGTAGGGAAGTGACTTCTTGTTCAATTCGTTCAAGTTGCACAGTGGCTAAATCAAACTCTTCAATTAACTGTTCCAAGTGTAGTTTATAAGCTTCGAGTGCTTGTCGAGTGCCGACTGAATGCACAGCTAATTCAATTAACGCTTGTGCTTTTTTTATCCCAGGTTGTCTTTTCTTAAGGTTTTTAACTGGTTTATCCACTGTAGTAATTTAGCAAAACCTTCTTCATTATTTTCAAATGTAAGTGAATCTCCGACTATTATTCCACGGAAATTCACAGCTCTAGCTACGTGTAATTCTTGTGCAATATCCACACCAACTACAAGATGGCTATCTGAAATTCTTTCTATTAGTTGATTTTGTTTGTCCTGCATTTTAAACTTCATAGTAAGGGTTCCTCCTAGGGTTTTGAGTTAGAGTGGTGTCTATACTCATATCTTACTGAGGGACCTTATTTTTTTCAAAGTTGAGAATTAGCTCTCTACAGGAATTCTAAAAGAGTAGTTGAACAAGCATTTATACTAAAATAGGAGTTAATGAATAAAATATAATGTAATGACTGTTTTGCCGTATTTTTATAGTAAAAAGTGTTCTAAAACCTCTATAAAAACAAAAATTTTTTCCAGTCATTTGGGTTAATATAAAATTGTTAATAATTAACAATGGAGGTGGATTTAAATGGGAAAGAGATTAGTCTTTGTTGGAGCAATAGTTACAGCTTTACTTATTGTTTCCCCTATGAATAAGTTAGCATTGGCCAAAAGCAATCAAAGTAATAACTGAAACCATCACGGATGGAATGAAAGCAATGGCAATCATTATGGATTAATAAAACAGGGGAAAATTTCACATGAGCCCACAGAACAAACAATTACTTATACAGCGGTAGATATCATCACTAGCAAGAGAACTATTCAGGAGAACCAAAAAGTCATTTTTGGAAACTACCTTATTATATTGAATGCAGAAGGTTATTCAGTAACAAAAAATGGCGTGGATATCGCCAGTGGCACGGCCTCAGATTCAACTTTTACTTTATTGTATGACCCAGCCGGGACTTATATTGTCTTGGGTATCGTTAAAAATACTACAGAAAGTTGGACTAGCATTCCCCTAATATTGGCTATAGTCGAAGAACACTTTACAAGCGGAACAGGTTTAAGCTTAGGCGTAAATGAGGATTATGGGGATTTATGTTATATAAAAGGAAGCTATGTATACTGGAATAAATCTGATAATACTGTGTCCATATCGAAAGAGGGAACTATTATTCAAGAATTTCAAAATACATCGATAGTAAAAGTAATGATATACAACAGCTGGGATACAGGCAAAATCGGTCTATATATCAATGAAAACTAAGTGTATACTTTTTGACTTATATAAAGACAGATAGCAACTTCTTTGCTGTCTATTTTATTATATTTTCTGAGCGTTCATAAATGAGGAGATAATTTTATAAATTTCGAGAAGAAAAACCTCAGTATTAAACTGAGGTTAGTCACACTTATTATTAATTTGTTCATTTATCTAGGAAGGAAATAAAGGAATAATCCATTATACAGTCCTTGTGCTGCTTTCTGCTGATAGGAAGAAGTAGCAACTAGTTTTTCTTCATAAGGATTAGATAAAAACCCTAATTCAACTAATGCAGCTGGCTGTCTGTTGTCACGAAGTACGTGGTAATTGCCGTATTTGGCACCCATATTCCTTAGCTTAGTAGAAGCAACAATCCCATTTTGAATTGATCTTGCTAATGGGGCATCCTTCGAGTAGTTATAATAAAACGTCATTAATCCTGTGCTCGTTGTAGAGTAAGCATTATAATGAAGGCTTAGGAATGCATTTGCTTTATAATAATTACTTATGTTAACTCGTTGTGCCAGAGTTAAATACTTATCAGTGCTGCGTGTCAATATAACCTTTGCCCCCGCTTTTTGTAATAGCGGCGTTAGTGTAAGGGTTGTTGTAAAAGTTAGGTTTTTTTCCAGAAAAGTGACTCCTCTTGCCCCGCTGTCATAACCACCATGGCCAGCATCAAGTACTATTACCCTGCCCTTTAAAACTGTAGCGGGATCTCTAACAAGACTTGCAGATACCCACCCAATCATTCCATTTAGTTTTTTAACCTGTACCCATCCATCCTTTTCACTTAGCTTATCAACGAAAGTTCCAGCGCTTTCTGTCGATAAAATTGGATAGCTGGTACCTGGTCCTTTCCTTAAATTACTGTTAACCTTAAAAACTAATTTTGTATACGTTGCCTTTATAATCGGTTTTTGAGTTGTAACATAGGATGCAGAAACCCATCCCGTTTTTCGTATTGATGACGAATATACCTTTAACCATGTCCCATCCTTACCATATACAGTAAGTGCCGTCCCCTTAGAAAGTGTTCCTATTACACTCCCTCCAGGTGTACTTCGCAAATTTAACTTTGTAGCTGTTACATAACCTGTCCAAGTGATAGCTGTTAAGTATTTCGAAGAAACCCAGCCACTCTTTGTTCCATAGCTTATTCTGGACCAGCCATTTTTCTGTTCTAAAACAGTTACAACCTGACCTTTCGAAACTTTGCCTACTATCGAATAGGTTGTACCTGGTTTAGAACGAACATTAAGTACATCCGCAGTTACTTTAGCCTGAAAAGAATAGGCTGCCTCTGTACTTTCAGCATGAAAAGATACTAAAAAAGAAAATAAGACCAAAAAACACAGGATCGTTTTACCTAAAGAAGCAAATCTCACTTTTTTCCCACCTTGTTGTATTTTTTCTATCGATGTTCGGTCACATCCGTTATTAATAAATTAAGTTAAAGGTTTACCTGACTTACAAGGTGCAGGTAAACCCTTAAGAATCATTTCAATTCTTGAATAATGTAGAGTTTACTAACCCAGCCAGTCCGGCCATCAGCAAGTTTCACCTGATACCAGCCCTTAGTGCTATCCGTGGTTGGATTTCCGGCAGTGTCTAAAACCAGATGTACATATTCATTTAGTGTAAAGGTACCGATAGGGCTTAGGGCTGTTGAAGCAGTCGGACGAATATTCAATGAATCCGCTGTAACTCTTCCTAGATTTTTAACAGAAATGAACTGATTATAACGGTCGAACTTTATATCGTTTGTCCAATATTCTTTATTGTCCAGCATGACTTTTACCCAATAATCATTATGCTTTTCGACAATGTCGAAAATAGTGCCTTCCTTCAGGTAAGCAGCAATTACTGTACTGCCTTTTTGGCTGCTCAGATTTATAGTTGTCTTGGCCATTGCTTTAACTCCCAGCGGGAATCGATCAAAACCAAGTGGTCTGGAAGGGAAAAGAAAGCTTGTACTATTAATTTGCGCTGAATCATAATCGGCTTTGTTGTAAGGTAGAATTTTTTGCATATGGGCTGCGATTTTTTGACCCCACTTTACATCACTAGCATAATAAAAATTCATACCCTCACTATTCGCATCAATCCTGGTGCCTGAAGATACTGTCTTTGTACTAAATCCAAGATGAGCCCCTTTATATTTCCAGCTAAGAGGGTTCAGATAAGTGGCCTTCATTTCTTGAGCAATATATTCAATATTCTGCTCTACGGAACTAAAACGGACTGCAGCGATGAACGGTGAAGCATCATATGCTCCGAAGCCAAATAAGTTATATTTGCCTAGTGAGATATTAGAAGTACCATAACCGCTCTCATGAATAGCGTGAGCTGCTAAGTAAAGGGAATTTACACCGTATTTGTTGCCGGCATTAATAAATGCTTGTCCCTTTCCTTTCAATACACTCACTTTGCCATTCAGGTAGTTATTAATATATAAATCTATTTGTGCTGCAGAAACCTTAGACGGTTTTCTTAAATCAATAAATTGATAACCTTCTCTATGCATAGGATCACCTGTAACGACTTCTTTAAGGTAAGTCCCTGACACATATCCTGTTTTCCCAGCGTATGAAACCTTGTACCAGCCATTTGAGACTAGCGCGTTGGGAAAAACAAAGGTAGCATTTGGGATGACAGCTAGTATCGCAGAGTCTGTTCCCGCAGTTTGCCTAAGGTTTAAGCTAGAAGTAGTTACAAAGGTTTTGCCGCTTATCGCCGTTTCTGTCAGTGCAGGCAGTGCAGGCAGCTGAGTCTGAACTGGTGATGTCTGAACTGGCTGTATTGGTGCCTGGACTGGCTCACTAACGGGCTCTTTTTCTGGTACAGTTGTCTCCACAGGAGCAGGTGCCGGTTCCGGAGTTTGTTCAACCGGTGTGGCTTCAGGTACTGGCTGCACAACAGGAGGAACATACTTTATAAAATCCTTTGAGTAAATATATCCTGTTTTTCCTCCATAGGTTACCTTATACCAATCTCCAACTCTTGTAGTTGAAGAAAATTTTGTATTTTTTGGAATCTTAATCAACTTTCCATATGAGATTCCGTAGGAAGAAAATAAATAAGCATCCTTATTCGTTATAAATTCGGACTTCAGAAAGGATTGGAAAGCTGCCTGTTTTACATCTTTTGAGTTAATGAAAACATTTTTGCCTTGATAAGAAACCTTGTACCACATTTGTCCAACACTATTTGTTACTTTTTGAGTGGTGTAAAAACCATTGTTAGTCCCTATAGCGAAGACTGCTTTCTTTTTAGTATCTGGTGTGGCAAAAAGGCTGGTACTTTTGTAAGTAAAATAATAAGTACCCTTTATATTGTAGTATTGATAATACTCCTTAAGATAACCCCCGCTTACCCAGCCATTGACTGTATACTTTTTCTTATTTGCCGTATATGTGTAAGAAACTTTATACCAGCTTCCCATCCTGGCAGTTGAATAAACGATTACGCCTTTCGGGATGGTTCTGGTAACTTTATACTTCGTTCCTGCCCCTGAACGAATATTTAGTTTATCAGTAGTCTGATAGGTAGTTTTTGCAGTAGATACGACTGCTGTTGCTGAAGATGTTTTTCTTACGGAAGTCTTTTGATTCGCCTGGTAAACTCTCAGGTAAGCACCAGTGACCCATCCTGTTTTGGTCGTTTTCTTTTTATTTACAATATAGGTATAGGTAACCTTGTACCAATTCCCTGACCGTTCTGTTGCAGAGATTGTTTTCCCTTTTGGAACCGTGAATGTTACTTTGTAGTTCGTTCCAGGCCCAGATCTCATATTTAAATTAGCAGTAGTTGCATAAGCAGTATTTATACGTACGGAAGCAGCCTCTGCTGTTTCAACATAATTCGGCACAAAAGGAAGAGATGAACTCCCTACTAATATGCTCGTTGATAGAACAAGCACTTTTCCAATATTTTTCATCGATACACTTCCAGTCTTATTTTCTCCACGGCTTTGGCTGGCATCTGTTTATTAATAGAATGAGAGAATGACGTTTGACATACCTCCTCATGTAAACTCTTATCTTATTTATCGGCACATCTTTTAAAACTATGAGAAGGTTAAACCTGTTAGTTTATGGTAATTACAGAAATGATTAAATAGACCTATATCCTGCTTATAATTAGATATGAAAAGGTTACAATTCAAAAGATCAAATTCATAACCAGAATAAAAAAGACCAAATCAAGTGCGATTTGGTTTTTTATAGAACAATATAGTAGTTTTCTTAATTACATTTACACTTCACATCAATCAATAATAACTGATTGCTTGTTTCCCGTACTGGGTCCACCCTTCGATAAAGTGTTTCTTAAGTCGTTTCTTATTTTTAGTTCCATCCAAAGGATCATTAAAATATACATACTTACTGTCATACCCTGTTATTAGGACAGAGTGTTCTTTCATCGTGATTCTTACAGGTCCCTGCGGAGTATACCATGTTTGCCAGTACTTGCCTGGAACGTAACTGAACCAGCTTGTATTGATAACCCACACAGGACGTCCCGCCCCAACATAGTTCAAGACAGATTCAAAGGATTGTCCTGATAGATTCACGATTCTGCCTGGCATATATGTATTTGCCAGCTCGGCTATAGGCTTATTAAACACTCCAAATCCAGGTTTGCTGAAGGTATACATATTTCCTACAAAACCGTAGTTTGGATTGCCAAAATATTTTTTTCCATTGGTATATCTGTATTTAGTAGGATCTTTTTTTACCTGTTTTGCTAGAGTCATTTTATTTGCCTTCACACCAGCCTGATTTAGCATCATAGCCAGGCTGGTAACCTCGCATCCTCTAGGCAGTTCTGGCATTTGTCTTATTACAGGTGTATAAATCAGTTTTTTTACTGGCCGTTTTTGATTAGAAACGTATATCTTTGTTTTTGATCCTTGATTTCCTGCTACATCCTTCGCATATAGTTCAAAACGAGTATTTGCAGCCTGTAAAGGGACTCTTATATAAAATTTCCCTTTCGAATTTACCTTTACCGTTTTAAAGCTCTTGCTGTTTTTAGAGACATAGAGGACGGAATTGGCCTCTGCACTGCCGGTCAGCGTGAATGATTTGTTCGTAATTTTATTCACTCTTGGTGCTGGAGGAGGGACTTTATCTAACACCTTAACGGTTAATTTGGAGCTCGTACTGTTATAGCGATCAGCGACACTGTATATTGAAACAGTTGTTCCAGAAGCCAACGGTCGCTTATTCAGCAGAAATATTCTATAGTAGCCTGAAGTCATGGATGCCTTTGCTGTGTATTTTATTTTTCCTGCATAAATTATGACTGTGTTTCCTGGTTCCGCATAACCAGATATATATGTATTTTTATTTGTAACGGTATTTACTTTAGGTTTCATTGGAGCTGGAGCTGCAGTTACCTTGGTTGTAATAACGCTCTGTATATCATCAGTCACTGAAACTACTCTGATTGATTGTCCATATTTGAGTAAAGTTGACTGGGTGAATTCAAATTTCCCATCGTTTCCAACCTGTCCTTTTAACGGGATCACATTTCCGTTAACACTTGCCGTTACCAATGCACCCGGTGTTACCCGGCCGGAAATAATTTTTTGTTTATCATTCACATTATTAAGAACTGCCGGGTTATAGGTAACGACTTTTGTTAGATTTGTTTCTTCTATTTTCAGGATTAATTGAGTTCCTACAGTGATAGGCTGGGAAAAGTTTATTATATATCCATTGTCCCCTGTTATCCCATAACCCAGGAGAGTTTCTCCTCTTAATACCTTAATGGTTTCCTTTCCATTATAAGAACCTTTGATATAACTGGAACCGATCTCTTCAATTTTAAGATTACTTGTTTCCTCGGCACTCGTTGAAGTTCCAAATAGTAAGAGTAAAAGTGATAAAAAGATGATTTTGTATATTTTGGTCAAATCTACCAACCCCCCGCTTAACTGTAGGATATATTTATCATAAAAACAAGAAAATTTTACATTGTAAACTATATTAATCCATTTAACTAGTGCAAAATCATCAATGTTAAATATCCATATTTTTTAAAAAGAGGTACATTTTCCAAAATATTATTATATTATTAAAATAGAATATATTTTGGAGGTAACTAGTTTTGCAGAAATTCAGGATTTTAGTCATCTTGGCAGCAGTTTTACTATCTAGCTTTTCTTTTAATTCAGGAGCTCATGCCCAGACGGGTATTGTTAATCCTAATAAGGTCTATTCTTATTATCATATGGTGTCCGATATTAACAAGCTCCAGCGTGCATATCCAGATTTAATTAAAGTGAAGATTATCGGAAAATCTGAATACGGCCGTAATTTATATGCTGTTTCATTAGGCAATGGGCCGGCTGCTACCTTTATAAATGGGTCCCATCATGCCCGTGAATGGTTAACAACAAATTTGAATATGTATATGATCGACCAATATGCGAGGGCTTATAAAGGGAATCAAAAGATAAAAGGCTACAATGCAAGGGCAATCTTAAATTCCACAACCATTTGGTTTATCCCGATGGTGAATCCAGATGGAGTTACCTTACAGCAGCAGGGACTAAAAGCCTTCCCTAAAAAGCTGCACAGTTCTCTGATTAAAATGAATGGGGGAAGCAAAAACTTTAAACGCTGGAAGGCGAATGGAAAAGGAGTCGATCTCAACCGGCAATACAATGCTGGATGGAAAGCTATCAAGAGCCCTTCGTCTCCTTCATTTAAAAATTATAAGGGCAAGACACCCGAAAGCGCCGCGGAAACCAAAGCGGTTTTAAAATTCGTATCCACCATTAATCCAGAAATGGCGGTATCTTATCATAGCAGCGGCAAGATGCTCTTCTGGAATTATAAACAAAGTAAATCTACCTATTACCGGGATCTTAAATATGCGAATACTATAAAAAAACTGACAGGCTACCGTCTGATGAAGCCTGGTAAAAATCCATCTGGCGGCGGTTTTACCGATTGGTTCATAGAATCTAAAAAACGGCCTGCCTTCACACCTGAAATTTCAAAGTACTACTATGAAACGAATCCTCCCCTGTCGGAATTTAAAGGGGCATGGAAAGAAAACCAGGCTGTAGGGCTTTATACAGCCTCGGAAAGCTTCAAGCTGTACGACCAGCGGATGAAAATAGAAACAGATCAGCTCGCCGCCAAATTAAGCAAACTGCAAACGAAAGCAAAGGGACTTAAAGCTTACTATGCGACCAACGTCAAAACAATGAACGATCTAAGGATAGATAAGAAATTCAAAGCTTTATATGATTCCATATACAACGAAACAATTGCTTTAAATCGCCAGGCATATAAGCTGCCTGCCAAACATAAAGCGAGACTTGCAGGATATTTCAAAAACATTAATACTTATCAAAGTGAGGCGAGATCATTTATTTATGGGGTCTCCGCCGGGGAAAAGAATTTAAAGGCTATGCAGGAGTTTGAGAGAGTTTTCGCGGAAGGCAAGTTTGACAACATGACATTTGCCAAACATACCGCACTTTCTCAGATGAATACGGCATCTGAAAAAACAATTAACAAAATGTTTGGCTACAATGTAAAACTCTTAGCAAAAAGTAAATACATTACTCCTGCAAAAAATATCGCAGAGAATACCAGAATGGAATTAGACCGTTACACATCATTGAAAGCTATACAGTTACAAATGGATAAAGGTGAGATTGCCGCTGCACAGGAAAATTTAAAGAAATTAGAAATACTGGAGACCAATAGCAAGACCCTGAAGCAAAAGGATCCGGCGAAGTACAAGACCTACCCTCTCGTAGAACAAAAGCTCACTGAATTAAAGATTCCTTTAATGGAAAAATTAAAGGTGACCGAGCTTTAAAAGCACAATAAAAGCCAGCTTGTGTTTATACAAGGCTGGCTTTTGATTTTATCAAGGATTTTCCCTGGCAGTTTTGTTATGCTCGGTCTTTACCCAGGTATGCTGCTGTTTCCATTTCAGGAGTCCCATTACCTGTGCATAGATAAATGTATATGCATAGTAGAAAACGGACAGGCTCATGCGGACAAATTTGAATTTATGGTTTGTATCCACCTTAATAGCGTAGTACATGCAAATAAAAAGCTGATAAGTGAATAAAAGGAGAGAAACTGCACTCGCCCCAAAAATCAGGAAAATGAAACGTTCTCCAGCGGTTGAGAGCACTTGGGTATCCTGGGTCGCCAACCCATACATTATCGCGGCCAAAATGCCGATGACAACGATACTCATCTGCACGGCTCTGGCCATGCCAAACAAATAAATCATTTGATCGAGTATTTTGAGCTTGCCCTTTTCGGTGAATAGCTTTTTTACCATCGGTTTGAAGTTGGTGAAAGCTACATACCAGTGCCCTTGCGACCAGCGGGTTCGCTGTTTGATGCTTATCTTGAAGTTTTCCGGCTTCTCATCATATACTCGCACGAAATGATTCCATAGTACTCGGCCATTGTCCTTCACTATTTCCATTTCCAACTCCAGATCCTCTGTTAAAGAATGAAAGCGGAAGCCGCCATGCTTCATTAAATAATCCACCCTGACAATGAAGCCCGTACCGCCAATTGCGTTTGGGAGCCCTATTCGGTATTTAGCAAGCTGGAAGAACCGATTTGTAATGTAATAACTCATTGCATAACCTAGCGACAAGCTATTAGCTGAATTTTTCGAGTCCAAATAGGTCTGAATGGCCTCCGGCTTACCCTTGGCAATATATTGAGAGTTTAACTCTATTAGGATATCTGGATCGACATGGTTGTCTGCATCTAATATCATTAAACAATCATACTGATCTGCTAGTTTTTCAAACCCAAGATACCTTAGAGCATACTGCAATCCAGCTGGCTTTCCTACGCCTTCCCTTGGAAAGAGCTTATCGCCAGTATTGATAAACTTCATTCCTTTTTCCCTGCAAATATCTCCGGTACGATCGGTACTATTATCATTCACAACATAAATATCATAAAGATCATTGCGGTAATTTATATTTTTCAAATTATCAATGGTCGAACCGATTACTTTCTCTTCATTATGAGCGGCTACCAAAATTAAGAATCTCGTCTGATCTTCCATTATGGTGTAATCTCTTTTGGCAGATCCAAAGCCGAAGAACGTAAGAATTACATAGTATAGCGTGTTGAGGCTAACATAAACAGTAAGAAGAAAAAATAACCCTAATACTATAGTAACAATCACTTCACCTATATCATTCATTCATACTCCTCCAGCCGCAGTTAGTTTTTTAATAGTGAATATACAGCCATTATTGACCAAATGATTGCTGCTTATTCCTCTTGTGCCTACCTCCTTATTTTGTTGGCTTATTTATGACTATAATATCCTAATATTTTTGATGAAAAGCTTGTTCGAGCAATAAATAACAAAATCTATACCTTATTTACAATGGGTTTAAATTATTTACTGTGGGTTAAAACATAACAAAAAAAGAGTGTCAATTTAGACACTCCGTTTCATTACTAACTATTTAGTTGGTACTTGCTGGATTTTTAATATAGACTTTCCGTCCAAGGAAATTAATTTCATACCATCTATCAATAACTCTTATATAGCTGACTACTTGCCCAACATCAAACTTACCGATTATGTCTGAAGAATTGCCTGATGGTTGACTATATACATCTTGTTGCAGATTCAGTGTAAGTTGCCCTGCAGCCGGCTCGCTGCCAGCAGGGTTAATAATCGTTGCACTAAATAGCGGCTTCGTATCGTTTTTATTTACGTATGCTTTTGTTGTTCCAATTTGTACCTCGTTAAATGCTCCTGCATCCTTTGTCCGGCTGAATACCTGTCCTTTTTTCAGGAAACCCATCCTAACATAGACTCCGTCTTGTCTGCGATAAGATACCCAGGCACCCTCTTCTGTTACCTCAAAATACTTAACAGAGTCAGAATACAGCAGTTCGACAGCATCTTTATGAACATAACCGACTCTATTTCCAATTATGGCTTTATAATAGCTGCCGGAAAGGGAATGTATATAAATGGATGTTCCTTTGTAAAGAGACAATAATACCTTTCCATTCGCAGCAGGCTTATTTAACACCTTAGTGTAATTTTTCGCTTTGACCCAGCCATTGTTTTTTAATGTACCAGTGATAAATCCACTAATTGGCGGTTTGGAATAGGCATACACATCTCTTTTATATATATATCCTTTCTTCCCGCCATACTGGATTTCGTACCAGCTGCCTTTGTCAGCTGAAATCATAAACGATTCACCTTTAGCCAGACTTCCAAATTTTTGTTTGAAATTTAGAATCGGGATTGGATAAACTAATGTGGTTTTCTTAGTTTTAACATAGGAAACTTTGTTTTTACTCTTATGATGTTTATAGACAATTGAAGCTATATCAGCTATGACCTTCTGAGATTTAGAATATGATAGTTTATTTGTCATTACCGCCAGAGCAAATGGATTTTTATCATAAACTATTCCAATATCGTTATATATTTTTGATTCGGGAATCATTCCCACCTTATGAGCTATTTGAGTTCCTTTAATACCTTTAGGAATCGTAGTGTTATAAACCGTCTTTTTTAAATACCCTACTAATTCCTGACCAAGAACGTTTTCCCTTGAAAAATTGTATAGACGATTCGCGTATACGACCAGGTCAGCTGAGGAGGTAAGATTCTGACCCTTTGGATATGCATTCTTCCCGCCTATTTTTTTCATATAGGCAATAAAATTGTTCTTCCCCACTTTTTCACGAAGCATAATAAAAGCAATATTATCACTATATACCATAGATTTTTTGACCAAATCTCTAATTGTATATTTTGTTCCGAATTTTTGCTTTTTGATTATTCCACTGCCTCCATAGTAATGATGTTTTTTGTAGGTCAGCTTTTCATTAAGATTGATTTTCTTAGCTGCGGCAAGCTCCATTACATATAGGGCCAGAGGCAGTTTAATGGTACTGGCCGCTTTCTTTGGACTTGTACTATTAATCTTAAATTCATCACCGGTAGAAAATTCCCTATAGTGCAAGGTGATATTTCCACCTGATTTCTTCATATAAGCCTTAAGTTCCTTTGATAGGCTTTGGTTAAAATTCTGATAAGAACTTAGAGTCGCTGCTTCTGCTTTCTCTACGGGCAGCAAGCCTGGAAGAAGCAAGAATAAAATCATTACAGCTACCATTACTCTTTTCAAAAACACTGCTATTCCCCCTAGTAAAAAATATCTATTATTCTTATATAAATATACCATTACAGGTAAAAACAGGATATATAAATTTAAAAAAAGCATGCCTTTTGAATCAGCATGCTTTTCCACTGTTATTACTCTTGGATACTATAATAATATAGATTTCCTAACAAATCCTTAAACTCAATGATATAGTTTCGGTCAGTGCTAGCTGGCAACGGATATTCTAACGTATTCACACCATTGAACAGATCGAATTCCTTTTCATCTAAAAGATTATATGAGGAATCAAATACAATTAAAGTCATTTTTATTTGTTGAGTGACCGAGATATCAAACTCAAGATTATTAATATTCCCGCTTCCTTCTGAAGCAGAGAAGCTGAAGCTTTTGGATTTCAGCCAGACTGGATCCTCATCCAATGTCATCTTTCCTTTTACTGCTGTTTCATTTCCTGCTGTATTTTTTGCTTTGATTGTATAGTAGTAGATATCACTGACTTCCGGGAAGTTGCCATCGAAGGAGCCATCCCATACAAACGAATTAGTTCCTTGCAGTTTTGATGTGTTTGCAGTAATGGTTTTGACTTTCTGATTCAATTCGTTAAATATCTCAATTGTCACGTTGGCATTCTCGGATAAATTATAGTATACGGCAGCCTCATCACCTGGAAAATACTGAACAACAGAAGGATAATTTATGACAACCTTAGTTAAGGCAACTGTAATATATCCATTATATATGGTAGTTAATTTATATTTATCGGTTATTGAAATCCTGAATTGATATTTTCCATCAACTAAGTAGTTCCCAGCCTGATCTTTCCCATTAAAAACAAAGGAATAGCTACCTTTGGCTTTATAAGTTGATGTCAGGATTGTCCGAAATATTTTATTGTCTTTCAAAAGCTCAATTTTAACAATTCCAGGTTTGCTGATCGTATATGAGATCGGCAGGTTGGTTTTTGAACGATACGTAATTGGCGCGATTGACCTAATTGCCGGTTTGACCCAATCCTGAACGCTAAAAATACTGCTTTTCATTGATTTTTTATTTCCAGCGGCATCCCGGTACTCAATATAGTATCGATATTTCCCCTCTGCTGCGTATAGTCCTTTGTCATTTTTCCCATTCCAGGAAAGTGTTGAAGCACCAGGTTTAAATACCTTGTCATACGTCAATTTCTTTACTTTTACACCTTTATCTGTTGTAACATATGTTCTTACATAAACCCATTCATTGAAGTTTACTTTTACTCCCGGCTTCACTCTTCCATCCATTTTAAATAGGGAAGAGACAATGGTTAAATTGCCTTTGGGCATAACTGAATCGACTGAAACAGCAACCCTTTTGGAAGCTTTTTTAACATTTTTGGTGTCATACGCGGACATTACCAGAGTATACTTACCGTTACTTATCTTTTTGCCTTTATTGTTTTTGCCGTTCCAAACAAGCGTCTTCTTACCTGGCTTTAAAGCTGTTTTATTATGAAGCCTCTTCACTTCTCTATGTTTGCTGTCATAAATGACAGCTGTCACTCTTGCATTTTTAGTAAGATAATACGGGATGGACAGTTTAGCCTTTAGAGCGGGTGAAAACTGAACAGATGAAGCCGCCTGGATTGATGTCGTCACCTTGTCTATAACGTTCATGGTCGCACTCTTATAAACTGTTTTCTTCCCGTTTGTCGCCTTGGCCACTAATTTATATGTTCCACTTATTGCATAGTTGCCATTATCCATTTTTCCATCCCATGCTGCAGTTAATTTTCCTCCAGCCCATTTTCTATTAGTGATGAGTTTTTTGATAATGGTCCCTTTTGAATTTTGAATGTATAAAGAAGCCGTTGTGCCGCCTTGTGCGTAGAAAGAAATATTATTTTTATTCGTTCCTTTCATTGTAAAAGATCGAGCACTAATCGTAAGGCTATGAACAGGATATGGGGTAACGAATAATGCTTTATATGCATCCACCCTGCCGTGTCCATAAAAGGAATCCCAGCCTTTTGACCCTAAATCATAAGCAGATTTCTTTAATATACTTTCAACCTGAGCCGGTTTTAAAAGCGGATTCTTCGATAATACTAATGCACTCACACCAGATACTACAGGTGAAGCCATCGAAGTACCGCTCATATTTGTATAAGAACTTCCCGAAATGGTTGAAAAGATATCTAAACCAGGTGCCGCAATATCTATATAGGATCCATAATTGGAAAACCCGGTTATTTTATCATTTTTATCCGTGGCACTTACAGCTAATACTGAAGAAATTGCAGCTGGATAGGTAGAAATATACGTACTTTCATTTCCAGCGGCCGCTATAACCATGACTCCTTTTGAATTCGCATACTTTACAGCATATTCTAATGCGTAACTATAGCTTCTACTGCCAAGGCTCAAGTTCAAAATATCAGCTTTATGATCGACTGCATACTTAATACCCTTGACAATATCATCTACATTGGCGGTTTCCCCTTTAAAAACATTAACAGGCATTATTTTAACATTGGGGGCAATACCTGATACTCCCGTCTTATTTATCGTGGCAGCAATTATGCCAGCTACATGGGTTCCATGGGGTTCACCAGTTATAGTTGAACGGCCGGTAGTGATATCTATTGGAGCTACCATTTTACCTTTTAAATCCGGGTGGCTGGTTTGTACACCACCGTCGATAACAGCTACAGTAACATTAGATGCTCCTTTATTTATATCCCAGGCTTTTGGCATTTCAATTTTATTTAAATACCACTGTTTACTGTAGCCCGGATCTCCCGGGGTAAAAGTGGCACCGAGCTTGTAGTTTGGTTCCACATATTCTACTTGCTTAAACCTTAATAGATTTTCAGCAATAGTAGTTAATTCATCTTCTGTGTCTGTTGAAACTAAGGTTAAGTTACCAAGCTTAAGATTAGTAAGTTCCTTCACGTTTACAGACTGAAGAATTTGTTGTTTTTCTTCTGAAGTAATATTAGATTCAAATTTGATAATTAACTCTCTATTTTCGAAGTCTTTTTTCTTATCAAATAAGGCTGCTGTATTAAACTTTGATATCTTCGGATTTATTTTCTCCTCTTCTGCAGAACCAACTGAAACAAAAACAAAGAAAAATAAAATGGCAAAAACAAGTGTGCCCCTGAATCTCATCATGAGTCTCCCTTAAATTTATTTTGTAACTATAATATCGGCTAACTATATTGCTAGTTAATGAGTCATCCAATTTTTTCTCCAGTAACTTTTTACCAATATATCATCTGGTAATTGCGAATTCTGTTGGAATTTATCTTTCACAATCTATTTTCTATGTACTTATGACGTTAAAAAAATCCCGGGATTTATCCGAGATCCGCTACCGCATATTTTGTTTTATAAAGGATTTATTTGAATAGGTTCTAGAAATCTTTTAAATTCTTTTAATTGAACCATCCAATCTTTTTTCTTTTTCTTACACGTGCAGGTATATCCTTATAAATATTGTTACCTTGAATAAGAAGTTCGGCATTATCCCTTAATAGATATACCATATCAGTTCCATAACGTTTTCTTACATTTGAGTAAGCTTGCTGCATATAAAAACTTCGTTTGTCCGAATTGTGGGCATCAGAAGCAATAAAATGAACAAGATTAGCATCTATTAGCTGCTCGGAGAAAGCCTTAATCTTTTTCCCAAACTGGCCAGCTATGCTTGATGCAGTAATTTGAGCAAGAGCGCCATTTTTAACGAGCTTATAAAGGGTATCGGGGCGTTCTATGATCTCGGCATTTCTTTCAGGGTGAACTATAACAGGGATTATTCCTTTCAACTGGATCTCGTAGAAAATTTGTTCTGAATAGTGTGGAACATGATTTGCGGGAAATTCAATGAATAAATACTGGGTGCGTGCCAAAGTGAGTATTTCACCCATTTCAATTCCGCTTAAAATATCACCATGGATAGCTGTTTCCTGCCCGGGCAGGATTGTCAGTGGTATCTTTTCTATTTGCAGAATTCCATTTAATTCAGATACCTTCTCTAGAATACTCGCTTTTGTATTTATATAGCGCCCATTTTTATGGTGGGGAGTAGCAATGATTGTATGGATGCCCTCCTTCACAGCACTTTTGGCTAAAGAAATACTTTCTCCCAGCGTTCTTGGTCCATCATCAATTCCATGCAGTATATGACAATGTATGTCTATCATTGCACTCACCTTTTCCGAATTTTGTAATTTTTTAGGTATATTCCAATGTTATCATCCCTAAAAAATACGGTAAAGGGTGTTTTTTGTCGAATTACGTCAACTTACAAATTAATTCCCATAATAATAGTTAGTACTTTTAAATTTTTTGTTATTTAAAACGACTCCTAGTATTTTGGCCTTGGCCGCCATTAGCAAATCTTTTGCCTTGGAAGCTTCTTCTCTTATTGTCTTTCCACTTGAAACAACCACTATAGTCCCATCACATTTATTTGATAATATTTGTGCGTCGGTTACAGCTAAGACCGGCGGCGTGTCAAAAATGATCAGGTCGAAATTCTCTTTCGCATTTTTCAAGAACAGATCCATTGATGAAGATCCCATTAATTCAGCCGGATTAGGTGGAATCGGCCCGCTGGATAGAAGGCATAAACTAGATGAATTCGACTCCACTACCGCTTCCTCTATTGAAAGCTGTCTTGTTAATACACTTGTTAATCCAAAGGTATTGGTTAAGTTGAAAGTATAATGAACAGTAGGTTTTCTTAAATCAGCATCAACCAGTAATACGTTTTTTCCTTGCTGGGAAAATACGACGGCAAGATTAGCCGCTGTCGTAGATTTCCCTTCCCCCGGTCCAGTAGAGGTGACCATTATTGTTTTTATTTCACTATCAAATGAAGTGAATTGGATATTTGTCCTTATTGTTCGGTATTGTTCGGTAATCGGGGATCTTGTATTCTGAGCTGCAATCAGCTTTCTTCTTTGGTCCAAGATACTTTTTTTTGTTTCTTTTTTAATGCCCAAGATTCTCCCCCCTCGTTCTTTTATTCCTTGTTTTTCTTTTACTGTCACGGAAATCAAGTTCAGAATCATCTATGGCTGCTATTACACCGAGAACAGGCAAGCCAAGAATGGATTCAATTTCCTGCTCATTTTTAATTGTATTATCTAAATAATCAAGAAGAAAAGCCAATCCAATTCCAGTCATTAGACCAATAATCAAAGCAATTGCTATATTTATTAGTGGTTTTGGCTTAATTGGAGATTGCCCTTCAGTAACTGTCGCTTCCGCAAGTATGCTTACATTATTAACATTCATGATTTTTGTAATCTCTTCTTGAAAAACTTTAGCAGTGGTATTTGCGATTGAAACTGCATTGTCTATGTTGCTATCTTGGACGGAAATATTCACTACTTGAGAGTTTTGTTGGCTGCTAACGTGGATTTTATCATTGAGCTGTGCAGTGGTTGCTTTAAGGTTTAATTCTTCAATTACCAGATTAAGAATGGCAGGACTTTTAATGATTACATTATAAGTATTAATATATTGCAGGTTATTTTGAACATCCCCAGCATTTAATCTTTCCTGATCATTCTTGGCCTGGTTTACAAGAATTTGGGTGGAAGCCTGATATATTGGTGTTAAATAAAAATAGCTTAATGCAGCACTCATTATAACAGCTGTAAGAGTTAAGGATAATATTAATAGTATTCTTTTTCTTAAGATGCCATATAAGTCTTTTAAAGTAACTTCTTCCATTTTGTCCTCCTGCTGGTTTATTTTTTACTAATATCTAACTCAAATTATATCATATTCATTTGAAAAATTTGCCTTTTATTGTCATAATTTAGTTAAAAATACACAACGAAATGAAAATATTGGGGGATTGCAATGAAACATTTTCTCACTATATGCCTTACTATTGTATGTTTTGCGATTTTAGTATTAGGAAATCAGCATTGGAAGGAAAAAACAAAAGTTACAGCTTATGAAGATAAGAGTGGTCTTTATAAGGAGGAAAAGGATGAGGCAGAACATGTAGGAACCGAAATTTTATCTTATACAAAAAAATGGCCTGTTGAAGCACAATTATCCTATAAACGAGCAATCAATGATAAGAAACCATACAAAATTTTAATTGCCGGTTCACCGGCATTGGGGCAACAGTCTTCTGGATGGGCATATATATTAAAGGATAAACTAAAGGAAACCTTTCATGAAACAATTGTTGTGTCTGTAAAGATTTATGACCTTAATTCCACTCAAATAATTGAGGAAAGGAAGTATGAGGAATTGGCTGCCGAAAAAGCAGATTTAATTTTACTTGAACCCTTTATACTTAAAGATAATGGTCAAGTGACAATAGAGAATTCTAATGAAAATATTAATAAAATAATAGAATCCATTAAAACCGCCAACCTGGGGGCGATTGTACTCCTGCAGCCTGCTAACCCATTATTTCAAGCGAAGTATTATCCAGTGCAAGTAGATTCATTAAAGGAGTATGCAGAAAGCAACAATATTACTTATCTTAATCATTGGGATGCATGGCCAGATCCCCAAAGTGAAGATATAAAAAAATTTCTTATTGGTGAACCTGGCACACCAAACGAAAAAGGACACCAGCTTTGGGCAGATTATTTAATTGATTATTTTATTGCTGATTAGAGCACCAAAAGCATTTAGGCAATCAAAAAAGCAGGCTGCATGCCTGCTCTACAATCTAGCTATAAGGGACCCGGCTTTCTCCTCGTGATAACTCGCTTTTTGCTGTAAACTTGCTTTTAGTTTCTCACAAAGTGCATCTTGAATAAGGGCTTCATTATAATTTTGCAATAATAAATGAAATTTGTACTTAAAATTTATTAATAATTTAAACACAATGATCCCTCCTTAACTTTGTAAAGTTTTAAAATCATTCTCAACACTTCCAAGTAACAATACCAAACAGTATAAAAGTAAATAATATATACCCTTTCCACTTAATTACTAAACATTAGTTTAATAAAATTTATCAAATGGAAAGCGATTTATTATAAGTTACGTTGGGAATGGATATTTTATTAGGGTTTTCAGGGTGTTATAAATTAATCTATTACTGATTGTTGAGAAGTTAAAAGCCTGACTCATTCGTATAGAACGTGAGTCAGGCTTTAACCCCTTTTATTACCTATATCACTTATCTTTTATCTCCAGTAGTTTCAATCTCAACTCATTCTCCATCGTAGCCAAATCCTGTTCAGCCTGACGTCTTTTCGTACGGCCTTCTTCCTGGATTCTCAATGTTTCTTCCAGTGTTGTAATCAAGTTTTCCTGCGTTTTCTTCAACGTTTCGATATCGACAATGCCACGTTCGTTTTCTTTCGCGGTTTCGATTGTGTTTGTTTTTAGCATTTCTGCGTTTTTCAACAACAGTTCATTAGTTGTTTTGGACACTTGTTTCTGTGCTTCAACTGCATGCCGCTGCCTGATCAGTGTCAGGGCAATAGCGACCTGGTTTTTCCAGAGCGGGATGGCAGTAACGATGGATGATTGGATTTTCTCCACCAATGCCTGGTTCGTATTCTGGATCAGACGGATTTGCGGCGCACTCTGGATGGTGATTTCCCTGCTTAATTTTAGGTCATACAAACGCTTATCCAGTCTGTCTGCAAATTGTATCATATCATTGACTTCCTGGAACTTCATCTGATCCTGGGATGTTTCTGCAGCCCTCTTCAGTTCCGGAATTGTTTTTTCGTTCAGTTCTTCCAGCTTCAGTTCACCTGCAGCAATGTAGATATTCAAGGCATTGAAATATTCTTTGTTTGTTTCATATAATTTCTCGAGCATTCCAATGTCGGATAGGAGAACGTTTTTTGATCGATCCAGTTTCACACTGATCCGGTCAATTTGCGCTCCTGTCTTCTGGTACTTTGATAGGATCTCTTGCACAGAACCTGAAATTTTGCCAAACATCCGGGCAAAGAAGGAGGGCTTTTCCGTACTTAGCTCCTCAGGGTTCATATTGTTCAGGTGCTTCATCAAATCATTAATGATTTCCCCTACCTCGCCAATATCCTTTTTCTGAACATGCTCTAGCATGGCATGTGAAAAAGTCAGCAGCTTCCCTTGCGCCTGAGTACCGTATTGAATCATTGCCTGATGGTTCTTCGGGTCAATCTGCTCGGCTAATTGGTATGCCCTTTGCCGGTTCTCCTCAGGAATGACATCAATCAGCTTAACAGGTCTGCTTTCGTTTTGCTGCGGGCTGGGTTGCGGCTGCAATTCCGGTGAATCGCCAAACGGATTATTCAATATATCATCCATGATATTTCCGGTGTTTTTTATTAGGTCAGTATTATTTTCTGCCATCATTTTAACCTCCTGGTTTCATCAGGAATTTCATTCAACTTCTTGATCGAATGCTTGGCGACGTCAATTTCAAAATTCAAATGGTCAATATCGTCAGCCAGCATATAGCTCAAATCTTTCTCCACGATTTGGGTCAGTTCCTTTAAGGTATCCTGTGTATCATATAAAGACCTTTCCAGTTCACGGTTCTTTCCCGGCTGGGAGGAAAGGAAGGCATACTTCTCACTCAGTTCCATTATGGAATCCAAATGGGAAAAATAAAACTGTTCTGCCTTGAAGAACCTTCTCGGTTCACGGGTGTTCAGCCTCTGAATGTTTTTCACGAGCTTTAGAAGCTCCATTCTTTGTTTAAGCGAACGGATATGGCGGATTGAAAAAAGCGATTTCTGAACCTTTTTTATCTTTACATTAGCTTCTTTAAGATTTCTCTGTATATATTGGTATTCCTTCTTGGTCAGTCTGTTTTTTTCAAGAACTCTTTTCTCTTGATAGTATCCCACTCCGAAAAACATGACTCCACCACCAATCAACCCATAAAGCGATGACATCCAGAATGTTTGGTCAAAACCAGCATAAGTAAGCAGCCAGGTGAACGCCGAAAATGGAATGGCAGCACCGGTTTGCATAAATCGTAAAAGGAATTTATTCATTAGTATCGACTCCTGTTTAGAATCTTCCTATTTATACGAATAGGAGGCACAGAATGTTTCATTTACCTGTTAAAAAATGTTTTCTCTCTTATACCTTACTTCAAATCAGTCTATTTTTCTACAGACTCGGTCCGTAATGTCTTCTAGGTCCTGAGACGTAGGGATAATTTGATAATTTGCTTTGAGGAATCCATGATTGAATCAACAATCATTATGCATGTTCTTTAGTTAGACGTGTTAAGGAACAAATTACTCTGCGGGCTTCGACTTTTTATTTTACGTTTTAACAAAGAAATTCACTTTCGACAAATTAGTGAGACAAGGATGTAAATTCATCTGGAAATTTGTAGAAACTTTTGTTGTTTGATTATTTAAAAATCGCGGTATATAAGGATTACAAGTATTAACAGTAAAAAAATACATTTAAAGAGGAGTGTTTTAAATGAAAGTAAAAGCAGGCAGCTGGAGCATGTTGAGCCCGGAGGAAAAATTCTTGTTGTTAACAGTCATCAGCAATCAAACAAAAAAACAGCGCGTCAATGAATAGTGAGAGTGGAGTGGACACAATAGGCATGAACATAAATAAGAGATTGGCTTTAATAAAAAGACTGCTATGAAGAGATATAAAGTTGCTCTCCATCAGCAGTCTTTTTATTATTATTGTCTTCTTTTAACACATGTAACACCCGTCTGTTCTTCAATCGTATTTCAACCCTGCTCTGCAGCAAGGTAGGTGTTCGTGCCTTTTCCATAATTGAGGACCTGTTTAATCGATCATTAACACCTTCGATTGCACTTATTCGATACTTCCTGCTCCGTTTACACTTCTTACTAGCGCTTGGACTATACGAATTGGTCATTGAAAATACCATTCTAATAAAAAAAGTCCTTTCATTATATCCCAACATTCTTTCTCGTTCATTCTGCACTCCGGTGATTCATACCTGAGTCTTTGTTCGCATAAGTGTGCTCCGTGACAACGTTTAATACCATCCTTATTCGCTGCAGCACTCTGAGGATTTAACATACCGCTTGCGCTTCACTTTAAACTATATCCATAACTTACATACTTGAAAATAATGCGGGTGAGTATAACTATATTGTCAATTCGTTTAGCTATACTTTTTCTGGTCTAGACTGATTGTGATTAAGCATTTTTTTGTGTGGAGTTGAAGCGTTGAAAAAGTTATCTTTTTTCTCAATCCTGACATTAATCTCACTTACCATAAAATCGCTATATGCTCGCTACGAGATTACCGGCAGCATAGAGTTGACCGGAGGAGCAACTGAGTTCTCCTTCCTATTTCTAATCGTCTTATTCACTACTATATTTCGGAACAAAATGTCTTCCTTCTTTTTTGTTGTTATAAACATAATCGGCTCTCTCTTTTTACTTACAGCTGCAATGTATTTTGACTATTACAATGCAATTTTCACTTACAAATCGATGGCACAAGCCGGCCAGCTTGGCGAAATCCGAACAAGTGTATATGCTTTGTTCAAATATGAATATTTATTGTTTTTTGCAGATTTTCCTTTCCTGTTTTTGTTACAGAAGAAAGTTACTCGAAGAAACATACAAATCGGAGCAAAAAAATTCCTGATACTCGTAACTATTAACTTCATCATTCTGTTTTGGGGCTTTTACAGGTCATCACAGGCTATCAGTGAATTAAGCAAATATAATTCATTAGGTTTATTCGCCTATCAATTGATGGATGTTGCTTCAGAAACTGGCCTTTTATTTAAAGAAGAGAAAAATATTACTCCTGATTTGGTTAAAAGCAGTAAGCCATCTCAACTGAATGCAGAGTTACAATTAAGAGGGTCGGCCAAAAATAAGAACCTAATAATCGTTCAATTGGAGTCAGTTCAAAGTTTTTTGCTCAACAAACGTATTGGAGGGGCTGAAATAACACCTAATCTGAACAAGCTCATCCAGGAATCTTACTTTTTTCCAAACTTCTACACCCAGGTAGGCAAAGGCAACACATCTGATGCAGAATTCCTGATTAACAGTTCCATATACGCGCTTGGAAGTGAACCAATGTCCACCGCCATAGCTGGTAAGGAAGTGCCGAGTTTGCCCCGGAAGTTGAAACAAGCTGGTTATTATTCTGCCACTTTTCATGCCAATGAGGTTTCCTTTTGGAGCAGAAAAGAGATGTATGAAGCTTTGGGCTTTGACGGGTATTTTGATCAGGAGTATTTTGGAACAGAAGATTATATTGCTTATGGTGTTTCAGATGAGATTTTATATAAAAAAACAGTGGAAAAATTGGCAAGTCTAAAAGACGAGAAATTTTACGCCCACATCATCGCTTTATCCAGCCATTACCCATATGACCTTCCAAAAACCAAAAACAAATATACTATAACATTACCTGAGGATTATAACGGATCAATCGTTGGTTCTTATATCAAATCTGTCAGTTATGCTGACTACGCATTTGGTAAATTGATTGAAGAACTAAAAAAATCTGGCCTCTATGATGATTCATTGATTGTAGTTTACGGGGACCACCAGGGTGTCCAAACCCAAAATGAAAAAGACACTGCACTGGTTAATGAAATTATTGGCCATGATTATCATCCCATACTAGATCATTTAAATGTTCCACTAATAGTGAAAGTGCCTTTCCAAAAAGGTAAGATAGTTAACTCAGTTGGCGGCCTGGTCGATGTCTATCCAACTATCGCAAACCTATTAGGACTTGATCTTGGAGAAGAAATTATTTTTGGCATTGACCTGATAAACACTAAAACAAATACAATCGGCTTTCGCTTTTATGCTCCTACTGGAACATTTGTAACTAGTCAGTATGCATATGCTCCAGGGAAAACAAAAGCTAGCGGTGTGCTTACGTCTCTACCTGATAGAAGAAAAAGGGAGGCTAGCCAACAATCATTGGAAGAATTGAACAAGGTCATTGATTACATAAACCTATCAGATGAATATATACGTACCATGAAATAAAACTAAGGCCAAGTCTATAACGGCTGGCCTAATTCTTTTTTTATTCTCAATAGCCCTTATTACTTCAGAAATTATCCATTTTCTTTATTTTCCGATATAATTTTCATTTACCGTGATATTTTTACATGGGAATATTGTCGCAAATTGTAATATAAATGTAATTATCCTGTTATTCGTTTGTAACCCCTTTCCTACTATAATAGGTTTATCTTTTACCAAACGGGGGTAAACAACTTTGTTTAAGAGAATACTAGCAGCATTATTGTTCTTTACACTAGTAGCCACTGTCGCACCGTCAATAGATCAAGCCTCTGCCTCTGGAAAAACCTATTATGTCAAAGTGAATTCTGGTAAATTGAATGTCCGTAAAACGGCATCTACATCTGGTGCTATTATTACTAAACTAGCAAAAGGACAAGCTGTTACGGTAACTTCTCAATCAAAAGGTTGGGCAAGAATTTCGGTAAAAGGGAAAAATGGATATGTAAGTTCAAAATTTATAGCACCCAAAACAATCAATAAAACAGCGGTAAAGAAAACAGCTGTTAAAAAAGCATCAGTAACACCTGTTGGTGATTATAAATCGCAAGCAATCTCAGTTGCAAAAAGCAATTTGGGAGTAAAATATAAATGGGCAGGAAATAACCCCAACGGATTTGATTGCTCAGGCCTTGTAAACTATTCATTTGCGAAGGCAGGAGTTAATTTACCTCGTACTGCCGGTGAAATGTACAATGTTGGCACTAAAGTGACGGCTTTTCAACCCGGTGACCTGTTATTCTACGCAACTAGCGGCGGAAGGAAAGTCACTCATGTAGCTATATACATCGGCAATGGAGAAATGATTCACTCTGCAACTTCAAAGGGTGTTTCCATTGCAAGCATTAACAATCCATATTGGAAGCCAAGATTTATTGGCGCTAAAAGACTATAAGTTTGAAACAGTGGCCTAAGGTCACTGTTTTTTTATACAAGTTGTCCAACGATCTCCGTGATCAAACTGGCAGACAACATCCTTCTAAAAACGTAGATTTGTAAGAAGTGGAATTTTATAGCGTTAACATAAATACAAAATCAAAAGAATGCTCCTGACTCAACAGCCAGGAGCATTCTTTTCTGTTATTTTTATATTTACCGGTCCGCTGCTTTCCCTGATCTCAATCTCAAACGGAACAACAACCTTTTTGGAGATGGTCCGTTTCGATTCGATTTGTTCCATCAGTAATTCAACAGCAGCCTCACCCATGAATTCAGTGTGAACTTTAACAGTTGTCAGGGACGGCTGTAAAAATCGGGATGTCGCGATGTCGTTGAAGCTCACGAGCGAGATTTCATCAGGTACCTTAACCCCTGCTTCATGAAGCGCTCTTAATGCACCGATTGCCATTGAATCATTCGCAACTACAAAGGCACTTGGTCTTCCAGGCTTTTTCAGCGCTTCAGCCATGAGCTTATATCCATCCTCAGAGGTGAAATTGCCAGTCCAGACATACTCAGGAATGTACATGTCTCTTAGTTTTAAAAACTCGTAAAATGTTGTTTCCCGTTCGTCCTTTAATGGCAGGTCACCCCTGACAAATTCCCGGCCGCCGATAAAGCCAATCTGATTGTGATCCTGCTCAATCAGGTATTCAAGAAGCTGAATCATCGCTTTCCGGAAGTCGACGACAATGGAATCATAGGTATCTGATGGCGTGTAATCGACAAGGACGATATTTCCTGCCATGGATTTGAATTGCTCGATGTCTCCTTCACTGTACTTTCCGACAGCGATGATTCCATCAAGGCCATCTACCCAATCATCCATCTGGTAGTCAGCGTTCTTGAACATTTTAACCAGGTCGATTTTCCGTTCGAAGCTTTCTTTTTCCACGCCTAGCCTGATCGACATATAATAAGGATCGGCTAATTCCTGCTCCTGGGAATACCAGTAAACAAGGCCGATTTTAGTTCGTTCTGGCTGCGGACGGGAGCTGCGCTGCCGCATGGACTTATAATTGAGCTGCTGGGCAATCTCAATAACCTTTTTCCTCGTTTCATCTGAAACAGATAAGGTATTGTCGTAATTCAGCACTCTTGAAACAGTCGCTAATGAGACGCCAGCGCGTTCAGCAATATCTTTTAGTGTAGCCATTTCTCTTTCTCCCTCCAAGCAGCCTTATTTATTACTATAAGGTTCCTTTAATAACCTTCGATGCAAAAGGAGGAAGCATTTCTTCCCTAAAAGCCACTTCTTCAGATGAGTGGTTCATCACAAAGAAATACTCCTTGCCATCGAGAATTCTTCTGTATACTTCGAGTTCTTCACTCGTCTCAAGGTTCCAAATATCATGCTTTTCAAGAATATCTGCGGCAATAACATTCAGGACATCGTTTCCGACACCGCCACCGATGTAGTAAACGGTTCCTTTACCGAAGTCATTTTTCGTAACTGCAGCGCTGGACTTGTAAAACTCGCCATCATAGCGATACAAAACTTTTGCCGTTTTTGGTGTAATCAAATCCCGCCAAACTGACATCTCGGAACGATTGCCCGTCTCATCATTGACAATCTCCACCGTCGTTGATGATGAAAGGGATTCAGTTTCATGAATTTCAATTCCTGTAATATCGGCAATATGCCCGGGCAATGTCTTCCCAAGATAGATATTATTATCACTGTCCTTCAAGCCTGCTCGATAAGAGAAAATAATTGTTCCACCCTTTTCGGCAAACTCTCTGAATCTCGCAGCAAGCTCTTCATTGATCAATTGCAGTACCGGTACGACGATGACTTTATACTTTGTAAAGTCACGGTCAATAGGGATCACATCAATTGCTGCATTCTTGTTGAAGAATGGTTCATACAGGCGAAGCAGTTCTGCAGTGAAGTCAAAGCCTGCACTTTGCTGCTGCGAACGCCAGGACCATATATTATTATAATCGTAAATGACAGCGATTTCAGCTTGAATTTCTGAATTCAGGACATTTTCATATTGGCGGATATCATTGAAGACTGATTTAACCTCTTCATATTTTCTGCCATAGCGATTATCGTGGTCGACAACTCCGTAACAGAATTGCTCAGCCCCTTTTGTCATCCCGCGCCAGCGGAAGTACAGCAGGTCTGTGCAGCCATGGGCAAATGCCTGATAGGACCACATTTTTGCCTGATTTGGCCTAGGCAGATAGCCAATGATGTCATGCCCCTGAGCACCCATCAATTCCTCAACGATCCAATAGTTTTTATCCATAAGGCCACGGTTGAAATCATGTGCCATCGCAATGGCCGCGGGAGCGATCGGTTTTTCAAGGCCGCCCCATACTGGATAGTTATCGTAAGAAACAAAATCCATAGTCCTGACGTTTTCCGCATGGTCGAACCATTTACCGAAGAAACCGCCAGAAACATTTGTGGTTACCTGCTGATGAGGACCTTTGGCTTCATGGACAATCGCTGTCATCTCGTGCGCGTAGCTATTGACAGATTCAGAACGGAATCTTGCCCAATCAAGCTTTAATGCGGGGTTATGGGTGGTGATGGTTGGCTTAGGTATAGGTATTTCCGAAAACTTGTTATACGTTTGTCCCCAAAAAATCGTTCCCCATCGCTCGTTCAGTTCATCAATACTTGGGTATTTCTTTTCGAGGAACGTCTGGAATCCACGATGGCACTGATCACAATAGCACATATCGCTGCCTTCATGGCCAAATTCATTGTCGATCTGCCAGGCAACTATTGCTTCTTCATCTCTGTAATGCTCCACCAGCTTTTGCGTGATTTGGGCGCTGTATTTTCGGTAGACGTCTGAATTGAAGCAGTACTGCCTTCTGCCGCCAAATACACGGACATGTCCATTTTCGTCTTCAGATAGGATGTCAGGGTATTTGTCCGCAAGCCAGGCGGGGAATGTTGCAGTAGGCGTTCCAAACATGACCGAAAAGCCTTCCTTTTTCAGCTCTGAAATTACTTCATCAAAGAAGGAGAAGTCAAACTGCCCTTCTTCCTTCTCCATCAAATGCCAGGCGAATTCCCCGATCCTGACCATATTAGCTCCAAGACCTTTGATGCCCTGGATGTCCTGCTTCATCATTTCCTTTGGCCAATGCTCTGGATAGTAATCTACACCAAGGTACATGGTTGCCCTCCTATTCCTGTGAAGCGGTGATTTCCCTGGCACCGCCGCCTGCATTTACGATATAAAAAGTGGCTTCATAGCCGATTTTTTCTTTATATTTCTTGCCTACTTCCTCGATAAAAGCATCCACCTGCTCGTTTTTCACGATGTTGACTGTGCAGCCGCCAAAACCTGCGCCTGTCATCCTCGCCCCGATTGTGCCTTCCTGCTCCCAGGCGGCTTCTGCCAGTGCATCCAGTTCCTTGCCGCTGACTTCATAATCATCCCTTAGAGAAAGGTGGGATGCTTTCATCAATTCTCCAAATGCATCCAGGTTCCCTTGCTCGAGAATTTCAATCGCTTTTACCGTCCGGTGGTTTTCCGTTACCACGTGACGGACACGTTTCACTTCTTCCCCTGTCAGCAAGCCTTTGTGTTCCTCAAATTGCTCCGGGGACATTTCGGCAAGATTGGAAATCGGCAATTCCTTCTGCAGTTTTTCCAAAGCGGCCTCGCATGTACTTCTCCGCTCATTATAGGCAGAATCGGCCAGCCCTCTTTTCTTGTTTGTGTTAGCGATCACTATCTTGCTGTCCGAAAGTTCAAATGGCGTATAGCGGTAATCAAGCGTCTCACAATCCAGCAAAATGGCGTGCCCTTCTTTGCCAAAGCCGACGGCAAACTGGTCCATGATGCCGCAGTTTACTCCGATGAATTTGTTTTCAACATTCTGGCTCAATCTCACCAACTCTAGCGTGGAAACACCAAGCTGATAGTTTTCATTTACCAGTACTGCTGTGACAAGTTCGATTGATGCTGAAGAGGACAGCCCAGCTCCGTTAGGGATATTCCCTTCAAAAAAGACGTCCATGCCATGCTTGAAGCCGATCTCTGTCTGCATGTACCTAAAAACTCCGATCGGGAAGTTGGCCCAGTCCTGATCTTTTTTATATCTTAAATCCTCTAAATCTGCTTCGATAACTCCTTTATCGGAAAAATTGCTCGAATACAGCTTTAGTTTCTTGTCATCTCTCTTCCTTGCAATCGCATATGTTCCGATTTCAAGCGCGACCGGTAAAACATGCCCGCCATTATAGTCAATATGCTCGCCAATCAAATTCACTCGCCCGGGAGCAAAAAAGGAACGAGTCGGTTCCTGGCTCTCACCAAATATCTCGATAAATTGCGCTGTTCTTTCTTCCACTGATGACTTCCCCCTCTACTTTACTGCTTCCAGTTTCCAGACAACCGAACGAAAATCCCCAGCCATGAAAGTTTGAGGGGTATGGACCGTCCCATTGTAAAAAGGAGGCAGCAGCAATCCGATATTTGCTAATTCCTCTCCGGTCATTTCTAGTCCGGTTTCTTTGAATCGATATAAAGTCTTTGCATCAAGTCCGTGTACCTTTACCCGCTTCAAGCCCGGGTTGGGTTTCGCAAGTGTCCGGTAATAAGCAACAAGTGCTTCGGATTTATCCTTCGCTACCACTGCCCAGGAAGTGTCATTCCCTTCAAACGGGCTAAGCAGCCGGTAAAAATCACCTTTTTGAATCATAGAACGATTTTCTTTGTAAAAGATGATTTGCTTTTTCATCTCTTCTTTTTCTGCATCTGTCATTTTCGTAACATCTAATTCATATCCAAACATGCCGAATAATGCTGTGTTGAATCTGGTTTCCAGCGGAGTGATTCTTCCCGTCTGATGGTTTGGTACACTTGATACATGTGCACCCATCGTGCTCAGCGGATAGACAAGCGATGTTCCGTACTGGATTTTCAGCCTTTCGATGGCGTCCGTGTTGTCGCTGGTCCATGTTTGCGGCATGTAGTATAGCATTCCAGGATCGAAGCGATTTCCGCCGCTTGCACATGATTCGAACAAGATTTCCGGGAAAGCGGAAACGAGACGCTCGAGCAAGTCATATAAGCCAAGGATATATCGATGGGCCGTTTCCTCCTGGCGCCCTGCCGGCAGCTGTGCCGAGCCGATTTCTGTCATGACCCGGTTCATGTCCCATTTGACGTAAGCAATCGGGCCGGAGCCAAATACCTTGGAAAGAGAATCAAACAGATAATCCCTGACATCCTGTCTTGTCAAATCAAGAATGAACTGATTCCGGCCGTGGCTCAGATGGCGGTCCTGGACTCCAAGAACCCATTCTGGATGGTTCTCATAAAGTGCACTCTTCTTTGAGATCATTTCAGGCTCTACCCAGATACCAAACTTCATCCCGTCCCGGCTGACTTTTTCAGCTAGGCCCTTCACACCGTTTGGCAGCTTGTTCAGGTCTGGTGTCCAATCTCCAAGGGATGTTGTATCGTTGTTGCGTCCCTCGAACCAGCCATCATCCAGTACGAACAGCTCAACTCCAAGCCGATTTGCTTCATCAGAGATGGAGAGAATTTTTTCCTCGTTAAAATCAAAGTACGTGGCTTCCCAGTTATTGATGAGCACCGGGCGTTCACGGTCGCGCCAAATGCCCCTGACAAGCCTGTTTTGGTAGAGATCATGGAAGCTGTGGCTCATACCGTTCAGTCCATTGGCCGCGTAGACCATGACGGCTTCCGGTGTTTGGAAGGTTTCACCCGGCTCAAGCTTCCAGCTGAAGTCAAATGGATTAATTCCCATGAAAACACGCGAAGTATCGTAATGATCAACCTGGACACCTGCTGTGAAGTTCCCGCTGTAGACAAGATTGAAGCCAAACACATCTCCTGTATGCTCATTGGCATTCAAAGCTTTTAGTGCCAGGAATGGATTGTTCTGTGAACTGCTGGTACCGCGTTTACTGTCAATCAGCTGGATTCCTTTGTGCAAACGATTGCTTTCGATATTCCGTTCACGAATCCAGGCACCGCTCAAGTGCACTAAATCATAATCGGCATCGGGAAAATCTACGGACATGCTGAGCATTCTGTTGATTTCCAATTCTTCAGTGCCTTTATTTTTTAATCTGGCATTCCTCAGGATGACATTACGGTCATGGAATACCGTGTAGGAAAGGGTCAATCCTGCTTTTAGCTTCTGATCAACCAGCTTTATCTCAAGTGTTTCGGCTTCATCATCGCTTTCAGTATAAACAGCTGGAAGGCCCTCCAATGCTGGCTTTCCATTTAACAGCTTGTATGAATCGTATTCAAAAAGAGTAACCCGGCTGCCATCCGGCTGTGACACCTGGATGGCAGGCTCCCGGAAGTCACCTGTTCCATAGACAGGATATTCCTGCTTCAGGAACTCAAGGGAAAAATGCTGATCGCCCTCGAAGGTAAAGGTCGCGTTCCCAAGCGGCTCGTTAGGGAGTTGGAACAAATAAGAGAAATCCTCTCGATGGGCAACCTTTTTTCCGAAATAGAGATGCCCTGGCTGCCCATTTTCCATGATTCGGAAAATATAGCTGGTGTTTTTACCTTGTAAATGAAATTGCTTTTTCTCTTCATTGATAAAAATCGGCATCGTCTTCCTCCTTACTTCACGGCGCTGCCAAGCATGCCTGAGATGAACTGGCGCTGTAGGACCAGGAAGAAAATGATAATAGGTACAGTTGCCAGTGTTACACCTGCCATTACCTGGCCATAGTCAATACGGGAAAGGCCGAACAAGCTGGAAAGCGCAACAGGGAATGTGTACATATCTGTTGAAGAGAGCGCAATCAATGGCCATAGGAAGCTATTCCACTGGAACATGAATAGAAAGATCGCTGTTGCTGCAAGTGCAGGCTTCATTGATGGCAATACGATGCTGTAGAAAATCTTCCACTCGCCTGCTCCGTCCATTCTCGCCGCTTCAATCAGAGATGTCGGGAATGCGAGCATATTCTGTCTCATCAGGAAGATTGCAAAAGGATAAGCAAGGTTTGGCAGGATCAATGCCCAGTACGTGTTAAGCCAGCCTAATGCCGCCATCATTTTAAACAATGGAATGATTGTCGCATGGTATGGAATCATCATTGATAACAAGAAAATCCCGAAAATCACATTGCGACCTTTGAAATCGAATTTGGCAAACGCATAAGCTGCCATGGTGGAAATCAACAGAGCCAAAATCGTGTAGATACTTGCTGTGAATAGAGAGTTGAACATGACACGTCCGATGTTGATGGATTCATCAAGGTTCGAGAGGTTCTCCATCAGCTTAGTTCCCGGAGTCAGTACCGGCGGTTTTGAGAACATCTTTCCGCTCTCATTTGTTGCGCCAATTGCGGCCCAGTAGAATGGGAAAAGCGAAATTAAAGATCCAATGGCTAATGCAATATATAATGATATTTTTTTAATAGAAGTTTGTTTTTTCATTCTTGATCACCTGTCACCTTAAATTGGATGAATGTCAAGATGCCGATCAGCACAACGATTACATATGCAATGGTTGATGCATAGCCAAATTCGAAATAACGGAATCCTGTCTGATATAGGTACATGCCGATTGTCAAAGTAGAGTCACTAGGTCCGCCTTTTGTCAAAGTGTACGGCTCATCGAACAACTGCAGCGTTCCAATCGTTGATAATACCGCTGTAAACAAAATGACTGGCTTTAGCTGCGGAATGGTGATGGAGAAGAACTGCCTGATCTTCGATGCACCGTCCATGCTTGCCGCTTCATACAGCTCTTCCGGGATATTCTGCAATCCGGCAAGGTAAATGACCATGTTATAGCCAACCCAGCGCCATGTCATCGCAATGATCAAGGATGCTTTTGCCCAGAATGGATTTGAAAGCCATGGAATCGAATCAATGCCAAAAAGGTTCAGCACCTGATTAAAAATCCCGTCATTCATTAGCATGATGGAGAAAATGATTGAGTATGCTACCAGTGACGTTACAGCCGGAAGGAAAAACGTAACCCGGAAAAGCCCTTTTAGCTTAAGGAGCGCCGAGTTCAACAGCGTTGCAACCACGATAGCCAGAAATAACATGAGAGGAACTTGGATAATTAAAATGATAAAGGTGTTTTTAAGCGCGGTTAAAAAGATTTCATCCGAAAACAGCCGCTTGTAATTATCTAATCCAGAAAACTCCATCACACCGCCTGCACTCGTTTGGAAGCTTAGTATGAATGAAGAAATGATTGGATAAAGCATAAAGATGCTGAACAATATCACAGCAGGTGCGATGAATAAGTATGGTACATATGCTTTGGTCTTCATCGATCATCCTTCTTTCTTTTTATTAAAGCCCTTTCCTCACAAGGTTGTGTGGAGATGGAAAAGAGCATTGAGATTTTTGATTTCTTTGTAGGTGGTGCTTTTTAGACATTCTGACTGTATTCACCCTCTGAGATGTAGAATGTCATACTCTCCGAAATGTCCATTAAACCTTGTTTCTTAGACACTTTGACGGCTTTCACCCTCTGAAATGTCTATTAAAACTTTCTTCTTAGACTTTTTAGAATGTCATACTCTCCGAAATGTCCATTTAACTTTTCCTGGAGAATCTTTATAAAAAACGAGAGACTTAGAAAGCCCCGACCTTCTGCCTCTAAATCTCTCATTTTGTTATTCAAAATTAGTGTTTGTTAATATCACGCTTTGTACGGTCTTTCAAGCGTTTTGCAGCTTCTTCAAGAGCCTTGCCGGCATCTTTGCCATTGAATGTGTCAGCTTGTGCCTTGATTGCTTCGTCAAGCCCTAAAGAGTAATCCTTAGTGTAGTAAGCAGTTGGAACATCAGCCATTTCTTCAGTGAACATTTTCCAGATTGGCTGGCCGCCGAAGAACTCGTCGTTAGCAGTGAACAGTTCGCTTTCGTAAGCAGTGTTCAATGATGGGAAAAGACCGTGCTTTTCCATTGCCATTGTCTGGATCTCAGGAGTTGTTGAGAAGTACTCAAGGAATTTGTAAGCTTCTTTAGCGTTCTTTGAAGCAGCAGGAATCATCCAGCTTGAGCCGCCAAGGTTTGCTGCGCGGTTTCCGCCTTCTTCAAATGCAGGAAGTTGGAATACGCCCCAATCACCTTTTGAATCTTTCGCCTGATCGATGATTGTACCATAGTACCAAGCACCGAACGGAATTGTTGCTACAGAACCATCAACCGTTGCAGAAACGACGCCATTCCAGCCATCAACATCTTTGATCAGGCCAGCTTCGTCAAATTTCTTTTGCATTTCCATAGCCTGGACTGCTTTAGGATGTGTCAGGTCAATATTGCCTTTCTCATCGAAATAGTAAACACCAAGCTGGTTCAGCATCATACGGAATGTAGGATCATCTTTGAATTTATCAAGCGGCATTGCGAATGCGCCTGTCTTTTCTTTAATTGTTTTGCCGGCTTCAAGGAAATCATCCCATGTCTGGATCTCTTCAGGGTTCACGCCAGCCTTTTCAAATACACTGCGGCGATAGAACATTCCTGTTGGGCCTGCATCAAATGGCATTGCATAATAGGTATCATTTACCTTTGCCATATCGTTTTTGAACTGAGGGAAAGATTCGCCATGCTTATCGAAGCCTTCCTTAGTTAGATCTAAAAATCCTTTAGGGAATGATTCAACATATCCATGAATCCTGTCATCTTCTACAAGCACAATGTCAGGAAGACCGACACCGCCAGCCGCAAGGCCGGTTGATAGTTTGTCATATACATCAAGGCGTCCAATATCTTCTACTTTAAGTTCAACATTAGGGTTTTCCTTTTTGAACTTCTCAGCAGCTTCGTTCAAAGCTCCGACGTTGACATTCCACGCCCAAGCAGTGAGTGTCACTTTGCCATCTTCCCCTTTGCCACCAGAGCTGTCGTTAGAGCAGCCTGAAATCACTAACACAAATGCGGCAACGAGACTAAAAAGAGTTAAAAGCTTTTTCATGCGTTTACTTCCCCCTTAACCTTAATGAATTACCTCATATGCAGCCGCTTTCAATTCTATCTTTTCAAAATACAGAAAGCGTTTACATACCTTAGTTAAGATTTTAGTAAAATATTAGTCTTTAGTCAAATGTTTTTTACTAAAATTTTTGTCGTATTTTAACTAGTTTTTGTCATCAGTCTATAAAAATACTATTTTTCATTAAAGTCTGGGAAAAAAAGGTGCTACCGTTTAGGCAACACCTCGATTTGTTACTAGTAAAATTCTGTATTGGAACTTAATCTAATCTCGTTACCTTCATTTCAAACCACCAGTTTGTTTCTCCGTTCGCTGGAATCTTTGAAACTTTCCTGATTTTATCAGCGGTATAAACGTCATCATAAATGCCTGTGCATGGTTCCAGTGCGAAGTTGTAATCACCTCTGTAGCCTCCCTGTGTTTTCCATAACCCCAGATATGGCACCTTTTCTTCGGGGAATCGGTATTCAAGCTGCGTGCCTAGATCCGGCTGGACCGCTGCACACCAGCCCTCGGGAAGCTTCGAAGTGAAGTAAAACTTTTCACAAGTTCTGTCTGTCGGCCCCTGTACCCTGGATAGATCCAGCTTTTCACCTGAATTCGACTGTGTCACTGGATATGGATGCCGAGTTCCCCATTCACCTAAATGGACAGTTTGATGTTCAACGGTCATGATTTCATTCAGTCCATCAGGTACCTTAATGAACGTTGCTTCGTTAAAATTTAAAAGGGAATGCGGCGTCCAGATAAAAGCAAAATCTTCATCGCTTAGGTTGATAGCCTTGTAGTTAAACTTCAGCGTGTCACCTTCAAGCCAGACTGTTTTTACGAGTTTGTAAGGAAATGTCGGGCTTTCCACTTCCATTCTCAGACCTTCTCCATCTGCTTCCACTTTCCACGGAAGTGTCCAAACCTCACCATGGTCCGGCACGACCTTCCCGTTTAAAGGGTGAAAGCAGCGGTCGATGCTGGGAAATACTTCATCAAAGCCGCTGGAATCATATTTTGAAAAATCTGCTCCGTATTCCGGTATCTCAAGAGTCTCATTTTTCGCCTGAAACAGCCATTCGTAGGAAGCTCTTTTATCATAAAAACTAGCCAGTTTCCCGCCGTAATCAGGCAAGAATGTGCATCGCAGCTTGTCGTTTTCAAGGATAATAGCTTCAATGCCCTTAAAAATCATTTTCTCCATTAAGAGTGAACCTCCCCAAGCGACTTCACAAAGCGCAGGAATGCAGCTTTACCTTGTTCGTTTCTCTTAAATACTCCAGCATCTTCAAGCACTCTTGCGAAGATCTTGCCAATCTCTTCTCTTAGAATTTGGTCATTATCATGAAGCTTCGGGTATTTCTCTAATATAGAAGAAGCCCAATCGGCATGCTTTTCGGTTAGTTCATCTGCTTTTATTTTTTCCAAAGGATCTTCTTCAAGCAGATAACCTGCCAGCAAAGACATTTCTTCTTTCAATCTGCCCGGCAGCACAGCTAATCCCATCACTTCAATCAGGCCGATATTTTCCTTTTTAATATGATGGACATCCTGATGGGGATGGAAAATTCCCAGCGGGTGTTGTTCATTTGTTCTATTATTCCTTAAAACGAGGTCAAGCTCGAATTTGCCATCTCTAAAACGGGCAATTGGGGTAATCGTATTATGGCGCTCTCCATTACTTTCAGCTAAGATGCCAACTTCTTCATCACTGTACAGCTTCCAGGATTCAAGTATTTTGCCCCCTGCCTCGGAAAGAGCATGACGGTCCTCACCTCTCAGCCTGATCACCGACATTGGCCAGCGGACGAGACCAGCTTCTACTCCAGGATATTCAGACAAGCTGAACATTTCCTCGAAAGGCGCATTGGCCATTGGGAAATCATGCTTTCCCGCCTGGAAATGGTCATGACTTAAGATTGAGCCGCCGACAATCGGCAAGTCTGCATTGGACCCGATAAAATAATGCGGAAATTGCTCGACAAAATGCAATAGCCTGTCAAAGCTGTCCTTTGATATCTTCATTGGACGATGCTCTTCAGACAGCAAAATTGAATGCTCATTGTAATATAAGTACGGTGAATATTGCAGATACCAGGTTTCACCATTCACGTCCACAGGAATAATCCGGTGGCTCTGGCGGGCAGGATGATTGATTCGTCCTGCGTAGCCTACATTCTCCTTGCAGAGAAGACATTTAGGATAATTGGAGCTTTGAAGATTCTTGGAAGCGGCTATGGCCGTTGGATCCTTTTCCGGTTTGGATAGATTGATGGTAATCTCCAGTTTGCCGTATTCTGTCTCGCTATACCATTGCTGGTTCTTGGCAATCCGGTCAGTCCGGATATACAAAGTATCCTTGGACAATTGGTAAAAATAATCTGTGGCCTGTTCGGGACCCTGATGGTTGTACCTGCCATAGAACTCCTTGATTACAGATGATGGCCTTGGAACGAGACAGTCCATGATTTTCGTATCAAGCAAATCGCGATAGGTCACGGAGCCCATCGGAATGATTTCTTGTTTTTCTGCCCAGTCAAGCATTGCACTAAGAATTTCAACAGGTGAATCCGCATCTTCAGACGGTGCCTCCGTTTCTTCCCATTCAGTCAGTCCTAAAACATCAAGGACCTGGTTGCGCGCAAAATCGATATCCCATTTTTCGATTAACTGTTTTTGCACACCGTATTGAAGCAGCCGCTCTATCTCTGTAAAAATATTGTTTGCCATGTCGTCACCTGTCCTTTTCAACGAAGTTTAATAGCCATCGGGATGCTTTTGGAACCAATTCCAGGCACTGTCAATCATTGTTTCGAGTGCTGCATGTTTCGGCTTCCAGCCAAGTTCATTCGCTGCTTTTTCAGAAGAAGCAACAAGCCTAGCAGGATCTCCCGCACGCCTAGGGGCTACTTCAGCAGGAATCGGCTTGCCGGTAACCTTGCGTGAAAGTTCTATCACATCTTTTACGGAGAAGCCATTGCCATTCCCGAGATTATAAACAGAGCTTGAACCGCCCTCACGCAGTCTTTTGATCGCGAGGATATGTGCATCCGCAAGGTCCGTCACATGGATATAATCACGAATGCAGGATCCATCCGGTGTATCGTAGTCGTCCCCAAAAATCATGATCTTTTCACGTTTGCCCAGTGCGACCTGCAACACGATTGGGATCAAGTGTGTCTCTGGCTGATGATCTTCCCCAAGCTTGCCATCAAGATCGGCACCGGCTACATTAAAATACCTGAGCACGACATGCTGGATTCCATACGCCTGCCCAGACCATTTAAGCATTTTTTCAATTGCCAGCTTCGTTTCCCCATAAGGATTGGTCGGGTTTGTCTCCAGGGTCTCAGGAATTGGCACAAGATCCGGCTCACCGTAAACTGCTGCAGTGGAAGAGAATACAATTTTCTTAACATCATGTTTTGACATCGCTTTCAAAAGTGAGATCGCTCCGCCGACATTGTTGTCATAGTACTTAAGCGGGTTTTCTACACTTTCGCCAACAAGAGAGTCTGCAGCAAAGTGAACGACCGCATCAATTTCGTTTTCAGTGAACACCTGATCCAGGAATGCAGGGTCCCTTAAATCTCCTTCGAAGAACTTTGCTTCATGTAACAAGGCTTCTTGATGGCCTTTTTGCAGATTATCTATAACTACAACTTCTTCCCCGCGCTTTAAAAGCTCTAATACAGTATGACTCCCAATATAACCGGCACCGCCAGTAACCAACACCGCCATGAAAATCCCTCCAAGTAAAAATATATTATATTTTACTAAAAATTTTACTACTTTTTTGTAAAATTATCTACCTTTGATCATACACAAAAATTTTACTGCTGACTGGATGACAAAAGGAGCCTGTCATCAGGCTCCCTTTCATTTATAAATCTGAAGCAATTTGTCCTAATCCATCAAGCATGTCTTCCCATACTTCATTGGAACGCAAGTTGATATGGATAGGTCTTTCTGATTCGTTTGTGTATTCAACGATCCAAATTCCTTTTAAAGACGGCAGAAAAAACACAATATTGGTGAGCATCGGATCAGCATCCAGGTCAGGAAGGTTAAACATCGAAATATTATTCAACGACCATTGTTTTAAATCTAGAGAATTTGTGAATTCATTGAAGGCTTTACTTTCTTCAGAAGACAAATATGTATAGGCTTCCAGTCCAGAAATATTACTTCTATTACTTAGCAAATCAAAATCATTCTCAGTCAATTGGAATGACATATCATCTGCAAAATCAATATCTTGAAACGAATAATATTCTTTTATATGAGATGCCAGTTCCTCCGATGTTATGTAGGCAAATTCATGGATGATATCCCGATCGATCAAGTGGGAAAGCCAAATTTCTTCGTCAATCTTATGGATCATTAAAATATGTTGTTCCGGTACGGAGGAGCAGCGAATCATCCATCGCGACCCCACATAGGACTTAATGAAGGTTTCCATTTCCTTGCTGATTGGAACTTCGTTATTCACTTCCCTTTCATAGTCCCATATTTGCTTGAGCATCAATTGATGAATTGTGGCCTGCATGACTGATTCCCACTTTTCAGGTGTTAAACCACCCATAGATGACTCAGCTATTCCCTTCCCTACTTCAGGATAACCGCAAAATGTCACTAATAATGCCAGTTCTTCCGTTGTACACGCCAAAAGTGGCTTCATGCCCTTCCACATCCTTCTTATATAAAATTGATTATGACCGAAAAGAATTCTACGCAAATCCTTTTTCATATACCTATCCAATGTATGCAACATCTTTTCATAGCGGTTTCCGACCGTTACAACCAGCAATAGAATTCGCTCGTGTGGAATACTTGTCGAAAAAAGCACTAACTACAGAAAAATCGAACGTAGAGTTGTGCTAACAATATTGAAAATGATGACTCCTATAATTCCAAAAAGAATTAAAAATAGCAACATAAGAATCTTTCTGAAAAACCAGTTAACCCTATATAATTTTTTATAGATGAACGGCCCTACACCTACTGTTGAGTTAACAGTGTATTAGTCGTTTTTCATAGGGTGTAGATGGTTTTTCATAGATTCCCCACTCATAATACTCAATCATGACTATGCCTAATATTAAAACAGCTAAAACGTAACCGCTTTGAGCGATGAACCAAATTGCGATTGCCTTCTCAATAAAAAATATAACTTCTTCGCCATTCACGCGCGTGATTTTCTACTTTATCTTGTAACTTGAACTATTTAGTTACATTGTTCCGTAACAGTACCTTAAAGGAATAATGAACGCAAAGAGATACTAACAATCTGGTAAATGACAATCCCAGCGATTCCGAACAAAATTAAAAAGAGCAACATAAGAATTTTTCTAAAAAACCAATTTACTTTGTATAATTTTTTGTATATAAACGGACCTACGCCTGCTGTAACTGTAAGCAAGGTATTAATGGTCTTTTCATAGAGTGTTGATGGATTTTCAAAAATTCCCCACTCATAATACTCAATCATGACTCTCCCCACCAATAGAACTGCCATCGCGTAACCGCTTTGGAAAAGGAACCAGATAACGATTGTCATTTCTATAAAATAAATTACTTCTTCAACAGTCATGTCAATCAAATTCCACCTTCATCTTATCTTTAAATATTATTTGAACCAGCTTGAAATAGACTTTTTCAATCCAGGGACTCTTGAGTTTACCCAATCACCAGCAAGTTTTCCTGCACGGCCACCAATATCCTTAATTTGGTCTCCGAATTTCACGCTAACCAAACCGCCTACAAATCCGCCCACTGCTACTCCCACAACAACACCAACTGGGCCACCCAAACTGCCAATCATAGCACCGGCTTTTGCTCCGGTTCCGATGGCTGCCATATCTAAGGAGAGGCCGCCGACTGCTCTTCCAAAACTTTCACCAATTCCTTTATGGCTATCACGGGAACTATTAAACTCAGCGAAACTGGCAGCGAATGTAATTCCTGTACTTACTACAGGAATCCCTCTCCCAACCTTAGCAAACCCTTTAGCTTCTGCTACGGTTTTTAACATACCTTTTGTCCCCATATCAATTCTCTCATGAATAGACTTCATCAAATGTTCAGCACGCATAAAGTTAGCGTTTTTCGGGAAACCAGCTACATGTTTTAGTATAGCTGATGGGTTATTGTAGGAAGATACGATTTTATGCATTTGCTTTGTGATTGGATTGTTGGGTGTCGACTTGGCAAAGTCATATAAAAATTTGGCTGTTTTCGAACTGTATTTGCCTTTGCTGGTCCATGATGCATCAGCCCCTACAGAAAACCTATATCCTCCTTTTAATTTCTGCCAGAGTGAAGGTTTTCCGTCCAAGTAATGGATACGCAGCTTCTTGCCAACAGCAAAAGCCGTTAACATGGATGTCAATTGTGAACCAATGAGAGCAGCATCCATGAATCCCATCTTTTCATTAACTAAACCAAAGTAACTTAGTATTTCATCAAAGGTGGAATTTTTCCTATCCACTTTTGACAATTGCTTTTTTATTGCGTCAGCCCCAGCCTTATGACCTGCACCAACACCAAATACTTTATTCCATGAAGAGATGAGCGAAACAGCCTTCTTGTTCACCCTGTTTTCGGCTAATGTATAGGACTCAACAGATTGGCTCACGAAAGAATTCAACTCACTCAATCTCTGTTCTAATTTCCCGAGAGAACTGCCTGCTCTTGCGAGGTTGGCACCAATCCCCCGACGAGAGGATATTCTTGCATCCAGGCTTCCTTTTACCATCGAAACGCCCTGCTGAAGCTGCGCTGCCTGTGCTGTGAGTCGCCTGACTTCAGGATTGAGCGTTTGGACAAAACCACCCTTAAATTTGATTGATTGCATACTTCTAGCAGCACCCCTTCATGTTAAATCCATTTAGAAAATTAAGGTAATTAACATTAATATCCTACATTATGGATACCCTCGTCAAATGATAGCCTCATCATCACCCCTATTCATATTAACCTTGAATAAATTGCACCTAAAAGAGCCATTAGTCTATATTTGAGTTCATGCCTTCGAAAAGTCGCACAACCGTTCCTCTAAAACAGAAAAAGACCAAAAGGCCATAAAAAGGCTAATTGGTCTCTTCCTTAATTGCAAATTTTTATTTAAACACCATCGCAGCATTAACGGCTTTTTTCCAGCCATTGTATAGCTGCTCACGTTTTTCTTCAGACATTTTCGATTCAAACTTCCGGTCAATCGCCCATTGCGAGGCAATTTCCTGCTGATCTGCCCAATAACCCACCGCAAGTCCAGCAAGATATGCTGCACCCAAAGCAGTTGTTTCATTAACGACCGGACGTTCGACTGGTACATCAAGAATATCACTCAGGAAATTCAGCAAGAAGTTATTTTTGACGGCACCGCCATCGACCCGGAGTGTTTTCAAATCCATATCGGCATCTGCCTCCATCGCAGCCAAAACATCTTTTGTCTGGTAGGCAAGCGACTCAAGGGTAGCACGGACGAAGTGCTCCTTGCTCGTACCACGGGTCAAGCCGAATACAGCCCCTCTTACATCGCTGTCCCAATAAGGAGTTCCAAGTCCAACGAAAGCTGGCACCACATAAACTCCGTCAGTCGACTCTACCTTTTCAGCATATGTCTCACTATCGCTTGCGTCCTTCAACATCCTCAGACCGTCGCGGAGCCACTGGAGTGCTGATCCAGCTACAAAAATGCTGCCTTCAAGTGCATATTCCACCTTGCCGTTCAGGCCCCAGGCAATGGTCGTCAATAAACCGTGTTCCGACTTCACCGCTTTTTCACCTGTATTCATCAACATGAAACAGCCTGTGCCATAAGTGTTTTTCCCCATGCCTTTCTCAAAGCATGCCTGCCCGAACAAGGCAGCCTGCTGGTCTCCTGCTGCCCCGGAGATTGGCACTTCCTGGCCAAAGAAATGGTGCGGTGCCGTTTTGGCATACATTTCAGAAGATGGCCTAACTTCCGGCAGCATAGCTGCTGGGACTCCGAGGATACTGAGAAGCTCTTCGTCCCAATTAAGGTCATGTATATTAAACATAAGCGTACGCGAGGCATTACTGTAGTCTGTCACATGTGCTTGCCCGCCTGATAGCTTCCAGATCAGCCATGTATCAATCGTACCGAACAGCAGCTTTCCTGCCTCCGCTTTTTCCCTGGCACCATCGACATGGTCTAGGATCCATTTCACTTTTGTCCCTGAAAAATAGGCATCAATTAAGAGACCGGTTTTTTCACGGACTAAGTCATTGTGGCCGGCTGCCTTCAACTCATCACAAATCTTGCTAGTCTGTCGCGACTGCCAGACAATCGCATGATACACAGGGACTCCGGTTTCTTTGTCCCAGACAACCGTTGTTTCCCTCTGGTTGGTGATTCCAATCCCGGCTATTTGCTCGGGCTTAACATTCGATTCCGAAAGAACACTTGCAATAACGGCCAAAATGGAACCCCAGATTTCATTAGCATTATGCTCAACCCAACCCGGCTTCGGAAAGATCTGCGTGAATTCTTTTTGCGCTGAATGGACTATCTCGCCCTTTTTGTTAAAAAGAATCGCCCTCGAACTTGTCGTCCCCTGGTCCAATGATAATATGAATTTTTCCATCCCTTTTTCCTCCCCTGTAATTGAAAAGCGCAAGCGCCTTGGTCAGCCCCGACAAGCGCTGCCCGCCTAAAAACGCCACGTCCTGTGGCTGGCGGGTATAGCACATCGTGTGCCTCGGAGTACCTGACAGTGAAGTCGTTTTTTTGACTTCATTGGCAGGACCGAAGTGTCCCGAGGGGCTAGGCGCTGGAGCTAGACACTAATCTAAGTGTTAAAAGTTGATACTATCTTATAAAGTGAAAAGAGGAGAATCCATACAGAAACTGCCCCGATAAAAGGATTTGTCTGTGTGATTCTCCCCGACTCCATCACGGTTATTAACTTACTTGCAGTATACCTTACACAGAAATCGCTTTCAATATTTTTGGTAAAAGTTGAAATTACCCGTCTTTTTTCAAGGGTAATAATGGATTGAATCCGGAAATTTAATGAACGTTTGATTAGTTTTTTTGCCAGAATGTTCCCTTAAAGAATTTACACACTTAAAATTTCTTTGGTATTTCTATATAAACGGCCCAATAACCAACATAAGCAAATTATAAAATATGATACTGCCAATTGTCATCGCTAAAACGGAACCGTTCATATTCAGTTTTTCTTTTCCACCAGGGTGCTTAAGAAGTCTCTTATAAAAGAACGGACCTGCTCCTATTGTAAACGCCATGATGAAATTAATGATTTTCTGGTATCTTGTTACGGGTTGTTAATATGTTCCCCCCCTCAGAGTATTCCATCATAGAATGACCCGCCACGAGGATTGTAAAGCTAAAAGCGATTTGAGAGATACACCACATCACAATAGCGGCGTCGAGATAATATATTATTTCCTCCAATTAAGTTCATCCTTCTGCTGTAAACCTTAAAATACTAAGTCCCTTTTTTTCTCGTAAAAAAGTTTCTTGCAATTAGTAAAATAAGGTAATTAATAAATAATATCCTATACATAAATTATAATAGTCAAATCAAACCACTGACAGTAAATAAAAAAACATCCACTCAAAAAAATGGATGTTTACATTGTATTACTTTCTTATTTGATACCTGTTTATCCCTTCTCCTTCACAAATCACCAGACCCTTTGCAGGTTCAACGTAGAAGGTTAGCACGCCCTTGGAATTTTTCAGCATTTCTTCGCGCAGGTCCTTTGCTTTTTGTTTTCGGTCATTGAAGGTAGATTGCTTTATATTAACTGTAAATGTGTGATTATAGCTTAAATATACTTCTGTTTTTCGTATCCCAATTGGTTTCGTTTTTTGTACATGTTCAAGGGAAAACCAGATGCAAAAATCATCATTGTAAGATTTAGTCGGAAATAGCCATATCCCCAGAGTACAATTAATTTTTATGGGGCACATTTTTATATCCCCCAATATTTCTCTCGCGCTTTTCCGGCCAGCATGAAAGTCAGACCCTAAACCGAGCAACGTCTTATTGATCACTTCAATAGGCCTCATATTGACAAGAAAGGTTTTCTCAGCTTCAATCACTCTGGTACAAAGCTTTCCGTATTCGTTATACTCTCCTGTCAGCAACACTGTTTCTTGATTAATCCTGTAATCATCCAATAGGCTCATCTTTAGCCCTCCTATGTATTGCATTCTTCGACAAAGAAGGTATACTAACAGAGTTGGCATACCCAACACACCTGTCCACAGGATGGTCCACCCGACTTATTCCTGGGGACTTATTTTATCCTTACACATCATAACCTCCTGTCTTGTTAACAGGGTCGTTTGTGTTAATATTCTTGGTGTTGGATAAAACCCCTATAGGTATAATTATATTTATAAAGGTATTAGAATGTAAATCTGTATTTTCATATGCTATCCCATCTAGTGCTTATGCAATATTGCTAAAAATTTATTTTATTAGTATAATATACTTTTCTGCGGACCTGTTTTTAGGTCCGTTTTTTTCTGTTTAATGACTCCTTTTGAGAGATTTCGCAACTTTACTCCTATCCCCATACCATTAACATCCCAGCAAAAAAATTTATCGGTGATTGTCTAAAAACTTTCACAATTCATTAAGTCCCCGCTAGCGCATTAGCACCTAATTATCACACACTTTAGAAAACTGGCCTTGAAAATTCATTTTTGAAGCATCTTTTTTGTGTTTTCTATCAATTTTCCCTGCCATAATTCAATTTTCGTGATTGGTTCATGATCCATATCCAGGAGTATGGTAAAGCTACCCGGGAATACATTGGAACGCGCGCGATCCCGAAAGGATTGCAAAATGGAAGACTTTGAACAATTGGCAAATCAATATGAGCCAATGATTCACAAAATTATCCGTTCTCTCCATATTTATAAAAATAAAGAAGACTACTTTCATATTGGTCTCGTTGGACTTTGGGAAGCAGCAGAAGCTTTCAATCCTCAAAAGGGCGAATTCACCAACTTTGCCTATTCATATGTAAAAGGGCAAATCTTAAATGAAATGAACCGAAATAACCGGTTTGAAGAACGGAGTATTCATCCTAAGGAGGAATATTGGGAGACGGTTGAAGAAACAAACGTGGAACAACCGCTTGAACTCGAGTTTCTGCTTAGCTATTGCCAGGATCTCACTGAAAAAGAAACAAAGTGGGTCATCTACACTTGCCTTGATTTTCTATCTATAAGGGAAATAGCTGAAAAAGAGCATGTATCTATATCAGCGGTAAAACAGTGGAGGAATGGGGCTAAAAAGAAGCTTAAGGATCAAATGGTTGAGATTGTTGATTAATAAAGATTAGTGTCCTGCTTAGAAAACATTTTATTGGCGATTTTCACAGCCTTATTGGCGAAATATCAAATTATATGAGCAAAATGAAAAAACCGGTCGTCTTTTTATGGTTAATAAATGAAGAAACAGCAATCGCTGGAGTAGGATAACTATCGTCAAAACAAAAGCCTGAAACCACAAATTTTCTTGGTTTCAGGCTTTTTATATAAACCATATATTAATCAATTTCACTTTACAAAGCATCCTTCCAGTTATCCGAAGTCAGTTCCATGAATCTCTCTTTATCCTTGTTTTCAAGAGCCAAATCAATTTCTTTTTCCCTTCTTTTCTTCAGGAACTCATTCTGTACCTTTTGGATAATTTTGTTTGCACCGTCGGTATATCTGGTTTTATCTCGTACGAGTATCAACTCAGTATTATCAGTATCATGAATGGCGTCCATGTACATATTCAAGTTCAGTTCTTGTTTAAAAGAGTTAGAATTCTTTTCATTGTTCATCATCCATCCCTGCTTTCTGTTTGGGTTTGTTTGTTAGTTACAATTTACCCAATTTTACAGAAAAATAACTTATCCGAACAAATTGTATCGCAATATGAGGAGACAACTTCTAATTCAGGAAAACATAAAACAGAGCAACCAGGTAAACACAGTAATCTTTTGATAGTTTCAAACTCATTTGTAAACCAACCATCCATCTTAAAAATAGATGGTTGGTTGGTTTACTCATTAATAGAACATTCTTTACTTTTTAAAATGTTCACTATGATGCTTAAATGACTTTACTATTGATCCCGTGTAGAATTCGCTGTTGTGGTTTCCGCTTCTGATTTCGAACTCGTGCGGTACATCTACTGATTTTAAGTAGTGATGCAGGTCAATAGCCGGGATGTCAAATTTATAGAAATCCTGGTCTCCACTATCAAAGTAGAACGATAATTCACGAAGCTTTGCTGGATCAGCAGCCTTTACAAGCTGAATTGGATTCTGACCTTCGACGACGCCGCTTAAAGCGCCCATATGGCTGGCGAAGGATGTAAACATATCCGTATTTTGCATGCCGATTACATAAGCTCCAAAACCGCCCATGGAAACGCCGGATATTCCGCGATGTTCCTTATCAGCAATAGTTCTGTAGGTTTGGTCAATATAAGGGACCAAATCCTTTGTGACCATATCCATCCACTGGCCGCCGTTTCCCTGGTTGACCCACCAGCTCATCCCGTCAGAATCAGGCATGACGACAATCATTTCATCTAGTTCGTTTCCGGCAATCGCCTGGTCAAGGATCTGGTCAACCTTATCCAGTTCGAACGCGGAGCTGTCACTTTGGAATTGATGCAGCAGATAAACAACTGGATACTGCTTATCGCTATTTTCATAGCCTTCAGGCAAATACACACGGGCTGTTTTTTCTTTTCCAAGACTTTGAGAATAGTAGCTGTCAACGAAGAATCTCTTCTGGTTTCCCGTCTCCAGAACGGCGCCATTTTCAACGGTAAAATAGTTAGCCAGGCTTTCATCCGATAAAGTCTCGGTAGATCCATCAGCATTTCTGGTTTTTACCACCAGGTTGCCCTCTAGCAGAATTTTCTCTCCGTCCATATATGCCTGGACAAGATTAGCTTCCGCAATTACCTCACCGTTAGCAAACCATTCCTGTATACGGCTGACAAGGTCCGCCTTTGTTTCCCCATCATGGAAATAATCCTCCGATATCGTTTCACTAAATCCTTCAATATCCTTTTTGTTCAAAGAAGCTATTTGTTTTGTAAAAAGGTCCTTAACTTGCTGCCCGACATCTGCAGCAGGCTTTTCATATGGAAGACCCTTGGCTTTCCGCAGGGATTTTTCGGAATAAATCCCAATTGGCCCGGAGTATAAACCTCCATCGCCGCTGTTATCAAAAATTTTAATCGCAATCTTATTTGTCTCACCAGGTTTTAAAACGGAATCAGCAATTTTATATTCTCTAAGCTCTGCCCAATGAGATTGCTTAAACTGCCCATTTTCCATTCCTGTGCGGCCCACTAATTGGCCGTTAATAAAGATTTCATCTGCATCATCAATCTTCCCGCCTAACAGCGTTAAACCACTTGCCGGGAATTCCTCTGGCAGTGTAAATTCCCTTACATACCATGCTGCACCGTTATAACTTTGGATCTCTTCATATCCTCCGAACCCGTTTTTCCACCATTCCAGTCCCGGCTGAACTACAGGCCATCCACTTATATCTGCTGAATTCCCATCTATCGGGTTATTCGCATCGTTATCAAGCTTGAACTTCCAATCACCAAGCAGGTCAAAATGCGCCTCGCCATCAGCATTGATGACTGGGCTGACCATAATCAGCGGCCTGCTGGAGATATCGATTGCTTTGCCAAGAAGGGAAAGTGATAGTTTTACTGTATAATTCTGCGATCCTTTTAATTGATCCGCCGGAATTGAAAACTCTCCATTATAATCTTTTGCCTCTACTCCGGGGAGATCTTTACTTTCTTTATAAACTCGCTTTCCTTCCGAATCCTGTACCCGCAGAGATATATTCATAGGAATATGGGCACTTTCCCCTGAATACAGCTCAATATCCTCACTGACTGATACTTCATATTGTGCCGTCACCTTGGTCTCATTACTGCTTACAGCTTGAGGGCTAACCTTCAAACCACCGCTGGCCAGTGATTTTGTAAAATGGCTGCTGTGCATCGCAAAGGATTTATCCATCGATGCTAAATAAAATTCACTGTTATGGCCGCCCGCACGTGTGCTGTACTGGTGCGGAATATTATATTTCCTAAAATATTTATGAATATCATTCGTTGAATTTGTCCTGGATGTTAAAGCATCCTCAGTACCGCCATCAAGATAGAAGGAGAACTGTTTCAGCTTTGTGATTGTGGCATTTGGTTCCGCCTCTTTTTCATTTAAACTCTTAATCAACTTAAGAGGATTCTGTCCTTCAAATTCGTAGCTCAATGCTCCCATATGGCTGGCAATCGACTGGAAAATTTCAGGATGGTTCAGGCCGATTACATAGGCGCCAAATCCACCCATCGATACTCCTGAAATACCGCGGAAATCTGGCTCATCAATCGTTCGGTACATGCTGTCGACATGAGGTACAAAATCCTTGGTGATCAAGTCTTCCCATGGCTCATTCTGCTTGTTGACATACCAGCTATTTCCGGAGGTATCAGGCATAACGACAATCATTTTCTGCATTTTGCCTTCTTCCATCCACTTATCGAGTTTTTGATTCAGCTGATCAACTTCATATTGCTGACTCGAGCTTCCGTACTGATGTAAAAGGTATACAACAGGATAATGTTCTTTGGACTGCAGATACCCGTCTGGCAGATAAACCCGGTAATCCATGTCCTTTTGGAACGATTTTGAGTAGTAAGAATCCTGATAGAATCTGCTTTGATTTCCAACTTCGTAAAACTTTCCATCTTTTTTAGTAAAAAAGCGTTCCTGTTTTTCATCAATGATTGTCACTGCCTGGTCATCTTTCATTCCAGATATCGTTCGATGAGTGGATAATATATACGTATTTCCATCTTTAAAAACTACTGCCCGGTCATCCTTTTGTTTAATCACATCATGTTGATCATACCAGCTAGTCACAAGCTTAAGCTGTCTCTCTTTGTCATATCCATCATGGAAATAGGTCTCTGAAAAAGTTTCAATATACGAGTCAAACTTCTTCGTTTCAAGGAAACGCTTTTGAGTCTTCACAAAGTTCAGCAGCTGCTTTGTTTCCTCTTTCCCAGCAAGTACGTTAGGAAGCCCTTTTTCTTCTCTCAGCGCAGTTTCACTGAAAATACCCAATGGGCCTTCATAGATCCCTCCGCCCCCGCCGGCATTATAAACCCTTACAGCTAACACATTTTCTTTTCCATACTTAAGGCTTGATGCATGAAGCTCGTACTCTCTGCTTTGCGACCAGAAGGATTGATTGAACTTCCCCTCCTTAAAACCAGTCGAAGCAAGAAGCTTGCCGTTCAGGTACACCTCATCGGCATCGTCTATTTTGCCAAGGGCAAGTGTCAATGCGTCCTTAGAAAAGTCTTTTGGAACGACGAACTTTGTACGGTACCAGGCAAAGGAATTCTCCGGGAAATCCGCACCGCTCAAAAAGCCTGTACCAGGTTTTAAGGAATTCCAATTCGAGTGATCATAATCAGGTTTAGAAAATTCCTCGACATTATCTCCGAGGGTAAATAACCAATCTCCCGACAAATCAAGCTTGCCATTTTCACCGGATTCACCATCAAATGCCACAACACTTGACGGAATCAATGAACATAGCAAAATAGCAACTGACAACCATGAAAAGAATTTCTTTTTATTCATAAATACCCTCCCCTGGATTTTAAAAAGCGCTACTAATTTCGTAAAATTTTACTAAATTATTTATGTAAAATTAGTTAATTTTAGTAAACGCTTACAAAACGGATTATAGCATGAATTATTTGAGTAGCGAAATAATTTCGACAAAATTAGAACTGATTTGGGTAGAAAATACTATTAGAAATCCAGTGAAGACTATGAAGCTTTGAGAGAACAGTCAGTAAAGCGACATCGTCCGATACTGTATTAAAAAGAAGAGCGAAGTCATAACGATAAGCTGCAGTATTGGGATTTTAAATGAAGGATGTAAGAAGATAAGATTTTGAAAGAGAAAAACGCAGCTTCTTTGGACAGAGGGCTGCGTTGGGTCGATGTAATACTCAGTGGTATTAGAGCCTAAATGAATTGTTTATTACATACAGAACAATAAGGTCACACTTTGTTAAACAAATGTTTCAATGAATCGCTAGGCAGCTTACCTGGAATACAAAAATGGACTTACTAATTAGCTATTCTGCAGTTAAGAAAATCTTGTCCCAATTAAACAAATCTCCAGGATCTGTTTTACGGTCTGGTGCGTATTCATCATGACCGATAATGTGCACCCTGTCTCTTTTTATCCTTTTGTTTCTAGCCAATATATCATCTATCAATAAATTAAGAGCTTTATATTGTGCTTCTGTATAGCCTATATGTTCTGCAGGTATCTTTTTGTAATGCTCAGACGACATAATCTGTTGCATTTCGGCCTCGGTTCCGATAGCCATTAACTCAATGCCGATTGAGTATTCATTTAAATGATCATCATAATCTGTATATCCCTCAATTTTCCCCTTGCCTGAATGACGGGCAGCCCGGGTTTCCGGAAGCAGGAAATAGATTTCCCCTTTTCGATCAATCATATAATGGGGAGCAACATTGTAATCAATTAAGATTTTCTTGATATCTTCATAATCATAGGGGTTCTCGGGATTGTTCGCCGCATTACTTATGAAATGCAATACGATGTGAGTTTGCATGTTGCTTTGTGATACAAAATTCATATTAGGCATAAAGTCTTTAATTACTGGTAACTTCGTTTCAGTAAAATCAGTCTTAATTATCTCTTTGCTCTCTGCCATGACCACCTTTTCCTCTTGAATCCTTCCTGAGCACCCACTTAGGAATACAGTCAACAAAATGCCTAACTTAACTAATTTCCTTATCTTTTTCATCATTTTCCCCCAACATTCTCTCTATATGTCAGAATAATTCGCCAGATTATTGGAAAACCCTTCATAAAAAAACTGAGTCTTTCCCCTTATTGAAATATAAATTTCACAGAGCTCCATGTATTCATCCACCCCAACCTTATCCTTAGGTCTTTTAAACTAAAATAAGAGTTTTCAATTTATTCACTCTTTAATATAATTAATTTGATAGAATCAAGTTTTTTAACAATGGTAATTAGTTTACTAGCAAGATCACTTTAGTTTGACAAGGAGGAAAATGTTAATGAACTACCGTACCAATTTTTACCGTAAGTTTTTATCAATAGCTGCTTCTGCGGCTCTTTTGACATCTATTGCGGTGCCTGCTGTATCGGCTAACATGAAGGGCGTGAAACCTGGCAAGCCTTATGAGTTAACGCTCATGCATACCAATGATACGCACGCCCACCTGGACACTGTCGCAAAAAGGATTTCAGCGATTAATCAGGTACGTAAAGAGAATGCAAATACATTATTATTGGATGCTGGCGATGTTTTCTCAGGAACTCTTTATTTTAACGAGTATTTGGGACTAGCTGATTTAGAGTTCATGAATCTGGCAGGCTATGATGCCATGACATTCGGAAACCATGAATTTGATAAAGGTACAGCTACTCTAGCAAACTTCGTAAAAGATGCGGAATTCCCATTGATCAGCGCAAACGTAAACTTTGAAAACGATCAGAATATGAATATGCTTGCGAATAACGAGTTCTCGGCGAAAGCAAATGACGGTGAAGTCTATAAAGGTATCGTTAAAGAGGTTAATGGAGAGAAGATTGGGATCTTCGGTCTTACTACTGCTGAAACAATGGACATCTCCAGCCCTGGCGAAGGTGTCGAGTTCACTGATTATCTCAATGAAGCCAGAGAAGCGGTTAAAGCTTTTGAAGAACAGGGAATCAATAAAATCATTGCCCTTACTCATATCGGTCTGAATGACGGCGGCGGGGACAATGACCTGACTCTTGCTGAAGAAGTAGAAGGCATTGATGTCATTGTCGGCGGTCACACACATGTTAAATTAAGTGAACCAGTATTTGTAGAGGCTGGCAAGGAACCTACTGTCATTGTCCAGGCAAATGAGTATGGAAAATTCCTTGGTACTCTGGATGTTAAATTTAATAAAAATGGCCGGGTTATCGAGTATGCGGGTGAATTACTCGATGTTAACAATTTTACAGAGGATGCAAAAGCTGCAGAAATCCTTAACAAGAAATATAAACCTGCAGTGGATGAGATGAAAAAGACAGTAATCGGATCTACAACTGTTAATTTAGTTGGCGGAAACCCTGCCGCAAGAACAGGTGAAACAAACCTTGGCAACCTGATTACAGATGGAATGCTCGCAAAAGCGAAAACCATCAATCCGGCTACAGTAATCGCAGTCCAAAACGGCGGTGGTATCCGAACATCAGTTAACGCCGGAGACATTACCATGGCGAAAGTACTTGAAGTCATGCCCTTTGGCAATTCTTTAGGAATCATGCAGCTTACTGGTGCTGAAATTAAAGAAGCGTTGGAGCATAGCGTTAAGGATGCCCCAACTGCATTCGGTGGCTTCCTGCAGGTATCAGGCTTAAAGTTCACTTACGAGAGCTCCCTTCCAGCTGGCCAGCGTGTAAAATCCATTGAGGTAAAAGAAGATGGTGTCAACTACGTCACTATCGATCCTGGCAAAATGTATACTGTCGCGACAAATACGTTTACTGCAAAAGGCGGAGATGGATACGACGTCTTCGGAAAGGCTTATAGTGAAGGCCGTGTCAGTGAGCCAGGTTTCGTCGACTGGGAAATCTTCACTGAATATGTGAATGCACAAGAAGGCCGCACTGTAAGTCCAACAGTAGAAGGCCGTATCATCAATTTGGCGAACTAAAGAGTTTAATGCCCAGCAAACCTGGTATGGTTGCTGGGCTTTTTTTATTGGTAGAGTGATCGATCATACGCTGTACCCTTTTCATGATAAGGTTTGAAAGGTTCTTATCCTGCCGAAAGTATCCAGGACTAATGATATAGAAATTATTTAGTAGAACTGCAACCTTAACCTCATCCATTTTATTCCACTATCCACTATATTAGAAAGTAGTTAAACTATTCTTGAAATCTATTTGAAAATGTAGGAGGAAGCATCAATTTGAAGAGGGTCTTATCCATATTATTAGCTGTTGCGTTATCACTGGGTACTTTGCCATTAGCTGCTTTTGCTGCGGTCGATCCAAAGAGTTCAGAATTCCAAAACTATCTTAAAGAAATTGGCATGACGGAGGAACAGTTCACCTCTTATTTAAACGCTGTACCTCATGAGTCTGTGCTTGAAGAATTCGAAACACTTGAAGAAATAAAGGTATATTTAGGGCCTATGGTAGATGATAAAAATCTTCAAGAGTTGCTCAATGAAATGGAACTAACAGAAAAAGAATTAAACGAACTGCTTTTAGTGAACGGAAAAACTTTAGAACAATATATATTTATCGGAGATCTTTATTATGATGTCTCAAACTGGCTTTTCCCTGAGGAACAAACTCTGATCACGGATGAAAACCTTCAGACCCTCCTTGAAGAATTTGAATTCAGCTCAGTCGAAGAGCTTGAGTCATTCTTAAAAAATTACGATGATTCAGTTGAAAACTATACGTATATCGAAGACCTGCAACTTGCCATTGCATCCTACTACCTTTCCGATGCTGAGGATGAGCTTATTCAGGTAATGGATTCTATTGGCCTTACCATTGATGAAGCTGAAAAATTAACGGACTACTTCATCTCATTAATGGAGGATCCAAATTTTAACGAAGAACAATTCATGATATCCATGGAAGACATCGGCAACCGCTTGATGGCGTTCCCCGAGTTTGATAGTGCTTCAGAGTTAACTGCAGAGCAAATTGCGGAGTTTATAGATATTTGGGATGAGTTGCTTAATCTAATGAATATCAAGGTTGAATATTATTTAGCGAAAGATGGAAAATCTACTCCTATCTCCTTCGCAAACTTGATACAAATGGATGATATTAAGGGCTCAGATTTATTAATTAAAATTTATTCTAAGTCTGGCGAGTTTTTAGCAGACATGATCGTGACAAAAGAAATGTTTGGCTCTGACTTTGTAGAAGAGACAGGCAAAAATCTTAAGGATACAAAAAAAGTTGCAAAAGAAGTAAAGCAAGCTATTGATAAGGTTCCCGCAAATGCTCCTGTTAGAACTGTGAATGGAGGAAAGCTGCCAAACACTGCTTCTGACTACCTTCAAAATTCACTGGCTGGTCTCGGCACAATCCTGCTAGGTGTGCTCGTATTCAGGAAAGTGAAGATGAGCCGTGTCTAATATTAAGAAGAGAAAAAGGAGAACCAGGAATTTGGTTCTTCTTTCCTTATCTGTTGGCATTATAGTTATTGGCGTTTGGTTCAGCGGGTCGAATGCCTATAAGTTCATGAAAGGATATCTTTTATTTAAGACAGGAGATACAAATACAGTAATGTCTTCAGAGGCTCCAAATGGATTGAAGGATAAGAAACCAAGAAAAGCCGAACTGTATCCCGATCGACCTAAATTAGGGGAAATGATGGGCAACCTTTCGATTCCAACGATTGATGCTAATTTGCCAATCTATCATGGAACGGATGAGGACGAGCTGGAAAAAGGAGTAGGACACTTTGCAGGCAGCGTGTTGCCTGGCGAAAGAGACAATTCAGTCCTTTCAGGACACCGTGATACTGTCTTTCGAAAGCTTGGTGATGTAGGAAGAGGCGACTTACTTCAAGTGACCACAGAAGCCGGAACCTTCACCTACAAGGTGCGTAAGGTGAGAATAGTGGATGCAGATGACAGAACTGTCATTGTCCCGAAACCAAGACCTACCCTTACCGTCAGTACTTGCTACCCTTTTGATTACATCGGAGACGCTCCAGAACGGTATATTCTCGTAGCAGACTTAATAGAGAGCAAAAAGTGAAATGCAACTACCATGGCATCAATATATTAATATTTTTATCACCAGAGTAAACCAGCGTGGTTTACTCTTTTTTATTCCTATACTCAGCAATGTAGAACAAGAGCAATTTCCTAATTCTGTGAATTAACCTATATGGATTGCGAATTTTGGTTGTAAACATTCGGCAACCTTACTTACGCTATCGAGTTATTGGAATCATATGGGGTTTCCCCTCTTCCTCAATTCCCCTGTTGACCCTTTCTTCCTATTCAAAAACCAGGTAAATAGAAATAACTGCTATCTCTCTTGTTTCTATATCAAAACTACTAACAAGCCAATCCAGCCTAGTCCCTTCCTCTCATTTATTTCGCAAATCGAAATATTCGACAAATTACAGCAACATTTCCCTATTAAACTTATTTAAGATAGCTAGGAAACTACTTTTACAGGAGTGATAGGATTATGAAGAACAATAAAGTAATCACTGGACTAAGTGTATTAGCATTGTGTACGGCTCTAGCCTCACCAGCACTAGCAACAAATTCGCCAAACGGAAACCTTTACAACGAAAATCAGGTTTATTCAGTGAATGGTTATACCGACTATGCTGAGATGGTCAAACGCCTGCAGCAAATCGAAGCGAACAGCCAGGGTAAAGTTACTCTGGAGGTTGTTGGGCAATCGAATAAAGGACGGGATATCTATCAAGCAAGAGTCGGGACCGGTGATAGAGTTGTTCTGATTGAAAGTGAGATCCATGGGAATGAGAACACTGGGACTGAAGCTTTGCTAAGCATGCTTCAATATCTTGGCTCCAGCAATTCGCCAGAAGCACAAAAAATTCGCGAGGAAATCACTCTGGTCACTTTGCCAAAAATGAATCCTGATGCCTCAGAATTGGATCGCCGCGGCAATGATATGTCTTGGGAAGAGGTCGTGGAGGATTTCCCTCAGCTTGCCGATGCAGCAGGTCCTTCATGGAATTATTATAATAACCGGATACTCCAAGACAGGGATTACAACGGCAGGCCTGGATTTGACGTGAACCGGGATTTCAACCCTGACCTGAATTATGTACCACAGGCAGAAGATTTCCCTGGCACCTCAAGCGATCCGGGATGGTACATCACTCCTGAATCACAAACTGTCCGCGATGTATATAAAAAGCTTCAGGCGGAGTTCGGGAAAATAGATGTTTTCGTAGACCTCCACCATCAAGGACAATATTATGTTGAAGGAACTGACGATCTTGTCACCATGTCCCTTTCAGCAGATTTCGTTCCAAATCCGAACACAGCAGAAGGCGCTAAGTACGCAGAGTACAAGGATAACTATGATCTGGAATACTCCAAGCAGCTAAATCTTGCTGCCTACAATGCCCTCCAGGCACTTGGTGAAAACTCTCCATTCAACAATATTACGTTATATCAACAAAACCTTGACCTTCCTGGAACAGCTCTTGGAAGCTTCGCATTAAATGGAAGCGGTACAGTCCTTTTTGAGGTAAGAGGCCAATCGCACTCGTTAGGACAAAAGAAAAAAGGACAACTGGTCAAAGCAGTCGAGACTGGATTGTACGGGATCATTAACGGAGTCGTAGATGGTTCGGTGGAGGAACTGGACGCGGCTGAATATGATAACATCCCGCAAACTGCTTATTTACCGAGTTTATAAGAGAATTGAGAAAAAAGCGGAGGATTCATTCCTCCGCTTTTTGATGCACTCCAAACTAAAAGCCTGCTAGCGTTGCGAGGCTTCTCACTCGTTCTTGGAAAGAGACATCCATTTTTAAAAATGGCCTCTCATTCAGGTAAAGTAAGCCCACTAACAGCAACATCAGCAGCATAGGATATAAACGAAATACCCTTAAAAAAACTCTATTTTTATTAGTAATAAAATAAGTAATGCCCAGCGTAATCCCAATTCCCATACTAACCCCTGCAATATTCGCCGCCGCCTCCAGAAACTCTGTACTCCTGCCTGGGTCCGGGAATTGTCGGTATTCCTCAATGATCCCAATCATCACCACGGAAAACCAAACAACTTTTAACTGGTGTTTGACACCCCTAGGTTCTAAAATCATTAAAATAAATACACCTATTAGTAATGAAGCTACTGTAAAACCAATGAAATGCATTAGCTTGTCCAGTCCAAATATCAATTGAAAATCCAGCATTCCAATCACCTTCTTCACCAACAGCCTAGCCAAAGGAAGGAGGAGATAATCAGCTGAAATGCTTAATGAAATTGAGTTAAAAGAGCATAGGAAGCAAACTGAGTATACATTTTAATATCCATTGGTTCTTCAAAAACAAAAAAGGAAGTACAAAGGAGCCCCCCAGTCTTCCTTAAAAATTATTCTTAATGAATTCTTCTTCTTCTGCGGAAGTCATGATTCCGTAAGCTCTACCGACTGTTCCCCCTTGCCATTGCCAGAAGTAGTTGTGGTCTTGATCAACACTTTGAAAATTCCCTTTTTTCCATTTTTCTGCTATTTCCTTAAGGTCTTCCTTTGTCACAAAATTTGATTTATCCAGGAACTCAAGGATTTGTGATACCGTGTCTTCCGACATTGGAATAGCTCCCCACTTGTCTTCTGCCTTCACTTTCTGATGAGTCATCTTGTGCATGATGTCGATGATTTCATCTTCAGTCGTGGCATCCGTCAGTTCCAGTTCAAAGATTTGTCCACCGATATTTTTTGTTTGCTCCTCATATTCTTCACGTTCTGTGGCATAAGGTGAACTTTTATCCTCAGGTGAAGCAACCGCAGTGGCTTCACTATCCTGATTATCTTCTTGATAGTTATTAGCGTTATCCAGTATTTTATAGGTGCCGTAACCGAATGCAATAACTAAACCAAGGACAATCATCAAGATTGTTAGTATTTTCTTCAATATAATCTCCCCCATTTCTCTATATGAAGTCATCACCGCAAGGATAAGAGTCTATATTAGAAGGTACTTGTTTCCAATTTTATTCCATTTATTCAATAGTATAACACAATAAGGGAATGGCAGAAGGACCATGGCAGTTACTTTTCTAATTTGATTTAGGAAGATTTTTGGGTTTACTATATTACGATCTTAGGAATACAGTCTTTCCTATAAGCGATCCTTAAAGCCATAGTTGACTATGCTGGCAACACTTTAATTTGTTGAATTGAAAAAAGGAAGCAACATGCTTCCCTATCTTTTGGTCCGGTCACTGACGATTGCTTTTAAGGTTTTGTGTATTATTGGATAGTCTTTCTTTGAGATCACATAATAAGTTGGTATGTAAATAGGTTCCCCGCCCTTTATATTCAGAATGAAGGCTGGAGTTTTAATTCCTAAATAACCAGTTTGGATATCATTCTCTTGTTCTACACTTTTAATAGAATCAATTTTGATTGTTTTATCCCTTACTGTAATATTTTCCTGATCGTAACTGAACATATTTTTATTTTTGAATAAAAGGATGATGAGCATTATTGCCATCCTGCCAAAAAACAAAATTCCAAGAATACCAGCTGCTACAGAAAAAACTTTCCTGACAGTAGGAGCCTCTAAATAGATACTTGCGAGAATCAGGGCTGCTCCAGATAGAATAAAGAGTGCACAAACCAATAAGCGGCCAATAATGGTAGAGGTTCGATAGTTTACTTTTTTCATATTTTCACCTTAGACTTTCAAGATATTTTACTGGTTGTCAATTGAGATAAAACTGATTCTAATAGTTGTTGCCATTTCATTTTATCCAGAGTTTTAATATTAATATTTATTTCACTGCCATCTGCCTCTTCCTTGAGCGCCCATATACGATCTTTCCCTGAAAGCAGCATAACAACTTCCAGGAAGTGGGTAATTCCATCGTCTTCCGTTCGAATTAGAGAAAAGTTAACCAAATTCCCTTTATTTTCATGAAAATCATTCAAAAATTGATTAGCATTACTGTCAACAATAATTAATGTTTTTAACTTGACCGATTGCATGAATTCTTCAAAGTCCTTTTCGTTAACCGAAAATTGAATGGAATCCCAGGTTTTAAACTGCGGTTGGAAAAAAGCCGTAATTTCCTCTATTAATTCTTCCTGACTCACTTCACTTAAAACATGGATGATTTGGTTCGATACTATGTGAAAGATTAGACCATTTCTGCTTCTGTGAGCAGTAAGGACGAACTTGCCATTTTCATTTTCATTATAAGCCCTGAACATATTATTGGATGTTGCCAGACCCTCCAATAATTCACTGAAGCCATTTATAAACGCCTTATTTGGATTCTCTTCATCAAGGCTTAATAAAATTCCTTTGGTAAATAAGCTCCTCGAGGCTGTTTGGAAAATTAACTCAATACCTTCTTCTGTTACGTCCCCCACACTTTCTTTCAAGATGGAAGATGCTATTCCGTCAAACTGGCATAATGCAAGAGCAAAACTAAGCTCTTCTGATGATAGTATGAATTCCTGTCGCTTCAATAGCTATCCCCCCTATTTGAATAAGTCCTTTGCCCAATTGAATCCTTTATCTAATTTATTCTTGGCGCTGTTACCAACATCCTTTATTGCTTCACTAGGGCCCTCACGAATGACCTTTTCCGAAAAACCGGCTACCTTATCTCCTAGCCAAATGCCGCCAGATCCACCCATAAATGATCCAACTGCTGCACCACCAGGACCTAGTAACGCACCAACAGTGCCTCCAATTATAGCTCCAGCAGCTGTTGCACTGGATTTAATGATTACGTTAGAGGCTGCTACTGCTACATCCTTACCATCTAATGTCCCTTTCTGGTGTTCCCTATATAGGCCTACACCTTCCTGAGCAGTATTAAATACTGCATCAATGGCATAAACTCTTTTCGCAATCATTCTTGGGATTTTTGATGTTTCAATACCATGGACACCATCATCGATGCCCGTTATAACAGCCTTCAAGAAATGTGGAAAACTTTTGGCCTTTGAAATCCCGATCATCTGGGCTCTCGTCACTTTTTCCAAAAGTCTATCGGCTGTCATCAGCGTCTTCATAACCCTTCCCGGGTTCCTTATGGATTGGTCCATTCTTCTGGCGAGTTTTTTAAAAAACTCATTGTTCCCCTTGCCCTTTATCCAATTAGCTGTATGGATTACTGCTCTTCCGCGATGGCCTATCTTTTCCTGTATGCGGATTTGTTTCCCTAAAATAAGTAGAGTTGCAATCGCACTTTGAGAATAAACCGCAGTATTTCCATACTTCTCAAGAAACTCGAAAATGGAATCTTCAATGGCTTTCTTTTGCTTACTGCCTTTTCCACTTACTTTTGTAGCAATATCATTTAAATGATGCAAATTAACTCTTCTCTCAGCATTAACATATAATTCAACTGAGTTTTCTATAAAGGATTTTAATCCCGATAAATCACCCTCAATTTTATTTCCCTTTCCTACCGCCTGTGTAATTCTGGCTCCTATCTGCCTACGGCTTTTAATTCTGGGGTCAATAGAGTTTTGTATAGATCTTACTCCTCCCCCAATATGATCCAGATCATTCAATTGCCGTACAAGGCCACTATTGGTGCTCTTTATATGCTCTAAATGGAGTTTAATCAAAGACAAATTAACCACCTCCCAAGGACTCAGTTACTTATAACAAACTTACTAAATATTATAGAGAATACACTTTGAAAATGTAAAACATTACCTTTACATATCACAAAAATAGAACTAAATAACTACTTCACTAACAAATCTGACTAATTTTGTACGATGTCAGGTACCTGTTGATAATAAAAAAGGAAGCAAAGGGTACGTCCCAATGCCTCCATGCTTCCTTAAAAACAAAACTCAACCAGCTCTTTCCTCTTTTCATCCAGTATACGCACCGTTTCCGAGTACTCTCCCAGGTCTTTACCTAGTTTTTGCTTCCTTTCCCCGATCATCCGCTTAACCTCTTTCGGGCTTGGCCCTCCCTGCAAATCGCGGATTTCTATGAAGTATTCTGGCGAGATGATCTTCTGCCATTCTTCTTCTGTCAATGAGACGTTGACGAATTGGGCAATGACAGCGTTAATTGCCTCCACTTCCCACTCGTACAGTTCTTTTCTTTCCTTGATGGTTTCTTTGGAAATGAAGCTTGCGATTGAGTGGGCTTTCCTGAATGGAACGCCATAATCACGGGCCAGCGTATCCGCCAATTCAGTAATCGTGATGCTGGACTTCTTCGCCATTTCTTTCGTGTGCTCTCCGTTCACCTTCAGCGTCGCAATCACCGCGTACATTAGCTTCCATACGCGGTTGGCGTTATTGAAAGCACGGTATAGATGCGGCTGAAGGTCGTCTTCTGTATCAACGATATCGCCGAACGGTGTGTTGTGCACCATATTGAAGGCAGCAAGCGCGTCACCATAGGCGCTGCTGGCAATTGAACGTGAATGCTCAATGGAAACCGGATTGCGCTTTTGCGGCATGATGCTGCTGCATTGCACATAAGGATCAGCGACGTAAAAAGAACCAAATTCCCTGGTGACATGCTGAAGGAAGTCCTGGATCCAGCGGCCAGTATTCACCATGCTTGTCATCAGTGCCGAAGCAGTTTCAAGCAAATAGTCCCCGCCGCCGATCGAGTCATAGGAATTCTCAACAATCCGGTCAAAGCCGAGCAAGTTACGAGTCCGTTCACGGCTGATAGGGAATCCAGTAGTCGTCAGAGCGGCAGCTCCAAGCGGGGACTGATTGACGGTTCGATAAGCCGCCCACAGCCTCTGAATATCACGTCCCAAAACATCATAGATTGCCAGGAAGTAATGGCCCAAAGTGGTCGGCTGTGCCGGCTGCGTGTGCGTATAGCCTGTAATGATCGTATCCGTATGGTTTTCGGCCCGCTCCAGCAATGCCTCGCTCAATTGATAGGCACTTGCCAGCAAATTGACTAGATGCTCCCTTAGCACGAGGCGGTACATCGCGACTCCCATATCATTCCTGCTGCGGCCGATATGAATCTTGCCGGCAAGCTCGGCACCAATTTCCTCGCCGATCTTCGCTTCCATCATGAAAAATAAATCCTCGAACTGCGGTTCATAATTCAGCTGCCCGACATCAGTTACGGCAACCTTATTAATCCCTTTAAGCATCACTTTCGCTTCATCTTTTTCGATAATCCCCTGTTCAGCTAGCATAATCACATGCGCCCGGTGGATATCAAACATGACATGGAACAAATAATCCCGCTGGTCATTAAAGACAGGCTTCAACAGTGCCTCAACATACGTCTTTCCGGGAAAAGCAGCTCCTTCTGTCTTGATAAATTCTTCTAGCTTGTTCATATTTTCATCTCCGATTCTATGATTATGCTGTTAATCCAGCATTACGATAGCGACTGTTCCGCCTTAACCCCGAAGAATTTATTGGAAATGAGCAGAACGACCGCAATCAGGGTAATCTGGATCATCCCATATGCAGCTGCCTGGCCCATATTGAACATCCGCAGCTGGTTCATGATTTCAATGGAAATCGGTCTGTTCGAGATCGTGTACAATAACACCGATGTCGGGAATTCACCAACAGACTCTACAAACGCCAGCAAGGTTCCTGAAAGCACACCAGGCATGATGATAGGCAAAATGACCTTCCTGAAAGTATAGAACCATTTCGCTCCAAGGCTCCTGGATGCTTCCTCGATCGAATCATCGAGCTGCTCCAGTACAGCGTTCGTCGAGCGTACGACCAATGGAATATGCCTGATAAAATAAGCAAGCGGCAAAATCCAGAACGTCCCAACAAGGATATTTCCAAACGAGAAAACATTCGGTTCATTAAAAGCAATGATCAAGTTCATCCCGATGACCGTTGCCGGCAAGGCCCAGGGAATCATTACGAGAATATCAACAAAGCTTTTGCCGACAAACTTCCTCTTAACCAGCAAATACGAAGCCAGCACACCGAAGACGAGATTTCCAGCGGTGGCAATGAATGACATGATCAAACTATTTTTCAAAGGCTTAAAAATGTTCGGGTCTTCCATCAGCAGGCGGTAGTTTTCAAAATTGAACACCGAAGGGTATGTCTGCCATGTCCAGGTTCCATCCGGAACAAGGGACAACAGCAGAATCGTGAAGTGCGGCAGCAGCAAGATGATGACGCCGATTACCCCAGCGAACACCATCGTCCACTTGAGCACCGGATTGTTCACTTCACTGCGATGCGCTCCAATCCCCTTCGTCGCCATCCGGTAGTCTTTCCGGTTCTGGTACCAGCGCATGAAAAGCAAGAATGAAATCGATACAATCGACAGGATGACAGATTGAGTCGCAGCGACCTCCATGTCTCCATTAATCTTGGAAAAATAAATCTGCAGACTCAGCACCCGGAATCCGCCCGCCAGCAAAAATGGCGCACTGAAGGAGGCCATCGAAATCATGAAAACTAACAATGACGCGGCAACGATGGCCGGAGTCAATAACGGGAAAGTCACCTTCCGGAAAACCTGGAATCGGCTTGCGCCAAGATTGTATGCAGATTCTTCAAGCGAAGGGTCAATTTTATGGATTGCCGATGAGACGGTCATGTAAAAATAAACATACATAGTATAAGCGTGGACAATCAGGATGCCTGAAATCCCGCCAATTTTAAAAGGAACTTTTTCAAGTCCGAACAAGTCCTTGATCGCATTTGGCACAAGTCCGGTTTCCCCATAAAGGAACATGAACGCCATGACCCCTACCAATGATGGCAGGACAATTGGCATGATTGCAGCCGTTGCGAAGAAGCCTCTGCCTGGGAAGTCATATCGGTTAAAAATGAACGCCAGCGGAATCCCGATTGCCGCACTGACAAGCACACTCAGGACGGAGATATACACTGAATTCCATAACGCTTCCAGGTTCGTTTTCGATTCTTGGGTAAAAAAGTCCTGATAGTTGCCAAATGTGAAACCGCCCTCTTTTTGCAAACTCTCCAGAACGGTCCTCAATGATGGATACAGCACGTAAGCAATCAAAACAAGCAGCACGGGAATCAGTAAATATATCGTCAGCCGGTTGTCGCGATTCTTCATCATGGCGCCTCACCGTTCAATACCGGGATCAGCCTGATTTGGTCGGCAGGAAGTTCAACCCAGACTTCCGCTCCCGGTTTCAGATTTGCGGAAACATGATTCAGCACATTCACCTCAAGCAGCAGGTCATTGACCCTTACTGCCAGATTGATGATCGTGCCGAAGAACTGCACTTGTTCAACCTTTCCTTTAAATACATTATGCCTGTCTGCCCGTGCATCAAGAATCTTGACGGACTCTGGACGAACTGAAAGGGACAATTCACTTTTTTCGGTTTCCCTTTTGAAATTAAAAGGCGTATTATGTACAACAAATTGGTTTTCACCAGCAGAGACAGTTACGAGGTCGTCTTCAACCTGCTCCACTTTTACAGGAAGAAGATTGATTTCTCCTATGAAACTGGCTACAAAGTCATTGGCCGGCTCATTATAGATTTCTGAAGGCGTTCCGACCTGATGGCAAACACCGAAATTGAAGACAGCGATCCTGTCACTCATCGACAGCGCCTCAGCCTGATCATGGGTAACATAAATCGTGGTAATCTTATACTCTTTTTGCAGCCTCAGAATTTCTGCACGCATTTCATCGCGCAGCCTCGCATCCAGATTACTCAACGGCTCATCAAGCAACAGGATTTCAGGTTCGATCACCAATGCCCTGGCAAGAGCCACGCGCTGCTGCTGACCTCCACTCAACTGACTCACCTGACGGTCGGCGTATTGCCCGAGCCTTACTTTAAGGAGCACATCGTGTACCCTTGCTTTCACTTCACTTGAGGCAATCTTTCTTACCTTCAAACCGAATGCAACATTTTCAAAGACCGTCATATGAGGAAAAAGGGCATAGTTTTGAAAAACCATGCCCGTATTTCTTTTTTCAGGAGGTACACGCGTCATATCTTTATCGCCAAATCGCACTACACCCTTGGTAGGATAATAGAACCCAGCAATCATCCGAAGCGTTGTCGTCTTTCCGCAGCCGCTAGGCCCCAGGAAGGTGAAGAATTCTCCATCCTTGATATCAAGATTCAAATGATCCACTGCCACTACTTTTCCGAAGGCTTTTTGGACATTTTCTATTTTTATCGACGCCATACCGTACACTTCCTATTCTTTGATTTCTTTGTCTCCACTCTTAATGTTTTCATCCCAATACTTCATCCACGCATCGCTATTGTCCTGGAAGACCTTCCAGTCAATATCCATTGGCTTGATTTCTGTTTCCGTGATCCACTTAGGAAGATCCTTCACATCATCACGAGTAGGGATGCGGTAGTATTTTTCTGCTAAAAGCTTTGCTGCTTCTGGTGTATTAACGAATTCATAAAATGCTTCAGCAGCCTTCTGGTGAGGCGCATCCTTCACGATCGCGATCCCTTCTGTCAAGACTGGAGTTCCGCTTTCAGGAACGATGAACTCAAATGGATAGTTCTTGTTCTCCTTCAGCATGACGACATCCGGCATTGCCCAGACAGACACAGAACCTTCGCCCTTGGCAACCTTGTTGTACATCATTTCTGGGTTAGCTGAGTATTCCTTCGTATTGGCATCCAGCTTTTCAAGCCATTCGTATCCTTTTGCAGGATCCTGAGAATCTTTGAAATCACGGTAGATCATCGCTGAGAAAATGGTTCTCATCGTACCGGAAGCAAGCGGATAACGGATGATGATTTCATCCTTCCATTTTGGATCAAGCAAATCATCCCAATCCTTAGGCGCCTCTTCCTTTGTCAGTTCCTTGCTGTTGTACATGATGACTTCAGGCGTCTGGCTTGTTCCTGACCAGTGCCACTCAGCTTCATGGAAATTATCCGCCAATGCTCCCGCGTAAGACGGTTCATACGGCTGTAAAAGTCCTTCGTCCTTAGCCTGGTCAAACATGACGGATGGAGCTCCCCACCAGACGTCTGCCTGAGGATTGTTCTTCTCGGAACGGACACGGTCAAGAACTTCCTGTGAACCCATATCAAGCCATTCCACATCGACGTTATGTTTCGCTTCAAACTGCTTCTCAAATTCTGTTAAAATATCTTTTCCATGCGGAGAATAAATCACCACTTTATCTTCCAGCTTTTCTTTGGAGCCATTATCTCCTGCCGGTTTGCTGGACCCTTCTTCAGAGCTGCACGCAGCCAGTAATAACGATGCAGATAAAGTCAATGCTGTGATTATAGAAACCTTCTTTTTGTGTTTCACAGAAACTCCCCCTCATTAATGGTATTTAATCAAACTTTCATGCTCCCTCATGAACAGTGACACCGCACCAAGTACTCCGGCGTTGTCACCCAGTTGGGACGTCTTCAGCTGGACTGAACTAGGAAGGTATTGATTCACAATTTCCTGCAGCTTCGGCAGGATGAAATCGGATGATTTTAAAACACCACCTCCTAAAATGACAATCTCTGGATTTAGCAGACTAGCAGCATTCACAATCCCATAGGCAAGGTGCTCAATGGCCTCGTCAATCACTTTAAGAGCAATTTCATCACCGGACTTCGCCAGCTTGAAGGCTATTTCCCCCGGCAGCTCGGATGTAAGAGCTTGCTGATGTAAAGGATGTTCAGGCTCCTTCTGGATGCACTTTGTCAGCCTGTCTCCAATTGATTTTCCGCCCGCCACGCTTTCAAGATAGCCATAACGGTGAAAAATCGGCTTGAATTCATTTCTCATATCGTTCTTGTCTGTCACCATATAGCCAATTTCACCAGCTGCACTGGTTGAACCGCGATACAGCTGATTGTTGATGATAATCCCACTGCCGATTCCGGTGCCAACGGCTATGAAAAGGACATTCTGCTTGTCACGTGCATTCCCAAGCCACTGCTCACCAAGCGCCGCCACATTCACATCATTGTCGACATGTACCGGAAAGGGAAGATGACGCTTCGCTTCCGTAATAAACGGGTACCTGACCCAGTTCAAGCTTGGTGCCTCAACGACAATTCCAGTTGTCGTCTCAGTGATTCCCGGAACTCCTGCACCCATTCCCAGGATTTTCTCGACTTGGATACCTTCTTTGTTCATCATAAAATCAATTTCTCTGGCAATCTGTTTTAGCAGCCCTGTGTCAAGATATTGGCAAGTATTAAAACTGCTGCTCGCAACAATGTTCCCGTTCAAATCGCAAATAACGGTCTTCACTTTTGTTCCGCCAATATCCGTTCCGATTATGTATGCTGCCTTTTCGTTGAAGTACAGCTGGATTGGCCTTCTGCCTCCCTGTGACGTCGACTCACCAATCCCCTTCTCAAAAATCCACTTTTCCTGAATCAATTCATCGACCAATAAGGAAACAGTCGGTTTGCTGATATTGATTTTAGCGGCAATTTCGGCCCTGGAGATCGGTGAATTTTCCTGAATGCACTGAAGCACCCTTTTCTTGTTGAGTGATTTCAGCTGTACTGGTGTTCCACTTAGATTCATAACATCACGGCCTTAATTCTTTTTGGTTAGTAAGATTTACTAATTAACTAAAAATATACCGCAAATTGTAACCGTTTACAACTGTAAAGTTCAGAAAATTTAAAATCCACTTCTGGAATAATTATATTTTTCTTCTTTCAAAGTTATTCTTGATCTGACGCTTCCTTATTAAATCAAACTTAAAAGTTAGTTCCAATTACCCACCGTGTAAATGAATATAAAATACCATTTTTAATTTTCTGACAATTAACTAATTTACAATATTATCTAACTATGATTATCTTGAGTTAGGTGTTTTACCTACTGTTAGTTAGGTAGATTAACTAACATCTAATTACATACAGAGGAAGGAGTGTTCATTATTTCTCGTCAAAACTTAAAAATGAAAGGGGTTACAAAAGTGAGGAAGTACTTTCTTGGTTTGCTCTCTTTATTGCTTGTTTTTTCTATGCTACCATTAAGCGGATCAGCCGCCAAAAGCCACGATCCTGACGTTGATCTCTGGAATGCCGTGAAGCCTCTCGATACAACGGTGACCTTCTTGAATACCGGCGCCCATCCTGATGATGAAAGAAGCGACTTTTTAGCGTATCTTTCTCGTGGACTAGGTGTTAAAACAGCCAGCATGATTGCCAACCGCGGTGAAGGCGGGCAAAATGAAATCGGCAATGAGCTTGGGAATGCCCTAGGCATCATCCGTTCCCGCGAGATGATCGAAGCCGCAAAAATCACTGGTGTTACAGCTTATCATTTAAGTGAAACAACCAACGATGCCATCTATGACTTCGGCTTTTCCAAAAGCCCTGATGAAACACTGGAAAAATGGGATGAAGATGTTGCTTACGAGCGACTGATTCGTTTCATTCGCACATACCAGCCGGATATTGTCATGCCTTCATTCAGGAACTCTCCGACACAGCACGGACACCACCGTGCAATGGAAATCCTGAGCGAGAAAGCCTTTGAAGATGCTGCAAATCCATCAGTCTACCCAGAGCAATTAAAAGAAGGGTTACCTGTATGGCAGATCAAAAAGCTATTCCTCCCTGCTGAATCAAAAAACACGGCCACTACTTCAATCGAAATTGGAATGTATGATCCAATATACCAGATGTCCTATCCACAATTGGGAGAAGCCTCCCGCTATATGCACAAAAGCCAGGGAATGGGCAATGACATTCCTGTCGCACCACGCCAGACTCATCTCGAATTGCTTTACAGCGCTGTTGACACAAACGGCAGCAACGAACTATTTGCAGGTATTCCATACGATTTTGCAGCATGGGCAAAAACTCTTCCAAAGAACGAAAACTCTCTAACAGTCCAGTACACAAGATTACAGGACCAGCTAGAATCCATCATCGCATCATACCCTGACAGAGATGCAGTATTCACTCAAACACAGAAAGCTTTGAAAGATGTCCTCCGCTTGCACATGAAGACGGAAAAAGCAAACCTTGACGATGAACTGAAGTCTGATTTGCTTCACAAGCTAAGCCTGAAACAGGAGCAGCTGCAAACGGCAAGCTTCGTTTCGTCCAGCCTGGATGTAACAGCTGAAGCAGCATCTACTGTCCTGACCAAAGGCCAGGATACTGCGGTTACTGTGACACTTACAAACAATGGTTCACAGGAATTGGAGCATTTGAACGTTGAACTAATGGCTCCAAAAGGCTGGACGGTTACCTCTGATGCCAAAGAAACCGGATTAGCACCAGGAGAAACCACAGCTCTCAATTTTGATGTAGCCGTACCTGAAGATGCCGGTTTCTACCACGCATACAACGAGCCTGTTTTACAGGCAAAGGTCTCTTACAAGAATGATGGAGCTGCAGTCCAACAGGTAAAACAGCTCGAAGGGACCATCGCAGTCCTGCCTGACGCAGCAGTTACCTTGAATCCAGAGGATATCATCGTCAACACAGCTAAAGTCCAGGACGAAATTCCCGTGACGGCAAAAGTTAAGAACTATTTTAACGGCGCAACTAAAGCGGCTGTATCTCTGAAAGCACCTGCAGGCTGGGTCGTAGAACCGAAATCAGCAATTGTTGATTTCAGCGCCCAGTTTGAGGAGAAAGAAGTAGCATTCACCCTTTCACCGCCTAAGGATATTCAATCCGGAGACTTCAAGATTGATGCCGAGGTTGCCGTGAATGGCGAGACATTCAATTCTACAATCCAGGAAATCAGTTACGACCATATCGGTACATTCTATTATCAGTACCCGGCGCAGGTAAACGGCGTAGCATTCGAATTGCTGACAAACGATAACCTGAAAGTCGGTTATATCGACAGCGGTTTCGATCTGGTTGCAGACTACTTATCAAATGCCGGCATGAATATCACAAAGCTGACCGAAGCAGACCTTGCCACAGCAGATTTGATCCAGTATGACACAATCGTAGTCGGCATCCGTGCCTACCTTTCAAGAGCAGACTTGCTAGCGAACAATGCACGACTTCTTAAATACGCAGAAGATGGCGGACACTTGGTCGTTCAGTACCACAAGCCAAACGATGGATGGAATAAAGACACCACTGCCCCCTACCCATTAACAATTGGAAATCCGTCTATTGACTGGCGGGTAACTGACGAAAATGCAAAAGTAAACATCTTACAGCCAGAGTCACCACTGTTCAATTATCCAAACAAAATTACAGACAGCGACTGGGATAACTGGATCCAGGAAAGAGGACTCTACTACCCAATGGCCTGGGGACCAGAATACCAGACCTTCGTCAGCATGGCTGACCCAGGAGAAAAAGCGTTCGACGGCGGCATCCTGATGGCCAACTACGGCAAGGGAACCTACCTTTATACAAACCTTGTATTCTACCGACAGATTCAGGGGCAGGTGCCTGGGGGGTATAGGATTTTCACTAATTTGATTAGTTATGGGTCAGAAGAATAATTGAAGAAAAGCAAAACAACCATCCCTCTTATTGTGAGGGATGGTTGTTTATCAATATAATCTTTAATACTCTTTAACTAGAACCTAGACTCCTCCATTATTCCAATCCGAATGAGATACGAGGACCGTCCCTATGTCCCCTCTCTATATCCTCTCAATCATAAACTCAAATTCCATATCCTGATCAGCAGGAATGAGATATTCATCATGTACAGGCGCTCCCCAGCTGTCGTCTCCTCCAATTCCCATTTGCTTTCCGGCCACTGTGATTACACTATAGTGGACTGGCGGAAGCTCATATACATGCTGGGCATTCTCCAACTCAAAGGCTGTATAGGGAGAAACATTGCACTCCAGCGGCTCGTTGATGGAAGAGATCTTAATTCCTTGTCCCTTTTTATCCATGACGTTCAGTCTGCGTACTCCCGTCCGGTTTCCTGATTCCTGAGGCATGACATAGCCTGAGAGATTTTCCGTTACCTCGTTCTTGAAAATTCCAAGTCTTGCTCCTCTGGAACGGTCGGAATAGTTCTCTTCAGGACCCATCGCGTACCATTCAAGCTGGTCATAGTCTGCTGAAGTCTTGAATGACAGAGCAAAAATCGGCAGCTGTGGAAGGCTTTGCGCGCCGTGGTAAGCAGACTTAACATGCACTCTTCCATCACCCAAAACTGTGTAAATCACCTTTACCTCAACCTCTAAACTGATTGAAAACTTATAAGTAAAGCCAATGCTGACCTGATTGCTCTCTTCCTCAACATTGATTCCCACGCATTTGCGCGCCAGGCTTGCTGCAAACCAGACTCCCGATTCAAAGCCTTGAGCAAATCCGCGATCATTATCCGTTGTTGCCCTCCAGAATAATGGCGCCGGCGGCTGGGCGATCATTTCTCTGCCCGCATACTTCAGTGATACCAGGCTTCCAACCTGCTTGGAAAAAATCACAGAGAAATCACGGCCATGGACGCCAATATTGACATCTCCATGGACTACACTCAGCTCACCATCAACAGTTGGCTGTTCCTCCGCTTCCACCGCAAACACATACTGTCCAAAAGCAACCTCATGTCCTGCATAACCCCAAGTTGTACTCTCCTTCAATTTGAAAGCAGTTTGAATGCCATACTCACCAGAAGCAGCCGTAATATCAGCAGGGAATTTGAATTGTACTTCCGCCTCACTCTGCGGTCCTACATTCACCTCAAGCTGGTCACAGTAAATTTCCTTCCCTTCATGAAGAAGTCGATATTCAAGTACATAATCCGCTGTATCAGTAAAAAGGTTCTCATTTATGATCTTGACACTTTCAAAGTCCGGAACCAATTTAATATTCTGATACAGGAATTTCACTTCCTGCATTTTCGGTGAAAGCTCGCGGTTCGCATACACAATCCCGTTCGTACAGAAACCGTAATCTGTCGGCCTGTCGCCAAAGTCGCCGCCGTAAGCTAAAAACTCTTTCCCATACCTGTCCTTTTTGATCAGCGATTGGTCAATATAATCCCAGATGAAGCCGCCCTGGTACATCGGATATTTCTGCTCGAGCTCCGTGTATTTATGCATGCCGCCCAGCGAGTTGCCCATCGCATGCATATATTCACAGCTGATATAAGGCTTATCCGGATTTTCATCCAGGTATTTTTCAATATCTGCCGGCTTCGCGTACATCCGGCTTTCCATATCACTCGTTTCACGGTAATCAGGGGTCCAGAATACCCCTTCATAATGGACAAGCCGTCCTGGATCCACATTTTTAAAATAGCGGGAAACATTCAAGATCACTTCACCGCCATATGACTCGTTGCCACATGACCAGATCAGGATTGATGGATGATTCTTATCCCGTTCATACATCGAAACTGCCCTGTCCATGACAATGTCTTCCCATTCCGGCTTGTTGCCAGGAATGTTCCATGAAGGCTCCACCTGGCCCATTTTCTGCCATGAGCCATGTGTCTCAAGATTCATTTCATCGATGACATAGACACCATACTCGTCACATAACTGATACCAATAGCTCTGGTTCGGGTAATGAGATGTCCTTACCGCATTGATATTGTTCTGCTTAAGCGTCTTGATGTCCCAGAGCATATCCTCCCGGGAAACAACCCTTCCTGTATAGCAGTTGAATTCATGGCGGTTGACACCTTTAAAAACAATCCGCTCTCCGTTCAAATGCATGATTTTATTGATCATTTCAAAACGCCTGAAGCCGATTTTTTGCGGAATGACCTCTACCAGGCTGCCCTTTTCGTTGTATACGTGAATAAATAATTGATAGAGATATGGGTTTTCAGCACTCCAGAGCTGCGGTAGATCGACAGCAAAAAAGATTGACGCAGTTCCTTCACCCATCTTGCCATCCTGTGAAGCAACCAGACTTCCTTTTGCATCATAAAGCTCAGCTGTCACTTTCGAAGGGGCTGGCTGACCTGCTAAAAACTTAAGGTCTGCCACTAGGGTTCCTTTTTTATAGGTTTCATCTAATTCTCCACGGATGTTGGCATCAAAAACATGTACTTCAGGGACCGTGTAAAGATACACATCCCTAAAAATTCCTGAGAAGCGCCAGAAATCCTGGTCCTCTAGCCAGCTCCCGGTGCTGCGCTGGTATACCTCGACAGCTAATTTATTTTCTCCTTCGTTAAGGAATGGCGTCAGGTCAAAATCTGCAGGAGTAAAGGAATCTTCACTATAACCCACAAACTCGCCATTCAGCCAAACATAGAATGCCGACTCTACACCCTGGAAGGAAATATAAACTGGTTTGTCCTGCATGTTAGCCGGAGTAGTAAACGTTTTCACGTAACTTCCGACTGGATTGTGGTTCACAGGGATTTCAGGCGGCCGGATATCCGCGAGGCCATCCCATGGATACATTGTATTTACATACTGTGGCTGGCCGTAGCCCTGAAGTTGAATATGTCCAGGAACAGTGATGTCTCCCCACATGGAACAATCGAAGTCTTTCTGGTAAAAATGCTGTGGCCGATGGGCCGGATTAATAGAATAATTGAACTTCCAATCACCATTGAGTACATGTCTCATCGACATCGGGACACCGTTTTTAGCCTCCTCTGCCGTTTGGTAATAGTGATGGTCTGAATGGGCAGGAACCCGATTAACAGCAAAAACTTTTACATCTGAAAGCCACTCTAATGTTGGAATTGTCATCTTAACAAGCTTCCTTTCTATTCTTTTCTGCAAAACTCTCTACTCCCATATTCCTGCAAGCTAACATGATACAGAACATGATTGCTACTGGCAGCAATGCAATTATGTGAAAATTTTATGTCATTCAGTTAAGAATTCATCAAACAAAACATAGAATCCTTTGTTACCGCTTCCATCATATTGCGAAATGCTTCCTTCATGATTATTTTACTATAATGAATAATACAAATCATAATGATATTATTACCACTGTAACCAGAATGCTAGATTAGCAGTATGATAAGTTTCTTTATTTCTGTTCCGAATGGAACAGAAGAACCGTACCTCTGTCACTTGTGCTATAATGAAGATAGAATATTCAGACGTTTAAAGGGGGTGAGTAAGTGAAACGAAACATTATTGACATCGTCCAATCGCAAGTCATTGCATCAGTCAAGGAAGAAAGTGACTTGGAAAAGGCGGTTCAATCAAACGCCAACATTGTATTCATCCTTACTGGAAATTTAATTACCATGGATGGATACCTGAAAAAACTGAAGGAAGCTGGTAAAACTACCTTCATACATATTGATTTCATCGATGGGCTGTCCAACACGAAGAGTGCGATTAAATACATAGCAGAAATATGGAAGCCTGCAGGGATCATCACAACAAAGAGTAACCTCATTAAATATGCAAAGGAAGAAGGCTTAATGACGATTCAGCGCCTTTTTCTTATTGACCGTAATGCACTGGTCAAGGGAATTGATATCGCCCATAACTGCAAGCCGGATGCCATTGAAGTACTTCCTGGTCTGATGCCCTCTGTCATTGATAGACTGACAACCATGACTAATCTGCCAATCATCGCTGGTGGGCTAATCAGTAATAAGGAGGACATTCTTAATGGCTTAGGTGCAGGCGCACTTGCTATATCCTCTGGAGATCCAAAGCTGTGGAATCTGGATCTGTAATCCACCATGAGCTCAACTTTACGAGTTGAGCTTGATCTCTATTCAGGCTCCAAACTCTTCTTTTTCTCCATCCGTCTTTCTTTTTTTCTTGAACCATGGAAAACTCACCCTGGTAATCTCCCTCTCTTCAAAGAAGTTTCCGACCTTCGTAATGATGAAGGTTACCAGTGTGGCGAAAATCACAATACCATAGAAACCAGCACCTATGCCAATTCCAATTCCTCCAACATAAAAAATCATCGCTGCAGAAGTCAGTCCCTTTACCCGCAATCCATCTTTTAAAATCACACCGGCCCCAAGGAATCCCAGACCAGATACAATTTGGGCTGCCAAACGCATTGGATCCATCACTTTCCCGCTATCATGCTGACTAAGAATTTCCGCACTCTCAATTGAGACAATTGTTATCAATGTACATGCAACCGATACATATGTGTACGTTTTTAGACCCGCCGGCTTGTTTTTCGATGTCCGGTCCCATCCGATTAAGAATCCTAATACAGCACTGACCAGAATCCGGAAATAGATTTCATGCTGCCAGTAGAATCCAGATGTATAATCCATGATAAATGCCATCCAACCAACCCCCTTCATGATAAAAGAGACCACCCGAGGAAACGAATGCTAAGTCACCCCATCATAAATGAGGGACCAGTGTTCGCTTCATAGGTGATCTCTTCTACTCTTCCTACAAGCCGCAGTGTATTTTAATTACCCTAATCATAAATCATTTGACGAGTCTTTTCAATGGTAAATTCTAATAATTCAGAATTTATTATTTTTTCTATTGCCAGTAGCACATACCCATTGTATGATTAAACTAGAATATAAATAGTGGGTAGAGATGAGGAGAACCCTGTGTCAATTGCATGTACGAAAATCGTACATTCTGTTGTCATGGGGTTCTTTTGATTTTTACATAAATAACAATTTTAAAAGGAGGAATTAGAGTTGAAATTTAAATCAATAAGCTGGGTTAGTGCTATTATTCTCACTTTGGGAATTGGGCTTGGGCTGCTTCCAGTCAAAAACGTTAAAGCAAACACTCCGATACCCAACCTGCTGATTACGGAATTGATTCCCAATACCGATAACTACGCAGGTAATGATGCATTTGAGTATTTTGAACTTTATAACAATAGTCCTGAGCCGATCGATCTTAAAGGGTATCGATTCGCCTCCCACAAATGGAATGAAGAAATAAAGGATACTTATATCCTGAAGCCATGGGATACTGTAGTTGTCTGGACAAGAACCGCATCAATCAGTCCAATCTCGCTTGAAGCATTCGACTATAACTATTTCTATTCATACAAAAGTAAGTATTTAAAAGAAGAGGATACAATTGTTCTTGACGATATAAGCGGATTGGTTAACGGAGGGAACACACTGACCGTTTATGGCCCTGATGGCCAGGAGGTCGTCAAAGCGAATTACTCAAGTCAGGACGTTTCCCTAAAGCAAACCGTCACCTATACCTACCCAAAGGACAATACACGTACAATGAAAAAACTTGCAGCAAATCAGCTACCGACACCAGGCTGGCTGGCAGAAAATCAAGCCCCAGCTCGTCCAGTAGCAGATGAAGAAGCACCGCAGCCGCCGGGCAACCTTCAGGCAATTTCAGGGAACGGAGAAGCTACTTTAAAATGGGATGAATCAACTGAAACTGACCTATATCGTTATCACATTTACAAAGATGGCAATTATGAATTCTCAATAGACCCATCGCAGACAGAATTTACACTTTATACGTTAATCGGAAACCAAACATACACATTACAAGTAAGTGCGGAGGATACATCAGGGAATGTATCGGAAAAATCAGCGCCTGTACAAGTAACGCCAAGACATCAAATTATCACTCAGCTGGAACGATGGGAACATGAAAAAGATCCAGCCTACCAGGGGCTTTGGGATATCAGTTCGGACGGCCCGGTGATTGCAGGGCTGGCCCAGGGTCTCGTCCCTCAGGGATTGACCTACTATAAGAAAAAAGACTGGCTGCTTACGATCAGCTACGTCGATGATGGGATTCGGCCAGGCACAATTACTGTAACAAATCGTACGACAGGTGAACTTGTGAAATCCGTTGTCCTTTACAATACAGATGGCACTCCTTACACCGGTCATGCTGGCGGTGTTACCGTGAGCCGGGATCATGGCTGGGTAGCATCCGAGAATTACTTGTTCAGTTTCAATTTAAGCGACCTGGTAGAAGCAGAAAATAACGGAGAAATCCAATTCACCAAACAAATTCCAATCCCGGTTGAAGCTGCTTATACAGCTTATGATGAAGGCATTCTCTGGGTGGGAGAATTCTATGAGGCAAGTTCCTATCCAACCAATCCAGCTCACCATATCGAGAACAGGGACGGGGAGATGCAATACGCATGGATGATTGGATTTGATTTAGAACGAAACAACGATATGATTGCCAAAGAACACTGGAACGGTTTGCCTGACCACAATGCTGTACCGGATTATGTCCTTTCAACAACAGGGAAAGTCCAGGGTGCCATCGTACAGAAAGCATCACAGAATGGCATTACGCTAAGTACATCGTATGGAAGAGCAAACGACAGCGTGCTGTATCGTTATGAATACCCGTTAAAAGAAGATCCTCATTCCTATGTAACGGTCGAAGGAAAAGAAGTACCTCTTTGGTTCCTTGATGGCCACACTGCAAAACCACGTAAAAGCATTGAAGCCATTCCAATGCCTGAGGGAATCGTGGAAGTGCAGAAAGAACTCTATGTTGTGTTTGAATCCGGAGCAGATAAATACCGGTATACGACCACTTACCCGATGGACCGGATGCTCAAGATTGATATGAAGAAATTAATGAGAGAGGATAAAGGAATTCAATAGCACGAAAAAGGAAGCGGCCGTAAATGGCCGCTTCATTTTTCCAGTTTGCTCGTAAGGCTATCCGCCTCATTTCACTTTATCCGTCATCAACCCGCTTACTGAAGGCAAGACATAGTCCGGCTTCCAGATAGAGTCCTTTAAGTCCTCCTCCGTTGTAATCCCGCTAAGCACAAGTGCTGTTTTCATTCCAGCTTCGACCCCCATTCTTATATCTGTTTCAAGGCGATCGCCGATCATTAAACATTCTTCCGGCTTTAGCTGAAGTATTTTTAATGCTGCTTCAATCGTCAGGATGGACGGCTTTCCTATCTGTACATCAATCTTTTTCCCGGAAACTGCTTCAACAGCCCCAATCATTCCGGCACAATCTGGAACATCCCCCACTTCCACTGGACAGGTTCTGTCAGGATTGGTGGCAATCATCTTTGCCCCAAGCTTTACCGACTGGTAGGCAAAATTCAAATGGTCATAGTGAAAATCCCGGTCCCATGACAGCACGACGACGTCCACCTCTGCTGGAGCCATCCCCTCTTTAAATCCTGCAAGTGTCAGCTCATCCTTAATCGGCTGCTCGCCAATCACATACAACGTGGCATTTGGATAATGCTCCCGCAAATATTCAATCAATGTAACCGTCGGGTTCAAAATGTTCTCCAGGCTCGCATGGATGTTGAAATTCCGCAGCTTTTCAACATAACGCTGGCGCGACTCGATCGTCTTGTTTGTCAGGAACAGCACTTTTTTTCCTTGATCAAGAAGGGAGTTGATCACGAAATCTGCTCCTTCAATCAATTGCTTGCCGAGATATACGGTGCCATCCAAGTCAAAAATATATCCTTTCAGGTTTCTCATTGGTCTCCTCCATCCAATAAAAAATTCCCTGAGCATGACGACTTTTCCAATTTTACAATTGGATGCCGCCATGCCCAAGGAATCTCCTCATCTCTATCCTTGTTTTTATTCACTTATACTTGTACCGTCATCAAGTCTTCACCGATGACAACCTTCGGGATGCCAAACCTTGCTGCCTCTTCTTCATACGGTTCTTTGTCAGATAAGTGGACCAGGACAATTTCACCGATCTTATCCATGTCATATCTCTCTACAACTTCGACAAGACTGCTGTGGTTACCCGCCACTTTACAGGCAGATGTTGCTTCATGGATTAACAGATCGATATGATCATACTGTCCGATTCGTTCGTTGATTTCTGTATCGCTGGAATAAACGGTGACACGGTCGCTGCATCGCACCTCCAGTCCTACTGTAGGTACGGAATGAAGCGCCTTGAAACAGGAAAAAGTCATCCCTCCGCCTGATAATAGCTGCCCTTCCTTATCACCATCAAAGGTTTCCACCTCAATGGCAAAGGCAATCGGCCACTTTTCAGCCTCCATTGTGTTCAGCCATTCCTGAAGCTTTTTCTCATTACGATAATCACAAAGAATCCTTAAAGGCTTTTTCCGGTCTTCGAGCCACATCCCCCAAAGCAAGGATGGCAGCCCATATATATGGTCAATATGGAAATGGGTGAACACAACTGCATCAAGCTCACCTAAATCAACCTGGAGCATCTTCAGCTTTCTGCATGGGTTGCCGCTGACATCGACCAGGACATGATAACCGTCATTCGAAAAACAAATTGACGTATTGTCACGTTGTGAACCGGGATAAGCACTTCCCGTGCCTAAAAAATGAATATCCACCTAACCACCACCTATTTAATTCCTGAATGCATGAAGCTTGATACGAATTGTTTTTGGAATATGAAGAAAGCGATCACTAAAGGCATAATGACCATTACCGTGCCTGCGGCGACCATTCCCCACTGTGCCCCGGTTTCATAAGACTTTGCAAACAAAGCAAGTCCGACGGTCAACGGCCGGGACTCGACAGAATCTGTGATAATCAACGGCCACATAAAATTGCTCCAATGGTGACTGACGGACACAAGAGCAAATGCAATATAAGTCGGTTTTGCCGATGGAATGTATACATGCCAGAGAGTTTGATACCATTTACAACCGTCTATTCTCGATGCTTCATCAAGATCATACGGTACCTGCTTGAAGGTCTGGCGCATCAGGAATACCCCGAATGCCGAGGCCCAATACGGCATCATGACAGCTAGCTTCGTATTAACAAGACCTAGCTGGCTCATAACCTGATAGTTTGGGAACAACAGAATTTCAGGCTGAATCATCAACTGAAGCAAAAATAGGATGAACAGCACATTTTTTCCTTTAAAGTTCACGCGTGCAAAAGCATAAGCTGCTAGCGTGATTGTAATTAACTGGACAATCAGCACGCCGAAAACGATTACAAACGTATTGAAGTAATAGCGTAAAAATGGTGCGGTCTCCCACGCTTTCACATAGTTTTCAATCGTGGGATTCGAAACCCAGAACGGAAAGCCTCCATTGATCACTTGGTTTCCTGGAGAGAAAGAAGTGATGAATACCCAAATCAGCGGAATAAACGAAATAACCCCAAGAATAATAATGATGCCATAATTCAATTTTTTCACTTATTCTTCCCCTCCTTAATAATGAATTTTCCGATCAAGGTACAAATAGTTGAAAGCAGTGATACCAAGCATAATAACTATTAAAATCACGGTCAGAACCGCGGCTTTACCAAGGTCCCAATTCGTAAATGCCGCTTCATAGATATGGTAGAGTAATAGATTGCTGGCATTATCAGGTCCACCCTTGGTCATGATATACAAGTGATCCACGTTCTTGAAGGAATTCGTAATCGCCACAATCATGACGAACAGGGTTGTTGGCATTAAAAGCGGAAAGGTGATGTGACGGAACATCTGGAACGGTTTCGCTCCTTCAATCTCAGCAGCTTCATAGACATCTCTCGGCAAATTTTGCAAACCAGCTAAATAAAAAATCATATAGAAACCGGCATCTTTCCATATAATCATGATAATCATTGCAACCATTACTGTATTTGGATTCCCCAGCCAGTTCGTATCACCCGCGCCAAACAAATGCAGGAAGTTATCGAGCAGCCCGTATTGAGGGGTATAAATGAAAAGCCAAATATTTGCTACAGCAATTAGCGGAACGATTGTCGGGTAGAAAAACGATGTCCTGAGCAAGGCGCTGCCGGCCATTTTTTTATTTAGCCAGATGGCAAGATACATCGCCAGGAACAAACTCGTCGGTACCGTACCAATCATGAAGATGATGTTATTCACAATGACCTTCCTGAATATTTCATCACCGAAAACTTCTTTATACTGATCCAATCCGGAAAACTGCAACCGGGTCATCGGTCCACTGTAGAAGCTTAACTGGAACGACTTGAGAGTCGGGTAAAACGTAAATAAAGTTAAAAATATAAAAGAAGGAAACAGTAATCCGTAGGCAAACAGATTATGCCTCAATCCGGAACTTAATTTCTTTCGTTTCGTAGTCAACAGATCATCCCACCTTTCTTGTGAATGAAGAGAGCCCAAGTCAGCACAGTTTCCACTTGAGCTCCACTCCGTTCAGTCCATTGCTGCTGATTCATTACTTAAAAGGCTTCAGAACTTCCTCTGCTTTCTCCTGCGCCTTTTCCAAACCTTCATCAACAGAGCTTTGGCCAGTCAAGACCGCTTGAATATGGTCGTTAAAGATTTTCTGAATCTCGCCATTCTGGTATGTCGCCAATTCACTATGTGCATATTCCAATTGCTCACGAGCAACAAGCGCAGGCGGGAATTCCTCTACATACTTCTTCAACAGTTCCGTTTCATAAGCAGATTCTCTTGTGGCAACATATCCGGTATCAATTGACCATTGAGCTACACGCTCAGGTTCTGTAAGGAACTTCATGAACTTGATTGCAGCTTTCTTATTTGCTTCGGGAAGATCTTTGAACAAGTAGATATTTCCTCCACCAGTCGGGGAACCATATTGATTGTTTGCAGGCAGGAAGGATACACCGAAATCAAAGTCTGCATTGTTCTTCACATTTGTCAGGTTACCTGTCGTATGGTACATCATCGCTGTTTTTCCACTCAGGAAGTCAGAAGGAACTGTCGCCCATTCAATCACACCCTCCGGCATGATCTTATGCTCTTTGCCAAGGGACAACCAGTATTCCATTGCTTCTTTCGCATAAGGCTTGTTGAAATAAACTTCCTTTCCGTCTTCCGACATGATGTTGTCTTCCGTTTGAAGTGCTAAAGCCTGGAACATCCAATACTGGTATCCAGTACTCGGGATTTCAAGACCCCACTGGTCCTTGCCGCCATTTTTCGTCAGCTTCTTCCCGTATTCCACCAGTTGATCCCAGTTTTCAGGTGGAGCTTCCGGATCCAGTCCCGCTTCTTTGAATGCGTCCTTGTTGTAATACAAGACGATCGTACTGCGCTGGAATGGCAAGCTATACACCTTATCTCCGATAGATGAGTTCGCCATGAATCCATCATAAAAATCATCTAAATACTTTTTATCAAACAAAGGTGTAACTTCTTCAATCAGATCGTTCTCTAGCAATGTGAAAAGATCGATTGAGAACAACACAGCAAGTTCTGGCGGATTCCCGCCTTGCGTCGACGCCATTACCTGAGTCATTGTTTCAGCATAACTGCCGCCATATTTCGCATTCACTTTGATGTCAGGGTTCTCTTTCTCGAAATCTGCCACCATTCCATCAACGATGTTCGCTACATCCCCACCAACCGCAACCGGGAACCAGAAATCAATCTCAGTCTTTTCTTTAGTTCCAGTTTCATTGCTGCTGCATCCAGCAATGACCATCAAAAAAACAATGATTAATGATAAAAACTTGACTTTCATGGCATTTCCTCCCCTTAAAATCTATTTTTTTCATAAAAAAACCCATGAACAATAAACTGCATCACAAAAAAAGTGTCATGCATTTTATTGGTCACAGGGATTCTCCGCATCTCTACCCTTAGACAATAACCTGTCTAATCATATGTCTGATTATTCATAATAATACAATATCAACTAATTCTTGGCAATATAATTTTTAGAATACGGGGAAGGAGATGATTTCCAAATAAGGATCGTCTATTGAGAGACTGTTATAATCAATAAGTACCAGCCTAATCTTCTGTCAGTTTTCTCATTTGAAGGTCTCAAAGACAACAATATTATTTGGATTTTTAGAAGCATTCTTTCCCAATAGACGGTGATTGCCCAGCAACATTATTTTCAGGAAATACAACCAAATTCCTACACTAGAGTTCAAGCAGAGGCCGGAGACTCCATTCTATATCTTGCATGTACAGCTATTCTGCTTGTACTGTTTATTCAGCTTGCTCAAAATTTAAAGAGAGTAAATAGTCATAAGGCGTTTATAGTAAGGTCTTTTTGCTATGGGAATCATTGCACTAATGTTTGCTGCATTAACGACCATTAGGATGGCGACTTTTATCCACCCAGAAACAGTAAAGGAATCTTATGAGTTTTTTATGGGATCTGAACTGGCACTTTTTCCAGCTACTGTATTAGGAATGAGTATGATACGCGTCAAGAAGGAGGAATGTGCTAATATAAACACTTGTCATTTGGCTAAGTCGTAATTCTTAATGGCGGGACAAAGAGAATCATGATCTACGGAAGAATTTAAAATTTAAAGAAGATAAGTACCTATCCGCGTAAGTTAAGTAACTTAATATCCCCTAACAAAAACCTTATCCTTCTTAACCCCTTGAAAGGCAAGCGGTTTGTTGCGGCAATATAGGGATTTACCTTTGTTCCTCAAAGAATACAGGCAACCTCCTTAACACCACAAGGAAGTAGTTGATGAGGTTTTAGATTTCCACAAGAAAAAATGAATATTTGTAAAAAAACTTGTACGACGAAAATTCATACAGCATCAGTAAACTCACAAATTATTCTATTCTCTTACCAGCGACCTGAGAGTTTTGTCTCTCAAAATTTTAACCGTTAGTTTGACTCCATGCATAACACATAAAACGCGCATCAGAGGTTAGCCATCTTTGTGCGTAAGGAAGGTCATACAACTGCTTATGTTCATAAAAAAGCTTCTTGGCATAAGGAAGCTTGACTTCCCGGACAGCGTCATTCAACAATTTCAATAAACGTTTATCTTTTTCACTCAAATGAATAAAATCAGCATCTTCCTTTTCTTGAGCAATCACTTTTACCAGTTCTTTTGCTTCAGCGCCTAGTAACTTGTAATTTAATGGCTCTGCAATACGATTCCATTCCTTTAGAATCATACTCCTTGCGGCACTATATTGCTGTTTATCCATAAAATTATTCAAGTTAAAAACAACACTCTCAATTTTCAAATTTCATCCCGTCCACCTCGTTAAGTATGTTACATACATTATTTTAATTAGGTCCAAAGAACCAGTCAAGACTATTCTTAATTTTTCAAATATATATATTTTATTCTTTATCACGGAAGCTTCTTTGATTTTTTTATGCATTGCAAATTCTCGATAGCAACCAGTGCAGGCAGGAATTCAAAACATACTTTTGAACAGATTATTATTACCCTTTATAGAGGAAAAGAGTTAGTTTATTATAAAAAAGGGTTAGTAATTTTCAACCATCTATCATAAAGAACCCACTAATATTCAATAACTTAGTGGGCTCTAAAAAAGTTGGATATTCTATTCGTATACTAATGACACGTTATATGAAACTTCCAAGTAAATTAACGAAACATTAATCATCAAGGGTTTTGTATAAAATCGTTATGATTAAATTTGTGAGTAGCTATTGCATAGTGGATTAAATCAAAGAAATGGATCGAGCTATAATCGTCCTTAGCTTGTAAATCAAACTCCATTAATTTCTTATGTAATATTTCAGCCATCTTGTAATCCTTCGTTTTCAAAAAATAAATAGTTGCTAGAGAATAGACTGATGATGATTCATATGATACAGATGCTACTGGATTGTTTGATCTAGTATATTGTCCATATAACTTTCCATTTTCTTCAATTTCTTCCCTAACCCAGGATTCAAATATTGAATTGTTTCTGCCCATTTCAGCCAAATGAATTTCTATTAAAAATTGATCAATTAGGTTTACCGTATTTCTATTCTCTTCTAGAAACTGGTTCTTCTCTACAGAATAATACTCCGGATAAAAAATACGTTCTTTTTGTTTATAAAGCTGTAAAAGAATATGTGCATTTTCTATAGGTAGATTTCCTTTCTCAATACCATCAGTATTTAAATAACTGAAATGGATTGTATTAGCACGTGCATTTAACTTCCAGTCATAAAAATCCAGATATACTCCAGATTCAATTTGATTTTGTTTAATTCCTTGGGATAGTTTAAGAGCTATTTCTTTATATTTATTTGTTTCAAAGACTTCACTAGCCTCTATTAAAACCTTTATTATCCTCACATCGTCAACCAATGCATTAGTGGTAACATTATCGCCTATTTTCCACTTTACAAAGTATTGAGAATTTTCATAGACTATAAAGTGATCTTGCAAGACTTTAAATTGTTCTTCAAATCTTTTTTTATCCCTTCGTAATAACAGATACTCCATGTATAACCCTTGACTTTCAGAAAGTAGTTCTAAATTATCATCTCTTCCGTAATTTTTAATAATATTACTTTTTGTTATATAATTTTTTTCTATCATCGTAATTATGTCTTTATCTGCTCTGAGTTTTTTATTCGGTTCAGGATAGAACAAGATAATTAAAATAAGCATCAGTATACCTACGGTTAAGCCCCTTTTCAAATTTGTTCTCCTTTGAATCTTCTTGTTTTGTCCCATTCTATTGTTTTATTTCTAACCCGACTCGAAATATATGAATAAAAGCTTTTGGTTAATAGAATTAAAAATAATTGAGCATACGTAAAATACATAATAATGCCTACTATAATATTATAAGCTGACACTGTTTTGTCCAAAACAAGCCCGCTAATAATTTGAAAGGAATAGACAATATAACTCATGAACCAAAACATTAACAAAGGAGATTCAACCTTTGGAAGATCAACTTCTATTAAACTGAGTATAAACCAAATATTTGAAAATAATAAGAAAATGACAAAGAAAAAATAAGTTATTACATGTTGAAGACTATGATAAAAGGTTCTACCTTTCCAATAGCTTAAATCTTTAAAAGACTTTTCGAGAATATAAATGTTGCCAATTAGCCATCTAGTTCTTTGACGAATAAACACCTTTAAATTTTCTGGCTCTTGTTCCCATGTTCTTGCTTCATGGACAACAGGAATAGTATACCCTTTTGCCGTAACCCGGATGGTGAGTTCCGAGTCTTCCGCAAGTGCATAAGGATCATAACCACCCATTTCCTCTAAAACACATCTCTTTAACAACATGTTAGTACCAGCTAGTGCCCCAATACTAAAAAGAACCCATCGTCCAGACTGCATTAGCAATTGAAAAATTTGAAATTCTATCGCTATCATTCTAGTTAGTATATTTTTATTAGCGTTTAAAGTTTTAACATAACCTACAGCTCCGGCTGCATTTGGAGTTGTCTCAGCACTTTCTACTAATAGTGTAACTGCATTAGGTTCAGGTTGATTATCGGCATCATAAACTAGAAAATATTCAGAATCAGTTTTGGACAGTCCGTAATTTAAAACTCTTGATTTTCCCTTCGGGCTACCAGGAGGTACCTTTATATAATGTATTCTATTAAATAGCTTTTCAAATTCCATTGTTATTTTTGCGGTATTATCATTAGAAGCATCATCTAAGACATAAATATCTAATTTACCGGGGTAATCAAGTTGTGACATAGAATGAAGTGTATCTTTTATTACTACTTCCTCATTATGAGCAGGTATTAGTATAGCTACAGAAGGGTACTTCGCTAAAACTCTTCTCTCTCTTTTCGCTATACGATGGTATACACCTGCTATTGCAACAATAGAATAGTATATCAGCAAAAGCCAAAAAAAACTCATTACAAAAAGCAAAATAATTTTCATAATGATTTCACCTGCAAATTCATATTTTTAAAGGCAGATTCTATTGTTTCTACAGTAGTAATATCAACTGAATAAGGAATATAAACTAATTCTCTTTTTATATTATCTTTAATTCGGTTTAAGACTATATCTGTACCCTGTTGGTTGGTGTTTTGTAAGAAAATCAAAAGTGTATTATCATCGTATCTGGTTATAATGTCATAGTTTATTCTAATTGTATCAATACATATTCTAGCGATTGTTTGAATAACTGAATAATTTGTTATCTTCTCTTCTACTAGGTTTAATTTTAATAGGTATGATTCTTCTTTTCTTCTTTTTAAGCCGGTTATTAGAATAGTTGCTTGATTAATAAATTCATTAATCGATAATAAGTGTGGTATATCGTTATATTTCTCTAGTTCCCGCACACGTAATTTTAACATTTCTCCTTCATCCAATATCCTCTTTAGGCGATCAAAGAGTAACCATAGCAATAATAAAATTGCAGACAGAAAAAGATGAAGCAAAATATACATTATTTGATCTTTGATGGGAAACCCATTTTTAAAACAATAATAAGTTAGTCCAAACCCATATGTTAAGCTAATTACTAGCAGGGTAATAAAATTCTTAGCACTACTTGTATTCATTAGAACGATGAGATAGATAAATACAATGACATAATTTACCCATGACTTCTCAATTGGTAGAAACACTATTGAACTTAGTAGCAAAGCAACTAACAAACTGGTGTACCATAGCAGAGAGTTTAAACTTTTTCCCATGGACTTTCTCCCTAAATCAATCTAGTTATAATCGAACTCATTTCTCCATAATTCTAGCATCACATTTAAATTTGTCTATGATGTTTGACAGGTAGTTTTTACCATTAATTACCGTGCTATTAATAGCTGAAAAAAACCCTTTCTCCTGTGTAACATGCTTCCCACTGTTATTGGGAATGTGGTAACTGATAGAGCATCCAAATAGTAGTGCCAACCCTTTTTGGGTAGATAATCTTTCCCAATAAAAAAGATGATCCTAATTTGGATCATCTTTTTAACATTGTTTTTGAGGTTTAAGTCGAAAATGGCCGCTTGCACTCCCTCTTGTTTAAGTATAAATATGCGATGATGCGGGATACAAAAAACGCCTCTTTTTGTTTGCGGTCTGTATTATCCTGTAATTGTCTTTAAATCTATAATTAAATCGTCCATTAATTTCTGAATTGTCATTTCCTCATTTTCCATGCCCTTTTCAAACGTTCTCTTAATCACATCAAAAAATAACTCCTGATTTAATACAGCAGGTCTTTCCTCTGCATTCATATTTTTTTCCTCCTGAGTCTAGATGACATTATTCTATTAAAGACGCCAGCATTTGTAAATAGATTTCCAGATATTATATTCTTTATAGGTAAAATTCGCTATAAATTGTCATAATCTTGTACTTTATCCTATTTTCGTATGATAGAATATTTATATAAAAAATAACCTGATTGGAGTGTTGACGAAAATTGAAGAAACAAGCTGCTTCCTTTGTAACCGTTGCCCTTCTGTCTTCTGCCTTCGCAGGAATTGCCTCTGCCGATACATATATCGTTAAAAAAGGGGATACACTATCCCATATAGCTATTACATATAAAACAAATGTTTCAGAATTAAAGACAACGAATAAATTATCCTCTGATTTAATTTATGCAAACCAGAAGCTGACTGTTCCTTCGGCAGAAGGCAAGATGACTGCATCATCTGCTAAGAAAATTTCCGTTAAGACCACTGCTCCTGCGAAAACAACAGCACCCACAAAGAAAACAACTGCTCAGGCAAAACCGATAGCAATCTATGTCGTCAAAAGTGGTGATACACTAAGCAAGATTGCTTCCATCCAAAAAATCAAGCTAAGTGACCTGATGAAATGGAACGGACTTAGTAACCATTTGATTTATCCGGGACAAAAGCTGAGGGTTTCAAATGGGACAACCGGTCCCATTGAGCCGGCCAAGAAGGAAGTATCTGCACCGACTCCAGCTCAGAAACCAGTGGCAGCAGCTCCAGCTAAACCAATCCAGAAGCCCGCAGCAACACCTGCCAAATCAGCACCTACTACTGCTGCCCAGGTGGAATATACCGTAAAGTCAGGAGATACACTCAGCAAAATTGGCCTACAGTTCGACATGACTGTCCAGCAGCTAAAAGAACTTAACAAGCTAACTTCTGACATGATCTTTGTTGGACAGAAACTGGTTGTTGCCAAGCCAGCTGATACAACTTCTGCCGTTAAAACGCCTGCAGCCCCTCCAGCGGGAAGTGAGGAATCTGCTGTCATTCAATTTGCTAAAGATGTGATGGGTGTTCCATACGTATGGGCAGGAAGCACTCCTGAAGGCTTTGATTGCAGCGGGTTCGTCTATTACGCCTTCAACAAAGCAGGCAAGCAAATGGGACGTTATTCATCAGAAGGCTATTACAACCGTTCGTTCTATGTTAACGAGCCACAGCCCGGAGATCTTGTTTTCTTTGAAAACACCTACAAAAAAGGAATTTCCCATATGGGCATCTATCTCGGGAATAATGAATTTATCCACGCCAGCACAACCGGCGGCGTCATGATTTCAAACTTGAGTGAAGCTTATTATGCTAAGCATTTTGAAGGGTTTAAGAGATTTTACTAGAAAGTTGTTTAGTTATTATTTCAGGCGCCTTTCTATTTACCACAGTTATCGAAGGATAAAACACAGGGAGCAGGAAAATTTTCCTGCTCCCTGTTTTAAATTCTATCTGGTGCTAAATGTGTCAATGATCATCACAAATGAAACGAAAGCGTTAATTGATTCGCATCTCTTTTCTCACTTTGTTTATCGTCGTCTCCCACACCTTCCCGGCCACTCCGATAATGAATACAATCCAGGCGAGCCTGAATAGAAAATCAAATGATTTATTATCGATGAAAGATGATACCCAGCTTCCAACATAGTAGATTGCCAGACCTGATAAAGATATAATGAGCAGAAAAGCAAGGGTTACAAAAAGCTTATTGACATGGCTTATTTTCTGAATCTCTTCCTTGTTCTTGAATATGAGACACAGAAGTACAGCAACCAACAGAATTATTGAAAACATTAAAGACCTGCCTTTCATGGACATTTCTTGATACTTAGACTTCACATTAACAACTTATCCCTTCTGTTCTATCCGGCCTATGTTATCCTGGAAGCCCAACATTACAGTACCTGCATATACAATCGCCGCGACCGCAAAAATGGCCAGACCGACGAAAAACCTCTTTGACACACCTGACATCATGATTCCCCCGTAAAAATAAGTGTTCTTATACAATTTAGTCGTTGTAGAAGCTTGTATTGTTTCAAGTTTGTAATACAAAGACAATCTTTTAACAAATAGAGGCTCAGTTATTTTGACACACTATCCCCATTAAGAAGATTGCTTTTCATCACCGGATAGAGCTTGGTTTTTACCAAGAAGACAAATAAAATAAATGGAATCGAAAATAAGAGTCCTAATAAAACAATCGGACCATAATAGAAGATGCCGCAAAGGACGATGAAGGAGTACAAAATAGGGATGGTATAGACGATCATAAATAAAACATTCATATAAACCAGGGCCATGTACTGCCCCTTACTTGCTACACTTTCTGCCTGCTTCGCTTGAAGGAGAAGCTCATTGATTTCATTTATCGCATCTTTGATCACTTTAAACAGAATTCTCCCCCCTTATAATGCTGTATTTATAGAACAAATTCACTTGCTATGATCTTATTAAAAGCGGACGGGCTTACCCTTTTTGTTGCGATGTTGACTCCTTTGGGGAACAATAAAAGATTCAAATTTAAACTTGCCATATATCAGCAAAATGAATTCCGGCAATGCAATGGCTATGGAGTATTGTAATGTGATGCAGAGGAACAGAATGAAGTACATCCCGATATTCCCTTCCATATTGGATATGGATCTAGCTAAAGATCCTGCAATCATCACAAGTCCGAAAATCCCTGGACCGATCAGGACATTTTTCGTTTGTTTGAAATTATAAAGGCCTTCGCCATCCTTTCTCAGCTCTCCTTGCTTAACTCTTTTGAAAGCCCTGATAATCGTAATAATCAACAGTACCAATCCACTTGTCATTAGAATAAATGCCGTAGTGAAAATATACGAAGGGAGATTTTCTGTATCTGCAGCTACAAAGAAGAATAGATATGTATCAAGAGAAAATTTGAAGGCTACAATTGTTGCGAAGATCAGCTGCATTTTCTGCAGGGCATAGGAAATGGGTGTGATCGAGAATAAGATGGTCAATAAAATTTGAGCACCCAGGATTATAGTTGCTATTCTAACTGCCGTAAGAAGCAGCGGATTCACTTGAAGATCAGCCTGAATTACTCCAAACAATGCGACAACGAGCACTGCTCCTCCGAACACAATTGTCCCCCAAAGAAAAAGAGGTGCACGATCCGGCCTTAATCGATCATAGCCTGCCCTTTTAATTTCATATAGATCGTCTTCTTTAATTGCCATTTTACTCTCCTAAAAAAGGACGGCCCTTTTGCTTCTAGGGCCTTATCCCTCTATTTTCATCTGAAAAATCCAACCATAACCTGTTTGAACAGATTTCGTTTTCCTTCTTCTTTAAATGTTTTTTTGGTTAGTGTAGCAGGTTTCAGCTTGCTGAAAAACGGACCATTGGCTGTTTGGACCTTTTCTGGCTTGCGGACGACGAGTTCACCAGGTTTTGCTCCTTTTTTCACTTCTGTCTTCCCGCCGATTTTAAGACCCTGTTTGATTTTTCGTTTTTCTACTTTGCCTACTTCATTCAGGATATAGATGTAGCTGTTTTTCTTGCCTTTATCAACTGACTTTTTTGGAACAACCGCTGCATTGAGCACCTGGTTGGTAACAACTGAGACGTCTACATGTGTTCCGTGGACAATTTTCTCATCTTCCAGTTCAAGTTCGACTTCGAACGGGAAGTAGCTCTCTTTTTTAACAGAAGGATCAGATTCAGGATGTTGGGCGATCGTTGTGAGCGTACCGCCAATTGCCCCTTTGAAGCTATCAGATTTCACATAAACTTCCATGCCTTCCTGGACATTTTTCAGGTCTCTTTCCGAAAAGGCCCCTTCAACCTTTGGTGTGTCCGAGATAATTGTCATAATGGGATTCTTCAATTCATAATTGATCTTTTTTACCGAGCCTGCAACTTCACTGCTGATTTCAAGCTGGTCGCTGCCATCATAGGAATCAATCATATCATCATATTTCTCGATTTCCGCCTCAACCCTGCTTTTCTCCAATTCCTTATCATAGATTTCTTTCTCAATCGATACTGCCATCAGATCATTTGAAGAACTTCCTGACGTTCCGCTGCCGGAAACAGGTACGCTATTGTCTGCGGTGGATGCTGAAACGGTCTGAAGGTAGGAGAGCTGCTGAATTTGCTCATCCAGTAAGGTCGCCTCTGTTTCGAGCTGGTCTTTCTCGGCCTCGAGTCTGGCCAATTCTTTGTCGATGTTATCGGATGAATATTCAAAAAGCGGAGTTCCTTCATCCACTTCGTCTCCCTCTTTTACAAGGAAGCTTTTAAACTCGCTGGTATTAGAGTCATAATAGACATGATTCTCCTCCTCAGGAGTGACCACGCCTTCTGCATGAAGGGTTTCAGTCAGGGTTTCCTTCCCGATTTTCCCCCAGCTATTGATATAGGAAGAGCGAACCGCTTTGCTGTCATCCTTTAGGGCCAAATAGAGGTTGCCTGATACAAATAGAATTCCTGAAGTCAACAGGATAGCTGTTTTCTTATTCATTTGGTGCACCTCCCTTAAAGGATTTTCTCCATTTGTATGAATGAAAATAAAGCTGCAAAAAGCCAGATCACCAGGTGTATGGCAATGATCAGCAGCACAATAATTTTTGGATTCTTGTCTGTCATTGCTTTTAGATACTTATACTCTATGAAAATAGCCCAGATTTTAAAGACAGATATGTAGGCAAGAAAGTGAACAATGAAATCATTTCCGGTTATGTACTGGGCGATTACACCTAACGAAAATGGCGAAGAAACCTTCGTTAGTCCAAAAAATAAAGCCATAGGCACAAGCAGGAGTTTTTCTAAAAGTATTATTGGCATGACGAAAAGCTGGATGCTAAGCAATCTCTTGAAATCCAGATCTGTCACCGTCCAGAAAAACAGTGCTGGCAGGAAAAGCATGATGGCGCCAAAAACCAGCCCCTGGATTATTTGGCCTGCAAAGAAAAGGAATTTATTCATTTCATACTCTGCCCTGGTAATCGAGGTGAGTTTTTCCGAAAGATACTCCGACTCGATCCCAAAATACGCGCTGAACCCAAAAATCAGCCCGCTCAGCAAGATGAACAGGATCGTTTTTTTCCACACTCCCGGAAATCTTTCGGCATCTCTTAGCTTATATGTATAGTAGTTATAGTTAAAAAGTCCGCGGAATACTTCTATATTGTTCTCCATCTCTAGTCCCCCAGCTTGTTGTGGCTTGTCTCTCTTCTATTTTATATGAAGGGATTCCATTGGTGAAATATTAACCAATCCATTTTTATATGTTGGACGATATATACCAGAATTTTTTTCATCTTACTTCCCCACTCCTCGAAAGGCTCGTTTTTGGGTATAATAGAAGAATATGTTTTTTTCTTATTTAGATTTTAACAAAGCTTGTCCTACAGGCTTGTCGAATTATGGCATTGATATGTAAAAAAGAACGAATGATGCTGCGTGAACGGGGGAATCGCTGTGGCTGTCATACCTGATAACCAGGCACCGATTTTTAAAGAAGCTGCCGTAAAACTGAATACAATGCTTAAACCTGAGGTTGAAGAGGACGCTCGCCTTGTTCAAAAAGGGCTGATGCTCTACCGACAGGGCACGGTCCATCACTTGAAATATATGGTGAAGTCGATCTGGGCGACGGTCCAGGACGTGACACCGGTTCGTGTGTATATAAATGTTTCTGATCCTGAGGAGAGCAGCTGCACTTGCCCTGCCGGATCGTTTTGCCGTCATCGTATGGCTGCGTTTTTTCATGCCTATGCAGATGTGGCGAGTGTTTCCGACTGGGTCGAAGCCTGGCGCAAGCCTGCGAAGGAACAGCTGGATGCAGAAAAATGGGGCTTGCAGCGCGCGAAGGACCTGGTGAAAAAGAGCAATCGGTCGGATCATGATTACGATAGCTGGGCCGCCTCTTTCCAGGAAAGCTTTGAGGAAATCGTCAAGGGCCAGGGTGAAATACGGGCTTATATTGTTCCGGGATTGTTCCGTTCCTATATCCGCCGTGTTGAGGTCTCCGCCCCGCTTGAGTCTGTCTGGAAAAATCTCTATCTGATTGCGGCTTCTGTCCATTCCTTCAATTTGCTCACTGACCTGGCCCGCGAATTCGGCCATGATGAGGATGCAACGATGGATCGGTATTATCGGCCGTTGTATGAGGATTTGTTCCATGATGCTGAGGAATATATCGAGCGACTGGCATATGGGACGATGCCGTTTTCGTTTGATGCTTTTCTCGAGAAGCTTAAAGATGAGACGGTCGGATTGACGGAGCCTGATGCTTCGGGGGGCTATGACCGGATTGATTTATACCGATTGCTGTGGGAAAAGCTTTTTAAAAATGCTGGCTGGCGTGAGGCTGAACGGGAGCGGCTTGTGGCTTTCGGTGATGGCAAGCGGGATCAGGTGGAGGAGATTGCTTTGATCCACCAGCTTGTAATAGCGAAGCAGGACGGAGAAGCATTGAAACGGTTCACTTCTCTCCCTGCCAGCTCCATTCCTTATATGTTTTATTGGCTTGACGCCTTCCGCGTACAGCGCGAATGGAACCGTATGGGGCCATTCATCGACTATCTCGTACAGCAGCTGCGGAATTATCTGAAGCACCTGGGTGAGTATTATACCTGTAAAAAATTCACTCGTTATGCGTTGAAATTGGTTGCTGCGTATACCCGCGAAATCGGGCGCGGCGAGCTGTACGACCGGGCGTTGGCGCAGTCGATGCCGTACAGCTTTTACGAATATGAAGATTCTTTGTTTGAAAAAGCCCAGTACGAACAATGGGGCGAGCTTCAATCGTACTTTGGCTTTGAATATAACTCGATTGCAAACGATCGATTGAAGGTTTTACAGAAAGAGGCTCCGGAGGTTCTGATTCCATTGTATCACCAGATGATCGGCGATCTCGTCGACATGAAAAATCGCAGCAGCTACAAACAGGCCGCACGATTACTGAAAAAACTGCGAACTGTTTATAAAAAGCTGAAGCGAGTCCCCGAGTGGGAAGAGTTTTTTTCCAAATTGCTGGTGAAGACGAAGAGACTGCGGGCATTCCATGAAGAACTGACAAGAAGCAAGCTGATTGAAGTGGAATGATGGGTACACCGCTTCTAAAAGGAGGTGCATTTGATGCTTGAGATTAAGCAGATTCATATAAATTTGATGCCCGTTGCCGGCGGCCGTTATTTTTTGAGTGCCGAGGATTTTGATGGTTTTGAGATCAAGACCTCTGACTGGAAGAAGCTGCTGTTTTTCCGCCATAAGGAGAGTTATTATGGAACGATGCTGGAATCTGGCAAGTGGGGCGTGACCGAAGGTGTCACCCTTAGTGCTTGGCAGCTCGTGACGCTGTTTGGCGAGGAAAGCTTCAACCGGCTTGTCGAGTGGGAATGGGATGATCTCGGGGATATCTGCCTTTCGACTGCCCATGCGATTTATGACTCGATTCTTGCGAAGGAGTGGCACCCGGATTTTACCCAGCTTGATGGCGAGGATTTCCGCTGGAAGCTTCCGGTCAGTGTGCTTGATGAATTCCATGAGCCATTTTGGGAAGAAACCCTGAAGATCAATGACGAGCAGCTGCAGGTGCGCGATTTCGTTGCGGAATTGTTCCACCATGCGCTGGAATCCTACTTCCATGAAAATGAAACAATGAAGTACCTGCTTGGCGATAAACTGGATGTTCTGCGCAATAAGCAGCTATCGGCTTCGCAGCTGGCGGCATACTTTGAAGAAGACCGTTGGCTAGAGTGGATTGGCTTGAAGGAAAATCCGGCACCATTTTCAATCGGGATGCGACTCGAAGAACCAACGGACGATCTCGGTGACTGGAAGCTCGGGTTGTTTTTACGCGGAAAAGAAGAGCCAATGTTGATTGAAGCCCGTGATTATGAAAGCTATCCTGCTGGATGGGATGATTTTAGCGAGAAGGTTGAAGAGGAAGAAAAACGGCTTGCATCTATTTTCCCATGGATTGAGGAAGATGGCCGTCTGAAGTCCACACTCATCGAGGATGAGGCCTGGATGTTTTTAACTGAGGCGAGCGAGACGCTCATTGCTCTCGGTATTGAAATCCTTCTTCCTTCCTGGTGGGAAGCAATCAAGAATGCGAACTTGAAGGTTAAGGCACGCTTGAAGGGCCAGACTGGCTACCGCCGTTCATTCGTCGGCCTGAATGCAATGCTCGATTACGACTGGCGCTTTTCCATGAACGGTGTAGATCTGAGCGAAGATGATTTCCAGCGCCTGGTGAACGAAAAACGCAGACTCGTGTATTTGAAAGGCCGATGGATCAAGCTCGATCACGGCTTCATTCGCCAGATACAGGACTTGATGAAAAAAGCCGATCAGGAAGGTCTGCATATCCGCGACCTCCTGCAGCAGGAACTGTCTGATGAGGAAGTAGATGGGGATGGACTGGAGGATCCACGGGCATTCGCGAAGATCCAGATTGAGCTGAACCGCCACTGGAAACAGATGATGAAGCAGCTGTCGGAAACGAAGGAAATCCCGGATTCTCCGGTACCGGCAGGATTGCATGGAGAACTGCGTCCGTATCAAAAGCTTGGCATGAACTGGCTGCTGTTCCTGAGGAAGTATGGATTCGGCGCCTTGCTTGCCGATGATATGGGTCTCGGGAAGACGATCCAGCTGATTTCGTATATCCTGTCGGTTAAAGAACAAGAAAACGACGGCCATCCTTCGCTGATTATCTGCCCTACCTCCGTGCTTGGCAACTGGCAGAAAGAAATCGAGCGCTTTGCTCCGGATGTGCGCGTCCATCTGCATTACGGGCCGAACCGCCTTAAGGGTATTCTTTTTACAGAAGAGGCAATGGAATCCGATATCGTGCTGACTTCCTATGGATTGACGCATCTTGATTATGATGAGCTACAGAGCGTGGAATGGAGCAGCATTGCCATTGATGAAGCCCAGAACATTAAAAACGCTGATACGAAGCAGTCGCGCGCAGTACGGAAGCTGAAGGGCAAGCACCATATCGCCCTGACCGGAACACCGATGGAAAACCGGTTGTCTGAGTTGTGGTCGATTTTCGACTTTACGAATCGCGGTTATCTTGGCAGTGCCGGACAATTCCAGAAGCAGTTCATCCTGCCGATTGAAAAGGATGACAAGAAGGAAAAAATCAGCCGGCTTCAGTCGTTGATCAAGCCATTCCTGCTGAGGCGGACGAAGAAGGATGAAGAGGTTGCGCTGAACTTGCCTGACAAGGTCGAGCAGAAGGAATACTGTCCGCTTTCGGCGGAACAGGCTTCATTATACGAGCAACTCGTTAAGGACACTTTTGCGCAAATCGAATCACTTTCGAGTTTTGAGCGCAAGGGGTTGATTTTACAGATGCTGAGCCGGCTGAAGCAGCTGTGCAACCACCCTGCCTTGTATCTGAAGGAAGAAAATCCGAAGCAGCTGGTAGACCGTTCTGCCAAAATGGAGAAAATGATTGAGCTTGTTGGCGCTGTGCTAGAACAGGAAGAAAGCTGCATCATTTTTACCCAGTATATCGGGATGGGTGAGATGATTCAGTCTGCTTTGAAGAAGCAATTTAATATCGACGTTCCGTTCCTCAACGGCAGCCTGCCAAAAACGAAGCGCGATGAACTGATTGAAAAGTTCCAGAACCGGGAGTTCCCTGTGTTCCTGCTGTCACTGAAGGCTGGCGGAACCGGCCTCAACTTGACCGCTGCAAACCACGTTGTCCACTATGACCGCTGGTGGAATCCAGCAGTCGAAAACCAGGCAACCGACCGCGCCTATCGCATCGGGCAGAGCCGTTTTGTGCATGTTCACAAGCTGATCAGCACTGGAACGCTCGAGGAAAAAATCGATGCCATGCTCGAAAAGAAACAATCATTGAACGACCAGATCATCCAAAGCGACAGCTGGATTACGGAGCTATCGACTGAGGAATTGCATGAATTGGTGTTTTTGTCTTAGCAGAAGAAAAACAGGACTTGGGCTCTGTATCAAAATAGAGTTTCAGGTCCTGTTTTTTTGGAGCATAAAAAAAACCGGCTATCGCAGCCGGCATCAAAATTTGAGGGTATATTGGAGATCGGGTTATTGAATTTCTCTCTTGAAGATCCATGTGAGTTAATAACGTGGAAATCCTTTTGTTGGTTTGGTATTGGATTTAATAAAAATTGAATATCATCGACGTGCATATTCTTTTCTGCTGGAATTTGCTTGTGGCGGTTCGGCAATGAAGGAGTAGACTCGGTTAATTTGCTTTTCTTGGGAGGCGGTTTCAAGCTGGCGGACACGCTTGGTGAGTTCGTCGATCTTCTCATTGTTCTTTCCAACCATTTTAATCAGGCTGACCAGCAGCTTTTCGATCGAGGCGGTTTCGCTATACAAATGGAAGCTCCTCTCTTTGCGGCGGCGGCGTGGTAGGAACTGTTTGGGGCTGCTGGGATGTTGACGCAGATTGCGGAGTTGGCTTTGAACTCAGAAACCTAACTCCCTCGGCAACAACCTCGGTCACATAGACACGCTTACCTTCCTGATTATCATAATTCCGTGTTTGGATGCGTCCGGTCACACCAAGGACAGCGCCTTTTTTACAATAGTTAGTTGTGTTTTCCGCAGTTTTGCCCCAGAGGATGCAATGAACGAAGTCTGCCTCAATTTCGCCGCTGGCATTCTTATAATGCCTGTTCACTGCAAGCGTTATATTCGACACAGCCTTGCCATCAGGCGTGTACCTCAGGTCCGGGTCTTTGGTCAGCCTGCCTACTAGCGTTACTTGATTGATCACCTTTTCATCTCCTTTCTCAGTTATAGCCTGATGATATTCCTTTTTAATAAAGGAGTAAAATGAGGAAAATGGTTCTTTTTCCTGCAAAATTCAGGCTAACCACCTCAATTCATCCCAGATAAATCACTTTTCATCATTAACCATCCGGTAAAAACTGATTTTTACCCATCCGGAAATTTTTCTTTCGACATACGGTGTTATTTTCGCTTTCGAACTTCCCTGTGTTATAATTTGGACAAGTATTACGGGAGGTGGTTGACATGAAGACGTTCAAGTTGATTTCAATGCAGCTGGCTGATGATGATGCTTTAGTAGATATCGAAATGGAAGACGGCCTGATTATCAACAAAGAGGATGACAAAGGTACATGGCTTGTCGAGGTTTTCACCGACCACAAGTATATACCGTATTTTCAGGAAGCGTGCGACAACGACAAAGAAATCATCGTCCAAGTCGTCATCACCAAACGAGAGAACGACCCGGCAGCATTCATGACAAAGGTCTGCTGTGTGAAAAAGCTGAAGAACCATGCCAGCATCCTTTTAACAGGTAATCTGACAAAGCCAAAGAGCGATTATCCTGAAAAACTGCTCGAATACCTGCTTGATAAAGGATATAAGGGCGAGGAACTTCTTTTGGAATTCAAGGAAAAGATCATTACAAGGCCAAAGATTTTGCAGCCAAAAAAAGTGTAACTGAACTCCCGCTTCCTGGCTGGAGTTTTTTTATGCAAAAATAAAAGGCAGGAATCTACTCCTGCCCATTCATTTTATTGGTCTTCCTCATTTTTATCATTCATATCTTTTTGGTCTTCAACAGCATCTTCACCAGGCTCATTGTTGTCCTTCATCATGTCGCCATCATCGTCCGTGTTGGTATCCGGCGTATCAGGCACATCGTCATTATTGTCCTCGATTATGCCATCGTCATTGTTATTGTTATTGTTATTGTTGTCGTTCATGTCATTGTCCGCTGGATTTTCAACATTGTCATCCGGAGGAGGATTCTGATCATCATTATTCGCGCACCCAGCAAGGAACATAGCCGACAGCAAAGAGCCGCCGATTAACATTAACAGCTTTTTCTTCATAGGTAAAAGCCCCTTTCTTTAAGTAGGTATTTTTGAGACCAGTTGCACGGGTCTGCTGTTAGATTGCCCACCTATGAAAAAAACTTGCATTAATTTGTAAAAAAATACGAATTCATACCTGTATCCATGAAACAGCGAATCAACACAGCACGTTTAAAGTCCGAATAAAGGCTGATTGTTAAAAAAAGAACCGATAATTATCACCTCTAAAATAATCAATCCTAAATTTGAATTAATTACCCCATAATTCTTGATTATCAATCCTAAACGGAGTCAATCATTACATAATTCTCTTTAATCAATCCTAAATCACCTCAAATCAATCCTTATGTAAAAAAAGAACCCAAATCATTTGGGTCCTCTTCTTGATTATTTAATCGCAAACGTAATTTCCGCTTCACAAGCAAGCTCCCCGTCCACAGTAGCGACTGCTTTCCCCTTGCCGATCGGGCCGCGAAGCTTGATCATTTCCACTTCCAGCCTCAGCTGGTCGCCTGGTTTTACCTGTCTTTTAAAACGGCAGTTATCTATTCCAGCGAAAAATCCGATTTTGCCTCGGTTTTCTTCAAGCTTTAGAACCGCAACAGCTCCAACCTGAGCCAAAGCTTCTACGATAAGCACACCAGGCATGACAGGATAGTCGGGAAAATGACCGTTAAAGAATTCTTCGTTTGCGGATACATTCTTAATGCCGACAGCCCTTTTACCTTCTTCGACTTCAACAATTTTATCAACTAGTAAAAATGGATAGCGGTGCGGGATGATTTCTTTAATCTGGGTAATATCAAGCATCTTTTTTAGTACCTCCTATTAATATTAGGTGCTTAATTTATATTGTACTAAAAAATGCAATTAAAAAGGAAGGGAAAAAACCCTTCCTTCGAAATTTTATTCTTTATTTATCAGGTCTATGATATGAGTCCAGGTAGACTTCTCAAAAACATCCTTTGCTTTGCCATCACCCATTACTGCATAGCCAAACATGGCTCCCAGCAAGATGCTTGAAGCTAAAAGCAGAAGTACAATAATAACCCGAAGCCAGATCGGAATAAGGCGAACCCGGATTCTTTTCTTTTTTTCGCGTGTTTTCTTTTCTTTTTTCACTTCTTCAGGCGTTATTGCTTCTTGATTATTCTTGTTCAAAGCCATTCGTTAGTTCTTCCCCTCTTAACGGATTCCATTCACCAGCCCGAGCATTTGGTCGGCCAGCGTAATCGATTTTGAGTGGAACTGATAGCTCCGCTGTACATTGATTAAATCCGTCATTTCTTTACTCATATCCACATTTGATTGCTCTAGGACTCCTTGCTGAATCGAAACCCTGTTGCGCTGCTGGCCATTGAGAACAGTAAGAATATCCGCTTCGTCAACACCAAGCTCAGCAAGGTTTTCTGGCAAGCCAAGCAGATTGGCGCCCTTCTGTTCCAAAAACTGCGGCTTCTCTACCAATACTACACCAAGATTGAAATCTTGGCTCGTCCCATTATACATTTCTGCTGAAAAACGGCCAGACTCGTTAATCCGGAAATTTTTCACATTACCTGTAATGGTGATTGGCTGGCTATTCTCATCAAGAATGGCATGACCGTCGCTATTAACAAGCATTGATTCATTCTCAGACAGCGGGGTCAGATAGAGTGCACCGTTACGACTCAAACGCATTGCTGAGCTGCCGTCCTCATTCTGGACCATTACACGGTAAAATTGGCCTTCTGCCGTAAATGCTGTGTCCAGCGAACGATCAGTTGTCTTCAAGCTCCCCTGGGACATCACCAGCTGAACCTGTCCAAGTTTTGCACCATTCCCCTGCCTGATATTAAAAGGCGTCATCCGATTCTGAGGTTCAAGGGTATTGTTCGGCTGGTTTCGATATTCCTGGACAAGTAAATCCGTGAATGATGCGTCGCGGCGTTTATAGCCTGCCGTATCGATATTCGCTAAATTATGGCTGATCATGTCCATCTGTTTCTGAAGCTGGGATAATGTATTTGTTGCGGTGATCATTGTTCTGTTCATAAGTTATACCTCATTGTGTGCCAGATCCTGGCATGGGATATTTTTATCCAAAAAATAAATTATAATCTTCCAATTTCATTAGCAGCCTTCTCCATGCTTTTATCATAAGCCTGAAGGATCTTCTGGTTCGCTTCAAATGCGCGATAAGCCGTCATCATGTCAGTCATCGTCTTACTGATGTCGACATTGGATTGTTCAAGAAATCCTTGCTGAGTTCTGAATTGGACGCCGGCAGTTCCGAAAGCGTTTGGCAGCGCACCGCCATCTTCTGTGCGGAACAGGCCGTCTCCTTCTTTAATCAGCCTGAGCGGATTATTTGCGTAGGCCACACCAAGGTTGGCAGACTCACCATTTTCACCTGTCAGCAGACCACCCTCACTGATCGTAAAACGGTCACTTGAAAGCTGGATCTGCTGGCCAGCAGCATCCAGGACGTAATGCCCGCTGCCTGTCGTCAAATACCCCTGTCCGTCAGTCGTGAAATTTCCATTCCTTGTATAACGGACCGAACCATCTGGATGGCGAACCGTGAAAAATACCGAGCCATTTTCCGGCATATTTATATCAAGCAATGCAACATCCGTCTTTCTTCCAGTTTCACGTAAATCGCCCTGGATGAATTTTGGAATCGCTTCCTGCATGTAAACACCTGTATTGATTGTGCCAATTTCCCTGTTGAACGGCAAATTCAGGCCATTCTCTGTAGGAATTTGCTGCGTGTCGAAGCGCTGGAGCAGCATCTCTGGAAATGCCCTCATTCCCGCCTGGTCCGCCTTATAGCCTGGCGTATTAGCATTTGACATATTATTCGTGAGCATCTCGGTTCTGCGCTGCTGAGCAAGCATCCCGGACGCGACTGTGTAAAAGCCTTTGAACATGTTTCCACCTCAATTGGAAAAACACCTATTTTTAAGGAAATTTTTTCACTACTCTCTATTATAAGAAATATATCGGCAAGAAACATTAAAAATTTGCAGGAAAATGTAGGATTTTGGGTTTTATTCCAGAAAAATTGGGTAAATAACAAAAAAAATCCGGAATCCCTTTATTTTTACTCTAAGGATCCCGGATTTTTTTATACTATTCTACGTCTGCGTCCATCAATCTTATCGATATTGTCAAGCATAATCCCAGTACCAATTGCCACACAGTCCATTGGATTGTCAGCTACCAGTACCGGTACCCTCAGCTCTTCCTGCATCAGCTGATCGATGCCGTGAAGCAATGCACCGCCGCCAGTCAGGATGACACCGCGGTCGATAATGTCTGCAGATAATTCAGGAGGAGTCTTCTCAAGAACTGTTTTTGCTGCCTGGACGATGACGGCAACAGACTCCCTCAATGCCTTTTCAATCTCTTCAGAACGAACTGTGATTGTGCGCGGAAGTCCAGACACCATATCGCGTCCGCGAATTTCCATTTCCTCACTCCGGCTGCCTGCGAAGACAGTCCCTATTTGAATCTTGATGTTTTCAGATGTACGTTCACCGATCAACAGCTTATATTCACGTTTGATGTAATTTAAAATTTCCGCGTCGAACTTATCGCCGGCCATTTTAATCGATTGAGATGTAACGATGTCTCCCATTGAAAGGACAGCTACATCCGTCGTACCGCCGCCGATGTCGACAACCATGTTGCCGCTAGGCTGGAAGATATCCATGCCAGCGCCGATGGCCGCCACCTTTGGCTCTTCTTCAAGGTATACCTTCTTGCCACCGCTTTTTTCTGCTGCTTCCTTGATCGCCTTTTGCTCGACACTTGTGATGTTCGTCGGGCAGCAAATCAGGATGCGCGGTTTAGACAAGAATCCTTTTACATTCAATTTATTTATAAAATGTTTAAGCATGGATTCCGTTACATCGAAATCCGCGATGACGCCATCCTTCAACGGGCGAATTGCTACAATATTGCCAGGTGTACGCCCAACCATTTTACGCGCTTCTTCCCCAACAGCCAAAACCCTATTCGTATTCTTATCAATCGCCACAACAGACGGTTCATTCAAGACAATTCCACGGCCTTTTACATGGATCAACACATTGGCTGTACCAAGGTCAATCCCGATATCCCTAGCAAACATTTTTCTTTTTTCCTCCTTGATAAATGCGCTGGCTGCGGCTGACTTAGCCTCGTTATCTCAGCTGTTCAAAAAACTCATCTATTTAAAAATAGATCACGATGTCCGAGATTACACAGACGCTGCCGCAATCTGCGAACCATATTCTACCCTAATTGTTTATTTTATCACAAGAAGAAGAAATAAGTAACTTCTTGCTGAAAAATTTGAAACATTTTGTTGAACTTTGTCTTACACTTTTAATAAAGTTAGCATATTGTAAAATTAAATATACTAAGTAATCTTTTGGAGGTATTTATGGAGATTTTAATTGGTGTTGTTGTTATTTTTCTAATTGTTGCTTTTTTGATTGTTAAAAATACCCGTAATTCATCGGACCGCAGTGAGGGACCTGATATCAGCGATCCTTCCTCTGCACCAGATAACATTGGGGATAAAGGGGATGATTCTGATGGAGATGGAGATGGCGGAGAGTAAGCTGATTATCCCGATACATTGGCAGTATTCATCCCTGTCTTAGGTGCCTTATGGTACACCTGGTCCTGGCATTTTCGCCGTATTTCTTGTACAGACCGAGCTTCTTGCCCTGTCCCGGATTGTTACCTGAGCCCTGATTAAAATGTCATACTTAGAGAATCAAAATTCATACATTAGAAAGGTCACACTAATGAAAACTTGTGTGACCTTCCGAATAAACTTATTTATTTCTAATTTGCGGTTCTACAACAGGCTTTTTTTTATCAAAAAGAACATTTGAAAAATCAAAGTCTGGGACTTTACCTGAACTATATCTTCTATATGATTTTCCTTCTTCAACGAACGCTTCTTCACCTAAGTACTTTTTAACAGAGCTTCTTACACTTGAAGGTATGGGATTGAATAAATTCTCAGTTAATTGCATTCCTATTATATTTTCATTCAAAGTATGGACACTACAGCAAGGTGCGGTGATCAGTGATTCTTTTCCAAACAAGTCAATATATGGTCTTCCAAAAAACACCATCCAATTAAGTTCGGGATGTCTTACCGTTAAATTTTTGGGAGCATCCCATCCCTTGAATGACAAATTTACAATCTCCCCATGCACAGGTTCTAATAATAAAATTAAATCATTACATAGATTTAGAAATTTTTCATAATTCTTTTCATTTTTTAGATAAACGGTTTCAACCGATAAGTTGAAAAAGTTAAATCTTGCCTGGTTGTCTTTTTCCCATCGAATTTGATAACTTACTTTATGCCCTCCTTTTTTCTCCATGAGCACTTGTCCTGCTAAATATAGATTCTCTCGGTTGTTTATATTATTCTCTTCATTCATCCAAAGCTTTACAACATTGTCAATACTTTTAGCATCATACTTGTTCTTTAGAGGCTGATACAAACCGTATTTGTTAGGAATAAAATCCTTTCCATATTGACTTATCTTTTCCATTACATTAGTTGCAAGTTCGGCGTCTTGAAAGTCTTTTAAACTCATGATATTTAAATTTATGAGGTCAAAAGTATTTGCCATTTACTTCACTCCTATTTGAATAATCTTTATACCCTCATTTTGTGCTGCCATTAATAATTCTGGTGCAATTACTGAGTTTCCTGTAGGTGTATAATAGATTATTATCTTTGATGTTGATGTTTGTGCTGCTTTAATAAATCCTTGGGCTTATGTCCATTGCTTCTTCATTCAGTTTTGCACCACTAATTCCTTCATCTCTAAAAATAATCAAGTTCAAGCCGTGTCCTTCACAAAATGCTTTGATTTCATCATCTTGTTACTTTAAGCTGTATCCATCTCTTGCTTGTGAGTTAAAATTCGTAAATACCCAACAACGTTCAATTCTTCACCCTCCCGTTACGAAAATCACAATTTATGTAACGATGTTTAAACGAATAGCGAGTATTATACGACCGTCTCTTGTAAAAATACAACCCAAAATTTAAAAGCAACGCAGTGTACGAACACCTTTTTACGTTAGCCATTGTTTATCGCCATGAGCTTGCCAATTCTCGTTAGTTTATTAGCCATTCCATGTCATAACTACCCCGACCATATAAAATGTCATATCCCCATTTCTCACACTTGTTCATTCCTCCCAAATATTAAAACGATACTCCATGATGGTACAACCTTCATGAGTTCTGAATTTCACTTAAGCATTATTCAATGTCTACCTAACATAAAACTTTTCCTTTTATTGGGTCATTCATTTTCTTATGTACAAGTTTGTTTCCTTATTTATCACAACGAGCTTTGTCATTCTCATGTGTAAATTTAAATCGAGTAGTATGTGTGGTAGTTATATTTAAATGTCACTGCAACCAATCTCTTAACACTACTTACCATCATGAGTTTTTGATTCAAATACTAAGTAATTGTTTAACCATAAAAGCTATAAAAGTGAAAAACCTTGAAAGGCTAAAAGCCAATCAAGGTTTCATCAATGTTAATTTTTGAAGGCTCAGTGGTTTTAATTAATATTTAAATCAGAAATCCTCAGCCACATATTTATTTCATCATAACCTAGGACTCTTCCCTTAACCCATTGACCATAACTTAGATCACAGTCACCACTATAAATACCAATCAAATCTTCTACTTTTAAAACCCATCCTTGAGGATAATTATAAGCTACTTTAAAACACACTTCTTTTCCAATTGCGTATTCCATTTTTTGAATTCCCCACAATTCCCTTTTTTTCAGTGTGGCTTTATTCCAATTTTCCTCAAACTCATGTTTTGTAATTAATTTTATTTTTCCTTCCATGTCATTTTCATCTATAGGTCCTTCAGCCAAACAATCTTCCAAACTAGAAACATGTACATTTTTATCGTTATCAAAAACGATTTGTCTTAATGCATAACCATCAGTTCCTACTTCTATCCAATACTCTTCATCTTCAAATTCAATTAAAAGATATTTCATATATTTACTTCACCTTTCTACTTCCCGCCAACTTTCCCTGATCTAACTATTCTTCCTGTCAAATCTAATGCTGTTTCATTCGGTATTACAAAAACACCATCTCGACCTTTTATTACTTCCAAACCACTCACATCTATTTCCATGTAGTGTGTATATTTGTACTTATTTGGTACGTTGATAAATTGTTTTGCTAGTTGCGCGGGAGTTTTTGTTTCTGGTGCTATATCAGATAAATACTGACCATTACCATACCTCACATCTTTAGGGTTATTGGCTTTTAGAATCAAGTATCCCATTTGCTCCTTTCTCATTTGTATAATGATATAAGGATTGTTTACCCGTACCCTATGTTGTAATCTTAAAAGCTGCTAATAAAAAAACAACCTATCTAAAACCTTATTAAACTACTTCTTTTTCTTTTATATCGGGTAGTCTATAAGGTGTTTTATGCTTCATCATGCCATAAACAATGTTCACAAGCCTTCGCATAATGCACACCAATGCTTGTCCTTTTGTTTTACCTTCTTTCAGCTTTCGTTGATAATAAGCATGGAACACAGGGTTACGTGGCAGTTTACTTCCTTTTGCTACTTGCACTTGTTGGACTGCGAGGGTGTAAAATATAGCGTGCAGCGCTCGATTTCCCTGTTTACTTTTATGTTCCTTACCTTTCCCACCAGAGCCAAAGAAAACAGGTGCAATCCCCGCAAATCGTGCTAATTTGTTGGCATTTGGAAAACGTCTTACGTCACCAATCTCCGCAATTAAAGCAGATGCTGTTACAAGTTCAATGCCTGGCATGGATTCTAGTTGAAAGTCTAGTAAACTCATTAACTCTTTTAATTTTCTTTCCACCTTGCCTATTTCCTGCTTTCCAAATAAAATATGGCTCACAGTACTTTCTACCAAAAAGTTTCTTATCTCCTGATGTTCTTTTGTTGTATTCCCATCCTCTTTCATCAGCTTCAATATTTCATTGGCTTTTTTCACCGAACATGTATTATTGCTTACTTCTAATAAAAATGTGGTCAATTGCTTTACACTCAAACCTTCTAAACAAGACGGTGAAGGATAACGTTTCCAAAAAGCCAATGCTGTTTTTCCATCCACTTCTGAGAAAAACTTCTTATAGCTTGGATAATGGTGGTTCAATTGTATATGTAGTTGGTTCTTTAAAGCACCTTGTGCTTTTACCAATGCATTTCTTCTAGTGACCAATTGTTGTATCGACCAAAATAAATCATTCGGTTTCGCGTCAGGCAAATGGTTCAGTTGATTCAACAAAATGCGTGCCACACATTCTGCATCCCAGCTATCACTCTTTTGTGTGGTCATATGGCTTTTTAGTTCAGCGTATGAAAGAGCTGGGTTTACTTCTTTGACAACCTGTCCATGATCGGCTAAAAACTGTGCTAACGATCGTCCATAGCCACCTACATCTTCTAAACCAAATACAGGAGTCATTCCTTCTTCTATTAGTTTATCAATATCCATTAAAAAAGTTGGAAAGTCAGACGGTTTATTTTCAAATTTTATTTCCTTTAGCTTCTCTTGCCAACAATTAATGACCACTGCCACATGGGGTTGCTTATGCAAGTCTACTCCAACATACAAATGTTTCTGTTTTTCGTGCATTGACTCATCCTCCTATTCAATTAAATGAAAATGCCGGCAACCTTAGTTCGAGCGTTCACCTATCGGTGCGCATTGGTACGAAAGCCTATCCATTTTCATCGTTTCATAAGAACTTATAAGAAAATGAGTCCCTTTTTTAAGTAGCCTTCTAAATTATTGCTTCATGTTTCCCGTTTGCTTGTATTTGTCCGTATGTATATATCCCTTGATAAAATATTTCTCGGTCTAAAATGCGTTTCACTTGTACTTTCGTAAATGCTTTACCTTGTGTTGTTTGATAGCCTTCCTCATTCAATGCTTCTGCCAACCTAGACAAAGACCATCTCTTATGTCTCTGTTTAAGTTCAAACAACCGTTTCACTACTTCAGCTTGACCGTTATGTATCTTAAGTTCCTTTTCACCATTTTGTTTCATGTATCCAAAGGTTACCCTTCCTCCTGCATACCCACCTTCCTTCGCTTTTTTATTTCTCCCTTTAGTTAGCTTGAGAGCAATTTCAAGCCGTTGGTATTGGTCTAATAACTCCATTAAGCCGTTGACCAAAAAGTCGTTGGGGTCTTTCTTGTGGATACTGTAAAATGGTTGTTCAATACTTTTAATATCACAGCCATATTTCTTCAGCTCTCTTTAAATCAGCACTTTCACAATATCTGACCTCCATAATCGACTTGTATTGAGCACCACCACATAATCAATTTGGACAGACGAAAGGTGAGCCAACATCTCCTGTAAGCCCACCCTGTCAATCTCTAATGCTTCTTCATTTAGTTTTGCGCCACTAATTCCTTCATCTCTAAAAATATGTATCAAGTTCAAGCCTTGTTCTTCACAATATGCCTTGATTTCCTCTTCTTGATATTTCAAGCTATATCCATCTTTTGCTTGCCCTTGAGTCGAGACTCTTATATATCCAACAACGTTCAACTTTTCACCCTCCCGTTACATAAATTTTAATTTTCGTAACGCTTTTTAACGAATAGCGAGTATTATACGACCGTCTCTAGTAAAAATACAACCCAAAACTTAAGCCAAGGTAGCACAAACAAACACTTTCACGTTATCCATTGTTTATCGCCACGAGCTTTGTCATTCTCGTTAGTTTGTTAGCCATTCCATGTATAAGTACCCCTGCCATGTAAAATGTCATCTCGCCTAATTATCGAACTTGTCACACTATCCTAGTATTAAAACCAAACTCCATGATGGTACTACCTTCATGAGCTCTCGATTCTCAAACAAATCATTTTCTTATTGTCTCACTCAAATATCACCTGAATTAATATAAAATAAATTTTAAAAAAACCTTGAAAGGCATATAGCCAATCAAGGTCTTAAACATAATTTTACGTATTCAACTCTACCTCATCCCATGCTTTATTTCCCACTATCCATTCAAAAGCATGATGTCTCCATTGTGCAATAAATTTCATACGATTCATCTCTTCTGAATTTAAATCATTAAAAGCTTTATTATTTACAATAAAATCATTCTGATCATTCTTAAATGCTTGCATGCTATCAATAACCTGCATATATTGGTTTCCAAAAGTAGATATTATTATCTCCTTTGCAGGCTTAAGGTTAAAAATTGAATTATTTGCTTCTCTTGTTCTCCAATGCCAAAGCATAGATATTTCATTTTGTAGGACTATATCATCAAACACCCTTAAACGACATTTATTTAAAAGTTTTTCTAATGAATGCGTCCCACCTATCTCTAACAAAGGATGAAAATCCTCCGAAACTAATCTATCATATTCAGATAGTTTATCTACAAGTCCCAGTGACCATAAACAAGGTTCAATTGCTTCATATTGAATTTGTTTTGAGAGAATTTCATCTTTATTTCCTTTACCTACTTCTTGCTCAAATAACAATTTTTCATCCAAAGTCATTGAGATATTATAACCTTTATCATGCAACCATTTATATATAGCTTTCCTCTGCTCGTCTCTTTGTTTTAATGTATATAATCTTCCCCCAATTGTTGTTCTTTCTAAGGCACATCTGTCAGAGAGACACAATAATATAATTGCTCTAGTTGCAATTTCTTCAGCATTTTTCATTTTAACCCTCATCTTCCTTTCTATTTGAACAATCCAAATCCACCTTGGCCATTAGGACCAGGATGTAAAACATCTTGTAATAATGGGCTTTGGTGTTGATTTTTAGGAACTAGTCTAACTACACCTGGTGTGTCCGCAGGATGATGCCAAGCCCAATCCTTAGATGGATTCTTTAATGCACTCTTTCCACTATTCATATGTCCCATTACATCATAACCAAAGGAATCGTCCATTGCTTTCTTAAATTGGGCATCATTAGCCATTTGATTATAAAATTCTTTATTAGCTGCATTTCGATGCGCACTTCTTGATGCACCATTTCCTGTACTTGCCTCATATAGAGTGCTATATTGTTTTCCATTTCCTATAGAGTTACCCGTACCCTTAGTATCATCAATTCTTTTAATGACCGTAGTTACTACATCATCAGTAACCTTCAGTGCATCACCCGCTACTCCCACAGGTTTATAAAACAGCGAGAAAGATGACAGTGTAACTTGGCCAGGCGAACTTGATGGTTCTTTGATCGTCCTAAGGTCATCCATGTACAGGTAGTCCAGGACACCAACTACTATATGTCCTAATGCACTTGGATCCGGATGATCCCCATAACCTCCCAAGACTCTTCTTTTAGATTCAAATGTTATTTCATAATCGTAACCATTGGATGTAAGAGAATGATTGTTATTTGGACCTTGGGGTTCGATTAATCTAAACTGTTTCTCAAATTCTCGCAGTTGGTGCTGTCTCCAATGGTAAGGAACGGAAACTTCTGTAGAAATAAGCTTTGCATCAGCCGGGAACCCGACCATCGCCCTGATCTTCTCCTGGTTGCCTTTTGCGATTTCCTCTGCGGAGATGAAGACGTCCCACTGATAGGTCTCTGTTTCCGAGAAGGTCTGCTCCCTTGGGTCATGAAGCCTTTTGTAAATATCATCCTGAATCAGAACCGTCGTGTACTGGTAATACCACGTCGTAGTGAATGACTGACGGTATGTGTCAGTGATTCCATCCTTCGTTGTGCTTGTGTTGACCAGGACGATCTCCGAATGGAGGACATTGGACAGGCCTTCGTACAGGTACGTTGTTTCCTTGTGGTACTAGCTTTATATATTTGTATGTTGCCACCTTTAGCATTACTTGCTTTGTCATTCTCGTGTGCAAATATAATCGAATAGTAAGTGTGATTGTTTTATTTAAATGTCACTGCAACCAATCTAGTAAGTTTGCTAACCATCATGAGTATTTGATTCAAAACTCATATTGCTGTTTACCATAAATATCTTAAAGTAAAAAAACCTTGAAAGGCATATAGCCAGTCAAGGTTAAATAATTACAAGTTTATATCATACAAAATGAGATTCCGAGAACTTATCTCAACAAATGTTCCTTTCGGATAAGGTTCTCCCTCGATATCAAGAGTAACTATACTTGATCCAATTCTAAAATCACAACACCCATACTCAAATAATGTTTCAACTTCACAAACTATAACTGTGGAGCTCCCATCACTTTTAATACAGTATTGCTCTTTGACCGACTTAGTAACATCTTTTCTCCACTCTACTGTATCTGGTATTTCTAGCTCGACAAAATATTCTCGACCTTCTATTGGATTTTCTCCATTCCAGCTAGCTTTTCCACCACCAAACTCAGAAGTAAAGCTTACTACAATCTGGTCATTATATTTCCCTTCATTTTTTATTATTTTGATTTTCATGGACATCACCTCTGAATTGGAACTCTTATAATAGTGTTACTGTAAGTCATAGTATCTTCGAATGGGTCATAATCCCACATTTCTTCATGATAATGATGTTTTGTTGGTTTGCTCCCCATTTCATGATTTCCATATCTAATGCTACGTTTTCCATCTGCAGAAAATATTCTATTAGGGTCCGACGTTCCTTTTATAGGATGTATATTCCTATACTCTCCTTCCCCTAAAAACTCCTCCCATTTATTTGTAGCATCCTGAGGTTTTACTGGCCGTGGGGCAGTCTTTTCAGGTAATTCTATTACTTTAGTGTTCGAAGATGGTATTTTACCCGTACCCTTAGCAACTAAATCATCACTTGGATTCTTCGCAAAGGTCTGCAAATCCAATCTTAAAAGTGGAGCTTCCTTCGTCGCTGTATCGACTGCTTTCAGGCTCTTGGTGGTACTTGTCACGGCTTTGCTGATGTTTACCCCTGAATTGATTTTCCCGGAAACACTTAACGGGTTGAGGATGGAAACGGCGTAATACGTTCCCCTTCCCAGGGTTTCATGCCCTGTCATCGCTCCCAGGGATGCGAAGGCTTCTTCCAACCCATGAGTGGTGTCGTACCGTTTTTCTCCGATAAAGCCATTTCTCATCTGGTTGATGCCGGCTTTCATGTTGTAATAGCCGTCCACGATCATATAGGATCCTGCTAATGCTCCCGCTACGGTAGGGGCTGTAAAGACTGCCAATGCCGCACCGCCGACTGCTTCTGCTGCTCCTCCTACTACCTGTAGAGCACCTAATCCAATATCCCACCAGTTCTTCTCTGGTTTCGGGGCTTTTGGTGTTTCAGGCTGCGTCACTTTGGCTAGCTTCGCTAATTCCTTCTGCAGGAATCGGTCATATGCCTGCGGCAACGATACATCCACCGAGACAAGCCTTGCATCCGCCGGGAACCCGACCATGGCCCTGATCTTCTCCTGGTTTCCCTTTGGCGATTTCCTCTGCGGAGATGAAGACGTCCCACTGATAGGTTTCTGTTTCCGAGAAGGTCTGCTCCCTTGGATCATGAAGCCTTTTGAAAATATCATCCTGGATCAGGATCGTCGTGTACTGGTAATACCACGTCGTGGTGAATGACTGCTGGTAGGTGTCAGTGATTCCATCCTTCGCCGTGCTTGTATTGACCAACATGATTTCCGATGGCACTGGTGTCGGAGATGTGCCAGGAACCGGCTCCCAATATTCCTGGGTGTTGGTACCCACCTGGATCAGGTTGGTCTCTCCAGCTTTCACCCATGATGGTACTGCCGCTCCGAATAAATCTTCTGCCATATGCCCCGTTGGATCCCACTGGTTGACCGGGTTGTTCATGACGTAAGCGTAACGGTTGAGTGTCTGGGTCTGGCTGACATCACCTGGATAGGTGTCTTCGCTCATGAATCGTGCCGTGCCCGGGTTGTACCAGCGGGCGTTCATGTCGACCAAACCGGATTTGCCGTCGTAGCGCATGCCGGTGTAGCCATGGTAGTTGTATGGCGTTGTCGTTCCGGTGAAGATGCTGCCGAACGCGTCATAGCGGTAGCGCTCGATGATGTCGCCGTGTCGGTCGGTCACCTCGGATACGGCTCTTGCGCCGTCATACTGGTAATAAAGCATGCCTCCGGTTGTTTTCAGAGCCGGGTCATGTGCCGGGTTGGACAATCCATGCATGCCGAACATCTTGCGTGAGACGATCTGGTTGTCCGGTCCGTTGTAGTACTCTGCAAAAGGAGATCCTGTCGCACTGTATTCCTTATGGAGGACATTGGACAGGCCTTCGTACAGATACGTTGTTTCCTTATGGTACACATGGTCCTTGCCATTCTCCCCGTATTTCTTGTACAGGCCGAGCTTCTTGCCCTGTCCCGGATTGTTGAATGGGCCGTTTCCGGATTTGGCATTGTCGTTGCAGTTGGCTTTGCCTTTGGCCTTGCCCTTACTATTCTCGTTGCCTTTTCCTTTTTCCTGCCCTTTTTTCAGGCCGTCAAAATCCCTCCAGGACATTTCTTCCCGGTAGATGCGGCGTCCCATACCGTCATAGGAGTAGCCGACATAGCTTTCATCCTCGAACTCGGCGAGGGTCAGCTGGTCCCTGTTGTTGTAGCTATATCGGACCTTGCCTTCACGTCAATACCATTCAACTTTTCACCATTCCGTTACATATATTGAGATTAACGTAACGCTTAGCCGCTATATTTAATATATTTATTGTATGCGGCTTTAGCGATACAATCAACCCCTTTACCGATACAATTTTATTGTGTATCGTAAAAGTAATATAAACAGAGGAAGGGAAATATCATGCCAATTTCAATCAAACTAAAGGAAATCCTTAAAGAACGTGACCTCTCTCAACGTGAGTTAGCCCGATTAACAGGGTTACGCCCCAATACTATAAGCCATCTTTGTTCAGAAAATGTGGACAGGGTTTATCTTTCAACATTAGAAACAGTATGCAAAGTGTTAGACATCGACATTCAGGAGTTAATCGAGGTGGAGTAGCCCTCTTGCGATAGTAATCGTTATATGTACGTAAAAGTTGCGAAAAATTTTAAAGGCAGGGAGAAAGCGAAGATAAGGATTTGGAGAATAAAAATAGTAGTAACTGATGATATTATGCATATTTGCTTAATAAAATAATGAGTAAATAGGGCATACGTTTAAAAGGTATTGTACGTATTATATAATTTGTAAAAAACATAATATGGGGCTGACAGGAGTTACTCATTTCCTCTGCATAAAAAATAAACTATTCGTCACTGGGTAGCCCCACCAACAAAAAAGGAACCTTGAAAGGCATTTAGCCAATCAAGGTTTCAAAGGTGTTCCTACCAATTTCCTCTCTCAAAATCTGGATTATCTATTTCTTTGATATATACTGATATCCATAAAACTGTTTGTTCAACGGGGTCTGTTTCAAGGTAAACTCCTTTAGAACTACAATACACTTCTTCAAAATCATCATAAACAAAACTTGGTTCTAGCTTTATAACATCATCAATGTGCATTCCTACCCTAATTTTATTAAATAAAGTACCATAATAGTTACTTGTAGCAGTTATTTTAAATAACTTGCCATTTAATAAATTAAACCATAAATCTAATGAGTTATCTATTTCATATCTTATCAAATATTTCCCTAATAGTTTCGGTTGTTTACCATATTGTTCTATCATTGAATAAAACTCATTGATGTGACTATTTAGTTTTATTCCGCCCATTCCTTCCCAAGGGACGATAGGTGCCTGTAAATCAATCAAATATGTCACTTCCCAGTAAAAATAATAGTAGCATTTTCTTTTCCATCAGTTTTATAAGTGTTCTTTGTTCCATCTACAATTTTAATTATACCTTGGTCACTTGTACTAATTTTTATATAAGGATTATCCCCATGTCTGCCTCCACCAGGTGATACTTGTAATTGTGTTATATTTCTACCGTCTCCTGGATTATTAATTTTAATTATTTGTGCACCAGAGCGTGATTTAGTAGAGGCTTTTACAGTAACATCATAACCTTGACTCTTTAAAATTCCAGCAATTTCATCCGCATTCTTTCCACTAAATACACTAAGGTTAGATTTTATTGAGTTAACTGTAACTCTACCATTACTAATAACATTATCTATACCCTTAGGACCTTTCAAACCCTTCACCAATTTCGGCGCTGATGTTACTCCTTTAGCTCCTAGTCCGGTTACTATGATTTCGTAGCCTGCTCTTCCCGCTACCCTGGATCCTGAATTTTCAGTCGTATAGGTAACAATATCTGAAATCATCGTCTGCCCGACCTTATACTTGTAAGGGATATCCATAGGGTTTGTGCTGATCATCTTGCTAAGATGAATGAGGGAATCCCCTGGGTGGGTAAACAGATACTTAACACCATCAATTGTTGAGTTAAACCCATCTGCTATTCCGCCGCCAAATTCAGACCAGTCCACAAGGTTTAATCCTATCCCTGAATAAGTTGGGTAAGAATAAGGATTAACTCCTCCTGCTAGTGACGGGTTAATGTATGGGAAAATCATCTTCGGTATTTCAGGTACATCCGTCTTTTGATGTTTGGCCAATTGTCTTTGCAGGAACCGATCATATGCCTGCGGCAACGATACATCCACCGAGACAAGCTTTGCATCAGCCGGGAACCCGACCATCGCCCTGATCTTCTCCTGGTTGCCTTTGGCGATTTCCTCTGCGGAGATGAAGACGTCCCACTGATAGGTTTCTGTTTCCGAGAAGGACTGCTCCCTTGGGTCATGAAGCCGTTTGTAAATATCATCCTGGATCAGGATCGTCGTGTACTGGTAATACCACGTCGTGGTGAATGACTGCTGGTAGGTGTCAGTGATTCCATCCTTCGCCGTGCTTGTGTTGACCAGCATGATTTCCGATGGCACTGGTGTCGGTGATGTGCCAGGAACCGGCTCCCAATATTCATGGGTGTTGGTACCCACCTGGATCAGTTTGGTCTCTCCAGCTTTCACCCACGATGGTACTGCAGCTCCGAATAAGTCTTCCGCCATATGCCCCGTCGGATCCCACTGGTTGACCGGGTTGTTCATGACGTAGGCGTAACGGTTGAGTGTCTGGGTCTGGCTGACATCACCTGGATAGGTGTCTTCGCTCATGAATCGTGCCGTGCCCGGGTTGTACCAGCGGGCGTTCATGTCGACCAGGCCGGATTTGCCGTCGTAGCGCATGCCGGTGTAGCCATGGTAATTGTATGGCGTCGTTGTCCCGGTGAAGATGCTGCCGAACGCGTCATAGCGGTAGCGCTCGATGATGTCGCCGTGTCGGTCGGTCACCTCGGATACGGCTCTTGTGCCGTCATACTGGTAATAAAGCATGCCGCCAGTTGTTTTCAGAGCCGGGTCGTGTGCCGGGTTGGACAATCCATGCATGCCGAACATCTTGCGTGAGACGATCTGGTTGTCCGGTCCGTTGTAGTACTCTGCATAAGGAGATCCGGTCGCGCTGTATTCCTTATGGAGAACATTGGACAGGCCTTCGTACAGGTAGGTCGTTTCCTTGTGGTACACATGATCCTGGCCATTCTCGCCGTATTTCTTGTACAGGCCAAGCTTCTTGCCCTGTCCCGGGTTGTTGAATGGGCCGTTTCCGGATTTGGCATTGTCGTTGCAGTTGGCTTTGCCTTTGGCCTTGCCCTTACTATTCTCGTTGCCTTTTCCTTTTTCCTTCCCTTTTTTCAGGCCGTCAAAATCCTTCCAGGACATTTCTTCCCGGTAGATGCGGCGTCCCATTCCGTCATAGGAGTAGCCGACATAGCTTTCATCCTCGAACTCGGCGAGGGTCAGCTGGTCCCTGTTGTTGTAGCTATACTGGACCTTGCCTTCACTGTTTGTTTTGGAGATGACATTGCCATTGTCGTCATACTCATAACGCTCTTTTCCAGCTGTCTGCAGCTGGTTCATTTTGTTATACGTATATTCGGTGGTTCCTTCGTCATCCGTCATCGTCAGCCTGTTTCCGGCTGCATCGTAGGTGTACTTGACTTTGCTTTGTGGATTCACCAAATAATCTGGCAGGTCATCCACTGGTCCGTTGCTCAGGTCAAGTTCGATGTTCCCATCAGGTCCGCATGATAAAGGTGATTTGTTATTTTTGCCGTTGTTTTCTTTGCCCTTGGACGGTTTTTCCTTTTCTGCCGGTTTGCCTTTTCCTTTTTCAGAGCTGTCTTTTCTGCCCTTGTTTGGATTATTTCCTTTATCAGACTTGTTCTTGTCTTCTTGAGCAGGAGACTTGCCCTTGTCTTTAGTTTCACCAGTAGTTTTCTCTTCTGGTTTTCCTGTAGTCTTCTCCTCTTTGGCCTTCTTCTCATCTGAAGCATTAGGCTCTTTATTTTTTTGTCCTTTCTCCGAACCTGGTGCCGTTTCAGAAACATCAGCTTTTGCTGCTTCTGCCTTGGAGCCGCTGAAGAAGCTGACTATGCTTTCCCACAGATTCTTAAAGAACCTTCCGATTGCCTCTGCCGCTGCTTTTATTTTTTCTTTAATAAAGGCAATGATTTTGTTTTCGTTTTTCTCTTCCTCAGTCTTTTTGTCTTTTGAGTCTGACGAAGCTGCTGCTTCCCTCACTTCATCATCAGCATTAGAAGAATCAAGAGTGGAATCCAAAGCTTCTTCTTTGCCAACCTTTCCATTTTCCAGGTTTTCTGGTTCGGTCACTGAGGAGCCTGATGCGTCTTTCTCCTCTGAACCGCCAATCATGTCACCAATAAGTGGAAGGGCAACAATTTTTTCTTGTATTTTCTTCATTCCAGATTCGATCGACTCTATTCCTGATTCAATCGACTCTGAAATTTTCCCTGGTTTCTTGCTGCCATCAGAAGGAGTATCTGGCTCATTCCTCAGGCCTTCGATCTTCTGCTTTGGATAAATGACTGCTGTCAATCGGTTTAAGGCATCGTAGCTATACTTTGCAGCCGCTCCGTCTTCCTCGATCTGCGCAGTACGATTGCCGTTTTTATCATACTGATACGCAAAGGAAGAGAAGACTCCATCTGAATTTTCATTTTCAATTTCAGACAGGTTTCCATCCTTGTCATAGCTTCTGGCAATGGTGTTGCCGTTCGCCATGCTTCTCTTGATTTCACGGCCCAGTCCATCGAACTTAAAGGATGTGACGTTTTCATCAGGATCCGTCACACTCGACATTTGGTTCCGCTCGTCATACGTATAGGCAGTGGTCCGGTCCTCGCTGTTTGTTACCTGGAGCATGTTTCCGACAGCATCGTACTTGAATTGCAGCTGTTTTTCCAGCTTCACATTGTCCTGCAATGTCATCCTACCCATCGCATCATATTGATACTTTTCATGGGATGCAGGGGAAGATATTCCCGACAATCTTCCGGCTTTATCATATTGATAGTTGATCTTTTCATCGCCATAGTCGGCGCTTTTCACCTGGCTCAGCTGCGAGTATTGATAAGCAACCGTATTGCCATTTGGCATCGTGACGCTTCCGAGCTGGCCTGCAGGATCATATGAATATTGCGTCTGCTTGCCGAGCGGATTTGTCTCTTTTGAAACCTGGCCATTAAGATTATACTGCCAGCTTCTCATGTTTCCATTCGGGTCGGTCTGCTTGATCATCTGGCCGAGCTTGTCATATTCATATTGGGCAGTTCCCTTTAAAGCATCCTTTACCTTGGATAACAGATTCAAAGAGTTATATTGATAAGAGGTATTGTAGCCTAAAGGATCTGTTTCTTTTACAAGATTGCCCGCTTTGTCATATTCATATTTCCTCGTATTTCCTTGAGGAGAGATTTCTTCAACGACACGGTTCAGCGGGTCGTATTTATAGCTGGTTACGGCACCAACCTGATTGTTAACAGACAGCATGTTCCCGGCTCTGTCATACTCCCAGTGAGTCTTGTAGCCTTTTGCATCTGTTACCTGGAGAGGACGGCCGATTTCGTCGTATTGGTACGAAACCTGGTGCTCAAGCGGATCTGTTTCGCTTAAGACATTTCCTTCCGCATCATACGTATACTTCGTTTTAAAACCAAGAGGATTGGTTTCCTCAAGGAGGTAGCCTACTTTATTGTATGTGTATTTCCATGTCTCTCCCGCAGGATTTGTCTTCTCGAGGATCCTGGAGAGCAGGTCATATTTAAATCCGGTTTCCCCTCCAGCCGGATCTGTCAGCACTTCAAGATTCCCGGCGCTGTCAAATTTGTACTTTGTTGCGCGCATCAGCGGGTCGATTGCTTTTGTATTCCTGCCAATGGCGTCATATTCGTAAGCCCAGATTCCGCCTTCAGGATCGATTTCCTGTACGAGATTGCCAAGCTTGTCATACTTGTAAGCAGATTTTCCGCCGTCCGAGTTTGACTGGGCAGCCAATCTGTTCAGGTTGTCATACTGGTAGGAAATTTTCCCGTCCGCCGGGTTCGTCATGCTTGTCATGTTGCCAGCAAGGTCATATTCATAGCTTGTTGCATGGCCATTTTTATCGACTGACGAAAGGACATTGCCCACTGAGTCATAAGTTGTTTTTTCCATATTGCCGAGTGCATCCTTCACTTCCGTCAGACGGTTAAGAGGATCGTATTTATATAATGTCTTGTTCCCTAAAGGATTCGTTTCCTCAATCAGATTCTGGAGCGCATCAAATTTTTGGCTAATGACTGCTCCAGTTGGATCGGTTACTTTTACAATTCCTGCCTGGTCACTGAACTCATACTTCGTCGTTTTGCCTCGTCGGTCTGTTTCAGATACCAGCCTGCCAAGGGCATCATAATCAAATGAACGGCTTTTCCCCATAGGATCGACAGTTTCAAGGATATTTCCGACCTCATCATATTGGTACTTGGTGACCCCGGCCATGGGATCGATTGTTTCTATATTTCTTCCCAGTGCATCATAATTATGTGAAGTGACTGCACCATTCGGCATGATTGCCTGTTTTAAACGGCCGGCCTGGTCGTATTCATAGGATGTGGCCTGATTAAGCGCGTTGATTGTTTTGATCAGCTGGCCAAGCTTATCGTACTGGTATTGTGTCTTATTTCCTGCAGGATCCGTCACTGAAAGCAGCTCACCTGCAAGGCTGTATTCCATTGCGGAATTCTGGCCAAGGGCATCGGTTACTGTCTTTACGTTGCCGAATTCGTCATATTGGTAGGAAGTATTATTGCCAAGAGGGTCAGTCATGCTCGTAACCCTTCCCAAGGCGTCATACTTCATTTTTTGTTCGGCTCCATTAGGCTGTGTCACCAACTCTGCCTGTCCTAATGGATTGTATTGATACTCTGTCTTCCCTTGAAGCGGATCCACCATCTCTTTAACCCGGCCAAGCTTGTCGTATGCCCATGTCATCGTCTGCTTGAGCGGGTTCGTCATGGTTAGGGTCCGGCCCATCACATCATAGGTATTGCTGGTTGCTCCCTTGATATCTTCCGATTTTGTCACTCTGCCGAATGAATCATAGGACAGTGTCGTTTTCTGCCCTAGCGGATTAATGGCCTCATATAATCTGCCTGCATCATTGTACTTGTATTCTGTAACAGCATTATCCGGCCGTGTTTCCCTTGTGACCTGATCAAGGACGTTATAGGAAAATTGTATTTTTTGGCCGAGTGCGTCCTCAATGATGGTTGGACGGCCTGCCTTGTCATAGGTCCAGGCTGTCTTTTCGCCAAGAGCGTTGCTAAACTCGCTGATCAAGCCCTGGCTATTGTATTTGTATGTCAGTTTCGTTCCATCTGGACGAGTGTAAGTTGATGTGTTATCTGCTGCATTATAGGTCCACTTATGGACTCTGTCCATCTGGTCCACTGTTTCAACCAGGCGGTCCAGTTCATCGTATTTGAAGGTTTGAGTGCTTTCTTTTGGACCCATGATTTTTTCGGTACGGCCTAATTCATCGTAATAGAATGAAGTGACCTGGTTCAGCGGGTTTTTAATCGCCGTCAGGTTCCCTATTGCATTATAAGAATAGGTAATCTTTCCGCCTGCAGGGTTGATTACCTCTGTTGCATGGCCGTTTTTATCATAATCATAGCTCGTGATCTGCCCGAGAGCATTTTTTACTGTGGCGAGCTGCCCGCCTGGATGGTAAGTATACTCCTCGGTGGTCCCGTCACGGAGCGTCTTTTTATAAACCTGTCTAATAGAATCATATAAATAAGATTCTTTTGTGCCGTCCGCATATACTTTATCCTTTAATAAGCCAAGTCCGTTATAGACATACTGGACTGTCTGGCCATCAAACGACTTTTCCTTTTCCAAACGTCCGATTGAATCATAATCATAGTTTTGTACTCTTCCTGCTGGATCAGTGATTGATGTAATCTGCTGGGAGTTATTGTACTTATAGCTGGTTGTACGGCCAAGCTCATCCTTGATTGTGTCAACCAGGCCCTTTGAGTTATAAACATACTCGAGTGTACCCCGTGGCGATGTCACTTTCTCCGCCCCGTGCTCTCCATAAACATAAGAGGTTGTACCCTCGATTGTTTTTAAGGTTTTCAGTCTGCCAAGTCCGTCCCAATCATAGGATATCACCTGGTTTCCTGGTGCCATTACAGTTTTTACCCTTCCAGTCTTGCTGTCATAGGAATAGACATATTGGTATCCTTTTGGGTTTGTAATGGTTTCCAGTTTGCCAGCGTTATCATACTTATGGGATGTCACCTGACCCAGCTGGTTGGTAATCGTCAGGATCCTGCCAGCCTTGTCATAGGAATACTGCAGCGTCTTCCCATCAGCATAGGTGACCTTCAGGAGATTCCCATCCCCGTCATATTGATATTGCTCTCTATAGCCGTTAGGCTCCTGCATCGATTTGATGTGCCCAAGGCTGTCAAAAGTGTAGCTGGTGATTTCACCTTTTGCGTTCTTCGCCTGTTTCATATTGCCAAAAGCATCGTATTCGAAGGTGATTTGAGCGCCAGCAGAATCCTTCGCCCAAAGCATGCGGCCCTTGCTGTCGTGGCCATAAGTCGTAACAATTCCATTTTCCGTTTTCTTTGTTAATTTTCCGTTGGAATCGTACTCATAAACGGTTGATTTTCCAGTGGATTCATTGATCGTTTTTGGCTGATTCCATAAGTCCTCATATGTATAGGTTGTGGTTACGCCAAATATGTCAGTCTTTGTCTTAATACGATCCTTATCATCATAGGAAAAGCTTTCTGTTCCTGTGCTGGAAATTTTCTTCGTTATCTTTCCATTATCGTTGTTTTCAAAGCTTGTCTGATATCCCAGCGGGTCAGTGACACGGACAGCCTTCTCTTTTGCAATATGATAAGTCCATGCTTCTCCTGCTGGATTTTGCTTAATGGTTTTCGTCAGTTTTCCTGAACCGTCAGTTGTATAAGAATAGCTATACAGGACAGCGCCAGCAGGATTTTTCGCCGTTTTGACACGATTGTTGCTGTCATACGTGAATGAAGTGGTTTCCCCTTCACCATTTGTGATCCCTGAAATACGGCCGCCGTCATAAGAATAAGTGATTGATTTATTTCCTGGGTAGTTTACGTTTTCCAGTCTTCCAGAGCCATCATAAGAGAAGCTGATTTTACGGTTTTCTGGATCAATCAGCTCACTGATATGGCTGCCTGACCATTTGATCTGGATCGTGCGGCCGTAATCGTCTGTCATCGTTTCAAGCTTGCCTTTATTGTCGTAACCGTATTGAATGCTGTTGCCATAACGATTTGTTTGTTTGACCAATCTTCCGACTTTTTCGTCCTGGCCTTTTCTCCACGATGCATAGTAGCCATAATAGGTATATTTTGTTTTATCAGCTGTTTCAACAACATACTCAAACTGGCTAATCCTTGTAAGCTTATCGCCATTGGCCGCTGTAATATACTCGCCCTTGTCAAGCTCATAGTTTGTCATGGAGTCTTCATCGTATTCGGTCACATAGGCATTCGGATCTTTCTTGTCGAATGCGTAGCTTTGGGTGCTGCCGTCTAGGCGGCTTTCTCCCATTGAAAACTCGGCATACATTTCGAGTCTTGATTCCAGTGATGTGGTCCAGCCTTTCCCAAAAGGACCATCTTCGGTATTATTGCTGGAGTAATCTCTCTTGATGCCAAACGGACGCAATACTTCCGGGACAAGAATATCTTCTTCCTTCAGTTCCAAATATCCGTTTTCGACGTTGACAGGCGGTTCAGCAGTCGTGTTTGCAGGCGGAGGTGCCTGCTGCTGCTTTCTTGGAGCCACCTGGCTGTTTGGAATTTCTGGTGAAGTATTTGGCACCGTGGGCTTGATTCCCTGGGCTGGATTGTTGACCGGCTGGTGCTGGTCGATTTCCGGCAGCAGGCCAAGAAGGTTCTCAGGATTGGAATAAAACTCCTGTTCAAAAGCCTTTTTTTCAGCATATGCCTGCGCTGGATAGACCCCAACACTACTGAATAGGATGATTGCAGATAAAAATATTACGGTAAATCTTTTAAAATACATAAAAACTCCTTTCTTTCCGTGTGTAAAAGGGCATACTTCGCCTTTTGGTTACCGGTAAAAAAAGGAGTTTACTAGGATGAATGATTCACGGCAACCCAGCCGCCATAATAGGATATACCCACCTTAGGCCTGAAGCTTTGCGTCCCCGCCTTTCAACGGGTTTGCCTTTTACTTGAATAGTTATAAAGTTTTAGTTCTATATAACTATACTACAATTATTTACAAATTCTGATTATTTTTTATAAAACAGTACATTTTTCCTATTATTTTCGACAAAAAATCCAGAGGATTGATTCCTCTGGATTTTTTCACTTATTATTCTTCTTCAACTTTCAACTTGCGTCTTCTAACCATCATAGTTGCTGCAGCTCCGATTAATCCTACTAAACCAGCAACCGTCCCGCCCAGCAAAGGTTTATTTTCATAAAACTTAACTAACGCTCCCTTTTCGACGATTTCGAATGCAATGACCGTTGTTTTTTCATTGCCGGCTTCGTCATAGGCAGTTACTTCGATTTTATATGGCTGGATTTTCGCCAGTTTGGTCTTGATTACTTGGTTGCCATTTTCCTCGATTACGTCACCTTCGAACATTTCACCGTTGATCATGACTGATTTTATTTTGTCATTCGGATTATCGAGGCGGATGGCGACATCAACTGGGTCATAGTATTTCTGTTTATTTTTTACACCTTCATAGACTACCTTTGGTGCAGTTTTGTCGATGATGAACTCGACGCTCAGCTGCTGGATGTTGCCTGCTTTATCTTTCACCTCGAAGAACATGACGTGTTTTCCTTCTTCCTTGATCGGTTCGCCAGCTTCATATGGCTTGCCGTCAAGCATCATCGCGATGATGTCATAAGAACTCATGTCCTCGATCAAAAGCTGTGGCAGAAGGTCCGAGTTGAAATACTTATTCGAAATTGGCTCTTTGAACTTAATAACAGGCGATGTTTTATCGATTGTGAAAACAATTGTTCTTGATGAAACATTTTTAGCCAGGTCTGTGACAACTGCTTTCAAAATATAATCCTGTTCGTACTCAAGCTTTGTTCCGTTTTCGAATGTCTTGCCATTTAAGGTTACTGATGTCTTGCTGCTATCCAGATGGATATCTGAATACGTCACTTTTGGCGCGATGTTCTTATTGAAGAATCCATCGAGTACGCCGGAAATATTCAGCATCGGCTTTGTAGTATCAAGTGTAAAGCTGATTTCCAGTGTTGATTCATTGCCGGCTTTGTCGCGGGCAAGAACCTTGTATGTGTACTTTATTTCCCTTGCAGCAACAGGGATGTTTCTGCCAAGGTTTGCGCCATTGTTCAGTGTCGCGGTTACAATCATATCCTCGGCTTCATCCAGGGCAAACTCCGGAGTGAATACTTCATTGATATACTCACCATTCTTAATGACACGATTCTGTCCTTTGAACTTCGGCGTGATGACTGGCTTCGTCTTATCGATGGTGAACTTCATCGTCTTGCTGAAACTGTTGCCCGCTTTGTCGGTTGCTTCAACCAGGATGTGGTATTCACCTTCTCCGCTGAAGTTGTGGCGGAAGGAAGCAAGATCTCCATTTACAGAGAAGCCGCCTGCGTTATATCGCGCACCATTCCTTGTGACAGTCATTTTGTTGATATCAAGGTTCACGTCTTTAATTGTAACGTTAACAGGTTTATCAACATTGTAATAGGCATTATTTTCGACACCTGTAATCTCGATTTCCGGCTTGGTTTCGTCGATGGTAAACGTCCTTTTCTCAGTGATAGGACCATTACCGGCTTTGTCCTCTGCTGTGACATGGATTGTGTAAAGACCGTCCCTGGTAAAATTATATCCTAATTTTGATAGCTTACCGGTGTTCTTCCAGGTACCGATAGGGAATCCGGCTCCATCTTTTGTTGCACTGATACTCACATTGTTCGTATCATAATTCAATTCATCAATCGAGATCGTGACGTTTTTGTTTTCAGGATAGAAAGAATTGTTTTCGACGCCATCGATTTTTACGACTGGGTTGGTTTTGTCGATGATGAAGGCAATTTGGTCCTGTTTCTTCGTATTGCCAGCTTTGTCCGTTGACTTTAGGTTGATTACATATTTGCCTTCATCAAAGAATGTATAGCTATTTACAGCAACTGTTTTTGAATCAGCAAGCAACTTCAACTTGCCAACGTTGTACGGCTTACCATTTTTCTCAACTTTTAGTTCTGTGTATGATAAGTCAATATTTCGGTCTTCTGCCCTCATCTTAACCAGCATATTGGTTCTGTAGTTTTGACCATTTTCTATGTCTGTCAACAAATTTACTGTTGGGTCTGTTTTGTCGATGGTGAAAAGGATCTTCTCTGTATCACCTTTATTCCCTGCAGCATCAGTTGCTTCTGCAGTGATTTCATATTCGCCATCGCGGTCGAACAGGTGACTTAGATTGGAAACCTCTTTAACATTTTTCCATTCACCAATATGATAATCTACTGGCTTTCCACCTACTTCCTCTTTTTTTGTTACAGTTATATTTACATTGTTGTTTTCGTAGTTTTTCTCAGTTACTCTAATGGTAACTTTTTGAGGTTCGTTATTATAACGTTTAATTTTTGTTATATCTACTGTTGGCGGTTTATTATCAATAGTGAATGCTATTTTTTTATCATCTATATTTCCAGCCCCATCTGTTACTAAAATATAAAATTCATAATCTCCGTCTTTACTAAACGGATAACTTTCTTTAGATACTTCACCAGTTTTTTTCCAAGAAAGTTTATGTTTCTTCTCGGAACCATTCAGTAAATAGTATACTTCGATATTACTAACTTTATAGTTACGTTCGGTTAATTCTAAATCAACTGAGCCATTCTTGATAAAAGAATTATCACTAATTCCATTCAATTTTATCTTTGGCGATGTAGTATCAATTGTGAAATAGATTGGTTCTTCGGAAATATTATTTCCTTTTAAATCTTGGCCTAAAAACTCTACTTTATAATCTCCTTCATCAGTAAAAGAAAGTGATTGGTTGGTTGTCTTTAACCTTCCGTCCTTCTTAACTTCATCCCAATTTGAATACTCAGTAATTTTACCATCAGGTTTTGTCACCTTAACTTTTGGGTTTCCCTTCTTAATGTCAAGAGTTAGATCTTCAAGACCAACTGTAAAATTCACACTTCTATAATGGCCATTATTCTCTACTCCACTGACTTTTACATTAGGAGGTTTTTTATCGATTGAAAAGTTCACAGAAGTATTATTGTCTGGCGGATTTTGGGCTTTATCTTTAATATCAAATTCAATTTCATAATTACCTTCATCAGTAAAACTGTATTTGAATAGAGCACCGCTCTTTCCATCTTCCTCAATTAAGTCTACCGTGGGTTTATAATCAAGTTTCTCTCCATCACGTTTAATAATGATTTTAGTTGTTTCAACATCGAAGTTCAAATCAAGTACTTTCACACTAAAATCTTGAATTCCACCATAATCTTCTTCTTCTTTTAACCCGGTTATAATCAAATCTGGTGGAGTCTTATCAATCGTAAATTTTATAGGACCTACAGAATTGTCACTGCCAACATAGTCTTTGGAACTTAAGAAAATCTCATACACACCGTCTTTTGTAAAGATATGGTCCGTATGACCAGTGAATAACAATTCTGTAAACGGTTTAATCTCAGTATATGATTCCGACCCTTTTTTTACAGTTAAAAAAGTTTCTAGTAGATTAAGTGTTATATCTTTTACCGAGAACTCAATTTTTGTATCATCGTTAAAATATTTCCCGTTTATTTCCTCATTAAAAAGATTACTAGTCTCAATAAATATATCAGGTTTCTTTTCCTTATCTATTTTGAACTTTATAAACTTTGGCTCCCCATCGTCCCCATTTTTATTTCCTGCTTTATCAGTTGCCAGGAATTTAACAGTGTATTCTCCATCGTTAACTGCTTCAAATTTGGCAATACCGTTGTTAATCGTCGGTTTAGTAATATCCTCCCTACCGTCAATACTCGTTTCTATTAAAGTAACTTCTGCTGACTGTAGATTAAGTTCATCCAAAACAATTTCAACATTTTGAGACTCGTTATAACTATTGCCATTCTTCACGTTGTATGTATACTTAGGTGGTGTATTATCAACTATAAACGTAAAAGATACAGGGGCATGTTCTTTGCCCTTTTCATGCAGGTCTGTAACAGTGATGATTGCTGTATACTTACCATCTTCATAAGAACCATCAGGTTTTTGTGGGATTTGGTATTCTACTATCTTTGTTGTTCTCCCATCCTTTTCCATAGGCTGGTTTAAGACTTCTTCTTTTTCATCTTTCAAAAGAATGAGATTTGCAGTTCCTATTGAAACTGCACTTTCAACTTTTATCCCAATTTTCGCAGTTTTAACATGCTCCCACTCATTTATTGATTTCTCACTATCAGTTTGATTGATTACCGATATTTCAGGTTTATAATCTTCTTTTGAGACTGTTAATTGGAGCGGTTCAACAGGTAGTACAGTATTGCCAGCGAAATCCTCTGCTACTACAGTTATTGTATATTCTCCATTTTGGTCGAAAGTAAGTGTTTTGGTATAACTTTCACCATCATTATTTTCATAAGTAAATAATTCTTTAGGGCCATCGTTTTTGCTCTTGAATATTTTTATTGAACCAGGTTTGAGATTTTTCTCTAAAACTTCGACAGTTAGGTTTATATCTTTATCATAAAAATTACTACTTGGTTTTCCGTCAGGATCTAATAATTTTACAACAGGACTAGTTGAATCTTTAAATACCTTGAAGGAATTGCTCGAAGGAGAGTTTCCCCAAATATTATTCTCTGAAATGACAACATTAATATCAACCCCCCCATCCTGAAGTGATTTTATTTTCACTTCATATGAGCCAGAAAATTCGTCATTTTGTATTACTGGCGTTATGGATATATCTGAGATTAATTTATTATCTGACTGCTTAACAGTAACTGATACAGGGTTATTAGTGGTAGGGTTAATTTTTATTGGGTCTTGTACTCTTTCATAGTCTTCTTTTAAATCAATAAGAAAAGCTACCTCATCTTTTTTTGTCCATATATCTTTTGTAGGTTGATCTTTCATTTCCCACTGATATCCCTCAAAATTAATATATTTCTTAGCTTCGGTTTCATTCGACCAAACCCTCCCATTGAAAACCAAAACAGAAGAGATCAATACTAATAAGATCGGAAGAACGATGGCCCATTTATTAGGCCGCCTTTTCTTTTTCCTTGGTTCGAGCATTTCTCATTCTCCTTTTAAATGATGGTATTGGAGTGGACAATCATAATATCCACTTGTTTCTGAAAACGTGGTTCTTCTTCTGTCAGCAAGGTGGTCTCATTGATGTCGTCTAATAGTGTTGTTTCATCCATGTCATCTGGTTCTGCTGTAAGGACGGTGGTTTCATTCCAGTCGGACAGGATGGTCGTCTCGGTTGGTGCTTCATGGGAGGCACTCCCGCCGGCTGAAGTTCCGACTGCTACTGGTTCCCGAACCGGAGTTTCAGCCAACAAAGCTGTCGGCTCATCCCCGTCATGCATGAGCAGCACTGTCGGCTCAAGTCCCTCTTGTTTAAGCAAAGCTGTCTGTTTGAAGCTCTCCTTGCTCAAAAGCGCTGTTGGTTCCATTTGCCCGCTTGCCATTTTCTCCGTTGGCTCCGCATACTCACCAGCAGCGACTTCCTTCTCGACGTTCTTACGGACATGGATTTCCTTTGTAGTGGGCTTCGTGATGGTATCGGTCTGGCTGCCGGTCGTTTTCCTGGCTTTTCTCCCTGCCCCTGGAAAATTCCAGCCTGTAAGATCTGTGATGACCTGGGCTATATTGAGTTTTACGTAGGCGAGAATCGCAATCACCAGCGTGATCACTGCGCCTGCCAAACCGCCGTAAAACATGATCTGGTATGCCAATCTTCTTCAACTGCCTTCCTTGGGAGCATGGGAACGTAACCATTGCTTTTTTTCTGAAGCAAATGTACATTCCTCCGCTTGCGCTCCGCTAGAGAATATTCAAGTTTTCCATGCGTCTAGTGAGTTTTTTGTAGCCTTCATCTTCTTTGACACCAGGCAGGGTGCCTGCTTTTTCATAGACTTTTTTCGCTTCGGCGTAGTTCCGTTTGCCTTCTTCTTTGTTTTGTTCAATGTCCAGGAGCAGGTTGCCTAGCTTCACATGGGCGTTGATGCTTTCAGGGAACTTTTTCAGCGCCGTGTTCCTGAAATGCTCGACTGCCCGGGAGAATTCACCCATTTCTTGATAAATGACGCCAATTTTAACGTAGACATCTTCCTGGTCAGCAACGTTCAAATCGAGGAGGTTGTTGTAATGTTCGATTGCTTTTTCATAATCCTCGCGGGCACTCGCTTGGTCTTCGGAATTCACGCCGCGGCTGTAGTACGCCTGTGCCAGCTTCTGTTCGAATTCCATCTCGTATTTGAATTGAAGCTGCTCGCTCTCAAGCTTTTCGAGCACTTCCTTCGCCTTCTGGACAATTTCGATTGCCTGTGTGTTCGCATCCGGAATCTGGCTTTTATATGAAATATAGATATTTGCAAGAGAGTTGTAGTTATCGATTTTTTTGCTGTCGTTAGCCAGGCCGTCATTGTATTCGTGAAATTCCTGAAGGTCTCCGGCAAATTTGGCATAATCCACGTTCAGGCTGCTCATTGTCGTTGCCAGCGACTTGTAATATTTCGCATCCGGAAGTTCCTTTTCATCGACCTGCTGGAAGTATTTAAGTGCATTGTTATAATCTCTTTTCACATCGAAATAGGTCATCCCCATTTTAAAAAGAACTTCGTTATTCTCGTGGACTGCCCCGTATTTATCCTGTATGTATGATTCCATCTTGGCGAGTCCTTCGTCGGTCTGATTTCTATTAATATATAAATCAAGCAGATTGATATATGCCTCTGGGCGTTCTTTGTCTACGCGGGTCGCGCTTTCGAGAAGCTTGATTGCTTCCGTCTGCTCCCCGTCCATCAAGGCAATGCTTGCTTGATTAACTAGATTCATATAATCCTGAAACTGCTCGTTTTTCATGCCTTTGTAGCCCAGAGCAGATGTGGTTGTGAACGCCAGGAACAATACCGCCGGAACAAGGAACATGGCTAGCTTTTTGATCAGCATGTTCTTGTAGCCCTTTGTCAGCCTGTTGATGTGCTCGAGGTCATAACTCAGCTCCTCACAGCTCTGGTACCGGTTCGCCGGCTCCGCCTGGGTACATTTTTTGATGATATGCTCGAGGCCTTCAGGAAGCGATGGATCCCACTCACGTATAGGCCTGATTTCAAACGGCGGTTCACTCAGGCTTTTCCCGGTGACGAGATGGTAGAGAGTGATACCCAAACTATAAATATCCGTTTTCGCGTCCGTCTGCCGGCCGGAAATCTGTTCGGGGGCCGCATACCCTTTCGTCCCGAGATTCGTAGTGTCAGAGAGGTTCTCGGTTTTAAATTCACGAGCGATCCCGAAGTCAATCAGCTTGATTTTCCCCTCGGGCGTCAGCATGACGTTATCCGGCTTCATGTCGCGGTAAATGATTGGATACGGCTTTCTGGAATGCAGATACCCGAGCACATCACTCAGCTGCTTTGCCCACTCGATGACCTCTTTTGCAGGAATTCTGCCGTCCCGCTTCAGACGTTCCTTCAGCGACTCACCCTCTATGTAATCCATCACCACATAAATGTCGCCTTCGGACTCGATGATGTCATAGATTTTCGGCAGCGAGCCATGGTCGAGCTTTTTCAGCATGTTCGCCTCGACGACAAGGCTGTTGATCAGCAGCTCGTTATTGCTGTTGCTGCGCTTGCGTATATCCTTGACGACGAGCGACTTGTTGAGCCGATTGTCCATCGCCAGGTAGACGACACTCATGCCGCCGCGCCCGATTTCCTTCAATATTTCATATCTGTCATCAATAATCGTGCCAATTTGTATCAAAGTCATTCCTCCCAGAAACGTGGGCTGGTTCTTGTGCACCCCTATTAGTGGGACGTGAGAACCGTCCCCATGTCCCTTTTTGCCAGGAGAATCGAAATATTGTCTGTTTCCTGGCGTTCTTTTGCGAGCTCGACAAGTTCAACGAGCTTATCCTTCATGCTTTTTTCTTCTGTAAAATATTGCGGATTCAGGTTGGCGAGGATTTCTTCATCTCTAATCTCATGGTAAAAACCATCTGTGCAGAGCATAAACATTGTTCCGCTTTCCACTTCGCCTGAAGTAATGACGATGTTGATATCCTTTGTTGCACCCACGCACTGGAGCAGAACATTCCGACGCGGGTCGATCCTTGCCTGTTCTGCGGTAATGTTCCCCCGCTTGAGCTCTCGTTCGACGAGCGTCTGGTCCTCGGTCAGTTTTACAAGCTTGTCATTAATTCTGTACGCTCTGCTGTCCCCAATCTGCAGAATGTAATACTGCTTATGGAGGATGAGCAAAGCCGTAATCGTCGTACCGAGCTTTACGTTCGAAGCCTCTCCATATTCAAGAATTTTTTTGTTCAGCTCGCGTATACGTTCCCCAAGCTTGGCGGGAATGTCACTTTCAACGGTACCTGACTCCAGCAGCTCCGGCAGTTCGAGATCAAACCAGTCAGACATCCCCCTGATTACCGTGGCACTTGCCAGTTCACCGTGAGAAAGTCCGCCCATTCCGTCGCAGATGATAAACAGGCCGATTTCGCCTTCAGGCGTCTTCGCAGTTTTCAGCAACAAGCCATCCTGATTCGTTTTCTTTTTGATTCCAATGTCGGTATGATAGGCCACTTGAAATGCCACTTTGCTACCCCCAATTGATTAGCTGATTTGACCTTAATAAAGCCTGAAAATAAATTCCTCATTCGCCAGCTTGATTCTGTCTTCGTGTTTGATTTTGACTTTTTCCTTTGGCGTGAGTTTCACGCCGTTGACGTAACTGCCGTTTGTCGAGTGATTGTCCTCAATGAAATATTCGCCATTCGATATGATTACATGAGCATGGACCCGGCCTATCACTTTGTTTTCCGATGCGAAGTCCGCTCTTATTGGATCCCGGCCAATTTTGAAAAAGTCCTTGGCAATCGTGATTTTTTCATTTTTGGAAACAGCCAGTAAAAATGGCCTGCGCAATGAATGTCCGAGAGTTGTTGTGCCCTCATCCTCGTCGTCAGGAAAAACCCCCAACACTGTTGTGCCTTCATTTTCAGGTTCAAGATTGGCCAGTGCCGGCTGGATATTAATCGAGGTACCCCCGCTTAGTTTTGAGGCTTCTTTTAACAGCGCGTTGTTCTCACCAAGCTCAGCCCTCGTGATTCGCTTGTAGTTAACCTCTTCCTCGATTTCGAGATTGCGTCCTGTTTTTACATCCTTCTTCTGGCTCGTGTATTCAGAGGTCAGCACGCCATTGTCGACACTTGTTTTGACAGTGTGGACCTCACTGCCCGGGCTGTAGAAGTTCGGGTTGATGGACGGTATTTCAAGTTCCGGTTCTTCATGGAGAGTTTCTTCGTTGGCTTTGGCTGCAGGCGGTGCTGGTTCCTGCTTTGGTTTCTCTGGCATTTTGTAAGGCTGTCGTAAGAGTGTTTCATCTCCGGCCAGCTCGTTCATTTTTTCCAGGAGATGTTCTGGCGTGATGTGCTCCGCTTCGACCAGAAAGTTATGGAGTTTAACAAAAAATGCGGCATCATCATCTTCATCGTAAGGAGCCGAAAGCAGCAATTCACGCAGAAAGTCTTTAAGTGATACCTTTTCAAAAATATTATTTTTTACTGGAAGGTAGATAAAAACTAATCTGTTTGAAAAATTATCAATAAAGATCTCACGCTGACTAAACACGAAATGCTCGATATCCAGGCCGCTTTCTTGTGCATCCACGAGTGTTTCAGCAATGTTAAGGAAGCTGTTGTACAGCCGCTCCTTTGTCGCCGCCGCGGAATTCAGCATTTCAAGCGTGTTATCGGAAATCATGTCATAGCGAAGAAAGCAGTTGTCGCCCTCTAAAATCGCATGGCACGGCAGGATTCCCGCTACCCGGCTCGCCCTCAGCAGCTCCACCTGGCCGCCATCGATATCCGACTTGCTGCCCGCATGATAATAAAGGAATTTTGAGATTCCGTAGCTTTCCAGTTTAAATTCCACGTGTTTGATCATCGCGCTTCGACTCCAATTTTGAATTTATGTATGATTTAAAAGACCCCAGCCTCGAAATTGTGATTCAAATAGGTTTATTTATGTTTCTGGCAATTTTATTTACGGTTCTGCAGCTTTATTAGAAATTAATTACGTATTATTAATAGTCGTCCGTATTTTTGAGACAATGAAAGCTTTTCAACCTGCTAATTCTCGGATATTCCGGTTAGAGCACTTTTATTCCCGGTTGGTCGACGGATATTTCCGGTTGGAGCGCTTTTATTCCCGGTTGGTCGACGGATATTCCCGGTTGGAGTGCTTTTATTCCCGGTTGGTCAGCTTTTTTAAACGGTTGGGAAAAATACTTGAACTTTCTGCCTGCTGGATTTTACAGAAGGGCAAACTGCACTCGCTGCTTGCCCCCTACCCTCTGTAAAAAGTGATTACTTAAAAGAGCTGGCGTTGTTGTTGATTGCTGTTTCTGCAGTGTTGTAGTTTGTGACAGTGTTATCCAAGAATTTGGCATAGCTGTCGACGACCTGGCGATATTCTTCAAATCGTGGTGCCAATGAGTTGAAGTTGCCGCGGATTGTGTTGGACGCATCAGAGTTCCATGATGACGCAAGTGCGTTCATGTCCTTCTTGATTTCTTCTAATCTAGTGGATAATTGCTGGTTCAGGTTGCGGATTTGGCCCGCCGTTTTGCTAACCTCGCCGAGCGAGATTTTGATTCCATCTCCTGCCAATGTATTTCACCTCCTGCGTTATGTTATGGATTAGTTGCTCAATCTCTTAGCCTGGTTAATAACTTCGCCTTGAGTTTCGCGGTATGTCTTCGCGCTCGTTTTCAGGAACTCAGAGTATTGTCTCATCAACTGAGTCATCTTTTGGAAGTCGTCCATGAATCCTTTGATTTGTGCAGTGTATGTCTGGTTATCGGTACCCTGCCATGCTGCGGCCATGCCTTCCACTTCGCTGAAAAGAGCTTTATAGTTTCTTTCATAGTCAGCTGCCTGCTGGTCAATCTTGTTAGCAGTCGTCTCAAGCTTTGCTGGTTCAACAGTGATTGATCTTGCCATCTTATTCACCTCCTTTCAAGTCATGTTCATATATGAACTCTAATAGAGTCATATTCTTCTTAACTTATAGCTTACATAGCGGTATTTTTCCGCGGAACGACGCAATCCCGCAGCAGCTTTTACCGAACCGATGCCTTTGAATTCATGGCTGAGACCGTTAGAGATATCATCAAGTTCACGGGCAATGGCACTAGCTTCAGCAGCAATTCTATTAATCTTGCTTCTCACTTTAGGATCCATGATCTACCCCCTGATTGAACTGGCTTTTCCGGCAAGAAACCTTTCATTCTTCTGTAAAAGCTCCGCCGTGTTGTTCAGATAATTAATGCTCTCCGGGATCCTGAAGTCGAACGAAGTGCTGATATCAGCAGCCAGGACATTATCCAGCCCGGCAATTCCAGCTTCCCAGTACAAATCATCAATCATGTCATTGAGCTGGGCGATTCGCTTTTGAACGGACCGTAGACGGTTGGCGTAGTAGAACAGCCTTGGGATGTCTACTTTTATATAAGGTTCGACAGCGACACTTCCTCCTGAAAAGAAATCCATCGCATTGGTAAAAAGACTCCTAACCCTATTGGCAACAGTATCTAAAAACCTGCCCACATTCGCTGCAAGCTGCCTGCCAAAGTTCTGGATACCGGAAATGAACCTCACTGTTTGTTCCCTTACATAGTTTGCTGCGTCAATCATCCCCTGCCAGGTGGTGTAAACGATGTTGACCGCTGCTGATGTAATCGCCATAGCCGCTTCTCTAGCCTGCTGCATGGCTGCAGCCGCTGCTTCCCTAACTTCACCCACTACAGCTGATGCAGTTTCCCTCACCTGGTCAACCGCTCCATTCACTAAATTGGCAACAGAGCTGCCAAACGAGTAGTAAAGGTCACGGGCAATATCCCTGACCAGCCATTTATCCGGGTCGCGGGCGTCAGCAAGGCTTCCATCACTATTGAAGTTCACACTCGTCTCATAATGCGGATAAAAAGGATCCCCATAGGTTCCATGTTCCTTATTCAATTTAACAATTTTATCAACATAAGGACCGTATCCCAGATGGGAAACGAAGTCGCCTTCGTAAGTGATAAAAGTGAACCGGTCGCCTTTTAAGGCATCTTTTTGGCTGTCATCAAGATTGAACCACCATAATGGTGCACCATTGACGATATAGGCGTTCACATTTTCCCTCAGATCGTTCACATACACATGGGAGCCAAGGTTGCCGCCTTTTGAGTGACCATAAATGGTGATAGCGCCTTCCATCATCGCGACATTCTTTTCATAAAACTCCATTGCTTCTCGATGCTGCTGCGTTTCAATACTGACACCGGCCTCAATATTTCCCTTCCAGTCAGTCCGCAAATGATTCCAATCTCCCGGGTTTTCACTGCCCCGGAACAAAACGGCCCCATTTCCCTCATTATCCTTGATGGCATAGCCAACAAAACCTGACTCCGAGGCCCCGTTCGTGTTATTCGCTTCATTTGGGTTATGATTCTGGTAACCTGTCAGCCTGACACTATTCAAGGGTGAGTCTGCATGATCATTTAAATAGTTTTTAAGATTAGCTAGCCGGTCTTCATCAACAGGAACATCATTATGTTCAATCTTTTTGATGATTTCAGTTAATGTGTAGGTGTTCCGATCATCAATCTTTAAGTTGGGGGGCAGGTCGATATACGATAACTGTAAAAGAAGATTCTTTTCTTCATCAGTCAATTGATCAAGTGCCATCCTCTCACTCCCCAATTGGTTCGTAATGCTTTATAACAGCATCCGGACTTTCCAGTATTAAAGACGGGTCTACTCCGCTGCTTGGATTTTCTGAGTCATGGCGTTCGTCTATTGTGATATTTCCATATACTTTTGCATCCAGATTCGACCAGGAAATATTATTGATATAAGAAGTGCGGACATAATCTGAAATATCTTCCGATTCATCGACAAAGCCGATAGTCACTGAATAACCTGTGGTACCAAGTCCTTTCAGCAACTGATAAAGGTTGTAGATATTTTCTTTGTACTTTTCCACCTCTGGCTCAGCAGCTGTTTTAATACCTGCAAGCAACACAACCGACAAATCCTTATTTCTATCCAAGTAATCCTGGACTGGGATTTCGGCCATGGATTTTTCTATGCCTTTGCTTGGAATAAACAATTGTATTTTATATGGGGTACCCGGCGGCAGCTCTTTTTCGATTTCAGCCGAAAGCTTTTCCTTCAACTCTTCTGCCCATTTTGCCTGGACGAAATTATCCTTGAATTCCCCTTGTTCTGCTTTAACTTCCTGAGCAAGGAAAACCAGTTCTTTGTTCCCTTCCGGATGAACAGTCAGCCGATCTTTCCCGTACATTTGAGCAAAAATCTTACTGCCTTCCTTCACGCCCTCGACAGTGAATTTCTGATTATATTTCTCCTCTAATTTTGCAAGAACCTTACCCTCCGAACTCATACAACCCGCACCTCCCATAATTACAAATAAGATTGCCGCAGCCAGCTTGATCCATTTCTTCACGTTCTCCACACCTTCCGTTTAAAAACAGGGACGGTCCAGTTTTGATAACCGTCCATTATGTTCACTTCCCGTGGGACAAGAGAACTGTCCCCATATCCCTATATCAACATCAGCTTCGCCCCGTTCATCAACCCGGTTTCTTCGACGGTCTGATTGATGTTCAGGATGGTGCCGGTCTTGCGGTCACAGAGGATGGTGTCGTGTGTTGCCGAGAAGTATCCTTGTGACAGTTCGGTCATGGTTCCTGCGAGCAGGTAGACGACTTCGTGCAGTTTGCTTTCGGGCGGCAGGAAGACGTCGAATGATTTTTCAGAGGCGGGGATGAAGACCTCTACGAGCACCTTATCCATGGTACGCTACCTCCTCTTGCTTGCTTTCGACTGAGGATAAAAGCTTCACGAGTGTTGCCTTTCCTTTTGTTACGACATATCCAAAACCAGGCGGGATTTCCTGGTACATATCGTTTGTCACCTTGCCGAGCTTCATGACGTACTGGTCGGTGATGCCGTTGCCTGCCCAGATGAAATCGCTTAGCGATACATGCTGCTTGAACCAGGCTTCAAATGAGACTGAACTCAATTTATCTGCACTGTCCGAGATGAGCAGGTTAACATTGAGGCCGTTGCCTTTTTCCATGAAAACCTTGAGTTTATCCTGGCCATCAGGCGACAAGTACATCATCAAATCGCCGAAGGAATCGATGATGCAGGTAATGTTGCCGAACACTGGCGGCTGTTCTCCTGCTTCTATTGCATCCTTCGTCGTATTGTTTCGGTGGACGAGTGTATTGAACAGGTAGACAATCGTGTCTTCGAGTTCAGATGGCTCGGAAATATATTTGTAATCCTGTGTGCTGCCTGCCGCAAAGCGCTCATTAGGATCGATGATGATCATCTCCCTGCCTTCAGTGGCGGCGAAAATTTCAGCCACACCTTGCATGAAGCTTGAGCACTGGTCACTCTCAAGTGCGGTCACAACATTTATATAGCTGCCAAGGAAATCAAAGTGAGCTGTCTTTAGCGAGTTCTTCTCGATTCCGACTGGCACTTTATTGCTGTTCATATTCTTAGCTTCATCACGCAGGTAGTCCAGATCCACTTTTTCAGGAAGGATTGGAACGCGCATTGCAGCCGGCTGCGTCCATGATTCACGCAAGTCTTTGCAATACTCTGTGATGAAGGTGTACATATTGTCTATATCGCTTGTGATATGAGCCGTCTGGAATTCATATGTGGCATCTGTCTTAAAAATGCCCCGGCCCTTCGATTTGGATGGATATACTCCGTCCGTATTGCCCAGTACGCCAGAGTATTCGCTCTGATCATTCAGCTGGAGCACATACATCTGCTTGAAATTCTGCAGCAGCCTGTAGCGTATCGCTCCTGTGTTGATTGCAGTGACGATGAAGTAAATGCCATACTTCAAGCCCTCACGTGTCAGGAACGAAATACCCTCCTCCAGCTCCTCGAACATTTCCGAGAATGCCGCGTAATTGTGAATCGCCACTACAATGGATGGCAGTGTCTCACCCGACAACTCGTTGTAGGTGATAAAATCGCCGCCATAATTGGAAAGCAGCTTTTTCCTCCGTTCAATCTCGCTTGTCAGCATCTTGAACAGGTTGTGGATCTTCTCGCTTTCATGTGAAAGCATGACGTCACCGACATGCGGCGCTTCGCGGAACCAGGTAAGGGTCTCGGAACCGAAGTCGAGCAGATAAAAATTCACTTCATTCGGCGTATGCTCTTCCATAAGCGAGTAAAGCATCGTCGTCAGGAAGGTCGTCTTGCCGCTGCCGGCAATACCGTAAATGACTGCGTTTCCTTCCTGGGTGATCGGCATCCTCATGACCATCTGCCTCTGATTCGCTGGATCATCGAACTCACCGATGATAGGATTCAGCTCGAAGCCTTGCTGGACTACACTATATTTCTTTTTCAGCTTATCAACATAAATGAGCTCCGGAATCGGCTCAAGCCATAGCTGGCGGACCTTGATATTCTCCTGCTGAGCCATTTTTGACAGATATTCCGTAATCTCATCGATTTGCTTCGGCGGGTTCTTGACCGCTGTCTTTCGCCTATCAATGCGGGCATTTTTAATGACACGGCCGAGGTCATCGATCACAACGACGCTGTCATCCTTATGCTTTTCGACCCTGTCGGACGGATAGTAAGGTGCCCCTGCCCAGGCTGACTGCCCAAGCTCGAACAATTCATTGAAGCCGACCTGGAGATAGAATCGTCCAGTCTGCTTCAGTTCCGCGGCGTCAGGTCGTTTGATGACTTCCATACTGTCCGCTTTTTCCTGCACCTTCAAGCTGATGCGGAATTTACTGTTGCTCCAGATCTGGTCGTCGACGACACCAGAAGGCTTTTGTGTCGCCAGGATCAGGTGGACGCCAAGGCTTCGGCCGATACGCGCCGCACTGACAAGCTGATCCATGAACTCAGGCTGCTGGGCCTTCAGCTCGGCAAACTCATCGGATATGATGAACAAATGCTGCAGCGGCTCTGTTACCATGCCTTCGCGGTATAGTTTCTGATATTTATAGATATCAATATTACTCTGGTCAACGACCCTGCTCGTTTCGCTAAAAATAGCCTGGCGGCGCTTCAGCTCACTCTGAATTGAAATCAGTGAGCGGTTAACAGCTGCTCCATCAAGGTTCGTGATGGTTCCTGCCAGGTGAGGCAGCTCCTCGAACGCATTCGCCATGCCGCCGCCCTTATAGTCAATCAGGATGAACGCCACCTCATCCGGGTGGTAATTGACCGCAAGCGATAAAATGAACGTCATGATGAATTCACTTTTACCAGAACCCGTCATCCCGGCAATCAAACCGTGCGGACCATGGTATTTTTCATGCAAATCAATCATGAACGGATCGCCCGTCGTATCGACACCGATTTGCGTCTGGATTGTATAGACTGGATTATTTTCCTTCCATCGCGTCAACGCATTTAGATGCTCGATTTTACCTACGCCAAACATTTCCAGGAATGTCAGCATATCAGGAAGGGTATAAGCTTTCTGTGAGGTATTTAGCTGGATATTGGCCAATTTCACTGCCAGTTCTTCCGCATTCTCCTCCAGATAGCTATCCGCGCTGAAACCTACATATTTACCGGAAATATCGTCTTTGTCATAGACTTTTGAAAAACTCTTGTCGAGCTCAATGACATTCGTGCATTCCTTCGGCAGGTTTTTCAGTTCGTCATAGAGTGTGACCAGGCTGAACCTGATATTCTTCTTTTCTTTTAAAAGCTGATTGATCATCTCCGCCTTAGAAGCGAGGATTTTGCTCATTGAGAAGACGATATAATGCTGATTAAGTTCGGCCAGCTCTTCCTCTGCAAGCGCCTGGCGTGCACTGATTTCTTTTTCAAAATAAGCCGAAAGCTCTTTGATCTCATTCGCATCGGTGGCGACAAAACGGATTGTCTTGCCATCATCCCAAACATGCGGCAGCCACTTCACAAATTTCCAAGTATCATGCTCGTGTTCGTCGTAAATGAACACCAGCTTTAACTCATCGTAGCTATGTAAGGCTGTCAGCTGAAAAATCAATCCCTGGACGAAGCTTTTCACTTCTTCCCTTCTGCCAATAATCCCGCTGATCCGCTCCTCCGTAAGATCAACCGTGACCGGGACATCCTTTAAAATCTGCGGCTTCTCCACAATCTGATATAGCTCATCCTGAAGGTTGTCATCCTCCAGCATGAAGCGTTTTTCCGGGTACTTAATTTCGGCGTTAAGCGGAAGGTCACCAATACCAAGACGCACTTTTAAAAAGTCATTCTGCCCGATTCCTCGCTCCCAGAGATTACGCTGGCGGCGCTTGATCCGCGTCAGGCAGTTTTCCAGTGTGACGTGATTTTCAAACAAGATCTCGCTCTGGTGCTTGCATTCGTCCGCGATAACCTGTTTCATTTCCGCAAGGTACTTTGAATACTTCTCCTGGCGGATGCCTTCAAGTTTGATCCGGCGCTTTTTCTCGTATCTTTTTGTTAAAATCGGCCACAGGATGGTACCGATCATCATGCTGATGGACATAACGAGCGTGGGCATCGCCATCATAATATCCCCGTTGGTACGCATTACGTTCTGCAATGTCAGGAGACCGGTAAACAGGGAAGCCATCCCCATCGTTATGGACGGACCCAACAAGAGCATCAACGGTGTTTCATCAAGATTCGGCTGCGATGGCGGCGGATCGATTTTTATGGTCGCTTCCTCAATATCACGCTTGAAGCGCGGGGAACGGTAAAACAGCTGGTCATTTTCTTCTTCCATATGTATTTCATCAAGGTTGATTTCTTTCTCGACTATCGGCTTCTCGGCAATGAATGAATTGAAGGCATTACGGTCGAGGAACACCGATTTATGCGGGTTGTTCAGCGACAAAAGGCGGCCATTGAAAATGATTTTTAGGCCCATGATGAAAATGACATCACCAACAGCCAGTGCCTTTTCCTTAATTCTTTCCCCATTCACATATGTACCGTTTGAACTGTTGTAATCCTTGATGACTGCCTTGCCATTGCTGCTGTATTCGATGACGCTGTGTGCTCCGGATACAAGTTTGTTCGAAAAGCATATCTGGCTGTCCTGTGACCGACCGATTTTAATGACATTGCCTGTCGCGATATGTTTCGTGAATTCATTACGGTCCGCTGTCTGCGGCTCGACATAGACTAACGCAGATTGATCATCGTTACGGTGAATGGTATACGTTTTGAATGGTTCAATGAGGACTTTAGATTGTATTTCGTTGGCGTTATCCTTTAAGAATGCATGCTTATTCGATTTCAGGTACCACTGTCCGTCTTCCGCTTCTACTGCCAGCATATCAACCGGATTGTTTTCTTGATCTTCAGTGTTCAGTATGTATCTTCCTGTGACCCGTTCAGGCAAAACAAGATCGAATACCTGATTCCGGTCAAAAAGTGTGAGAATCACCTCAAAACCTCCCCATCCAAATATCTATATTTCACTCTATGTATAGTGGCAGTCTCATATTTTTTACCATTTTATCTCAAAAAGTGTAATTTTACATCTAACCTTAGGTGCATCTCTAAATATATAAATATCTTACAATATTAGGAATTATATTCAACTAATTACCCCCACAAATGGAAAATTAGGGATATTAGTCCTAATTTTACACTGTCTAAGTATTGATAAGTATGTTTGACGGATTGTAAATAACTCCATTTGCAATAAAACTAGTTCTTTTTACCCGAAAGAAATGCCTTTAAAACCCAAATTTAACTAATATAATCCAAATTTTTCTTTTTCCTTTTATTTTTTATTGGGATTTTTTTCAAAACCATACTATAATCAAAGAATCTAAAAATATGAGCAGGTGATTCAGGTGAAGATTAATGTTGGCCAGGCGTATGCACAGGCAAATCGAATCAGTGAGTATGCGCAGGAATTAAATGAGATCAAGAGCAGGCTGCAGGACTTCAAAGGGAATCTTAACAGCGGATGGCAGGCCCAGGAAATGGTTTATATCAATAACGCGATTAGCAGCATTAGCAGGGAAATTTCCGAACTGCAAACACTGCTTTTCTCAATCGGCCCTGATATCGTTGCAGCGGCGAATGAAATCAGAAGAGAAGAAGAGGCTAGAGAGGCAGCAGAAAAGGCGGCTGCTGAACGCGCAGCTGCAGAAAGGGAAGCAAGGCTGAAGAATACCGGCTTGCGATAAAACAAACAGGGATATGCATGAAGTTACTTGCCTGTCCCTTTTCCCCCATAATAAAAAGGCGGCAGCCTCCGCTATGTATTAAAGCAGAATCATACACGCCTTTTGTGGCGATGCCCGGCTTTTCTGGATCTAAGCTGGGCATTTTTTATTGATATGTCGTCAACGGCTATAAAGCTGAATTACGTTCCCTCCAATCTGTTTAATTCGGATTTTTTCACTTCACAGGTTCTTCTTCCCTTTCCTCTTTGCGGTACTTCAATTTCGTGGCTTCCCCGCCTCTTAAGTGGCGGATCGATTTATGGTAATCCAGGATTTCTTTTACTTCATTGGCAAGGTCAGGGTTAATCTCAGGCAATCTTTCTGTCAAGTCTTTATGGACTGTACTTTTGGACACGCCAAACTCCTTCGCAATGACGCGAACTGTTTTTCTCGTCTCCACGATATACTTTCCAATCTTGATTGTTCTCTCTTTGATGTAATCGTGCACACCACTCGCCCTCCCTAAATTGGATGTGAGAAGTGTGAAATGAGACTCGCTTCTATCGGCCAATACTGCTTTCCGCAATAAGTGATTGGTTGCGGCAGAAGGAGATTCCCTTCTGAAAATTACTATGAATAATCATGTCCCCGGCTGAATCCTCATATTTGTTCAAACGATTCCTCACCTCAAACACTCTCTTTGTCAGGTTTGTAACATTTTATTAGCTTGGTTGAGGATATATGCACGAAAAAAGCAATAGGGACAAGGTTTCGTAAAGTTTTTTGAAAAGTACAACTATTTGTTGCAGAAAAACTTTCCTATATACCCATATTTATGTACATAAAAACCTTTTATATAACGAATTTTTGTAAAGGAGTTTATTTTTCATTGGGGGAGAAGAAGACTTGATTACCTACAGACAAACCAGAAAACAGAGAATTAGAGAAGAAAAAAGAAGAAAAACTTTGAAAAGGAATCGAAAATTGATCGGTGCAGCTGTTGCCGGATCGGTTGCTGCAGGTTTGCTGATCGGAGTCGGCCAAAAGAAAACAGATGCTGTCGGATCCTTTTATACAGTAAAAAAAGGCGATACACTTTACAGCCTGGCAAAGCAATATGATACATCGGTTGAAATGCTGAAGGAAGTGAATGCTTTATCTTCAGATTTCATCATAACCGGACAGAAACTCGAGGTACCTGTAGAGTCTGAAGCTGGGACCTATATCGTAAAAAAAGGCGATACCCTGTTCTCTCTGGCAAAAAAATACGGTGTGACCGTAACAGTTTTGAAGAAAGAGAATAAATTAGTCAAAGATTCCATTTATGTTGGACAAGCATTATTTGTGCCAAATCATGGTCATGACACAAACGAAGGTTTTTATGAAGTCAATGCCGGGGATACACTTTTCAATATCGCTCAGCGTTTTGGTGTAAGTCTTAAAGAATTAAAGACGGCCAATAGTTTAAAAAAAGATATGGTATTAATTGGCCAACACCTTGTCATCCCGGGTAAAACAGAAGTTATGGAAGCGACCGTTAATGGAGCAGCCGATAACTTTACCGTCGAGTTCGAGACGGATGGCAAGGCGATTCCATTAAAAGTATCATACGGAACAGCAGGGCAGTATCAAGAGTTAGCCGGACAGCGGGTCCTGGTTACTTTTAAAAATGGTTCATTGATTAATATTCAGTAATATAAAAATGCTTAGAGGCCACTCTAAGCATTTTTCCTTGTAAACTCATCAATTAAAAAGAAAATGGCAGAACATATAGTTGGCAGAATAAAGACGCCGGGTTCCAGGTCTTCTGACAACAGTCCGAAAAACACAGTAAAAAGTCCCAAACCAATGTGGATTAAACCGGAGACCAGCTTACGATTCTTCACATAGCGAGTGGAAATCACTTCTGCGAGGATGGAAGCTGGTATTCCATAACAAAAAACCCCAATAGAACTAAAGAAAAAAACTAACAAAAATCCAGCAAAGATTTCCTCATCGATAGAAAAACTCATTAAACTAGAAATAAAGATTAATCCAAATGAAAAAACAATTGAGGTATATAAAGCGACTCTTACCTTTCTAAGTTTGCTTTTGAACATAATCTCCCGGCCAGCCGGAAATATAAAAGTTATGGCAAAGATAGCAAAAATCATTTTTATGTATGCTGGAATAGAAGATATATTAATAATTATTAAGACTAGCAAAAGAGAGAAATTAGGTATTATATTTTGAACTTTTATCATGTATCCTCCATACTCTCAGAAATTCAGTTATATCAAAAAGAAATAATAAGCACCTGTTGCTATAACTGAAAAGGAGATCACTCCGGCACTTTTCTTATAGCTAACATCCAATAGTTCAACACCTCCATAAAACCATCCTACGAAAAGCAGGGCTGCACCGATATGCTGGACGACCGGAACAGCTATAATCATTCCGGTAAATATCAAAAGGAGACCAAGGTGCCCAAATCCATCTCCTAGATAATATAAGGGATTTTTAAATGATGCTTTTATTTCTTCTTGCTCCTCTTTTTCCAGCTTTCTATAAATCTTCATAAAACGGATGATCGGAATACCCCACAACAATATCAAAAATATTATTTGCACTGCATCCATGCCTGCTTTTCCCCCATTTACAAATCTAAAGAGCAGTCCATTTTTCAATAGAACCTGCTCTTAAACCAAAATACATATTTTTACATTATCATAGTCAGATAAAACAATCAAAACTGCATCGACCGCATCTGGCTGTCTGTTGCCTGAATCAATTCCCCCCATGTGTTACAGCCTCTGTCCTTAAACTGCTGCAGCAGCTCGGTAAATAGGTACGCTGTGGTCAAAGCGTCTCCTATGGCACTGTGGCGGTCATAAATCCTGGTGCCGAAAGCCATTGCATATCGTTCCAGATCACGCATATCGTAGGAAGGGGCAATAAATCCGATCAAGTCAAGGGTATCTATGGTAAAGAGCTTTTTCAGCGCCAGTTTTTCCCGCTTCAGCTCGCTTTTCAGCACGAGATGATCAAAGCCGACATAGTGTCCGACAAGGCATACCGCTTCGTGTGACTGTACATAATCAAAAAAATCCAAAATAGCCTCAGACGCTGTCGGAGCACCGGCCACCTTTTCATTTGTGATTGAAGTTAGCTCAATTATTTCCCGAGAAATTTGTCGCTCCGGGTTCACATATGTCTGAAAACGGTCATTTTCCATCACCTTCAATCCACCTGCGGGAACAGCGCCGATTTCAATGAGCCGGTCAGAGGTGGCCACCTGGAAACCCGTCGTCTCCGTGTCGAAAACGATAAAAGTTAGATCATCGATTCTAGTCGATAAAGGGATTTTTTCAAACATAAGCGGGCAGGAAATACTCTTTCTTTGAAAAAACATGTCAGCCTCCTTTCTTATGACTGGCGCTCTTTTACAGTGCCCATCCCACCTTTACTCGCCTAAATTACTCCCGATAACGGCTTGCATTTCATTTAACACAAGCTTATAAAGAGAATCTGGCAAAGACCATCCCCTGAAGTTCGCGAAGTGTGCGAAGGCTCAAGATGAGTTCGTCTTTTTGTCTTGTGGACATGGTAGTAAAGGATAAAATGGTGCCGCATCCTTTATATGCCCATCTTTGCCTGATATAGAGGTCGAGAACATGGCTGATTGCGTCTTTCAGGTCTTGCGTGAACCCATCGGTAAATATGCCCTTTTCCTCTAGTACTGCGATTTTCTCAAGAGGTGTTCCAGGTATTAATCCGTAATATAGCGAAAGAATCTGCAGACTGTGATGAAAGGGAAATAAGACTTCTTTTTTCATGTCAATGCTTTTCCGTCCTAGCCTGAACAATGCCCGGATGGGTTCATCCAGTGTCGGAATTTCCTGCTCCTTTTCTGCCTGGACCATGCGATATAGGAAGATTTTAGATCGGTCGAGCAGCTCTTCAATTTTCATTTCAAATTCTTGGTTCAATTGCTCGCTTCCCGCTGCAAATCGGAAGGAGAAGAAATTCTGGGCCAGCAGAATGTTTTCATTGGTCGATTGCAGCATCCATTTCCGGACACGGCCCTGCCATTGCAGCAATGTTCCTCTCCATTGCTCTTCACTTGACATCATCAGTCCTTTGCAGCGGGCATAGCCTGCAGCCTCGAGCTTGGCTGTAATTTCCGCACCTAGCTTTTCAAAATAATCATGTTCTTCCGTTTCCTTATAAACCAGAAAGTGATCCTGGTCCGTCAGCATAAACTGCTCGCCTCGGCCGGCTGACCCCATCAGGTAGAATGCAAAAGGTACCGGCGGCTCTCCCAATGTCTCAACAGATAATTCCACTGTCCTTGCTATTAATCTATCGTACAGCTTCGTCACAATATCCAGCAACGCCAGTGAAGGAATATGGTCTCTTAGCAGAGTATCGGTAATTTCATAGATTGCTGTTTTTACGTCAGGCAGGCTCGCTTCATTCGCACCTTCGATCTTCTTAATTGTCCTCATGACACTATCATTCTTTTTTCTGAGTAAATCGGTCAATGTCACGATGCCCGATACCTGGCCATGATCCACGACCGGCAAGTGCTTAATGCCGTTCAAAAGCATTTCTGAAAAGGCGTCGTAATAATAAGCAAATCTCGAAATCGTTACTGGGTCCTTTGTCATCACATGGCTTGTTGGCTCATCAAAGGACAGACCGTCCGCCACTACTCTGCCGACGATATCCCGCTCGGTTATGATTCCTTTCAATTCTTTCTGCTCAAGGACAAGTACTGAACTCGTTTTATGTTCAGACATGCTGCGCGCTGCATCCTTAATACTTGTTCCTGGCGCAACTGATATGATTTCTTCTGACATTATGTCCTGGACTCTTGCTAAAATCGTTTCTTCCTCTCCAATCCCCTTTGCCATTTTCACCTGCTCGGCAAGGGAGCCATAAACATCTTTCAGCCTTATAGAAACCTGTGTCAGCAGATAGTCGTGGACATCCTGGTCATCCCATCTTTTGGCCAGCACTGAAAAAGGAACCAGCAGTGCCCTGACCTCGTCCACCGCTCTCACCTCGACTGTGGATTGTGATTTATCCGTCATTGAAAAGCCAAGGAACTCGGCAAGGCTTGAAAAACCGACAATCTCACCTTTATGGATGACCTCCAATACTTCTTCCTGCCCGGCAGCATTTTCAACAAACACCTCAGCAATCCCCTGTAAAATCAATAAAAGCCCCTGGCGTGGTGTATCCGCTTTGAGCATCATTTCCCGTTTCCCATAAGTATATGCTTCACATTCCTCGACAAGGGAAAGAGCCGTGCGTTCTTCCAGCCCCTGAAACAGGGGATGGAACTGCACGGCCTTCCAGATTTCTCTATAGAGCTTTTGTTCCATCGTCATTCATCCAGACTTCGCCGTTCTTATACGTCATCTGTTCAGGATAACGAAGGTCGAGGACTTCCTCCTGAATCTTCTGTGATGGCGCAGGTGTCGCAAGCGATACAATGACGTTTGCAAGGATAGCGGCTGTAGCGCCGAATACGCCGGCACCTGTATCGATGATGCCAAGAATCGTAAAGCCGCCGTACTTTGCAGCAAAAATATATGCCAGTGTCACAGCGAGGCCGATGATCATGCCGGCGATTACCCCTTGAGCATTCGAGCGCTTCCACCAGACACCAAGAATCAGTGCCGGGAAGAATGTACCGCTGGCGAGGGCGAACGCCCAGGCAACGATTTGTGTTATCGCTCCTGGAGGGTCAAGAGCAATGATACCAGCCAACAATGTAGCGACCACGATTGAAATACGCGCTACATTCAGTCGCGTTTTCTCCGTAGCGTTTGGCTTCATGACACGGTAGTAAATATCGTGGGCAAACGCTGAGGATATCGCAATCATCAAGCCGCCGGCTGTAGAAAGGGCAGCGGCCATAGCGCCTGCCGCTACAAGGCCGATGACGAATGCACCAAGATTAGCGATCTCAGGTGTCGCCATAACGACAATATCGTTAGAGATAATCAATTCACTCCATTGAAGGACCCCATCGCCGTTTCCGTCGGCAACCTGAAGCTTTCCAGTATCAACCCAGGTTTTCGTCCAGGCAGGAAGCTCACTGATTTTGCTGCCGGCTACCTTTGTCATCAGGATGAAACGTGAAAATGCCGCATAAGCAGGTGCAGACAGGTAAAGCAAGCCGATGAAAAGAAGAGCCCAGGCACCTGACCAGCGAGCCGCCTTCATCGTCGATACCGTATAGAAACGGACGATTACGTGCGGAAGTCCCGCTGTACCGGCCATCAATGTGAACATGAGTGCAAGGAACTGCCATTTCGTGCCGTTCGTGAATGGTGCGAAGTATTCAGAAATTCCGAGCTCACGGTCGAGCTCCCCCATTTTTCCAACCAGCTCGCCATATGAAAGCCAAGGAAGCGGGCTGCTGGTGAGCTGTAGGGACATAAAAATAACTGGAATCAAATAGGCAATGATCAAAATGATATACTGGGCAACCTGTGTCCAGGTAATCCCTTTCATTCCGCCGAATGCAGCGTAGAAAGCAATCAAGACTACCCCGATCATTGTGCCGAGCTTCGCATCTATTTCGAACAATCTCCCGATAACCACGCCGGAACCGGAAAGCTGGCCAATTGAATATGTGAAGCTGATGATGATCGTTGAGATTGCTGCAATGACACGTGCTGTATGGCTGTTGAAGCGGTCACCGATAAATTCAGGCACCGTGTATCGCCCATATTTCCTGAGCTGCGGCGCAAGCAGGAAGGTCAGAAGCAAATATCCGCCTGTCCAGCCCATGATATAAGCCAGGCCGTCATAGCCAAGCAGCATGATCGTCCCGGCCATCCCGATAAAGGAAGCTGCGCTCATCCAGTCAGCACCAATTGCCATCCCGTTGAAAATTGGCGGGACACCACGGCCGGCAACATAGAATTCGGACGTTTCTTTAGCTGTATTGTAGAGAGCGATACCGATATACAAACCGAATGTGGCTAAAATAATAGATAATGAGACCAAGAATTGTGTATCCAAAGTTCTCCCCCTTATTCAAACGTTTTTTCTTTCCTCAAGCTTAGTGGTCCAGGCTTTTTCCTTCGCTTAGCTTGACGTTCTTTTCTTCGTCGATGCCATACTTCTTGTCAATGCCATCGCTCACCTTAGCGTTCACAAACAGCAGGATAATGAATGTAACCACTGCACCCTGTGCTCCCATGAAGTAATGGAATGGGAAGCCCCCGATCGAAAATTCGCTAAGTGGTTCAGCAATCATCACTGCGCCAAACGAAACAAGGAACCAGATAATGAAATAAACGACCATGTTACGGGTTTTTTCACGAAAATACGCGTCAGCAACTGACTTATCAATTTTCTTCACATTTACACCCCTTTGGTTTTGCTAATCCTTAATGATTTTCGGGCACCGCCTGATATGATATGAGCTTTCCCCACCTCTTTTATTAAATTTTAACTTTATATGAATCATGCGCCAGGCAAGATTAATACCACTAGAAATTGCGATCTGATTGAATTAGCTGAGGCTGAAGATGAATTTTATTGTTTCGAAAAACGGGGCTGGGACCATGATGATCTGGATGAGGAAATAGAGAAAAATGCTAAGGAATGGGATTGCCAGAAAAATGATCCGGTTCTTCTTTAAGCCCATAAACAAACTAATGCCGGTAATCACCAGCAGGCCGATTAAAATAATCAATTTGAGTTCCTCCATTTTCGGAAGTTTTGTGATTTAACTAAATCTTTAGAAAATTTAATTTAATTATCCATATAATGTCCAGGCTGGTCAATACGTTATTTTCATAAAATGTAACCGCTTTCTATGTCGATATTTTACAAAACGTGTTAAATTCGTCAGTAATAACAGGGGTTGAGGAGGATTGGTTGAGGAAGGAAATTGTCGAGAAAAAACTTTTCGCCATGGAACCGGCCGGTATGGAATGATTTTACAGAACATTAAAAGGAACACTCGCTATGGAGTGTTCCTTCATTAGAATGCGATTTTTTTACCTAGCGAAATATTATAGCAAATTCGAATTGGTGAATCCTAGTTATCAATAAGGAGAATGAATGAACCCAGTGTAAAAAGTAATCCACCAAGGTAAAAAATAATTATAAATATCAGAGGGGGCGCACCTTTTTCTACTATTTGCATTAATATATTTCCGTTATCATTTGTAAGAAAAAATGATCCAAGGAATAAAATGAAGGTTAGCCATATCATTGCATGTCTGTTCCTTGATAATCCAGACACCTGTACACCATGGAAAACATCCATATATCTTAAAATAAAGTTCATTATATAGATGAGGTACGCTGATAATAAAATCCAAAAGATCGCAGTTCCAAAAGTAATTCTTAGAAATGGGGTTACCATGAAGAATCCTAAAAAAAACAACAAAACAAAGCTTACCCGGTTCCACATTGTTCTGGGATCGGAGACTTTATGATAGATAAAAATAGAGATGATGGTTCCTAATAAAATAAGTGCGATGTTTACTTTAAATATGAACGGTGACCACTGAGGAATTAAGCTTGCAAATATGTTGAAAAGGAATGCCAAAAATAATCTGGAGAAGATTTGATACAATAAATGGTCATCTTTTTTCTGATTCAATCCTATCAGTCCTTAATGTTTTATGAGATTTATACGTATCTATCACTCGTATGGTTTCAAAAAAATAGCCCGGCCTGCATCGGCCGGGACTTCCTATTGATTCATCCTTAACTCGTAAAACTCCTTCACCCGCGCAACGACATCCTTCGAACCTGAGTCTTCAATCATCATGGCGACAATCATATCAGTCGATTGCGGGTTGTAGGCGACGAACCATCCTAGTTCCTTGCCCTTTTCACCCTGCTTCTCTTTGATCTCAGCGGTGCCTGTCTTGCCGGCTAATGGATAGTTGGCAATTCGGCCGTTGTGCGCTGTTCCCTTTGGATCGGTGATGACCTTTGTCAGCATGCTGTTAATTGCGGCAGCGTTTTCCGCGCTGACCAATCCTTCCTTCCACACTTGACCCTGTTTATCTTCCATGTTCAGAATCGGCTTGATCAGGTTGCCCTTATTCACGAATGGCGAATAAGTCGCGGCAAGATGAAGGATGTTCATTTCAACCTGCCCCTGGCCATAAGCAGAATCAGCTAACCTTATCTCGCTGTCAATCTTCCCAATTTGCGACGGCTCGATTGGATACAGGTATTCGGGCTGGTCTTCAAAGCCGAACTTCTTCAAGCCTTCTGTAAAAGTGTCCTGGCCCATTCCAAGAGCTGCCTGAGCAAAATAAATATTATCCGAATAGATCAATGCTTTTTCAAGGTTGATACTTCCCTTAACATCTGAGTACCTTGTGACCTTGTAGTTGCCCCATGAGGCGTCTTTTTGCCACTGTTTCTCATTGATCTCAAAGGCAGTGCCCTGCTGGAGCTTTCCGCTTTCAAGGCCGATTGCCGCTGTAATCGGCTTGATTACAGATCCCGGCACATAGGTCAGCTTAAATCTATTAATGGTTGGTTTGAGCGGATCATCTTCTAGCACCTTGCGCTTGTTTTGCGAGATACCCAGCGTCATTTCATTTGGATCGAATCCAGGCGCGCTGACAAGGGCAAGTGTTTCGCCAGTAGCAGGGTTTATGGCCGATGCCGTACCCGCTTTTCCTTTTAGCTGATCATATAGTTGCTGCTGGGCAACCACATCAATCGTCAGCTTGACATCCTTCCCGTTTTCCACAGGCTTCTCTGCAAGTGTCTTGACTGTACCATCTTTTTTTTCAATCGCAATCCTCACGCCGTTTGTTCCCTTTAATTGTTCCTCGAGAACCTGCTCCAGACCGCGGCGGCCAATGAGGTCAGTTGCGGTATAGCCTTTGCCCTCCAGTTTTTCAAGATCATCGGCAAGGATTGGTCCGACGTACCCAATCAGATGGGACAATCCCTCTCCATATGGATATTCACGGGCGCCAACCATCTGGCTCGTCACGCCATCAAGGGCAAACAGTTTTTCATGAAGTCCTTTATCGGTCTTCGAAACTTTTTTCAGCGGCACGAACAAATCTGGTTTTACCCAGCCAGCGTTCATCGCTTTGTTAATTTGCTCCTCGGACATATCGAGCAATTCCGCAAGCTTCTTTATTGTCTGTTCTTTTTGTTCACCCATCTCGCCAGGCACTACGCCGATCTGGGGAGCTGTCCCGTTGATCGCAAGTCCGTTCCCAGCACGGTCGAGGATGCTGCCTCGTTCTGCCTGGACATTTTTAAAGCTGATTTTATCATCGGCTTCGAGCTCAGGAAAAATATATGTCGTATTCCAGTCTACATACCAATTAGTCTTGTCTTCACGTTCTTCTTTTACAAGAGCAGCGTTGTGGTCAAATTCAATCGGACCAGCTGCACTTTCCATTTTTGCTGAAAAAGGAAGCTTCGCGTTCTCTTCGTGTTCCTTTTCTTCCTCAGGCTTTTTATAGCTGACCTTCAGCTGGTCGATCTCCAAATCATTATAAATTTTATTATAGCGTGAGACGAATTCTTCCTTTGTAATGGAGTCCTTCGCTTTCGCTGATAAAAAACCATACATCTCCTCAAACTTCTTGTCATTCCATAGCTTCACATACTGCGAGAACCGTTCCTCGGGAGTAGGCTCCTTGCTGCAGCCTGAAATGATTGCGGCAATCAGGACCGACATGATTATGAATAATGCTCGTTTCATATGTATCCCTCCTCCTGTATGATATTACCATACAATTGCGATGAAGATAAGTTTGAAGGAATTCTTATTATTCCAATAAAAAAACCCGCCTTTAAAGTTAGACGGGTTCCGAAATTTTCGATTTTTATTATGAGTTGGTTGAAGTATCGGAGTCAGTTGAAGAATCTTCTTCGCCTGCACCTTTATCTTCGTCTTGTCCAGCATCTTCTTTTTTATCAGAGCCATCATCGGCAGGCTTTTCTTCCGAAGGAGTCGTTCCCTCTACGCCTTCTTTAGATGGAGTTGTTCCCTCTACACCCTCTTCAGATGGAGCGGACCCTTCAGCATCTTCCTCAGCCGCCTCTTCTGATTTTCCTGCATCTGCGTCAGATGAAGCCTTCTCTTCTGTTACATTGGCTTCCTGCAACGAGCTTAATGGCTTGTTGAAGTACTCATGCGGATTGACAGGGACATTGTCCTTACGGATTTCAAAGTGTACGTGGTTGCCAGCCTTTTCATTGATCAGGCTTGTTCCGGACTTCGCAATGACTTGTCCTTGCTCAACCTCGTCGCCAACCTTAACTTTGTAGTCTTTTACTGACTGATATTGTGTTACAATACCTTTGTCGTGCTCGACTTCAATGACATTTCCAAGTACAGCATCTTCCATGACATTCTTGACAGTACCGCTAAGTGATGCGATTACATCGAATTCCTTGCCGTCTTTAGCTGCAATGTCGAGTCCAGTGTTCGGATGGTAAGTATTATCATAGAACACTAGAGCTGCTTCTTGCTCTGCCGCGTCACCGTCATTCTCATAGAATCCCATTTGGATGACAGCATCGTCTTCATTCACCACTGGCATTACAAAGTTCTCCATCGCGCGGTTAACTTCAACTGCTGGCTGTTCATTCATCTTTTTGCCAGGCATGTCAGTCGCTTTGTAGTCCGACTGATTAAGGTCGCTACCGCTGTTTTGATACCAAAGGACACCAGTTAGAATGATTGCGGCACTAGCAATATAAACTGTTGGATACACCCACCGCTTCTTGAAAAAGCTGTTCTTGCTTTTGTCTTGAGAAGATCTTTTTTCTTCCTCTCTCATTTTCATCACCTCAGCAATCAGTTTGAACAGAAGCGAAAAAATATATACATAGAGTTGAAAAAATTTTACTGCTTATTTTTCGACAAAGGTGAGAGTTTTATGCAAAAAAGTTTTTTAAAGTGTAAAACACCGATATGTATGGACAGCACCCCCAGTTGAGTTACTACTATAAAGTGAGGTTTTACCATGAAAAAGTTATCAGTTTGGCTTTTAAGAATTCTTCCGCTTGCCTATATGGCGGCGATCTGGATTATGTCCAGCAATCCATCCGATGCCCTGGTCGAACTCCCGAATCAGGGAATTGACCGCTTTATAAAAGAATCGCTCCATCTCGTTGAATTCGGGATTTTGTATGTGCTGCTCGTCCTGGCGGCGTTGACGACCGCGCGCTTTACACCTGTTATGAGTTTTGCCTTTATGGGTGTGGCGATTTTGTACGGATTGCTCGACGAGATCCATCAAAGCTTCGTCCCGGCCCGATCAGCCACCGTGATTGATTTTATAAAAGACGTAATCGGAGTTTTAGCGGCCTCCCATTTCATCCACCACGCATACTTCAGCGGCAAGTTCCCGCGACTGGGAAGGGTGTTGCGGAGGATTGAGGAGAGAGTTCGGGGATAGAGGGGCTTAGGGCAGTGAGTTGATTCAGTATTATAGTTAGGCTTATTTTAAAGATGGTTATTAGTTACGGTTTTTTAGGGGCTGGCCTTGTTATTGAGGCTGGCTTTTTTATTTTATACGAGGCATCTGCACTTTTTTGAGGGCGTAAGAGCCCAACCGGGAATAAATGCAATGTAACGGGGAATAAAAACGCTCCAACCGGCAATAAAATCAATGCAACCGGGAATATATTGCTCCCAACCGGGAATATCCTTTGAAACGTTAAATCCGACACAAAAATTTCCTAATTAAACGTGTAAAACAGTAGGTATTTTGTATCCATAGAAGAATTATGTATTCAAAACAATTAAGGAAGTGACAAAATTGATTGAAAAAGAAAGAACATATCCAATCCGGCTTCTCATGTACGAGGCTTTAATGGAAAGAATCTTACCCAACCATCCAAAAAAGCAATTAATTGAACAAGATTACAAAGCCTGGCGTGCTGGTTTTAAAGGTGAGCTGCAAACGGATTACCGTTTAAGTTTTCTCCCTGAAAAGGGTTTCCATATCTTTCGGGATTTACGTCTTCTAGATGAAAAATGGCATTTCCAAATTGATACCCTCATTTTAACTCTTCGTTATATCCTTCTAATTGAAACGAAAGCCTATTCCGGCACCCTTTTCTTTGACAAACAATCTGAACAAATGATTCAAACGAAGGATGGTCAAGAAAAAACATACGATAATCCTATTAACCAGGTCCGAATGCAAGCCTGGCATTTGAGAAGATGGCTGAATAACCATAAATTCAGTGTTCCTCCCATCTACCATCTTGTTGCCATCAGTAATCCCTCTACTATAATCAAGGTAAGTGACCGGTCTCTGAATAACTTGATAGTAAAAGGAGATATATTATTAAGTCGCATTCTTCAAATCGATGAAACCATTTCAAATCCAAGTTTTACTGATAAAGAAGTAAAAAAGCTATCCCGGTCACTTTTAAAGAATCATTCTCCACACCATCCTGATATTCTAAAACAGTATTCCCTAACCCCAGACGACCTTCAAAAAGGTGTTCAATGTCCCTCTTGTTTTTCATATGGAATGTTGCGTGAGAAATGGACTTGGAGTTGTCCTGTATGTGGTGATAGGTCCAAAACAGCTCACCATAAAAGTTTAAAAGAATTTTTCCTTTTAATTAGCCCTGATATTAAAAACCAATCATGCAGAGAGTTTTGTATTGGGGTTTCAACCAAGACAGCGAGTCACTTGCTATCTTCCATGAACCTTCCCCACACAGGCACCAAAAAAGGCCGCATCTACCACATGCCTCCTGACATCGAAACATTCTTCGATCCCGCGAAAAAATAACATCTATATTGATTCCGCGAAGAAATAAAACTCAGAAGCTGCACCGATTCGCGTTAAAAAGCCAGGGCGTATTTTCGCCCTGGCCAGGTAATTACTTTTTAGCCGTCACCTTAGTAAGCATACTATCCGCCTCACTAATCTCAACGCCTTTATAGTAGTGTTTGACGATGTCTTGATAGTTCTTTCCTTCGGTGGCCATGCCGTTGGCTCCGTACTGGCTCATTCCGACGCCGTGGCCGAAGCCTTCGGTTGTGATGACGACGTTTCCGCCTTTTAGCTCCCAGCTAAAGTCGCTTGAGCGCAGGCCCAGTTTATCACGCACTTCTTTTCCCGTTAGTACTTTACCTCCGATATCGATTTTGGCGACCCGGTTCCCAGTGGTCCTGGAGATGACCTTCCCTAATGTAGTTGAGTTCGGGAGCTTTACGCCGAGCTTGGATTCCACCTGGGCTACAGTCAGTACGGTCTGGCTGCGGAATTTCGGGGACTGCAGATCCCATGGACTTTCTACGCTGCGCAAATACGGAAGCGAGTTTGACCAGTATTCCTCTGAGTTTTCAGTAAAACCGTTTGATGTCGAAAAGAAAGTGGCGTCAATTGGTGAGCCTTCATATGTCAGTACCTGGCCGTCAGTTGCTTTTACGGCTTCGGCGATTTTCTTCATCTTCCATTTATAGTCGACGCCCCACTGCTTTTTCAGTTCTTCCTTATTTTTAAATACCTGATGGATTTCGGTATCATTCAGCTGCGCACCTTCAGGGACTCCCACTTTATTCGGGATCAGCATTTGTCTTACATAATAAGTCCTCGCTGACAGTGCCTGTGCCTTGAGTGCCTCAAGCTCGAACTCGGCTGGCATCTCCGCAGCAACGACACCAATTAAGTATTCATTTAGTGGAAGCTTCTCGATTTTTGACAGTGCTGTCCGGTAAACAGCCACCTCGATCGCTGAATCTGCTGTTGGCATAGCGGCAGCCTCCTTAGTATCATTTTGCAGCTCTTCGCCAAGCTTCCCGCCTGCCTTTTCTTCCATAAAAGGGAGGACCAGCAAGGAAGGAATCAAGAGTGTGACAGCGAAAAGGATTGTAGCTAGTACGATGATTGGTTTGAATTTTAACATAAAAAAGCCTCCATTATGAAATTATTACGGGACGACAACCGTCTCATTCCATTCATATGGAGGCGGACAAGCTTTTATGACAGAAATTGAAAAAGCTCGCCATTTGTATATTTTCTTTCATGATGCTCATAATAAGCCGGTCGAAATTGGACAGTTATTTTTAAAAGGCTGTTTTCGTAAAGATGGTTGTTAAAGTCGGTTTAAAAATGATAAAAGCCATTTTACAAGTCGGTACTAAGTTTGCAAGCTTTTTTCTCTCTTAAAAAGCGTCAATAAGAGTCCATCCTATTTTGAAATCAATACCAACAAAGCTTGAGAAAAGATTCCTTAAAAAATCAAAAAACCGCAGAACTATACGTTAAAAGCACAATTCTCCGGTTTATTGAGTAACATTATTTATGCGTTCATGTCTGAGACTAATTTTTCAGTTACTGGCTGTTCTTCTACTTCACTGATGCGTTCGATGTCAGCGCCCAATGCTGCAAGCTTGTGATGGAAGTCAACATAACCGCGGTCAAGGTGATACAACTCTGTCACGCGTGTCACGCCATCTGCTACAAGGCCAGTCAGGATCAGTGATGCTGCAGCACGCAAGTCAGTTGCTGCCACTTCTGCTCCCTGGAGGTCAGATGGTCCGTTCATGATGACAGAACGTCCATCGATTTTGATGTTGGCGTTCATGCGGCGGAATTCTTCCACGTGCATGAAGCGGTTTTCGAAAACAGTTTCGGTGATCATGCTTGTTCCCTGTGCGCGCAATAGCAAGGCCATCATCTGGGATTGCATATCCGTCGGGAAGCCAGGGTGCGGCATTGTCTTGATGTCAACTGCTTTCAATTTTTCAGGCCCAATGACACGAAGGCCGTCTTCTTCTTCAATGATCGTAACGCCCATTTCTTCCATCTTGGCAACCAATGAAGAAAGATGCTCTGGAACAGCGCCTTTTACTAGCACGTTTCCGCCAGTGATGGCAGACGCAACCATGAATGTTCCTGCTTCAATACGGTCAGGAATGATGTTGTGGTCAGCTCCAAACAGTACTTCAACGCCTTCGATCTTGATTGTTCCAGTTCCTGCGCCTTTTACCTGTGCTCCCATCTTGTTCAGGAAGTTGGCAAGGTCGACGATTTCTGGTTCTTTTGCGACGTTTTCAATGATTGTTGTACCTTTTGCAAGTACAGCAGCCATCATGATATTTTCCGTAGCGCCAACGCTAGGGAAATCAAGGTATATTTTAGCTCCGTGCAGACCATCAACTGCTTCGGCTTCGATAAAACCGTTACCTACCTTGACTGTTGCACCCATTGCTTCAAAACCTTTAAGGTGCTGGTCGATAGGACGGGAACCGATTGCACAGCCGCCTGGTAATGCTACGCGAGCACGGCCATTCCTGGCAAGCAGGGATCCCATTACTAATACAGAAGCACGCATTTTACGAACATACTCAAAAGGTGCTTCTATTTTTAACTCTCTGGATGCATCTACTGTAATTGTGTTATTTTCAAACTCCACTACGGCGTTTAAAGAACGTAATACTTCGTTGATGGTATATACATCGGAGAGAGTTGGCACATCACGAATTACGCTTTTTCCGTCACTTGCTAATAATGTTGCAGCGATAACAGGCAAGACGGCATTCTTAGCTCCTTCAACCTTTACAGAACCGCTTAGCCTTTGTCCGCCGCGGACGATGATTTTTTCCAAGTGTATTCCCCTCCGCGTCCAATTTCTCTATATTAATATTCAATCGTTATGATGGGTGTGCCAACTACAAGGGTAGTCTTTGCGCCCAATCGTTCAGTTTTCCGTAATCCAAGCTGCATATTCATGTCATGTTCATTGCTCAGTGATTTGTCGAACATAGGCGAAACAGCGGAAGAGGAAATAAATGATTCTTCTGCCAACCCTTCAACTTCACGAGCGTTAAATGCCTTCAGCAATTTACTTTTGTAAACAGGTAAAGCCGATTTTATCTTATCATTGATTTCGCCTTCAACACAAGAGAAAGTTGTGGCATTTCCGCGAAAAATGTCAAATATTCTGCCTGGTAAACTTTGGTTTAAAAAAGTTTCTGTATTTTTATTCCAGAGCTGACCTCTGACCTCATACATCACATACGTATGTACCTGGCCGTTTGTGTCGGTAGAAACCATTTTAATTTTTTCCTGTATCTCAGGAGAATCCAACACGGCTGTGAGTTCTCCATTGCTTCCTGACCATGTCCAATCCGGAAGCTGGACCTTAAGTTCTTTTACCAATGCTTCGACATTTTCTTGTTCCAGTGTTTCCCTTGCATATACAGACCAACCAGTGATCAAAATATTTTCGTCCTGTAAAACCGAGGCCAGAGTTTTAATATCATGATCCGCGTCAGCTACAGTCGTCTTATTCCCAGCTTGGAGCACAATAAAACCAATAATGCCAATAATTGATAAAATAAATGGAATCTTCTTCATATGTCTGTCACTCTCCCCTTATTACCATTCTTACCAGGAGAGCGAATCACATACTTGGGAATTCTCGTCACTTTTTGACATCATTCTATGTACCAACTTTGCCGGGTGTTCACCGTTTGTGAAAAAATAAACATGCTTGCGCAAAAAAACAAACACAAAGAGAATTGTAACTAAAATCCACTGTTTTGAAAACATGTATGAAGACCTAATTTTTTACCAATATGGGTACGAATTAACAGCATTTATTGAAAAATCATCGGAAGCTGTTGTGACCATTGGAGGTAATCAAGGAAGAAATTACTGACCGTGGATCCTAGTGCGATGGAAACGAGAATGTATAAAACCCGGGCTTGAAGAACATGATTCCCCCTGAGCAGTTTATCAAACTGGAGCGCCTGAAGAGCCCACCATGCAACCGCGATAAAAACCAGATGTGTCAGAATGCTGGTCACTGCAAAGCCGCCAAAACTTGTTAGCATAAACTGTCCCTCCCTCATCCTCTTATTCTACCATAAAGATAATGATTATCCTTCTTATAGACGTATTACTTTCGAAAAAGTTTCGTTTAATTTTTAAAATAAAAAACCGGCCTGCTTAAATCGCAGGCCAGCCTGATTTACCCCTTTTTCACATGAATAGATTTTCCCCAAAATCCGGACATGATTATGTGCTTTTCGAACTTATTATAATGCTCTATTGGTTATACCCAATTGGTATTTACAATGTGCGAAACAACAAGTTTACGAAAGAGTTTATCTCATAAAATCGACAAACTGGTTAAAATTCGTGTGCATGAAGTCGATTGCCAGGTTTGGCATGACTCCGAACAAGATTGTTCCGATTACTGCAACGATGATCACCACTGTTGTTCCTGCTGGCAGCTTGATTTTTTCATCGCTTGCTGCCGGGCGGAAGAACAATTGCGTCATGACCCCGAAGTAGTAGAAATAGGATACGACGGTTGTTGCGATCATGATTGATACAAGCACATAATGTGCCTGATCGACCATCAACGCGCCCATGAAAATGTTCAGCTTACCGATAAAACCTGCTGTACCCGGGATTCCTGCGAGTGACAGGATGAAGATTCCCATACCAACTGCGAGCAGAGGCGAGCGTCGGTAAAGCCCGGCAAAATGGCTGATGTCCTCTGAACCGGTTTTAGCTGTGATCACCTGAATCACGGCAAATGCGCCAAGGTTCATAAACACGTATGCAAGCAGGTAAAACCAGATGGCATCAAAGGTCACGAATGACATTGCTGTCAGGGCGACCAGGATGTAACCTGCATGCGCAATACTTGAATACGCGAACATGCGCTTGATATTTCGCTGCCTTAAGGCGATGACGTTACCGATGATCATCGTGGCTCCTGCAAGGAAAGCAATGTAATCCTGTACGGCGAATAGCAGCGGAATTGGCTGCCCTTCTTCCTGGGCGACCGGCACGTATCCGAAGATCGATAACAGAATGCGCAGGATGATGACAAAACCAGCCGTTTTAGAGACTACGCTCAAGAACGCCGTCACTGGAGTCGGAGCTCCTTCATATACATCAGGTGCCCACATATGGAATGGAGCAGTTGCCAGCTTGAATGACAGGCCGACAAAAATCATTAAGAATGCCAGTCCCAGAATGTAAATATGCTGAGGGTCATTAAGCCCTCCAAAGACTTGGGCGATTCCTTTTAAATTTGTAGTTCCGGCAATCCCGAACACATAGCTCATGCCGAACAAGGTGATCGCAGATGAAATACCGCCATTCAGGACGTATTTCATTGCTGATTCGTTCGATTTCAGGTTGCGCTTGCGCATCCCTGCAAGGATGTAAGACGGAATGGACAGCAATTCAAGACCGACGAACAAAGTAATCAAGTCCCCGCTTGAAGCCATGAACATCGTACCAAGTAATGCAGTCAGGAACAGGTAGAAGAATTCTCCCTTATATTCCTGCAAACCATCAGTAGCCCTGAAGTCGATGGCTAAAAGCATGACAAGTGCGGCTCCAACAAGGAGAATCAGCTTGAACGCAATTGCGAATGAATCGAGCCTGAAGGTATCATATAAAATTGAAGTCGTATCAGTACCTATCAAAGTTACCAATGAAATCAGCGCAAACACCACACCGGCAAATCCGACCCAGCCAAGGATTTTTCGGTCGACATGCTTTGGCATGAATAAATCAGCGACTGATAAAAGAGCTATAATTCCAAGGATGATGAATTCCGGAGTCATCGTCCCCCAATCAAATGATAGAAGTGTATCTAGATCCATCCTTCATCACCCCCCTATTCCCATCATGATAGTCTCTAATGTTGCCTGAAGCGGTTCACTGAGAACAGCTGGATATACACCGATCAGTACGATTAAGCCGATGAGGACCAATACTGGCGCCCATTCAAATGAACGGATATCGCTCACTCCGACGAATTCACGCTCCGCATTTCCATAAGTGATCGCCAGTACTGCGCGCAGCAGGTAAACAGCTGTCATGATAATGCCCAGTGTACCGACCGCTGCAAGGATAGGCATTTCTTCGAACAAGCCGAGGAATGCCATGAATTCGCTGACGAACCCTGACATACCAGGAAGTCCAAGAGAAGCCATCGCTCCTGCAAGCAGGAAGCCTGATGCAATTGGCATTCCCTTTGCCATTCCGCCCAGATTTCCAAGAGTTGTCGTATGCGTACGTTCATACAGCACACCGACCAGGAAGAACAATAATGCCGAAATCAGACCATGTGATACGACCTGGAAGATTGCTCCCTGAATTCCTGCTTCATTTAATGCTCCAAGTCCGATTAAAACGATCCCCATATGGGAAATAGAAGAGTAGGCAAGGACCATTTTAAAATCTGTCTGGATAAAAGCAAGGAATGCTCCGTATAGCAGGTTAATTACACCCAATACCGCAAGCAGCACTGCCAGATCCGCGAACTGTTCCGGGAAGATTCCCATCCCGAAGCGGATCAAACCGAAAGCACCAATCTTAAGCAGGATCCCTGAGTGGATCATGACGATTGATGGCGGCGCTTCAACGTGTACGCGAAGCATCCAGCTGTGGAGCGGGAAGATTGGCAATTTCACGCCGAAAGCCACTAGCAATGCAATCAATAATCCCATTTTCAAAGATTCAGAAACAGGTGCGAACATTGGCGCGTTCTCTGTGTTCATCATGACTTTCAGCATTTCAATATTTGAAGTGCCTGTTCTTGAAAATAACACCATGATGACGATCAGCAGGATGGCTGACCCAAGTCCGTTATAAATCAAGAAGCTGTATGCAGCCTTTTCTCTCTCGTAATAGCCCCATTTTCCAATCAGGAAAAACATTGGGATCAAAGTAATTTCAAAGAAAAGGAAGAACAAGATCAAGTTTTGTGCTGTAAACACGCCGAGCATCCCGATTTCGAGAAGCAGGAACAGCATGTAGTAGCCTTTCCATTCTTTTTTGATATGGAAGGATGCAATCGCCGCGAGAGTAGCGATCACTGCAGTAAGTACAACCATGATCAAACCAAATCCATCGATGCCGAGTTCGTAGTTCACTGTGAACATGCCCGATTGCTCTGCGCCCTGGCCGCCAAATTGGATCCAGCGGAATTTTTCCGAAAAATTAGCAAGGTCATTGCCGCCTCGATACGAAAAGTAAGCGATCAGCGCAAGGATCAACGATGGCAGTGTTGCCAAAACGCCAAGCATTTTGATACCTGATTCATTCGCCTTTGGCATGAAAGCCAGCAGCAGGATTCCTAGTAAAGGGGAGAATACCAGTAAGGTAAGAAAATAGTTGAAATCCATTATAAATACCCCCCTGTTAGCGCATAGATGACAATCAGGACTGCAAGGCCGACAAAGGCAATTGTGCCATAGGTCTGCACCTGGCCGTTCTGGATTTTCGCACCTGTTTTGCCAAGCCCCTGAACCGTTGCTGTTGTCAGCTTAACTAGACCCTCAACAACGAAGAGTTCGATGAATCGAAGGAACAAGCTGACTGCCTTCGCGCCAAACACGATGCTTTGATTGTAAAATTCATCGATATAATACTTGTTTTTCACGATACCATACGCAATTGGAGCTCTGCTTGACAGCCAATCGCGTGAAATGGACTTCTTGCTGTACATCATCCATGCAAGCAAAATACCCAGCAAGGACACAGCTGTTGCGACAATCATGATCCAGCCCGGGCCTTCGATATGTCCGTGGCCAAGTGCTTCATTGCCTTCAACGAGCCAGTCGCCAAGGAAAGTGCCGAACCAAGGTGTATTCACGTAACCAGCAACAACTGCCAGGACAGCAAGGACAACCATCGGCAAGGTCATGACGGATGGTGATTCATGAACATTCTTCATTTCGCTGCGGGCTTCACCTGAGAAGACCATGAAGAACAGGCGGAACATATAGAATGCTGTGAAGAACGCTGCAATCACTGCGAGCCAGAATAGGCCATAATTACCATGAGCCCATGCAGCGATCAAAATTTCATCTTTACTGAAAAAGCCTGAGAACAATGGGACACCACTTATGGCCAGCGTTCCGATCAGGAACAATGGTCCAGTGAACGAAAGCTTTTTCCAAAGCCCGCCCATTTTTTCGATATCCTGAGTATGTACAGCATGGATGACGCTGCCTGCTGCAAGGAACAACAACGCTTTGAAGAAAGCGTGGGTCATTAAGTGGAATACTCCGGCAACATAACCCGCAGAACCCAATGCGAGCATCATATAGCCAAGCTGGCTGACAGTGGAGAACGCAAGCACTCGCTTGATGTCAGTCTGGACAAGGCCGATTGTTGCTGCAAAAATCGCTGTGAACGCTCCAATGATCGCTACCGTCAGCATCGCTGTCTCACTCGCATTGAACAGCGGGAACAGTGAAGCGACCAAGTATACACCTGCCGCAACCATTGTCGCTGCGTGGATCAATGCGGAAACCGGTGTTGGACCTTCCATCGCGTCAGGAAGCCATGTGTGAAGCGGGAACTGGCCTGATTTACCGACTGCTCCGATAAAAATCAGGATTGCAGTAAGGGTAATCATGGTTCCGGAAATCGCGCCTTCTTCAACTGCTGCGAAAATCTCATCATATTCAAAGCTGCCAGTTTGCCAGAATAAGAGAATCATCCCAATCAGCAGCCCGACATCCCCGATACGAGTCATAATAAAGGCTTTCTTTGCAGCCGCTTTGGCGCTTTCTTTGTAAAAATAAAATCCGATCAGCAGGAATGAGCCTACACCGACCAATTCCCAGAAAATATAGGTCTGCAAAAGATTCGGTGAGATTACGAGACCAAGCATTGCAAAAGTAAAAAGTCCAAGATAAGCATAAAAAACCGGGAATCGCTCATCACCATGCATATATCCTTTTGAATAGGTATGTACAAGGAAGCTGACAAGAGATACGATTACCAGCATCAATGCATTTAATTGATTTACTTCAAAACCCGCAGTAAGTTCCAGATTCCCTATCGTGAGCCAAACGGCTTCAGCTTTGTGTGTCGGGCCGTCCAGGCGCTCCAGGAGCACGAGGATGGAGTAGACAAGTGAGGCTAGCGTCGCAAGGATACCCACGAATGCGCTCGCTTCTTTAAGCTTTTTTCCGAACAGCAGAAGGAATAGAAAGGATACAAGCGGGAACAGCGGAATGAGCCAAGCATTCTCCATTAATATCACAATCCCCTTTTTTGAACGCGCGTGTAATCTATCATCTATACGCCCGTCAGATTGAGGCCCGCATTATACGGGGCAGTCCAGCTACTAAAAATCTACGATTATAACGGCAGAAGCCGCTGATTAATTTTTCAACTGATTTATCTCATCGATATTGACCGTCCTGCGGTTGCGGTAAAGCGAAATCAGGATTGCCAATCCTACTGCTACCTCAGCAGCCGCCACCGCGATGGAAAACAGCGCGAACACCTGGCCGGTGATCGATGGAGTCGCTCCATATTTACTGAAGGTTACTAGATTAATATTAACTGCATTCAGCATCAATTCGATGGAAATCAGGACAATAACTGTGTTCTTTTTTGTCAGGGCACCGTATAGGCCGATACAAAAAAGAATAAGTGCGAGCGCCAGATAGGCTGAAACCGGAACAGAACTCATTCCTGATCACCCTCCTTTCCGTCATCCTTTCGTGCCAGTACAATTGCGCCGACAAGCGCGGCAAGCAGGATCACGGATGTCAGTTCAAACGGGATGATATAGTGCGAGAACAGTGATATCCCGATTTGTTCTGTGTTATTTTCATGAAGTGTATTTGGCAATGCCTCGAAATTCAAATCATAGATTCCGAAATAGACTGCTGCGCCAAAACCAAGGACACCAAGCAGCAGTACGAGCTTGCGCAATCTTCCGCCTTTAGGCTCCTCTTCATCGCCATGGTGGCGGGTAAGCATGATTCCGAAAAGCATCATGATCGTGATGGCACCGGAATAAATCATGACCTGGATGACCGCCAGGAATTCCGCGGACAGCAACACATAAATACCTGCAATACTGACGAATGTAAAGACGAGCGCTACGACCATGTGGATGACCTTGGTGAGGTTCAATAAAAGCACGCCGCCGATTACCGCCACTAAAGCAAGTGACATAAACGCAAAAAATTCGCCCGTTAACGTCATGCTTTATTCACCTTCCGTATATTCTCGTCATTTTCATCAAGCCATTCCAGGTTCTTGAATAAGTCATCCCGGCTGTATTCAGCAAGCTCAAAGTTGTTCGTCATGATGATCGCTTCAGTCGGGCATACTTCTGTACACAAATCACAGAGGATGCAAAGTTCGAAGTTGATATCATACGTATCAATGATCTTGCCTTTTTTCGTTGGATCAGGATGCTTTTTACCAGTCAAGTTAATGCATTCAGTCGGGCAAATATTGGCACACTGGTTGCAGACGATGCATTTTTCAGGATAAAACTTCTGGATCCCGCGGAATCTGTCCGGAAGCGGAATCGGTTCGTTCGGATAATCGTAAGTCAGCTTTTCGCGAGTCAATTGTTTTAGGGTATAAGCTAATCCTTTTGTCCATCCTAGCACGTAATTCACCCCTTTAATGCAGGAAGCACTGCTGCTTCCATTCCTTTTTTAGAAAAAATTAGTGAAAATTTCTTTAATCAATGCAGACAGGAAGATGTTTGCCAGTGCAACCGGCAAAAGCACTTTCCATGCGAATTCCATCAGCTGGTCTGCGCGGATACGCGGGAACGTGGCACGGAACCAGATCAGGATGTATACGACCAGGCTAAACTTAAGCGCGAACCAGACAGCCCCAGGTATGAAGCCGAGGAATGGCAGCGGCAGCCAGCCTCCAAGGAATAAAACGGTTATCAAAGCAGACATTGCAAACATATACACATATTCAGCCAGCATGAACATCGCCCAGCGGAATCCAGAATACTCTGTGTGGAAACCGGCAACAAGCTCGTTTTCCGCCTCTGCAAGGTCAAATGGCACCCTGTTCAATTCGGCAGTAGCGGCGATGAAGAATACGATGAACGCTATTGGCTGCCAAAGGATGAACCAGCCGCTGTTCTGCTGTGTTTCAACGATATCATTCAGGTTAAGGCTTCCCGATAACAGGACAATTCCCAAAACGCTCATGACCAGCGGGATTTCGTAGGAAATCATCTGGGCCGCGGCACGCATACCGCCAAGCAGTGAGTATTTATTGTTGGATGCCCAGCCTGCCATCAGCATACCGACAATCGTCAGTCCTGATATAGCGATATAGTACAGGAATCCAACATTCAAATCGGCAAATTGCAGTCTGTCGGTCAAAGGTATTGTTGCCATGACCATGAAGGATGGCGCGAACGCGATGACCGGTGCAATGATGAACAGCGGCTTATCTGCTGCCTTTGGAATCAAGTCTTCTTTTACAAGAAGCTTTACAACGTCGGCTACGGATTGCAACAGCCCCCATTTACCGCCGACATGGGCTGGACCATAACGGCCCTGCATAAAACCCAGTACTTTCCTCTCTGCCAGAATCGCCATTGTTACGAATCCAAGGATCACGAACAGCAGGACGACGGCGAGGATAAAGAAAATACTGAAGTTCATGAGGCCTGCGCTTGATTCGAGTAGCTCCTGAACCATTATCCGTCTACCTCCCCAAGAACGATATCAACCGCTCCTAAAATTGCAATCAGATTTGAGATGCTTTCTCCTTCTAGCAGTTTAGGGAGGATTTGCAGATTATAGAAGCTCGGCCTTCTGAACTTGAGGCGGTATGGCTCTTTTTTGCCATCGCTGGATATATAGCAGCCGATTTCGCCTCGGGAGCCCTCGATCCGGACAAACGCTTCCCCTTTTGGTGCCTTGATGATTTTCGGAACCTTGGCCATGATCTCTCCCTCTTTCGGGAATTGCTGCACAGCCTGTTCAATAATTTTCAGTGATTCCTCAATTTCGCCCATCCTCACGTAATAACGGGCAAGTGCATCGCCTTCTTCGCGAGTGACGACGTCGAAGTCGAAGCGGTCATAAATTGAATACGGCTCATCCTTGCGCAAATCCCACTTGACGCCGGTTGAACGAAGGTTCGGGCCGCTCAATGAATAGTTGATTGCATCTTCCTTCGTATATGTACCGATATTCTTTGTACGGTTCAGGAAGATTTCATTGCCGGATACAAGCTGATGGTATCCCTTCAGCTGTTCCCTCAGGTACGGAACGAAATCTGCTACCTTTTCAATCCAGCCCTCCGGAGCATCCCATTTAACGCCGCCTACACGCATGTAGTTGAACGTCAGACGAGCACCCGAAAGTTCATTGAGCAGATTCAGGATCATTTCCCGGTCACGGAATGCATAAAGCAACGGGCTTGTAGCACCGAAGTCGAGGATGAATGTCCCCCACCAAAGCAGGTGGCTGGCAACCCTGTTCAACTCCATCGCAAGTACCCTTAAATATTCAGCGCGTTCCGGAATCTGGACGCCCATCATCGTTTCCACTGCATGGCAGATGACATAGTTGTTCGTCATGGCTGAAACGTAGTCCATCCGGTCTGTATACGGAATGATTTGTGTATATTGCAGGTTTTCTGCAAGCTTTTCAGTCCCGCGGTGCAAATAGCCGATGACCGGCTTCGCTTCAATGATGATTTCACCGTCAATTTTCAGAACGAGGCGGAATACACCGTGTGTACTAGGGTGCTGCGGGCCCACGTTCAAGAGCATTTCTTCTGTGCGTATCACGGGCTACACCTCCACATCATACGGTTCATAGTCTTTTCTCAATGGGTGGCCGACCCAGTCTTCACCAAGCATGATGCGATGGAGGTTTGGATGGCCTTCGAATTTAATGCCAAGCAGGTCGTATGCTTCACACTCCGGCCAGTTTGCTCCTGCCCACAGGTTCGCTAGTGACTCAATGACCGGCTGTTCGCGGTCAAGCTTGACTTTTAACGCAACTGACTGCCTGTTTTTGTATGAGTACAAGTGAACATACACTTCCATATGTGTCTGGAAATCACTGCCGTGGATCTCTGACAGATAATCGAAGCCTAATAGTTCGTTGTACTTAAGGAATTCGGCCAGTCTATAATAGGATTCTTTCTTTGCGACAAGGGTAGGGACATCCTTTGAAAGAGGGTTAATATAGGAATCTTCCAAAATGTCATCGCCAAGATTGTCGGTGATTGCTTTTACATATTTATCAAGGTAAGGCTGGTTTGGAGATGGCTTCTTCTCTTCAACAGGTTCTTCTGCTCCTGCTTTTGCACCGGCTGCTGACTTCGCCTTCGCGGCAGCGGCAGCTTTTGCTTTGGCTGCTGCAATCGCTTTCGCTTTCTCGTCATCAGCTGATCCTCCGCCGGCTGCGGCTTTCGCTTTTGCTGCTGCGGCAGCCTTTGCCTTCGCTACTGCTGCGGCTTTCTTTTTCGCAAGATCATCATCATCTGTTGAAGCATCTGCTCCTCCTGCTGCCTCCTGTGCTTTCCGTTTTGCTGCCGCTGCGGCTTTTGCTTTCGCTACTGCTGCGGCTTTCTTTTTAGCGAGGTCATCGTCATCCGAAGGTGCTTCCGTTTCTCCAGCTGCTTCTGACTGCGCTTTTCTTTTAGCTGCCGCTGCTGCCTTTGCTTTTGCTACAGCTGCGGCTTTCTTTTTCGCAAGGTCATCATCATCTGTTGATGCGGTTGATGTTTCCAGTGCTGCTGGCACTTCTGCCTCAGCTTCTGCACCTGCCTGGCCCGCTGCTTTCATCTTTGCCAGTGCAGCTGCTTTTGCCTTTGCTGCTGCCGCTGCTTTCTTCTTGGCCAAATCAGCGTCCTGGCCTTCAACTGGAGCAGAAATCTCTTCCTTTGATTCTGCTGTTTCTGGGGCTTCTCCAGCCTGCTCTCTTGCTTTCATTTTCGCCAGTGCAGCTGCCTTCGCTTTCGCTGCTGCGGCGGCTTTCTTTTTCGCAAGGTCAGCTTCATCACCAGCAGGTGCAGCTGCCATTTCTTCGTTTTCCTTCACTTCAGGTTCTGCGACTTTCTCGGCAACCTTTTTCGGGTCATTTCCTTCCCCTGATTGCTTAGCGGCCTGGCGCTGTTTCGCCAGTTCTTTGGCTTTTGCCGCTGCTTCTCTCTTTATCTGCTCAAGATCCTTTTCCCCGCTCATCGGTTAGATCACCTTCTTCCCGGTTTTCGCCTCGTAACGGATTTTCTCTTTAAGTTTATTGATTCCGTAAATTAATGCTGCTGGATTCGGCGGGCATCCCGGTATATAAACATCGACAGGTACGATCTGGTCGACCCCTTTTACAACTGAGTATGATTTTACATATGGACCGCCTGCAGTTGCGCATGAACCCATTGCGATTACCCACTTCGGTTCTGCCAGCTGGTCGTACAGCCTGCGGACAGTTGGAGCCATTTTCTTTGTCACAGTTCCTGACACAATCATGACATCAGACTGACGCGGTGAGTTCCGGTAAAAAGTCCCGAAACGGTCAAGGTCATAGTGAGCCGAGCTGGATGCCATCATTTCGATTGCGCAGCATGCAAGTCCGAATGTCATCGGCCACATAGAGTTGCTTCGCGCCCAGCCTTTAACCTGCTCAAGAGTTGTCACGAATACGTTCCTTTGGAGTTCAGCCACTTCTTCGGGTGAGAAATCATCCAATTTTAAATCCATTTTAGCACCTTCTTTTTCCATGCGTAGATGAGTCCGATGAGAAGCATTACGACGAAAATCAGCATTTCAATCAATGCGAAAATCCCCAGCTTTTCATAGGCGACAGCCCATGGATACAAAAACGCTGTTTCTACATCAAAAATAACGAACATAAGGGCAAACACATAATAACGGACATTAAACTGGACCCGTGCATCGCTGAACGGTTCCATCCCGCTCTCGTAGGTGGTATATTTCCGCTCGTCCTGCTTGTATTTCGGCCGCAGAAGCTTTGCCGCAAATAAGGCGACGATTGGAAGCAATACCCCGAGACATAGGAACACAAAGACTATCAAATAGTTATTTTGATATAGATTCAACTGTTCCATGCCCATCCCTCCAATGTTGTGAAATTTTCATACTTTTTAAACTTGTAACCGATAACAATTATACCATTGTTACAATAGTGTGTCGACAAGGCTTTGTACAATCTGGCAACCTTCTTCCAAGCCTTTTTGATAGAAATATAGTACCTTTCCAGAGCGTGTTCCGACACACGGACAGAGTCATCCCCTTCCATACTTAGTATTCCGGAAGGCAAAATATTCGCATTCTTTTTGACGGACCTTTTTTGCTATGGCAGCCTTTCCTTAGGCAAGAGAACTCTCACTCCTGAATGCGCTGCTTCTCAAAAAAGACAATCGTTTACATGTTATATTTAAACGAATTTAGATTAAGTTGTCAGTGACGTTTGTCAACATTTTTAAGTTCTGCTCCTGAGTCGATTTATGGCGGAATTGTGGATTTTTTGCTTGGCAGATATTTGTGGGGAGCTTTTTTGAGGAAACGAGTGAAGGTTTTGACCTCCAGACAAGAGTTTTTTCATTAAAATTGGTTACCTTATAGCCTTAACAAGGTTTATCAGCATAATGTCTTCGTTAAACATATCCCTTCTTATATAACAAAACGTTATTATAGAGAAAATATTATTTTTATAGCGAATTTTTCTGTTTTATAGCGAGTTTTTCATTTTTATAGCGACTTTATTGATTTTATAGCGATTTTTTAGTTTTTATAGCGAAACGGAATTCCCTCCTAGATTTGTAACTAAATTGGCAGAAGATTGGCCATGCACCACATAAAAAACACCCTCCGGAACTATCCGAAGGGTGTTAAATTTAAAAATTAAATTCTGCGTTCTGCAACTGTAATACGGTTGATCGCACGCTGAAGGGCAAGTTCTGCACGCTTGAAGTCAATGTTCTCCTGCTTTCTTTCATGCAGGCGTTGTTCAGCGCGTTCTTTTGCTCTTAATGCACGTTCAAGATCGATTTCAGATGATTGTTCTGCAGATTGAGCAAGGATGGTTACCTGCTCAGGACGGACCTCAAGGAACCCGCCGCTGACTGCAATGAACTCGTTATTGCTGCCATTTTTCAAACGGACAGCGCCAATTTGTAGCGGTGCAACCATTGGAATGTGGCCTGGCAAGATTCCAAGCTCGCCTGTGCTTGCTTTTGTGCTCACCATTTCAACATCTGATTCATACACCGGCCCATCGGGAGTAACAACACTGACTTTAATCGTCTTCATTTTTTACCCTCCTGGTCCGTTATTAGACCTCTACACCCATACGTTTTGCATTCTCGATAACTTCTTCGATTCGGCCAACTAGGCGGAATGCATCTTCTGGAAGGTGGTCATATTTTCCGTCAAGGATTTCTGCGAATCCTTTAACTGTTTCTTTAACTGGCACGTAAGATCCTGGCTGTCCTGTGAACTGCTCAGCTACGTGGAAGTTTTGTGACAGGTAGAACTGGACACGGCGAGCACGGTGTACGATTAGCTTATCATCGTCAGAAAGCTCATCCATACCAAGAATCGCAATGATGTCCTGAAGTTCTCTATAACGCTGCAATGTTTGCTGTACGCGGCGAGCTACTGAGTAGTGCTCTTCGCCAACGATTTCAGGTGTCAATGCACGTGAAGTCGAAGCAAGCGGATCCACCGCAGGGTAGATACCCATTTCAGAAAGCTTACGCTCAAGGTTTGTTGTTGCATCCAAGTGAGCGAAAGTCGTAGCCGGAGCCGGGTCAGTGTAGTCATCGGCTGGTACGTAGATTGCCTGGATGGAAGTAACAGAACCTACGTTAGTAGATGTGATACGTTCCTGCAATTTACCCATTTCAGTTGCAAGAGTCGGCTGGTAACCTACCGCAGATGGCATACGGCCAAGCAGCGCGGAAACCTCGGAACCTGCTTGCGTGAAACGGAAGATGTTATCCATGAAGAAAAGAACGTCCTGTCCTTGCTCATCACGGAAGTATTCTGCCATTGTAAGACCAGTCAGGGCAACACGCATACGTGCTCCTGGCGGCTCGTTCATCTGTCCGAATACCATCGCAGTTTGCTTGATAACGCCAGAATCAGTCATTTCGTGGTAAAGGTCATTACCTTCACGAGTACGCTCACCAACACCTGCGAATACGGAGATACCGCTGTGTTCTTGAGCGATGTTGTTGATCAATTCCTGGATAAGTACAGTTTTACCTACACCGGCACCACCGAACAATCCGATTTTACCACCCTTGATGTATGGAGCAAGAAGGTCAACTACCTTGATACCTGTCTCAAGGATTTCAACCTCAGTAGAAAGCTGTTCGAATGTTGGAGCTTCCCTGTGGATTGAATCACGGCGTGAATCAGCAGCGATTGGAGCGTCAAGGTCGATTGACTCACCCAATACGTTGAATACACGTCCTAGTGTTACGTCCCCAACCGGAACGGAGATTGGAGCACCTGTATCTAATACTTCGACGCCACGCTTAAGGCCGTCTGTGGAAGACATCGCGATCGTACGAACTGTGTCATCGCCTAAGTGAAGGGCTACTTCAAGAGTTAATTCGATGGTCACATCCGCATCGCTGGTTACAATTTTCAAAGCGTTATAGATCTCTGGAAGATTGCCGCTTTCAAACTTAACGTCAACAACCGGACCCATAACCTGGAGAACGCGTCCTTTGTTCATCTTGTTCCCTCCTATCGTACTAGTTGAAATATATACATCATGATGGGATGCAGCTTTAAGCCACATCCCCGATTGTCATTGGAAAATCTATTCGAGCGCTGCAGCTCCACCGACGATCTCGGTGATTTCCTGGGTAATAGCAGCCTGACGCGCACGGTTGTAGCTCAAGCTGAGTGAATTGATCAGCTCTTTCGCGTTATCCGTAGCGTTTCTCATGGCTGTCATACGAGCAGCGTGTTCACTTGCTTTACTATCAAGCAGCGCCCCGTAAATCAAGCTTTCTGCATACTGCGGCAAGAGAACTTCCAGGATCTCCTCAGCGTTTGGTTCAAATTCATAAGAGGTAAGCTTTGTTGAAGCAGCGCCAATGTCCGTTAACGGAAGCAGCTTCTTCTCAGTTACTTCTTGAGAAATCGCGCTGAGGTAATGGCTGTAGTAAATATATAATTCATCAAATGTTCCGTCCGAGAACATGCCAACTGTGTTGCTGGCGATATCCTGGATTTCAGAGAAGGACGGCTGGTCTGCAATGCCGACGATGTCTAGGACAACGTTCATGCCACGACTCTGGAAAAAGTCACGGCCGACACGCCCGATCGCGATGATCGCAAACTCGTCATTTGATTTATGGCGTTTCTGGATTGTCTGATACAGCTGGCGAAGGACGTTACTGTTGTAAGCACCTGCTAGTCCGCGGTCAGATGTAATCACTAGATAACCCGTCTTCTTGACTGGACGGCTGTTCAGCATTGGGTGGTTGGAATCCTTGCTGCCCATTGCGATTGAGGCAGTCACTTCCTGGATTTTTTCCATGTAAGGTACGAATGCTTTCGCGTTCATTACCCCGCGGTTCCATTTAGCGGCGGATACCATCTCCATTGCCTTGGTAATCTGGCTCGTCTTTTTAGTCGAAGTAATACGGTTTTTTATATCGCGTAAAGATGCCATTTCGGTTCTCACCACCCTTTTAAAAAAGATTGTTAGTCCAAGGTAAAAGCAGGACCAGCTTAAGGCTGGCTCTGCTTGAAAGCATCAGCGTCCAAGACGCATCCGCTTTTCTTTTTACTCAGATACTGCAAACGTCTTTTTGAAGTCGTTGATTGCAGCAGCCATATCGTCATCAGAAGGAAGAACCTTCGTTGTGCGGATATGGTCTAACACTTCTTTGCGGTTGTGGTCTAACCAAGTAAGGAATTCAGCTTCAAAGCGGCGGATATCCTGCAATGGAATATCGTCAAGGAAGCCGCGAGTCAATGCATATAGGATCGCTACTTGCTTTTCAACAGATAGCGGCTTGTTTAGATCTTGCTTTAGAACTTCTACCGTACGGGCACCGCGATTCAGCTTCGCTTGTGTTGCTTTATCAAGGTCAGAACCGAATTGTGCGAATGCTTCCAATTCACGGTATGAAGCAAGGTCAAGACGCAGTGTACCAGATACACTCTTCATCGCTTTGATTTGAGCGGAACCACCTACACGGGATACAGAAAGACCTGCGTTGATCGCTGGACGTACCCCAGAGAAGAATAGGTCAGACTGCAAGAAGATCTGTCCGTCAGTGATTGAGATAACGTTCGTTGGAATGTAAGCAGAAACGTCGCCTGCCTGCGTTTCAATGAACGGTAGTGCTGTGATTGAACCTGCGCCTTTAGCGTCGCTCAACTTAGCAGCACGCTCTAGCAAGCGTGAGTGCAAGTAGAATACATCCCCTGGGTAGGCTTCACGGCCTGGAGGACGGCGAAGCAGCAAGGAAAGTTCACGGTATGCTGCCGCTTGTTTTGAAAGGTCATCATATACTACAAGCACATGCTTGCCATCGTACATGAAGTCTTCAGCCATTGTAACACCCGCGTATGGAGCAAGGTATAGCAATGGAGCAGGCTGGGAAGCAGATGCTGTAACAACGATAGAATACTCTAACGCGCCGTGCTTACGGAGAGTTTCAACTGCGTTACGTACAGTTGATTCCTTCTGTCCGATTGCGACGTAGATACAGATCATGTCCTGGCCTTTTTGGTTCAGGATTGTATCGATCGCTACAGATGTTTTACCAGTCTGGCGGTCACCGATGATCAATTCACGCTGTCCGCGGCCGATTGGCACAAGAGCGTCGATCGCCTTGATACCAGTCTGCAATGGCTCATGAACGGATTTACGGTCCATAACGCCTGGTGCAGCGTACTCGATTGGACGAGTTTTAGTTGTATTGATTGGACCCATTCCATCTACTGGCTGTCCAAGAGGGTTTACTACGCGGCCGATAAGCTGTTCCCCTACAGGAACCTCCATGATGCGGCCCGTACGGCGTACCTCGTCACCTTCGCGGATGTCCGTGAAAGGTCCAAGGATGATGATACCGACGTTATTTTCTTCCAGGTTTTGTGCCATACCCATAACGCCGTTTGAAAATTCAACAAGTTCTCCAGCCATGACATTGTCGAGGCCATGAGCACGGGCGATACCGTCACCAACACTGATAACTGTACCCACATCACTCACTTGAATTTCCGACTGATAATTTTCGATTTGCGATTTTATCAGCGCACTGATTTCTTCAGCTTTGATGCTCATGAGTTTCACCCCTATCTACGAATCTTAGCCTAGCAATTTACGTTCTAAACGATCGAGCTTGCCGCGCAAGCTGCCGTCAAAAATGCGGTTTCCAATACGAAGCTTTACGCCTCCAAGTAAATTGGAATCTACAATGTTTTCAATTTGAAGTGACTGTTTGCCAACCTGCGGTGCGAACGAAGCTGAAATGGCTTCAGCCTGCTCAGCCGAGAGAGGCTGGACACTATAGACTTTTGCTTCAGCCACGCCTTTTGCGTCATTCGCAAGGGCGATGAACTGGTCAGCAACGTCTGCGATCTGGTCTTCGCGGTGGCGGTCAACCAGGATCATCAGAGTATTAAGGACATATGTGCTTACAGATCCGAATGCTTGCTTCAATACCTCTTTCTTCTTCTCATTTGGAAGTTTTGGAGACTTTAGGAAAGCAGTCAATTCAGGATTGTTCACGAATACTTCTTTTACTGTGCGAAGCTCATCCTCAACCTGCGGGAGAGCCTGCTTTTCAGAAGCGATTTGAAAAAGTGCCAGGGCATAGCGCTTTGCTACTGTCGAGTTGCTCATCGGGCATTACCCGCCTCTTGAATATATTCATTGATGAGCTTTTCCTGGTCAGCTGCAGAGATTTCCTTCTCGATTACTTTAGAAGCAATCAAGACAGATAGAGAAGCCACTTGTTCGCGGATTGCCGCAACAGCCTGCTCCTTCTGCTGCTCGATTTCAAGCTTCGCAGATTCTTTGATTCTGTCAGATTCAGTGCGTGCCAGTGCAATGATTTCATCACGCTGAACATCGCCCTGCTTCTTCGCGTTTTCAATTAAGCCCTGTGCTTCTGCGCGTGCCTGCTTAAGCATTTCACGCTGTTCTTCCAAAAGTTTCTGTGCTTCTGCACGGCTCTTTTCAGCCGCTCCGATTTCGCCAGCAATATGCTCTTCACGTTCCTTCATGATGCCCATTAATGGACCCCAAGCGAACTTTTTGAGCAATGCCAACAAAACAAGGAACATAACAAGCTGGAACAAAATATCTCCAGTATTAAGGCCGGAAGCCGCTCCCAATACAAAATTCATTGTTAACACCCTCGATTCACTCCCTTCAAGAGTTGTACCATGATTAAAAAAGGTCCAACATGCGTCATCTGGCCGGAAGCCGACGCTAAGGGGCTCCCAGTTCCATATCCGGGCTTGCCCGATTTTATCTCAAACGATTGCTTACATTCAAATTCAGGTCTGCTCCCCGCCGGATTGGTAAGCCTTTCCGGCGGGGAGCACACATAATAGAATGGCGAAGGTTCGCGCGGAATGATCTTCGCCATTTGAATTTAGTTAATTATTCTGCACCAATAACCATGAACGCGATAACTACAGCAATGATAGGAATCGCTTCAACCAACGCAACCCCGATGAACATTGTAGTTTGAAGCATACCGCGAGCTTCTGGCTGACGAGCGATACCTTCCACTGTACGTGATACGATTAAACCGTTACCAATACCTGCTCCAAGTGCTGCTAAACCGATTGCGATTGCTGCTGCTAAAAGACCCATTATAAAGTTCCTCCTTTAATGTATGAAAAAAAGTTTTATTAGTTTTGTTCATTAAATGAACAGGGTATATATTAATGGTCATGGCTCACTTTATGAGAGAGATAAACCATCGTTAACATTGTGAAGATAAATGCCTGGATTGCTCCGACAAAAACGGAGAAACCTTGCCATACAAGCATTGGAACGGCAGCGGCCAAGTGTCCGCCCACCCCTGTTGCGAGGCTGGCTGCAAGCAGACCCAACAGGATCTCACCCGCGTAAATGTTACCGTAGAGACGAAGACCAAGAGTGAGCGTGTTTGCGAACTCTTCAATGATCTTGATCGGGAACATGAACCAAAATGGCTTAAAGAATTCCTTGCCGTATTCGGCAGTGCCTTTAAGCTTGACGCCGTAATAATGGGAAAGCCCTACCACCATGACTGCGAGAGTCAGTGTGATGACCGGGTCAGCTGTCGGTGATTTCCACCATAGTTCATTGTCGACAACGACAGAGAACGGCAGTCCCAGCATATTGGAAACAAACACATACATCAGCAGTGTGATCCCAAGGACGTGGAATCTTCCCCCATCCTTCCAGTCCATCGTGCTGTTGATAATCCCTTTGACGAAATCCATAACCCATTCCATGAAGTTCTGCATTCCTGTCGGTTTCATCGCAAGCCTACGAGTGGAAAGAACTGCAATGATGAATACGATAGCAGTTGCCACTGTAATCATCAGCAAATTTGCTAAGTTAAAAGTAAGCCCAAATATTTCTTTTAATGGAGCTTCATGATGCATCAATTATTCACCTCTCTTCCCCGCTATTTACGTGATTGAAAAGTCTGGACAAAAAAATCTATCATAATGACAATATAAGCTGTCATTAATCCCAAAACCGTAAATACAAGGTTTATGCGATCCGGATATTCCATCGCAATGATTACGGCAAGCGCACCGGTCGCAAGTCTCGACATGGAGCCAAGTGAGCGTACCTTTTTCCCCTGTACCACCGAATCCCCAAAGCTGTTCATTTTCCTCGCAAGCAGCCATAGATTAAAAAGGCTCAGGCTTGTACCAAAGATCAATCCAGCAAACACAGATTGATAGGTTGTAAACCCATATCCAAGTACATATAACGACAATAATGTAAATATGTATTTTCGCTGGCGAGTAAACATATCCTTGATTTCCATTGATGGCTTAGTCTCCCGAAAAGAAGTGTTGGATGAGGCGAAGCATGGCATACACACCTGCCGCCAATCCGATCAGCAATCCGAATATTAAGAAAAGTGGCTCTGTACCAAGGGTACGGTCCAGCCATCTTCCGGAGAATATGCCAATTAAAATCGAGCCTACCAATTGAGATAGTATAGCGGACATGAGTGCCATCGCTTGTAAAGGGTGGCGGTTGTTTCGGCGCATAAAAAACGCATCCTCGCTTTTGAGAATGGATATTCAGGGGGTGGAAAATATTTTTTGAAAAAACAATATTTTCACATAAAAAAAGCTTGCATATCAACATTGAAAACCTTATCATTTTATGCCCTTTGTAAGCATACAATAGGCAAATGTCAATGTCAATCCATTGGGGTGAAAAAGTTCACAAAGTTTCCACTGTGAATATATACCATTAACCCTATATTAGAATTGTATTATCAAAGTTTTATTTGAAGGCTGTTTTCGTAAAGATTGTTGTTAAAATCCTAAAGCCGATTTTTAACGTGATAAAAGCTATTTTGCAGGTCGGTACTAAGTTGGCAAGCTCTTTTCTCTCATTAAGCGTTAATTTGTGAAGAAACTTAAGTAATTCCATCCTTTTTTGTAGTCAATAGCAACAAAGTTTGAGAAAAGAGCCTATTTGAAACAGTAAAAAGGGCCGGAGAGGTCACTTCACCTTTCTCCGGCCCTTTTTTTCAAAGATGCTTTATCAATATAAATCATTGTTTCGATCATACTTTCACGGCCGGCTTTTTTCGCGAATACTTTTGCCAGGTAGACCCCGTCCTCTGGCAGTTTATCGGACGGAATTTCCCTTTCAGCCATTCCTTTTTTCAGTTTCCTTCCCCAGTCAAGAAAACCGATGAATCGGAATTGGTCCGGATCAAAAAGAGCAATTCCGAACTCTTCTGCTCCGCCAGGCAGATAGACTTCATAACGATAGGCTGCCCCGGAGTCAGCAGGAGCAAATCCGAACCCCATTACCCGCGGGTAATCTGGCTCTTCGAGGACGTAAAGATAAGGAATTCTTGTCATGCTTTTTCCGTCGTCGATTACCAGTGTGCCATCATGGATTTTTTCGTCGAGCCTCTCCGGGGTAACCTTCATACCGACCTCGATTTCCTTTGTTTCGTCTGGTTGCAATGTAAAACTTAGAGGGAGCTCCCATTCAATCCCGTTTTGCTTTTTAGGAATGGAAAAGGAATAGGTTTTTGATGCCTTACTATTATTTCTTACTTTTAGCTGGGCGCTATGCCTGTGCATACTTTCAGCCAGCTGGAATTTACCAAATTGCAATGAACCCGGAGTGACAAGACTCTCGGTCTCGATTGCCACTTTTAACTGAACCCGCCCTGCTCCCTGCTCGAATGTCCGATATGGTTTGCCGGTACGATCTTTAATTTCCACAGCAGTGTTCATAATAGCCGCCTTAATTTCCGCAGGTGTCCAGTCTGGATGCGCTTGCTTGATCAATGCGGCTGCTCCGGCTATATGGGGTGCAGCCATGCTCGTGCCCTGCAGAGGAAGGTAGCCTCCCGGTATCGTACTGTTGATCGCGACTCCAGGAGCAACGATATCCGGCTTGATTTCCCAGGTGACCGTCACCGGGCCGCGGGAGCTGAAATCGGCCAGGATATCTTTTTCTTCTATTAAATGGATGCGGATGAGCATCGAATTGCTTTTGAGCTGTTTTTTCAAAGCTATTCCATCTTCTTTGCTGATAGCTGCAACAGGAATCGGCAATGTGGCCTCAAGGTTCCCAAAAAAAGTGCCATTTGTATTGTTATAAATGATGATACCAATAGCACCGGCTTCGAAGGCATTTCTCGCTTTTTCTGTAAAAGTCAGCTTGCCCCTCTCGACAAGTACTATTTTATTGCTAACATTCTTCATCTCTTCCTTTGTACCTAAACCCGCAAAAACGAGGCTCTCACTTTGGGTAATGTTCCAGTTGTCAGATCCCTGTAAAAGCTCCAGCCTGATTTGTTTTGACTCGCCTGGCGCGTTGAGGTAAGGCACCTGCATCGGAGGGGTCGATGCCCCAACGGATATGGCCTTTGAAGCAGTACCTGGAGATCCAACTGTCCAGCGATTCGGGCCCGAATTTCCCGAGGAAGTGACAGCGACAATCCCTTCATCCACCGCTTTGTTAAGCGCCAGACTGATAGGCAGGTCGGGGCCATTGACGTCATTACCGAGTGAAAGATTCAGAATATCCACCTTATCCTTGATCGCTTCATCAATCGCCGCAATCACCTGCTCGGTTGTTCCGCTTCCCCCAGGGCCAAGTGCTCTATAGGCTACGATTTTCGCTTCGGGAGCCATCCCTCTCATCCTCCCGTTGGCAGCTATGACACCGGCTACATGCGTGCCATGCAAGGTGCTCTGGAATCCAACGCCCTTCGTCTCCATCGGATCATCATCACCGTCAACCAGGTCATGGCCGCCAGAGAAACTCTTCCTCAAGTCCGGATGCTCATAATCAATCCCCGTATCTATGACCCCTATTGTGACACCCTTTCCTGTCAGGCGGTTCCCCTTGTCATCAAGAAGTCCATGGACCGCTTCTGTCCCAATCAATTCAAAATTGTCGATGAAGCTTGAGCTGGATTTATAGCCAACAGGCTCGTGAGCAGAATTCTCCACCTTGTAGGTATTAACTTCGGAAACGAGTTTTACAGCATTCGCCTCTTCCAGCTGCTTGAGCTCAGATACAGGGCCCTCGACCGAATATCCATTGATTGCATAGCCGAAAACACGTCGAAGCTTCGTATTTTTAAGGTTTTTTAGCTGGTTTTTGATTTGCCATTCTTCCACCGGCTTCTCCGTCATGACAATTGCTATTTTTTCAGCTTGGGGATCTTCACGAGGAATCGGCGGATGCTGCAGTTTTTGCGGCTGGAAGGCAGTGAGGGTTGCTATAGAAAGGATAATGAAGAAAAATTTATGCTTTTTCATGAAAAAACAGCCCTCCCTTTTTAACTTAGCGTCTCAATTTAGGGAGTTTAGTATGCAGATTACATTTATTCCGCGATAACGCAGGGTTATTCCGCGAAAAAGAGGATGAATCCCGCGAAATCACGATGGAATTCCGCGGACGAGAATTATTCTAATCCTCTACAAAAAATCAGTATCAGAAAAAATCTTCATTAAAAAGAAACACCCCTTTTTCAAAAAGAGGTGGTTAAAAAGATTCTTATTTATATTGTTCCGGGCGATTTTCAGTCCGTTTGAAATAATATTGAATCGCTTCGCAAATTCGTTCTGAAGCGCGCCCGTCACCGTATGGATTAGAGGCCTTGGCCATTTTTTCATAAGCGTCGCGGTCGGTCAGCAATTCAGTAGCCATATCGTAAATTGGCTGTTCTTCGTTCCCGGCAAGCTTTAATGTACCTGCTTCAATCCCTTCCGGACGCTCCGTTGTATCTCGAAGTACCAGTACAGGGACACCAAGTGATGGTGCTTCCTCCTGGACACCGCCTGAATCTGTTAGGATTAAATACGCACGTGAGGCGAAGTTATGGAAATCGATTACGTCAAGCGGCTCGATCAGATGGATGCGCGGATCATTGCCAAGCACTTCGTCAGCGAGCTCACGTACTGCAGGATTCAAGTGAACAGGATAAACAACTTGTACATCATGTTGCTCATCGACGATTCTTTTGATGGCACGGAACATGTTGCGCATTGGTTGGCCAAGATTTTCACGGCGGTGCGCCGTCATAAGAATCAAACGGCTGTCTCCAAGCTTGTCGAGCACTTCATGATGATAAGTTTCTTTTACTGTTGTATTCAATGCATCAATGGCTGTATTTCCGGTTACAAATATGTTTTCTTCCCGCTTATTCTCTTGAAGCAGGTTTTCCGCTGATTTTGAAGTCGGGGCGAAATGAAGATCCGCCATGACGCCTGTCAGCTGGCGATTCATTTCCTCAGGGAACGGAGAATATTTATTCCACGTTCTCAATCCTGCCTCAACATGTCCAACAACAATTTGATTATAGTAAGCGGCTAGACTTGCAACAAACGTTGTGGTCGTATCACCATGTACAAGGACAATATCCGGTTTTACTTCTTTCATCACTTTATCCAGACCTTCGAGGCCTCGAGTCGTTACATCAATCAGAGTCTGTCGGTCCTTCATGATGTTGAGGTCGAAGTCAGGTGTGATATTGAAAATGTTCAGAACCTGGTCCAGCATTTGACGGTGCTGGGCGGTTACCGTAACAATTGATTCAAACTGTTCAGGGTGTTTTTGCAATTCAAGGACAAGCGGAGCCATCTTGATTGCTTCAGGGCGTGTTCCAAAGATAGTCATTACTTTAATAGGCTGATTCATTTTTAACACTCCTTATTTCGTATAACACTCCTTATTTCGTCCCAAATAAACGATCGCCTGCGTCTCCCAGTCCAGGTACGATGTAGCCGTGGTCGTTCAGCTTTTCGTCAAGTGCTGCGATGTAAATGTCTACATCCGGGTGTGCTTCCTTTACGGTTTCTACACCTTCTGGAGCAGCGATCAAACACATGAATTTGATGTGCTTCGCGCCGCGTTTTTTCAATGAATTGATAGCTTCTACTGCGGAACCGCCTGTTGCAAGCATTGGGTCAACGACGATGAAATCGCGCTCTTCGACGTCGCTTGGAAGTTTTACATAATATTCAACCGGCATTAAAGTTTCCGGATCACGGTAAAGCCCGATGTGGCCGACTTTGGCAGCCGGGATCAATTTCAGGATGCCGTCTACCATTCCGATACCTGCGCGCAGGATCGGGATGATGCCGAGCTTCTTGCCTGAAAGAACTTTCGATTTTGTCTTTTCGACTGGTGTTTCAATTTCAATTTCCTCAAGTGGCATGTCACGCGTGATTTCGAACGCCATCAGCGTTGCGACTTCGTCTACAAGCTCGCGGAATTCCTTTGTGCCTGTGCTTTTTTCACGGATATAAGTAAGTTTATGCTGGATCAATGGATGGTCAAATACGTATACTTTTGCCATGTGTATCGCTCCTTTTTAAGGTAAATGAGTTGTGAACACCTGTCTGTTATATGTAAGATCTGCTGAATCACACTTCGTTTAATTTTACAGAAAAACTACTGGACAAGCAACCGCTACAGCGTACTGATTTTTGATAGAAAAGCGTAAGCGCCTTGGTCAGCCCCGACAAGCGCTGGAGGGCCGACCAGTGAAGTCGTTCTTTGACTTCATCGGGCGGACCGAAGCGTCTCGAGGGGCTAGGCGCTAGAGCTGGAAATTTCTCCAATTAAAATAAACAATCTTAGATTTTTATAAAAAGCGGCCCTCATTCATGGAGGACCGCCGGGTGAAATATTATCTCTCAGGGTATAGTTCGAACTTGCTTGTCAGATCTTCGACGCGTTTGCTTGCTTCTTCAAGCTTTGTTTCATCTTCATAGTTTTTCAATGTGAAGGCAATCAGTGATGCGATTTCATCCATCTCTTCGTGTGCGAAACCGCGGCTTGTTACCGCTGCCGTACCGATACGGATTCCGCTTGTGACAAACGGGCTTTCCGGATCGAATGGAATTGTATTTTTATTGACGGTGATGCCGATTTCGTCCAGCACCTTTTCCGCTACTTTTCCAGTCAAACCAAGTGAGCGCAGATCAACCAATAGCAGGTGATTGTCCGTTCCGCCAGAAACAAGGTCAATGCCTTCCTTTTTCAAGCCTTCTGCCAGACGGTTGGCATTCGAAATGATACTTTCCGCATATTCTTTAAAAGAACCCTCAAGCGCTTCGCCGAAAGCAACCGCTTTGGCAGCGATGACGTGCATCAGCGGGCCTCCCTGAATACCCGGGAAGATGGACTTGTCGATTTTCTTCGCATATTCTTCCTTGCAAAGGATCATTCCGCCGCGTGGTCCGCGAAGTGTTTTATGAGTAGTCGTAGTGACAAAGTCTGCGTACGGTACCGGATTCTGGTGCAGTCCTGCTGCAACCAAACCGGCGATATGCGCCATATCGACCATCAAATAAGCGCCGACTTCATCCGCGATTTCACGGAAACGCTTGAAATCAATCGCTCTTGGATATGCACTTGCACCGGCAACAATCAGCTTTGGCTTGTGCTCGCGGGCTTTTTCCAGAACAACATCGTAATTGATGAGATGAGTGTCTTCGTCGACACCGTACTCGACGAAATTGTACTGCACACCGCTGAAGTTTACCGGGCTGCCATGCGTCAGGTGTCCGCCGTGCGACAGATTCATCCCGAGGACAGTATCACCCTGTTCAAGGATGGTAAAATAAACCGCCATATTCGCCTGTGCGCCAGAATGCGGCTGAACGTTTACGTGCTCAGCTCCGAAGATTTCCTTCGCACGGTCACGGGCAATGTTTTCAACAACATCGACATGCTCGCAACCGCCATAATAACGGCGGCCTGGATAGCCTTCTGCATACTTATTCGTTAGTACAGATCCCTGGGCTTCCATGACTGCTTCACTGACAAAGTTTTCGGACGCAATCAGTTCAATTTTCGTACGCTGGCGCTTCAATTCATCCTGCATCGCTGCAAATACCTGGTTGTCTTGCTGTGACAAGTGCTTCACTTAAGTTCCCCCTCTTGATTATGTATTGTCTGGATTCGTTATTAGAAAATTCATTCTTATTTTAGCCGATATTATGATGAAAGAAAAGGATGACGCCAGAAAAAACAGAACCATTGAACAGGTTCTGCTTCTTCATCTATCAACATGATTCATTTTCGTTTGTTCGTTCGTAAACTGCTCGGGCGCCGCCAATCAGCTTAGGCCTTGTTTTTGCCAGTGTCACATGGGCATGGCCGACGCTTTTCTGCTGAACTCTTACTGGCACTGCGACATGCTTCATTTGCATTCCAATCAAGGTGTCGCCAATATCGATGCCGGCATCGGCCTTGATGAATTCAACGACAACAGGATTATCGAAGTTTTGGTATGCATGTGTTGCCATAGCCCCGCCTGCGGTCCTCACCGGAATTACCGTCACTTCTTCCAGCTGCTTCTGTTCAACTGTTTCACGTTCAACGACGATTGCCCGGTTTAAATGCTCACAGCACTGAAAAGCAAGCTGGATGCCCGTCTTTTTCTGCAGTTCGCGTAGCTGCCTGAAGACCATTGCCGCAACATCATCTGTTCCAGCTGTGCCGATCCGCTGCCCGATGATTTCACTCGTGCTGCAGCCAACAACCAGCACCTGGTCTTTTTTCAAATGTACTTGCTCATTAAAATCAGTAAGGATGGAGTTCAATTCTGCTTCCCATTGTTCAATAGACAGTTCTAACGCCTCCTTTTCAAAATAGGCCCCTTATTGCTTATTTTCATACTCCTTGATTTTGCCTACACGGTTTTCGTGGCGGCCGCCTTCATATTCTTCAGATAGCCAAACTGCGGCGATTTCACGAGCCAATCCAGGTCCGATTACACGTTCGCCCATTGCCAGCATATTGCTGTCATTGTGCTGTCTTGTTGCCCTAGCGCTGAATACATCATGCACCAATGCACAGCGGATGCCTTTTACCTTGTTCGCCGCGATGCTCATGCCAATGCCTGTACCACAAATCAAAATTCCCCTATCGAATTCTCCGTTCGCCACTTTTTCAGCAACCGGAAGTGCATAGTCCGGATAGTCAACAGAAGTTCCGCATTCACAGCCGAAATCTTCATACTGAATACTCATTTCATCCATTAAATTCTTAATTTCTTCGCGGATGTTGACTCCGCCATGGTCTGAAGCAATAGCAACTTTCATTGTAAAATCCTCCTATGTATTCCCGGCTTGCGGGGCGTTTAAATCTAAAGTTATTTTCTCATATTCATTCTTATTTATAAAGAATTCGAATTGGTTTTGGATTATTTCACACTCAACTCAGCATTATGCCGTCTGTATTTGCGACCACTCAAAAGATATCCACCACTTTTGCAAAAATATCAACCATTTTTCGAATTATATCAGTGGATTTTTAATTTTATCGACCATTTTTTCGTATATATCGACCAACAAACAAAAACCCCACAGCACTGAGTACCATGGGGTTTCAATCTATAAAGAAAACTTCGTAATTGTACCTTTTAATTTTTCTGCCTGGCTTTTCAGTTCCAAAGCCAGGTCTTCTACATCAGCAATCACTTCTGCCTGTTGTTCAGCTGCTGAGGCTACGCTCAATGCTCCAGCCGAGGTTTCTTCTGCTATCGCAGCCATTTCCTGCGACTGGGTGGATGTGTGCTGGATGGTTTCCATTTGGGTTTCAACTAATCCGGTAATGGCATGGATTACATCTGCCATCTGGTGGATGGTCCCTGTCATTTCTTCAATCACCTGATTCGTCTTCTCGCCTTTTTTGGCTTCACCATTCGCTGTCTCGACCTGTCTGGAAATCTGGCCGACGACGTTCTGGACCTCAGCCTGGATGTTTTGAATCAGCCCGGAAATTCCCTGGACCGCATCCGCGCTCTGATCGGCAAGCTTCCTCACTTCTTCGGCAACAACCGCAAAACCTTTGCCATGCTCACCCGCACGCGCTGCTTCAATAGAAGCATTCAATGCCAGTAAATTCGTCTGTGCCGCGATATCGCCAACGAGTTGGATGATCTGCACTACTTTTGTCGCATTCTCTTCAAGACGTTTTACCGTGCCTAGCGATTCACGGTTGTCATTGGCAAGTCTTTCTATCCCTGAAATCAAGGAGTGGATAGCATCCTTTGATTGTTGAAGACCTTTGACCATCTCCACTGAAATAGATTCGGATGCTCGGGCTTTTTCCTGAACATCCTCGGCGATACGGATGACTTCATCAACCGATTCTGCCGTTGTCTGTGTGGATAGTGCGGAAGAATCTGCGCCCGCCGCGATTTCCCTGATTGTCGCAGAAATAATCGACGCCTGCTCTGAGGCTGCCGCGGATTGCCCGGAAATCCGAACTACTTTTTCATTTGTTTCATTAAAATTTGTATCAATCTGGCTGACCATCTCACGCAGGTTTGACAGCATATTATTGAAGGCCAGTCCCAAAGAACGGATTTCATCATCTGATTTTGAAACTTCGACATCCTCGCCAATCTCACCCTGGGCTGCCTTCAAAGCAGACTGTTCCAGCTTCTGCAATGGCTTGATAATAAGCCCTGCAGCCATATATGCAAGCAGGCCGGACCAGAAAATCCCCATTCCAAGAATTGCCGCCGTATAAACAACCGAATTGATTTCAATAAACTTTTGGACATAAGGATAAAGGAAATAGATGAAGAATGCGCTTGTTGAATACGTAATGATCGCCAACACAGTCGTCAGCATGACCATTTTCTTTCGCAATCCCATTTTGTAGCTGCGTTTTGAACCCACTGACAATCCCCCTGAAAAAGATGTTTTTGCATCATTTCACTTTCGAAAAGTTTTTCTCAAGGGTATTATCGGATTTTATCGATGATTCTTTCGATACTTTTTTGAATTTCTGTAAAAGCTTCACGATAAATTTGCTCATTCCCGCCAAATGGGTCTGCGACATCGAGGCTTCCGCATTCCTCAGCAAATTCTTTCAGTGTAAAAGTTTTTTTAGCCGCATCTGGATACTGGCTCAGGATCAACCCTTTATGGCTCCCGGTCATCGTCAGGATCAATGTCGCCCAATCGATCATTTCCTTAGTCAATGTCGAGGAGCGATGGTCATGGCTGATCCTGTTTTCCTCCAGCACAAACTTCGTGTTTATAGAAGCTTCCGCGCCATTGGGGGCATATACTCCTGCTGATTTCACCTCAACACCCGGCAGCTGCTTGCTTTTTAAAATAGCTTCCGCCATCGGGCTGCGGCAGGTATTTCCCGTACAGACAAATAATACGCGCGCCATGTGTTTTCCCTCCTGATTTGAGCTTTTCTCCATTATAAGACAAACTCTTCGGATTTTCATTTTTGCTAATTTTAATGGAAAGAACCCTGCGATAGACGCAGAGCCAGATTGTTTTTATAAAAAAATACACCTGCCATGCAGGTGCACAGAAATTTTTATAGTGGCAGAAGCAATTTCAGCCCGAACGCAAGCAAAATGCTGCCTCCCAATGCTTCACTGTATGTACCGAGCCACCCTTGTACTCTTTTCCCAACCAGAAGGCCCGCCCAGGTGAGAACCATAGCGGCAACCCCAAAGCAAATCAGTACAAGCAGCGTCCTTGCGCCATAAATCCCCAGAGTGAGGCCGACAGAAAAACTATCGAGGCTGACGCTCAGGGCAAAAACTAATAAGCCCTTGCCAACCGGGGTGATTAAGCTTGTCTCTTCTTCCTTGAAACTTGCCCAGATCATCTGGACTCCGAGCACAATTAGAAGAAGGCCGCCAATATATCCTGCTATTGCCCCGAATTGCTCGGATAAAAATCTGCCTGCCACCATGCCAAGCAGCGGCATCCATACGTGGAACAACCCGATGGTGACGCCGATTTTAAAAATATGCCTTTTCGTCAGCCTGAACATGCCCATTCCGAGACCTACTGAAAATGCATCCATTCCCAATGCGAATGCCATCAACATCAGTGTGAATAATTCGCCGGCTATTGCTGCCATGTCTTCGCCCCCTCGGACTTGCTAATTCAGCATATGCACGTCCAAATGGATTTAGAAGCAAGGAATAGACAGGTTTTGGCCCCAACTGGGATTAAATCTTCAACAACCGGGACTATATTGGCCTCAACAAGGTTAAATCTTTGCCAACCGGGATGGATTATATTGGCCTCAACAGGGATTAAATCTTCGCCAACCGGGATTATATTGGCCTCAACGGGGATTAAATCTTCAACAACCGGGATTATATTGCCTCAACTGGAATTAAATCTTCGCCAACCGGGATTATATCGGTCTCAACAGGGATTAAATCTTCGCCAACCGGGATTATTTCGGTCTCAACGGGGATTAAATCTTCAACAACCGGGATTATATCGGCCTCAACAGGGATTAAATCTTCGCCAACCGGAATTATATTGGCCTCAACGGGGATTAAATCTTCAACAACCGGGATTATATCGGCCCCAACGGGGATTAAATCTTCGCCAACCGGGATTATATTGGCCTCAACTGGGATTAAACCTTCAACAACCGGATTATATTGCCTCAACTGGGATTAAATCTTCGCCAACCGGGATTATATCGGTCTCAACAGGGATTAAATCTTCGCCAACCGGGATTATATCGGTCTCAACAGGGATTAAATCTTCGCCAACCGGGATTATATCGGTCTCAACAGGGATTAAATCTTCAACAACCGGGATTATATCGGCCTCAAATGGATTTATCCGCAAAAAAAGCGCTCCAACTGCTGAAGCGCTTTTCTTCAAATATTTTATTTTTGAATAATCGGTAAGCCGGATGCTTTGGATAATCGGTTCATGATTGCCTGTCCGACTCCTTGCTCCGGAAAAATCTCACCAAAAATTATATCGAGATCTTCCTGGTTGAAGGCACGAAGTGTATCATAAAGTGCTTCTGCGACGGTTTCCAGACGGCCTCTCTCACCGCAGGCTATCACGACATTCGCGTCATAAAATCCGCTGTTCTCCTTCGTGGTCATCACGCCGACTTTCAAACCTTCGTTCCGCTTTTCAGTTACTAACTGCTGGATTTCTTCCCTGTTTCCATCAACCAGATAGAAAGGAGAGTTAGGTGCATAATGTCGGTACTTCATCCCAGGAGACTTCGGCGCCTGGTTTGTATCCTTCAACGCCGGATCTGCAGAAACCTCTCCAACTACTTCCTCCAGCTGTTCCTTTGTTACTCCGCCAGGCCGTAAAATCGTTGGAATTTCAGATGTGCAGTCGACTACTGTGGATTCAAGGCCCACCCCTGTCGGTCCGCCATCAACAATCCCGGCAATCCTGCCAGTCAAATCATCGGCTACATGGGCAGCCGTCGTCGGGCTCGGTTTTCCTGACAGGTTTGCGCTTGGAGCCGCCAGCGGAAGGCAGGATGCTTCAAGGAGCGCCAGCGCTACAGGATGGTCAGGCATCCTGACAGCAACTGTCGATAATCCGGCAGTTGCTTTTTCAGAAAGCACTCCTTCTTTTTTTTCCAGGATGAGCGTCAACGGACCTGGCCAGAATGCATCCATTAATCTCAATGCATTTTCGGGGACTTTTTTTACAAAAGAGTTAATCTGTTCCCGATTTGCAATATGGATGATCAGGGGATTATCTCCGGGCCTACCTTTGGCTTCGAATATTTTCAAGACAGCATCATCGCTTTTTGCGTTGCCGCCAAGGCCATAAACTGTTTCTGTTGGAAATGCTACTACCTCTTTTTGCTTCAATTTTTGTGCAGCTTCATTAATTTGTGGATATGTTTTTAAATTATCCACATTCTTATCCACTGTCCACATTTGTGTTTGCATGTACATCCACCTTTTATTACTCGCTATACTAGTCTATTTCTATGAAAGTATAAAAGAAGAAACACACGAAAACAAGTTTTTATCCACAAATTGTGTACAACTTTAATCAAACAGTGGATAACTATGTGGATTAATCCACAATTCACAGAATTATTTTCATAATTGCGGAGTTATCCACAGTTAGAACTTGTTTTAAATGACTTTTTTCGAGAAGAGAGTCGGGAATTTCAGAAGGGTTCGCCATTTCGAAGCCAAGGCCGCCGAAAAAAGAAACCGCGCTCATTTTGTTGGTGACCAGGTAAAGCTCCTCCAGTTCCTGGCTTTTCGCGGTCAAAAATGCTCTTTTAAAAAGAAGCATCAAATCAGGCTGAACAATTTGCGGCGAGACCACAAAGGAACGCAGCAACCCCGCTTTCTCCACAGACTCTATACCCAGACAAGCTTTAATTTCCCCCGCCTGATTTTCCATCAATGAAAAGTTTTCAATCGAATCTACTAAACCATCCGGGCTTACACCTGCCTCAGTCAAAAAAGCCTCCAGCCTTGCTAAGTCTTCCATATTTGCACTTCTGATTTTCCATGTCATTTCATTCACCTCATCAGTTTTGATTCTACTAAATGGATATGAGAGAAATGAAAAAAGTAGAACACAAAAAAACACGGCATCCATCACTAATGTGATGCTGCCGTGTTTTTCTCATTCTTGGCTTTCTAAGCCGTATGATTAGTCGTTGTTGTTGTTATTGTTGCGGGCGTTGCCGCCTTTTTCACCGATTTCTTCATAGAAGCTTCGGTCATGGTTCTCAGAAGTCGCTTCTCCGCCTTTGCGGCCGATTTCCTGATAGAATTCCTTGTCGTGGTTTTCAGCTGTAGCTTCTCCACCTTTTTTACCGATTTCCTGGTAGAATTCGCTGTCGTGGTTCTCAGCTGTTGCTTCGCCACCCTTTTTACCGATTTCTTGGTAGAATTCTTTATCGTGGCTCTCAGCTGTTGCCTCTCCGCCTTTGCGGCCTATTTCCTGATAGAATTCGCTGCCATGGTTTTCAGCTGTTGCTTCGCCACCCATGCGTCCTCTTTCTTCACGAGACATCTTTTCATCATTATTATTGTTTCGTTTATTGTTAGCCATTTAAATCATCCTCCTTGAAATCTAAGTTTTGATGTTACACTACTCTAAATATCCGGAATCTCTCATCCTAAAACTAGAATCACACGAATGTAATATGGATGTCCTATTTTTGTAATATTATTGGAAATTATCGCAGGATTTTTACCTTGAATTCCATAATTTTCATAGGAGAAGCTAGTTATAGTTTCCTAGCTTCTCATAGTGAAAAATTCACAAGTGAGTGATTTAGGTCACTATGCCACTCATTCTGGATGGTTATAATAAGATTAATTCAATGAACTTTTCGGAAAAAGGGGGAACGGTATGGAAATTAAAACAATATACGAGAGAATTGGCGGAGATGAGTCAATCCGCAAGTTAGTAGATACCTTTTATCCGAAGGTATATGAAAATGAAGAGTTAAGTCCTTTATTCGAAGGAGATATAGCTGAGATCAAAAGGAAGCAGTGGATGTTTCTCACACAGCTGACCGGCGGCGGCGCTCTTTACAGCGAGGAATTTGGACCGCCAAATATGAGAGTGAGACATATGCCCTTTGAAATAACACCAGTACGGGCACAGGCCTGGCTGAAGCTGATGCATGAATCATTGACAGAAACAGGATTGATCGAGACAGAGGGCGGAAAAGCCTTGTTCGAGCGTTTAAGCCAGATTGCGCCAATTATGATCAATAGCCAATAAGGAGGGTTCTATCATGGAAAAACAAACATTAAAACAATACCAGGAATTCAGCAACGAACGGTTTACAAAACGAATTGTCTTTAAAAAAGGTGACAGTACTGTGTTCCTATTGAACTTCATGCCAGGCCAGGAGCTGCCGAAGCACACGCACCCGGGCACTGAAGTGTTCATTTTAACGATGCAGGGCGAAGGCACCTTTATTATCGATGGTGAAGAAATAGTGGCAGCAGCAAACGAAACCGTCCACCTGGGAGGCGCCGAAGAACTCGCTTATAAAAATACCGGATCAGAGCCAGTGACACTATATGTCATGCTCAACAAAATTCCGGATGAGAGATTTGCGCAGAATATTTAATTGAAGATTCGGCCGACCGTGGCCATTTGGTCGATATATTCTAAAATGTGATCGATATAATTTAAAAAGTGTTGATATATTTCCAAATGTGGTCGATAAACCTGAGAAAGTGGTCGATATATTTGAAGTATCGCCAATAAATTTACTTGCAAAGGTTTCTATAAACGAAAAACCCCCTGCGTGATAACGCAGGGGGCTATTTTATCCAAATATCCTGTTCCAGATCTCAACCAGGAAGAATGCCACTTCTACCTCTTCTTCTTCACCTTCATATACTGGCTTTTCATCTGTTTTATCTTCTTTTTTACCTTTTTTGTTTTCTGCTTGTTCACCCTTGTCCTCAGCGTCTGCCTTTACATCACCTTTATCGCTTTTCTCATCAAAGCCTTCGCTTGTTGCTTCACCGTTTGAGAAATCAAGGAAGCATAGCGGGGGATACAGGACGCACCACCAGTTTGCTCCTTCTCCTTCGCCCAGGGTAATCAGGATTGCCTCGTATTCTCCGGCTGGATAGAGGAACTGGCCGTATAATTTAGTAGGAAACTGTACTTTATCGAATTCTGCTTTTACCGATTGCGTTGATCCTTGTTCTGCTACAACTTTTTCAGCGATTTGCTGGATTTCCGGGAGCTTTGATTTAATTACTTCTCTTGCGGATTCAATCGAAGTTAAGTCCTGGACCCATTTGGTGATTTCCTTGTTAACCTCGTCGCGTACGAGCCGCTTGATTTCCTGGTCCTTTTCCAGATCGCTTTCAGCCAGTATCCTCAGACGGATCGCTTCGTTTGGAATCACTGTCGCTTCCTGGGCTGTCACTTCGTTTTTCGGTGAATATAAACTTATAATTGTACCTGCACATAATAGGAGTATGTATAATAAAGCCGCTGCTTTTTTCATTTTCATCTCTCGCACCATCCCTTCACTAGTCACAGTGTGGACAGTTTGATAGATTCTTAAACTAGTAATTTTGAAAAAAAATGGGACTCCTTTATCGGGAGTCCAACTCCGCAAAAACCATCCGGTCCTTGCCATTTATATCAAAAACAACCTCAACTCTTGCCTGCGGGAAGGTTTTTTCCAGCAATTCTCGTAACGCTTCCCCCTGCCCAGCACCGATTTCAAAGCCAACCAGCGCCTTTTCTTTTAAAACCAGCGGCAGTTCATCCATGAAGCGGCGATACAGATCAAGTCCATCTTCGCCTGCAAAAAGGGCCATATGAGGCTCATGCTCCGTTACGATATCCGACATCCATTCCTGGTCCGCAATCGGAATATACGGCGGGTTGGAGATGACGGCATCGACTTTTTTCTCTTGTAAAATAAGCGGCTGCAACAAATCGCCGTGTAAAAATTCAATTTCCGCACCAAGCTTGTCTGCATTTTTCCGTGCTACATCCAGGGCGTCTTCTGAAAGGTCAATAGCCGAAACCTTCATTTCCGGTTTTTCCAGCTTTAACGTAACCGAAATCGCTCCGCTCCCGGTCCCAACATCGACCAGGTCGATTTGTCCGTTCTCCGGAAAAAGCCTGTTCAAGCGTTGAAGTGTGCCCTGAACCAGTTCCTCGGTCTCGGGCCGGGGAATCAGTACTCGCTCATTCACATCAAATCTGCGTCCGTAAAATTCCTCGGAACCGATAATATACTGGATCGGTTCGCCTTCTGCGTGCCTTTTTACAGCTGCCTGGAACTGCCTCCACACATCTCCCTCCAGGTCATCGCGCATATTCATCAGCATGGATGTGCGAGATAGACCAGAATAGTGTCTCAGCAATAACTCACCTGCGAACTCTTCACGGTTATGCTCTTTTAAAAAAGAAGAAGCCCAGTTGAGGGCTTCATACATTTTGGGATTAGTCATTGTTCGCACTCTCAAGTCTTTGCGATTGGTCTTCCATGATTAACGCATCGATGATTTCATCCAGCTTGCCCTGAAGAATCTGGTCAAGCTTTTGGATGGTCAGGCCGATACGGTGGTCAGTCACGCGGTTTTGAGGAAAGTTGTACGTACGGATACGCTCAGAACGGTCCCCGGTTCCGACAGCTGACTTACGGACCTGATCGTACTCTGCCTGGGCTTCCTGCTGGAATTTATCGTAAACACGCGCACGAAGAACCTTCATCGCCTTGTCTTTGTTTTTGTGCTGCGATTTTTCATCCTGGCAGGAAACAACGATTCCAGTCGGAATGTGAGTCAGACGAACGGCTGACATCGTGGTGTTAACGGACTGTCCGCCGGCGCCGCTGGATGCGAATGTATCAAAGCGGATATCCTTGTCATGCAGCTCGATTTCCACTTCCTCTGCTTCAGGAAGGCAGGCAACGGTTGCTGTTGACGTATGGATACGGCCGCCTGATTCCGTTTCCGGAACACGCTGGACACGGTGCGCACCATTTTCGAACTTCATTTTAGAATAGGCGCCATTTCCATTGATCATAAAGATGATTTCTTTAAAACCGCCAACGCCTGTCGTGCTTGCATCGATCACTTCGGTTTTCCAGCCCTGTGATTCTGCAAAACGGCTGTACATGCGGTACAGGTCACCCGCGAACAGAGCAGCTTCATCGCCACCGGCAGCGCCGCGGATTTCCATGATAACGTTCTTGTCATCGTTAGGGTCCTTAGGAACCAAAAGGATTTTGATGCGTGCTTCCAGCTCTTCAATACGCGGTTCAAGCTCAGAGATTTCCTCTTTGACCATTTCACGCATGTCAGCATCAAGCTTTTCTTCGAGCATAGCCTTTGCATCGGCCAATTGCTCCTTTACTTCCTTATATTCACGATAAGCCATGACGGTTTCCTGGATGTCGGACTGCTCCTTGGAATACTCGCGGAGCTTCTTGGAGTCATTGACAATTTCCGGGTCACTCAATAGCTCATTCAATCTTTCATAACGATCCTCAACTGCTTGAAGACGATCAAACACGGACACTCACCTCTATTTTCATATCCTTTAAAAATGGATTTAAAAAAGTCTTTGTAAAAGTTCATAGCATAACATTCTAATTATAGTATAGGTGCCATTCTCAGTCAAAGCCATAATCAGCAGCAAGGTGTCTAGGCAAGCTCAAACGAAACAGCATGCCCTCAAGTAGAGCATGCTGTTTCGCTGCATTTCTTTAATCAATTTTCACATTGATGTCATATCGAGGCAACGCTTTGGTGAGCATGTCATGCAATTTCTTTTGGGCATTATCACGGTCTTTTTTAGTCACGCGACCCTGAAGCTGAGCAGTTACATTCATTTCTCCGCCATTGATCCAAATCGAACCTGGTTCATACCCCGCATCAGATATGACATCCTTGGCTTTTTGGACATCCTGGGAAAAACTATGGCGGTTCTCGTTATCGGTGTTCAGCAAATTTGGATTCTGGTCGGTCATGGTCATGCCATCATCCTGATCCCTGGAGAAATTCGGACCATCCCCGTGACGGACGCCATCATGTTCCCGATTAAGATCCACACCTGCCTGATCTTCATCTTTGTCATAAACAGATTCCGCATTGTCCTGAGCGCAGCCTGATACTAACACGATTGCAAAAACAAACAGCATAAGTAGTTTTTTCATATTATGGCACCTCCCGCTGTTAGCTTGCCCTGCTCTGGTTTGTAGCATGCATCAAGACTATTACGGACAACCGAATTCCATGCTATTTTTTAGTGACTCTACTGTTCATTTATCTATAAAAAAATCCCCCCGAAGCCGGGAGGATGATTATTTTAGGTTAAGCTTTCTGTCGTCTTTTCGATTTTCAGCTCATTTGGTGACTTTGGCACTTCATGATGGTGTCTGCAGCGCGGCTCATAGGCTTCCGACGCTCCAACGAGAATGACTGGATCGTCATAAGAGGCGGGCTTGCCATTGATTAAACGCTGTGTCCGGCTTGCAGGCGATCCGCAAACTGCACACACAGCCTGGAGCTTGGTCACATTTTCAGCAACAGCCATCAACGCAGGCATCTGGCCGAATGGCTCGCCGCGGAAATCCTGGTCAAGACCTGCAACGATGACGCGGTATCCGCTGTCTGCCAGGTGCTGGACAACCTGAAGGATTTCATTGTCGAAAAACTGGACTTCATCGATGGCAATCACATCGATATCAGGGTTGATATGCTTGAAAATATCAGTAGAGTTGGCAATAGGCTTGGCAGTAACTGCTGTTCCGTTGTGTGATACAACCGATTCTTCGCTGTAGCGGTTATCAATCGCAGGCTTGAAAACAGCAATCTTTTGCTTGGCAAATTGCGTTCGGCGCACGCGGCGGATTAATTCTTCAGATTTACCCGAAAACATGCTGCCGCAGATCAATTCAATCCAACCGCTTTGTTTCATAACGTACATGGGTCGGCCTCTCCTTCCTCGCTGAGCAAAAATAAAGTCAGCTCCTGAGCTGTTTATAAAATAAACTTTTAAAATAAGCTTTTTTCGTATTTTTACGGCTTTTCAGCATGCCATAAAGGTACGAAAAAAGCCTGGTCAAAGTTCGACACTTTTTTTCAGCTTTTTCCATTATAACAAAAATCGCGACTGAATCCAGACTGAAAATTAAGTTCATAAAATTAAATTTTCTATATATGTACCCCAAAGAACACATAATTATAGACAATAAAAAACAGGCAAGTCGCAAAGCTTCTTGCCTGTTTTGTCATTACTTATATTACTGGTTGTTTTTAAGACCGTATTTCTTGTTGAAGCGGTCAACACGTCCGCCAGCTTCAGCAAACTTTTGACGTCCAGTATAGAATGGGTGGCACTCAGAGCAAGTTTCAACGCGAATCTCGTTCTTAACAGAACCAGTTTCGAATTCGTTTCCGCAAGCGCAAGTCACCTTAACTGTTTTGTAGTTTGGATGAATTCCTGATTTCATTCTTTTCATCTCCTTCCGCCCTGAATCATATCCGAAACAGAGTTATAATCAACGGTTTAAACCGTTATTGGAAAAACACACTGTACTCAGTATAACAAGTCCAAGCATATTTTTCAAGTTCGTTTTTCAACCCATAATCTGGAATCATGAACGTTTGTTATTGCCTTTCATTTCCTCGCCAAGTACAGCGAAGAAATCTTCATTCGACTTTGACTGTCTTAGCTTGCGCAGGAATTTCTCCGCGAAGTCCGGGGAATCCGACATCGATTTGCGGATTGCCCAAAGCTTGTCCAGATGATCCTTCGGAATGAGCAATTCTTCTTTCCGTGTTCCTGATCGGCGAATGTCGATTGCCGGGAAGATTCTTCTTTCAGCAAGAGAACGGTCAAGGTGAAGTTCCATATTACCTGTTCCTTTGAATTCCTCGTAAATGACATCATCCATACGTGAGCCTGTATCTACAAGCGCCGTCGCCAGAATCGTCAAGCTGCCGCCTTCCTCGATATTACGGGCAGCACCGAAAAAGCGCTTGGGACGGTGGAATGCAGCAGGGTCAATACCGCCGGATAATGTACGTCCGCTTGGCGGAATGACAAGGTTATAGGCACGGGCAAGACGGGTGATGCTATCCATCAGGATAATGACGTCACGCTTGTGCTCGACAAGACGCATTGCACGCTCAAGAACAAGCTCAGCCACTTTGATATGGTTTTCAGGCACCTCATCAAATGTAGAGCTGACAACGTCGCCCGCAACAGAACGTTCAATATCTGTTACCTCTTCAGGACGCTCATCAATTAACAGCACGATCAGTTCAGCTTCCGGATGATTCGTTGTGATGCTGTTGGCGATTTCTTTGATCAGCATCGTTTTGCCAGCCTTTGGCGGAGCAACAATCAAGCCACGTTGTCCGAAGCCCACAGGCGCGAGGACATCCATGATTCTTGTAGACACTTTGTTATGAGTTGTCTCAAGCTTCATCTGTCGGTCAGGATACAGCGGGGTCAAGCCTGGAAAATGAACCCTTTCCTTTGCAGATTCAGGGTCATCACCATTGACTGCCTCGACCTGAAGCAAGCCGAAATAACGTTCATTTTCCTTAGGAGGACGGACTTTTCCGGATACTTTATCCCCATTCCTCAGGTCAAAACGGCGGATTTGCGAAGCCGAGATATAAATATCCTCAGAGCTAGGCGAGTAATTGATCGGACGGAGGAAACCAAAGCCCTCAGACTGGATGATTTCCAGGACGCCTTCCATGAAAAAATAACCCTGCTGTTCAGCACGTGCTTTTAAAATAGCAAAAATAAGTTCTTTTTTCGTCAACTTGCTGTAGTAAGAGACTTTATACTCCTTTGCAAGTTCATAAAGCTCTTTCAATTTCATATTTTCTAAGCTTGAAATATTTACTTCCATAATGTCACCACGCCTTAAAATATTTCGATTTCCCCCATAAAAAAATGTATAAGAATTTCAGCGTATGGATGGAAAAAGAAGAAATGAGTTCCTTTGAAGGTTGTAAGAAGGAATAAATGAAGGTAAAACATCAGTGAATTTTTAACATAAGCATATTTTTAAAAGGCTCTTTTCTCAAACTTTGTTGCTATTGACTTAACAACAACTATTACGAAAACAGCTTTTTAAAACAATTTTCATTTTACCCTTAAATAAGAATAATAATCAATCTTTTTATTTTACAGCTCCCTTCACCTAAAATATGCGGTAAAGGGAGCTGTTTTGTAAGGGTTTGCAGTTCATCTAAAAAAAATATTATGATTTCATTACTAAGTGAGGTTTTTTCTTCAGACTATGCTGGCCTTCAATGAAACGCACAGTACCTGATTTTGCGCGCATGACGACTGAGTGGGTTGAGCCGTATGAGCCTTTGAACTGGACTCCCTTTAGCAGCTCGCCATCGGTCACGCCTGTGGCAGCGAAAATCGCATCGTCGCCGCGGACGAAATCTTCCATAAGAAGGACTTTATTGAGATCGATGCCCATTTTCTTGCATCGTTCAATCTCGGCGTCGTTTTGAGGGAGCAATTTACCCTGGATTTCTCCTCCAAGGCTTTTCAATGCTACTGCAGCAATGACCCCTTCAGGTGCTCCGCCAGAGCCAAACAGGATATCCACACCGGTAAAATCGAATGCAGTGTTGATAGCACCAGCTACATCTCCGTCATTGATCAATTTAATCCTTGCTCCTGCTTCGCGAAGCTGGGCAATGATATGCTCGTGGCGAGGACGGTTCAATACAGTTGCGACCACGTCTTCAATATCCTTATTCTTCGCTTTCGCGACTGCCTTCAGGTTATCGAGGACAGAGGCATTAATATCGACCATTCCAACTGCTTCAGGACCCACTGCCAATTTATCCATATACATGTCAGGTGCATGCAGCAGGTTGCCGTTATCCGCTACCGCAAGCACTGCCAGGGCATTCCAGCCGCCAGACGCTACAATGTTCGTTCCCTCCAAAGGATCGACAGCGACATCCAGGCGCGGACCATAGCCTGTCCCCAGTTTTTCACCGATATACAGCATCGGTGCTTCATCCATCTCACCTTCGCCGATAACCACTGTTCCTTTCATCGGGATGGTGTCAAAAACATCTCTCATTGCCGACGTTGCAGCATCATCAGCTTCGTCTTTTTTTCCGCGACCCATCCAGCGGGCTGAAGCAAGCGCTGCCGCCTCTGTCACGCGGACCAGCTCCATCGTTAAGCTACGTTCCATATGATCATCCCCTAATCATGAAAGGGGCTAATGCCTGCCGAAAAAGTATACTTCTCAATCCCTTCATCTTTAATCCGAGACATAAATCAGCATTCTCCTCGTAAGCCGATTATGTCTCGGATCAGTTTAAGGGAGCGGATGTTTTTGTTGCTGCCTAAATGGCTGCTCCAAACTCAAATGAGTTATACTATTTATCGGTTTTACAGGTATTAGCACCACTTTTTGTATTGTACAACTATATTGTACTATACTTTTTATGATTTTTTTACCTCTTCTTGTTCTTCAGAGGTCATATCTTCTCGCCAAATTGTGGCACCAAGCCCATTTAGCTTTTCAACGATATGGCTGTAACCTCGGTCGATGTGATCTACACCCGTAACCTCTGTAACGCCTTCAGCCATCAGCCCGGCAATGACAAGTGCTGCTCCTGCACGGAGATCGCTCGCTTTGACCTTTGCACCCTGGAGCTTGACTGGTCCGCTGATGATTGCCGATCTGCCTTCAACCTTGATGTTGGCATTCATTCTTCTCAATTCATCAATATGCTTAAAACGCGCACCATAAATCGTATCCGTGACGACACTCGAGCCTTCTGCTCTGGTTAGAAGTGCAGTGAACGGCTGCTGCAGGTCAGTGGGGAACCCAGGATAGACGAGGGTCTTAATATCGACTGCTTTATATTTTTCTGCTGGTGCAACATAAATTTGCTCGTCGCTCGCCTCAATATGTGCACCCATTTCCTTAAGCTTGGCCACAAGCGACTCAATATGCTGCGGAATGACATTATCAATTGTCACGCCATCCCCAATCGCTGCTCCAAGAATTAAGTATGTTCCTGCCTCGATCCGGTCCGGAATGATAGTATGGCGGCAGCCGTGAAGCTCGTCCACACCATCGATACGGATCACATCGGTACCGGCACCTTTGATTTTCGCCCCCATATTGGTAAGCAATGTCGCTACATCAATGATTTCCGGTTCCTTCGCCGCATTCTCGATGATGGTGCGTCCTTTTGCGCGGACAGCTGCAAGCATGATATTAATCGTGGCTCCTACACTGACTACGTCAAGATAAATCCTTGCCCCGCGCAGTTCATCGGCACGCAGGTAAATGGCGCCCTGTTCATTTGTCACGCTGGCACCAAGTGCCTCGAATCCTTTTATATGCTGGTCAATCGGCCTTGGGCCCAAATGGCATCCGCCTGGCAGTCCGATGACAGCCTTTTTGAAACGGCCCAGCATCGCTCCCATAAGATAGTAAGAAGCCCGCAGCTTTTTCACTTTTCCATTCGGCAAAGGCATGGAAATCATGGAAGACGGATCAACCGTCATTTCATTGTTCGAGAATTCAACAGAACCGCCGATCTCCTCCATTAAGTCCTTGAGCATATGAACATCGGAAATATCCGGCAAACCTTCAATCGTAACAGGCGACTCAGCTAAAATGGTTGCCGGGATCAAAGCTACCGCACTATTTTTCGCGCCGCTGACCCGAACAGTCCCTTTTAAAGGATAACCGCCAGCAATCTTAAGCTTTTCCATTTTTGACTCCCTTCTAAGCCGTGATGTATTAAGGTCAAGCTGGAGTTGGAAACAAAAAACAGCTAAGACCGATATGGCTCTACGTAGATTAAAAATTACCGAAATCAATTAGGTATATTTTTCCAGTAAAAATATTCAGATTCCGGGAGTTTTCTATTCCCTTAGTTTACACGATATTCCCAAAATCATGTAATAAAATGCAAAAAAGTTTAAATTGGGTAAAAGTTCCTAACAAAGATGGTCTCAGTTTGCCGAGACCATCTTTGTGTACAATCAGTTGACTGGAACTTAGACTGTTGATTTTGATTCCAGGCGCTTCTCTTTCCGCAGGAAGAATTATGAAAAATCCCTGCTGCCAGCTTTTTTATGAGCAAATTCTTCCTTGGTCGCTCAGGCCTTCTCGTCGTTTTACTCCTGCGTGATCTCCCTGACCCATGCTCCCTCAGGACATTGATTTTCTTCATTGAACGAGCCCACGCACACGAAAAAATTCGTTAGCATTTTTGAGGAGTCTTCGCGCCTCACTTCAATCAAAAAGGCGGGAGACCTAGATTACTTTCTATATTCTTCAAAAATCACTTCTCTCGAGACTCCCAGTCTTTCAAAAATGCTTCAATACCTTTGTCTGTCAGCGGATGGCTGAACATTTGCTGGATGACTTTGTACGGTACTGTTGCGATGTGCGCGCCTCTTAATGCTGAATCGGTTACGTGCTGTGGGTGGCGGATGGAAGCTGCGATGATTTCTGTTTCGATTCCATGGATGGTGAAGATATCGGCAATTGTTGAAATCAGGTCCAATCCGTTATGGCCGATATCATCAAGACGTCCCAAGAAAGGTGAAACGTATGTAGCTCCTGCCCTTGCTGCAAGCAAAGCCTGGTTTGCACTGAATACGAGTGTCACGTTCGTCTTGATTCCTTCTTTTGAAAAAACAGAGACAGCCTTCAAACCTTCCGGTGTCATCGGAACCTTAATCGTGATGTTCGATGCAATCGCAGCTAACTCTCTTCCTTCTTTGATCATTCCTTCTGCATCAAGTGCGATGACTTCGGCACTGACAGAACCAGGGACCAATTCGGTGATTTCCTTCAAGCGGTCTTCAAATTTAACATTCTTTTCTTTTGCCACAAGTGACGGGTTAGTAGTGACTCCTGATAAGATTCCCAGTGCAAAGGCCTCTCGGATTTCTTCCATATTCGCAGTATCGATAAAAAACTTCATTTGTAAACGCCTCCAGTCGACATAATTTTCAAACTTATATAAATGGATAAAAACCGCCTTTATGTAAGGCGGTTTCATTATAACAAACTTTTAGTGCTTTTACGCTTTGTTTGAAGAACCAAACTCGCGCATTTTGCCGATTACAGTTTCCTTGATTGCATCACGAGCTGGTCCAAGGTATTTACGCGGATCATACTCGTTAGGTTTTTCAGCCAATACTTGACGAACAACCTTTGCAGAAGCAATTTGGTTCTCAGTATTAACGTTGACTTTAGCTGTACCGAAAGAAATAGCTTTCTGGATGTCTTTTGTAGGGATTCCAGTTCCGCCGTGCAATACTAGTGGTACGCCTGCAGTCTTGTTGATTTCTTCCATTTCCTTGAATCCAAGGTTCGGTTCACCTTTGTAAGGACCGTGAACAGATCCCAGTGCTGGAGCAAGGCAGTCGATGCCAGTGCGCTGAACAAGTTCTTCACACTCTTTAGGATCAGCATAGATAACGCCATCAGCAACGACGTCATCTTCCTGTCCGCCGACTACTCCCAATTCTGCTTCTACAGAAACGCCTTTTGAATGAGCGTATTCTACTACTTTTGAAGTGATCTCAACGTTCTCTTCGAAAGGACCGTGAGAAGCATCAATCATAACAGATGTGAAGCCTGCATCGATTGCTTCTTTACACTTTTCGAAGCTTGAACCGTGGTCAAGATGGATTGCGACAGGAACTGTAGTCTTGTAGTCCTCCATCAGACCTTCTACCATTTTCACAACAGTCTTGAAGCCGCCCATGTAGCGTGCAGCACCTTCAGAAACACCAAGGATGACCGGTGACTTCTCGGCTTCTGCAGCCTGAAGGATCGCTTGAGTGAACTCAAGGTTATTTAAGTTAAATTGCCCAACAGCGTAGCCTTCCGCATTCGCTTTTTTCAGCATTTCAGTCATTGAAACTAAAGGCATAAATTTTCCTCCTTCGTTATGATCAATCGTCTTTTTGACTATGCTACCATTTTAAAGGTTTTCCCTCTATGCATTTGATTATGTACCCGGGAAAGCATTCATCAAAACGAAATGATCCTGTGGAATTCATATGTATCATACCAAAAGAAAATCAGAATTACCATTGTTCAAGCCTTGTTTTTGCAAGTGTCATAAAAATGCTATAAAGCAAGCGCTACCAATAGTTTCACTAGTCTGGAAACTCATTTTGAACACCCGCCATGTTGTATAACAGAGTGCGAATTATTGCTTTTGGCAATAACATAATAAAATAAAAACCCTCTAGAATCCAAGAGGGCATTTTATCTATCTTATGAAACGGTTTGTGAGTATTTTTTCACGGCTGCACGGATGTCGTCAATGTCGAAAGGTTTAGCGAAGTGGGTCAATGCTCCAAGGTCCATTGCTTCCTGGATCATATCAAGCTCGCCATAGGCAGTCATGATGATGACGCGTATATCCGGATCGATAACTTTCATTCTTTTTAAAATTTCAATGCCATCCATCCCCGGGATTTTCATGTCCAGAAGAACGAGATCTGGTGGATGTTTTTTTACTAGATCCAGGGCCTGGACGCCATTTGCAGCCTGATACGTTTGATAACCTTCTTTTTGCAGCACTTCATTAAGTAGAATTCTGATGCCAAACTGGTCGTCAACAATAAGTATTTTTTCTTTCATGCCGCCTCTTCCCCCTAATAAATGTAATAATGAGTATATACCTTTGACCAGGAAACGGTTACGTCCTATCCCCATTACACAATTCGTTAAGAATCTTGAAATTCCTGCCATATTTTCAAACTTATTTTCGACAGGTGCTTTTTTATTCTCATTGTAGTACTTTATAAACAGTATTGGCAAAGATGGAGGTGCAGTAATGTTAAAAATGTTTTCGACACAATTGGCCGGATTGTTCAACAGGCTGATGGAAAAAGAAGAATTTCCGATTGAAGATGGCGCGCGGCTGCTGGCACAGGCTGCGGCTGGCGATGGCAAAATTTATATTTTCGGCACTGATGAAATGAAGGCTATTGAGCTTGAAGCTATTTATGGTGAGGAACCCCTTCAATCGGCGGCCATTTTATCAGAAGAAACAGCGCTGGAATCCGCTGACCGCGTGCTTATCGTAAGCCGCTACGCAGATGATGAAGAGGCAGTCGGAATGGCACGTATTTTACAGGAAAAAGGGATTCCGTTCGTTGCTGTCTCTACCGTCCGGAATGAAAGTGAAGGGCTTAGCTCGCTGGCCGATGTCCATATTGACCTGCGAATCAAGAAAGGACTATTGCCGGATGATATGGGCAACAGAGTTGGCTATCCAACTTCTATGGCCGCCTTGTTCATCTACTACGGCTTGAGGTTCACAATCGAGGAAATATTAGAAGAGTACTAAGTAAGCTTGCTGAAATTGGGTTTAAATCAATAGAAACCGGATTAAATTCAATCATACTAGAATTAAATTCTGGGCATTAAACCGTCTAAAATTCATTAAATAACACAAAAAGCCGGTGATTTTTCACCGGCTTTTCCTCATTACTTGCTTGTCTTGATGGATGCTTCAATAAAGTCCCTGAATAACGGCTGCGGGCGCGTTGGTCTTGATGTGAATTCAGGATGGAACTGAGAAGCCAGGAACCAAGGATGGTCTTTCAGTTCGATGATTTCTACAAGACGGCCGTCCGGGCTCGTTCCAGAGAAGATGAATCCTTGCTTCTCCATTGCCTGGCGGTACTCGTTATTGAATTCATAACGATGGCGGTGGCGCTCATAAACCAGGTCGTCGCCATACGCAGCGAATGCTTTTGTATCTTCAGCTAGCTTACATGGATAGAGGCCAAGGCGAAGTGTTCCGCCAAGATCTTCGATGTCCTTCTGTTCTGGAAGTAGGTCGATGATTGGGTATGGCGTGTTTGGCATGATTTCCGCAGAGTGAGCGTCCTTCAAACCAAGTACATGGCGTGCGAATTCAACTGATGCCAGCTGCATGCCAAGGCAGATTCCGAAGAACGGCACTTTGTTTTCGCGCGCGTACTTTGTCGCAAGGATTTTTCCTTCAATACCACGATCACCGAACCCGCCTGGTACAAGGATGCCATCTGCGTCATTCAGCAATTCAACGACATTTTCTTCTGTAACTTCCTCGGAGTTGACCCACTTGATTTCAATATCGCTGTCAAACGCGTATCCTGCGTGCTTCAAAGATTCAACGACTGAAATGTAAGCATCTTGAAGCTCAACATATTTACCGACAAGGGCAATTCTTGTTTTTCCGGAAAGATGGGTCACTTTCTCAACCAGCGCATTCCACTCTGTCATGTCTGCTTCATTGCAGTCCAATTTGAAGTGTTCACATACAAGCTGGTCCATCTTCTGTTCCTGTAAGGAAAGAGGAATGGAGTAGAGTGTATCGGCATCTGTTGCCTCAATTACCGCTTCTTTATCAATATCACAGAAAAGGGCAATTTTTTCTTTCATATCATTAGAGATCGGCATTTCTGTACGCAGAACAATAATATTTGGCTGGATTCCCAGGCTGCGCAGTTCTTTTACGCTATGCTGGGTTGGCTTTGTTTTCATTTCGCCAGCTGCTTTAAGATAAGGAACAAGTGTACAGTGGATATACATCACATTGTCGCGTCCGGCATCATTCTTGATCTGGCGGATCGCTTCAAGGAATGGCAGGGATTCAATGTCCCCTACTGTACCGCCAATTTCAGTGATGACAACATCTGCGCCCGTCTCTTTGCCTGCACGGAAAACCTTGTCCTTGATTTCATTGGTGATGTGCGGAATAACCTGTACAGTTCCGCCAAGGTAGTCACCGCGGCGCTCTTTTTTCAGAACTGTTGAATAGATTTTTCCTGTTGTTACGTTTGAGTACTTGTTCAGGTTGATATCGATGAAGCGCTCGTAGTGTCCAAGGTCCAGGTCCGTTTCAGCGCCATCATCTGTAACGAATACTTCACCGTGCTGATACGGGCTCATCGTTCCCGGGTCAACGTTGATATATGGATCAAACTTCTGGATTGTCACATTCAAGCCTCTGTTTTTCAGCAATCTTCCAAGAGAGGCTGCTGTGATTCCTTTACCTAATGACGACACTACGCCGCCCGTTACAAAAATATACTTTGCCATTGTGTAATCCCCCTCATCAAACAGTTTGTACAATATGTACCTGTTTAATTGATTTATTAATAAAATTTTTAGCCTTTTCACTTGGCCTGCAGCTATAGAGGCAAGCCGATTTCATCGGGGGTTATTTTACGTCTGTAAAAATAAAAAAAACGCCCCGCATACAGAGTATGGGGAGCGTTTTGTGGCTGTTTTACTAAATCGCCCTTTTTTAAGGAGCCCAAAAAGTATTCTACATTCGGCGAAAATAAAAGTCAAGCTGTTAATTACAGATCTTCCTCTTCATCTTCTGCATCTTCATCTTCGAGTGGAAGATCTTCTTCGTCATCCTCAAGCAGTTCATCATCTTCATCGAAGTCGTCTGCATCTTCAATGTCCTCATCGAAGTCCTCTTCCTCATCATCGTCATCATCCAGGGCATCAACGTCATCATCTTCATCGAATTCGTCGATATCATCGTAATCAAGATCATCCTCGTCGATTTCATCAAAATCGTCAAGGTCAAGATCGTCCTCATCAACAGCTTTTTTCGCCTTCTTCTTCTTCGGCTTTACTGTGGTGACATTATCCTCTTCGATTTGGTCGACAGGATACCAGACGCGAAGTCCCCAGCGTCCTTCACCCTGGGACATGAAGCGTCCATCTATATTTATATCCGTATAAAACTGAACCATTCTTTCACTAGCATCGCCCTCGTCCAAGTTAAGAATGCTTCTGATTTCACCCATCAGCTCCTGGAAGGTAATCGCTTGTTTCTTTTCTTTTAAAACTTCATAGGCAACTTCAATCAATGACATCTCTTGAAGCTCTTCTTTTGAGTATTGGCTTAAACTCAATATTCGCACGTCCTTTCTCTATTCCAGGCCTTACCCGGCCACTTGTCCGAAAACAAGGAAAATATCCCAGAATACATATTCTACATTATAAACAAATTCTAAACCTTTATGCCAGTTTTATCTGCGGTTTTCTCGCCTTTTTTCGCTTTTCGATTCCGCTTTACTAACGCCAGGTTGCTTTCTTTTCTTCAACTGGCCGTATGCCAGGAAAAAGAAGACAATTGAGAGAATGAAAAATGAAATTGCACCTAGCTGGCGCTGATAGAGATAATACATGGCTGCAGCTGCCATTAAAGCCCCTGCCGTGAACAACACCGATCTCACAAGTTTCACATCCTGAAGTAGGTCGTATGTATTAGCTGATAACTAGATTATATAAGATTATCCGCCAAATGATAGGGAAAATTTGAAAAAGCTTGGGCAATCTTATACTGGTTACTAGTTTACGAAACAAACACAATAAAATGCAAGATGGCTCATAGTTATCCTACAAGCCATCCTGCCCTTTAGATCCTTTGCAAAATCTACTTTTATGCCACGTACTATTTCTATACACCATCTTTAATGGGTATAAACCAAGCTCTCTTTTACATATTCCTGCGGAACTGGCCGCCTACTTCGTAAAGTGCTCTGGTGATCTGGCCGAGACTTGCGTATTTTACTGTTTCCATAAGTTCAGCGAAGATGTTGCCGCCGCTGACAGCAGTTTCCTTCAGGCGATTGAGTGCTTCCTCGGATTGATCCTTGTTCTTATCCTTGAAAGATTCAAGATTGCGGATTTGTGTTTCCTTTTCCTCTTGTGTCGCCCTTGCCAGTTCCATCTTATCAATTTCTTCTTCTGATGGAGGGTTAGGATTCAGGTATGTGTTTACACCGATGATCGGAAGCTCACCGGAGTGCTTCTTCATTTCATAATACATAGACTCATCCTGAATCTTGCCTCGCTGGTATTGTGTTTCCATGGCGCCGAGCACGCCGCCGCGGTCATTGATTCGCTCGAATTCCTGAAGGACGGCTTCTTCTACCAAATCCGTCAGCTCTTCAATGATGAACGCCCCCTGGAGCGGATTTTCGTTCTTCGTCAATCCATGCTCCTTGGTGATGATCATCTGGATGGCCATCGCACGGCGGACCGATTCTTCGGTCGGTGTGGTAATCGCTTCGTCGTATGCATTGGTATGAAGAGAATTACAGTTATCATGCAAAGCCATCAATGCCTGCAATGTCGTCCGGATATCGTTGAAGTCGATTTCCTGGGCATGCAGAGAACGGCCTGATGTCTGGATATGGTACTTCAGCTTCTGGCTGCGTTCATTCGCGCCATACTTATTCTTCATGACCGTCGCCCAGATTCTGCGGGCAACACGGCCAATCACGGAGTACTCAGGATCAAGTCCATTTGAGAAAAAGAAGCTCAAGTTCGGCGCGAAATCATCGATTTTCATGCCTCTGCTCAAATAGTACTCAACATATGTGAAACCATTGGATAGAGTGAACGCCAGCTGCGATATTGGGTTTGCCCCTGCTTCCGCAATATGGTAGCCCGAAATTGATACAGAGTAGTAGTTCCGCACCTTCTCATCGATAAAATACTGCTGGATATCGCCCATCATCCTCAGTGCGAATTCAGTCGAGAAGATACATGTATTTTGACCCTGATCTTCTTTTAAAATATCTGCCTGAACCGTACCTCGGACAGTTTGAAGCGTCATTTCTTTTACCTGGGCAAACTCATCTTCATTCAGTTTACGCCCAAGTTCCTGTTCCTTCTTTTCCACCTGCTGTTCAATCGCTGTGTTCATGAACATGGCCAGGATAATCGGTGCCGGTCCGTTGATCGTCATCGAAACAGATGTGGATGGATGGCAAAGGTCAAAGCCTGCGTACAGCTTTTTCATGTCCTCAAGTGTACAAACGCTGACTCCGCTCTCGCCAACCTTGCCATAAATATCTGGCCGGTAATCAGGGTCTTCACCATATAAAGTAACGGAGTCAAAAGCCGTACTCAAGCGCTTTGCATCATCATCCTTGGAAAGGTAATGGAAGCGTCGGTTGGTTCTCTCAGGTGTTCCTTCCCCTGCAAACTGGCGCTTCGGATCCTCTCCCTCACGCTTAAATGGAAATACACCCGCTGTGTAAGGGAAGCTGCCCGGTACATTTTCAAGGTAAACCCAGCGTAAAATTTCACCGTAATCCTTGTATCTTGGCAAAGCGACCTTAGGAATGCTTAGGCCGGATAAGCTCTTGGTCTTCAGCTCGGTAACAATTTCCTTGTCACGAATTTTTGTGACAAATTGATCCGCACTGTATTTTTCCTTAAGAGCTTCCCAGTTTTCGAGAATATATTTTGATTCTGGTGTCAGCTTCTTCTCCGCTTCTTCCTTCAACACCTGAAGAGAGGAAAGCACTTCACTGTTTGTTTCTCTTTCTTTTACCGCTTCGATTGCTCCTCCAAGCTGGAACAATCTGCGTGCAAGGTCTGCCTGCTCAGCAGCATGCTTATGATACCCGCGTACTGTTTCTGAAATTTCACGCAGGTAGTAACGCCGATCATTCGGGATGATGACATTCTGCTTTTCCACTACAGCATTTGTAGCGAAAGGCGTCGTCCAGTCCGTACCTGCTTTTTCATTGATTTTATTCACCAGGGCAGCAAAAAGTGAGTTTGTGCCTGGATCGTTGAACTGGCTGGCAATCGTGCCGTATACAGGCATTTCATCCAGCTCTTTGTCCCAGAGGAGATGGCTGCGCTGGTACTGCTTCTGTACCTGTCGCTTTGCATCCTCTGACCCCTTACGTTCAAATTTGTTGATGACGATCAGGTCTGCATAATCAATCATATCGATCTTCTCAAGCTGTGACGGTGCACCAAATTCGCTGGTCATCACATACATGGAAACATCACAAACATCAGTAATCCCAGCATCTCCCTGGCCGATACCGCTCGTTTCGACGATGACAAGATCAAAGCCTGCTGCTTTTACAACATCGATAGCGTCTTTAATAGCCAGAGATAGTTCTGATTTCGACTTCCTTGTTGCCAGGCTGCGCATATAAACGCGCGGAGAGAATATCGCGTTCATGCGGATCCGGTCGCCAAGCAGGGCACCGCCTGTTTTTTGCTTTGTAGGATCCACTGATAAAATCGCAACTCTTTTTTCAGGAATTTCATTGATGAATCGTCTGATCAATTCGTCTGTCAATGAACTCTTACCAGCACCGCCCGTACCTGTGATTCCAACAACCGGGACTGCTTTTGTCATCGTCTTTACTTTTTCCATCAAGGTTTCCACAGCCGCCGCTGTTTCTTTTTCGCCGCCGACATGCTGCTCAGCAAGCGTAATCAGCTTGGCAACCGCATTCGGGTCACCGGCTTCCAGCTTCTCGATTTCCTCGACACCTTCCGCAGTCACTGTCGGGAAATCACATTCCTTGATCATCTGCTCGATCATGCCGTTCAGACCGTATTTCCTGCCGTCTTCCGGTGAAAAAATCCGGGCAATTCCGTACTCATGAAGCTCTTTTATTTCCCGAGGAATGATGACGCCGCCTCCACCGCCATATATGCGGATATGAGAAGCCCCTCTCTCCTTCAATAAGTCATACATATACTTGAAATATTCGACGTGCCCGCCCTGATAGGAAGAAATTGCAATACCCTGCGCATCCTCCTGGATTGCGGCATTGACGACTTCCTCAACGGAACGGTTATGGCCGAGGTGAATGACCTCGCCGCCCATTGACTGGATGATCCTTCTCATGATGTTGATTGAGGCATCATGGCCGTCAAACAAGCTTGAAGCTGTCACAAAGCGAATATGGTTCTTTGGCTTATACATTTCCGGCATACTCATTTTGTTCCCCCTGTTCCTAATTTCATTTCCGACCCCTTTAATCCCTTGAAAAGCAGTTCCGTCTGCAGCTCCGTATACTCCTCGAGTGTGTACAGCTTTTGCAGCGCCCAGCGGCGGAATCCCCACATCTGTCCCTGGACAAAAATATCATGGGCAATGATTTTGATGTGTTTTTCATCCAGGTCAAGCTCGCCATTCTCGACGCAGCGCTTGATCACATCCTCAAACATCCCCACCATCTCGATTTCTTTTTTCAGCACATAAGGAAGGGCATCCTTTGTCAGCGACTTTACTTCCTGATACATGACGAGCACTTCGTCCTGCAGGTCATCCATGACTTTAAAGTAATTGGCGATGCCGACCTTCAGGCTCTCAAGCGTCCCTTTGTTTGGGTCGAGATTCTCCTGAAGGCGTTCACGCACCTCGTCATAGATGCTGTCACAAACAAGGTACAGGACATCTTCCTTTGTGCGGATATATTCATAAAGGGTTCCGATGCTAAAGCCTGAAGCCCGGGCAATCTCTCTGGTGGTCGTGCGGTGGAAGCCCTTCTGCTTGAAAAGGGTAACGGCCCCTTTGATCATCTGGTCGCGCCTTTTTTTCACAAGTCGCTCATCTTTTACCGATGCCTGCACTTCTCGCTTTTTCATCAACATCTACCCCGCCTTGTTATTTCGTCAGCATCCTTGAGATAACAAGGCGCTGGATTTCCTGTGTTCCCTCATAGATTTGTGTGATTTTCGCGTCGCGCATGAAGCGTTCAACCGGATAGTCCTTCGTGTAGCCATATCCGCCGAACACCTGTACAGCTTCTGTTGTCACCTTCATTGCAGTGTCGCCGGCAAATAATTTGGACATTGCAGATTCCTTGCCGTAAGGAAGACCTTCAGACTCAAGCCATGCAGCCTGGTAAGTTAATAGTCTTGCAGCTTCTACTGATGTAGCCATGTCTGCAAGCTTGAAGCCGATTCCCTGATTCGCAGCGATTGGCTTGCCGAATTGCTGGCGTTCTTTCGCATAATCAACTGCAGCGTCAAGAGCACCCTGAGCGATTCCAACTGCCTGTGCAGCGATGCCGTTGCGTCCGCCATCAAGCGTCATCATCGCAACTTTGAAGCCTTCGCCGACTTCACCAAGGATATTTTCCTTTGGAACGCGGCAATCTTCAAAAATGATCTCTGTTGTAGGAGATGAGCGGATTCCAAGCTTTTTCTCTTTCTTGCCGACAGAGAAACCAGGGAAGCTGCTTTCGACGATGAATGCAGTCGTTCCTTTATGCTTGCTTGTCGGGTCAGTCAAAGCGAATACAACATAGATATCAGCTACGCCTCCGTTTGTGATGAAGATTTTAGAACCATTCAATACATAGTGGTCTCCATCTTCTTTTGCCGTCGTTCTCATCGCACCTGCATCAGAGCCGCTTCCTGGCTCAGTCAAACCATAGGCGCCAATGCTCTTTCCTTCAGCCATTGGCCTTAAGTACTTTTGTTTCTGCTCTTCGTTGCCGAATTTGAAGATCGGCCAGCCAGCAAGTGAAGTGTGTGCTGACAGCATAACGCCAGTCGATGCGCAAACACGTGATAATTCTTCTACCGCGATGCAGTATGCAAGATAGTCGCTGCCAATGCCGCCGTACTCTTCCGGCCAAGGAATACCAGTCAGGCCGAGTTCAGCCATCTTGTCAAAAATTTCGCGGTCAAAACGCTCTTCTTCATCACGCTCAGCAGCCGTAGGAGCCACTTCATTCCTCGCAAAATCACGAACCATCTTCCGGATCATTTCATGTTCTTCGGATAATCGAAAATTCATTTTTGTTTCCTCCGTTACAGGTAGTTTAGATTGAAATATTGGTATATTAGTGTCCTTTTTCAGATGCTCTGCTGATTTCAGTCGTTAATTGACTTTTAAGAATTCAGTTGCGCAACTGAACCTTCTTAATAACGAGACTTTCTGGACAGCTTTTCTGCTGTAATCACTTCATTAGGGCGTAATTGGCGTTTAAAAGGAACCTTATGCAACTTGATTTCACTACATAAGGGTGCGTTTAGCGCCTAAATTGGACCTTATGCAACTTGATTTCACTACATAAGGGTGCGTTTAGCCTCTAAATGGGACCTTATGCAACTTGATTTCACTGCATAAGGGTGCGTTTAGCGCCTAAATGGAACCTTATGCAACTCGATTTCACTACATAAGGGTGCGTTTAGCGCCTAAATTGTACCTTATGCAACTAATTTCACTACATAAGGGTGCATTTAGCGCCTAAATAGGACCTTATGCAACTCGATTTCACTGCATAAGGGTGCGTTTAGCGCCTAAATTGGACCTTATGCAACTTGATTTCACTACATAAGGGTGCGTTTAGCGCCTAAATTGGACCTTATGCAACTTGATTTCACTACATAAGGGTGCGTTTCGCGTTTAAATGAGCCCTTATGCAACTTAAATCCCAATATAAGGGTGCTATCCGCTTTTCTTTTACGACTTCCCCCGGTTACACCCGTTTTCGTGCCTCACTAGACTTCAACAATCGTTCTTACAACTGCTTACTAATAACAATCTTCTGGATCTCGCTCGTACCTTCGTAAATCTCGGTGACTTTCGCGTCGCGGAAGTAGCGTTCTACCGGGTAATCCTTTGTGTAGCCGTATCCGCCGAATACCTGGATGGCTTCGGTTGTGACTTCGACTGCTGTTCTGGATGTGAACAGCTTTGCCATGGAAGCTTCGATTCCGCATTTTTGTCCTTCTGAACGCAATTGGGCTGCGCGGTAGATTAATAGTTTTGCCGCTTCGACAGATGTTGCCATGTCTGCAAGCTTAAAGCCGACTCCTTGCTGGGCGGCGATCGGCTTGCCGAACTGGACTCTTTCTTTTGCATATGAAGTTGCTGCTTCCAAGGCAGCTTCGGCAATACCGAGTGCCTGCGCTGCAATGCCTATTCGGCCGGAATCGAGGTTGCTCATCGCAATCTTGAATCCTTCGCCTTCCTGGCCAAGCAGGTTTTCTTCCGGCACCTTCATGTCTTCAAATGTCAGCTGGACTGTACGAGAGCCATACAGGCCCATTTTGTGTTCGTCCTTTCCAACGATGAAGCCAGGCGTTTCTTTATCGACGATAAAAGCAGAGACACCCTTAGTACCTGCCTCAGGATTAGTGGAAGCAAAGACAATATACACATCCGCCTCACCGCCGTTTGTAATGAACACCTTTGATCCGTTCAGCACATAATGTCCATCTTGCTTGACCGCGCGGGTTTTCAGGCTGCCAGCGTCAGAGCCTGCGCTTGGCTCTGTCAGGCAGAAAGCGCCGAGGTATTCCCCGGAAGCCAGCTTAGGCACGTATTTTTTCTTTTGGTCCTCTGTCCCGAAGTACAGGATCGGATTTGTGCCTACGGATGTGTGCACGGACAGTATGACCCCAACAGTGGCACTGACCTTGGAGATTTCATGGATGGCGATGATGTAAGAAATGAAGTCCATCTCGGAACCGCCATACTCCTCTGGTACCGGAATTCCCATCAGGCCAAGTTCACCCATTTTCCTTAAAATTTCCCTCGGGAACTCGCCTTCCTCCATTTTTTCAACAAACGGGGCAATTTCTGTCTGCGCAAAGTCACGGACCATCTTACGCATCATTTCCTGTTCTTCTGTAAATCTCAGATTCATGGTTTCATCCTCCAGACGTCCAGACAGTGAGTATGTATGGACGTATTTGTCGCAAAACGATTTACTCGTATGTGTAGAACCCGCGGCCGGATTTTTTGCCTAGCCAGCCAGCTTTTACATATTTCCTTAACAGCGGGCATGGGCGATATTTGTCGTCGCCGAAGCCTTCGTGAAGTGTTTCCATGATGTAAAGGCAAGTATCCAGGCCGATTAAATCAGCAAGTGTCAACGGACCCATTGGATGGTTCATTCCAAGCTTCATGACTTCATCGATTGCTTCCTTTGTCGCGACTCCTTCATACAGGGTGTAGATCGCCTCGTTGATCATTGGCATCAGGATCCGGTTGGAAACAAATCCAGGAAAGTCATTCACTTCTACTGGAACCTTTTCCAGCGTTTTGGTGATATCTTCGATTGTCTGGTACACTTCATCAGCTGTCGCAAGTCCGCGGATGATTTCAACAAGTTTCATGACTGGCACTGGATTCATGAAATGCATGCCGATGACTTTTTCCGGACGCTTTGTCGCGGCAGCGATTTCGGTTATTGGCAGCGATGATGTATTGGAAGCCAGGATAGCATGTGCAGGTGCTATTTCATCAAGCTGGGCAAAGATTTTCGTTTTGATGTCCATATTCTCGACAGCTGCCTCGATGACCAGGTCGACCTTTCCCGCATCCTGAAGGTCGGTGGAGGAAGTAATCCTGCCAACAATCTCATCTTTCTGTTCAGCCGTCATCCGCCCTTTGTCGATCTGACGGCCAAGGTTTTTATTGATTCCGGATAGTCCACGTTCAACAAATTCCGGCTTCAGGTCATTTAAAAACACTTCATATCCTGCCTGCGCGCAAACCTGGGCGATACCTGAGCCCATTTGTCCTGCCCCGATTACCATAATTGTTTTAACACTCATCATTTCTCCTCCTACAAAGTTCGTTTCAATGGAGGGCTGCTTCCGCCAATACCCTCCGTCCATTTCCCTATTGTTTTGGAACCTCGATCATCACTGCGTCACCCTGTCCGCCGCCTGAGCAGATCGCCGCAATGCCGACCCCGCCGCCACGACGCTTCAGTTCATGCATCAAGGTCAGGATGATGCGCGCCCCGCTTGCCCCGATTGGGTGTCCAAGGGCAACCGCACCGCCGTTGACATTGACCTTCTCTGGATCCAGGCTGGCAATGCGTCCGCTTGTTAATGCAACTGCGGCGAATGCCTCGTTAATTTCAAAAAGGTCGATTTCTTCGAGCGATTTGCCAGTCTTTTTCAATAACTCATTGATGACAATTCCCGGGGTTTTCGGAAAGTCCTTTGCTTCTGTAGCGATTGCTGCATGAGCCAGGATCACTGCCTGTGGTGTGCGGCCCTCTCGCTGCGCACGCTCTTCACTCATCAGGACAAGTGCTGCTGCACCATCATTCACGCCAGGTGCATTACCTGCTGTGATGGTACCGTCAGAATTGAAAACAGAACCGAGTTTTGCCAGCTTTTCAACCGAGGTATCCTTCCTTGGCGCCTCATCATGCTGAACCAAAATCGGGTCGCCCTTTCGCTGCGGCACCTCAACCGGGATGATTTCTTCTGCAAGCTTCCCTGATTCAATCGCTGCAACCGCTCTCTGATGGCTGCGGTATGACCACTCATCCTGCTCTTCGCGGCTGATTTCGAATTCCTTCGCTACTTCATTTCCGTATGTTCCCATGTGGACTCCTTTGAAGCTGCAAGTAAGTCCATCATGAATCATCAGGTCTTTTACCTGGCCATCGCCCATCCTCAAGCCCCAGCGTGCCTTCGGAAGAATATAAGGCGCATTGCTCATCGACTCCATTCCGCCGGCAACGATCACTTCCTCGTCCCCTGCCCGGATGATCTGGTCGCCAAGTGTCAAGCTGCGCATACCTGATGCACATACCTTATTGACCGTTTCTGTTTTCACTTCCCAGGGAATGCCTGCTTCTCTTGCTGCCTGTCGTGAAGGAAGCTGTCCCTGTCCTCCCTGCAGCACGGTTCCAAGAATAACCTCACCGACTTCATCAGGGCTGACTTCAGCGCGTGATAACGCTTCTTTCACAGCGATTCCGCCTAATTGACTGGCTGTAAAGCTGCTCAATGCGCCGCCTAGCTTGCCAAACGGTGTTCTTGCCCCTGCTAAAATGACTGTTCTTCCCATTGCCATCTCTCCCTTTCAATCTATTAATTTTTGAAAATCATAAATACCTACGACGTTGAGTGACTGAACGCTCGCTCGAAACTGGTCCAAAAAAAATCGTGTTACTGATTCATGAGGTTTTAAAAGTGGGTTCTAGCTGAAGACGAATGAAAGCGCTTTATCATATTATTCATTTTACTTTAAAAATAGTAGAAATTGAAACACTTTGCTAAAAATTCTGCCATATGTCGAATTTTTAATGTGAGTCAACTTCTACTATTCAGGTTTTACGTATTCATTTTTAAGAAACTAATGGTTTGAGGTCACCGAAAACGGATTTTTCAAGAAGTTCTGCGACGTCAAGAGTATCAACGCTTTCTTCTACTTCCTTCGCCTTTGTGCCATCTGAAAGCATCGTCAGGCAGTAAGGGCATCCTGAACTGATGACTGACGGATTTACCGCCAATGCTTGTTCTGTACGGGAAACATTGATTCTGTGGCCCGTTTCTTCTTCCATCCACATTAAGCCGCCTCCAGCTCCGCAGCACATTGCCGTATCGCGGTTGCGTTCCATTTCCTTGAGATCGACACCTGGAATTGCCTTGAGGATATCACGCGGTGCGTCATACACCTCGTTATAGCGTCCAAGGTAGCAGGAATCGTGGAAAGTGATTGTTTCGTTCACCGCATGCTTTGGAACAAGCCTTCCTTCCTTGACCAGCTGGGCAAGAAGCTCAGTGTGGTGATATACCTCTGCTTCAAGGCCGAAATCAGGATATTCGTTCTTAAAGATATTGTATGCGTGAGGATCGATTGTCACGATCTTCTTCACTTCATTTTTCTCGAATTCTTCAATATTCTTTGTCGCAAGCTCCTGGAAAAGGAATTCATTGCCCAGGCGGCGTGGTGTATCGCCCGAGTTCTTTTCCTTGTTTCCAAGGATGGCGAACTTGACACCCGCTTCATTCAAAAGCTTAGCGAATGAAAGAGCGATTTTTTGGCTGCGGTTATCAAAAGAACCCATTGCGCCTACCCAGAATAAATATTCGAACTCTTCGTCTGCCTTTTTCATTTCTTTTACCGTAGGAATGACAACATCATCGCGAAGTTCGCGCCAGTTTTCTTTTTCTTTACGGTTCAAGCCCCATGGGTTGCCCTGGCGCTCAATATTTGTCATAGCGCGCTGTGCGTCAGCGTCCATCTTTCCTTCCGTCAATACAAGGTAACGGCGAAGGTCGATGATTTTGTCAACATGCTCGTTCATGACCGGACACTGGTCTTCACAGTTACGGCAAGTTGTACATGCCCAGATTTCCTCTTCTGTGATGACGTCGCCAATCATACTTGGGCTGTATGCAAGTGCTGCCGCTGATTCATTGACGCCCTGTCCTGCAGCTGCCAATGCAATCTGGTTGCCCTTTGTGTTTGAAAAAGCAAAAGTTGGGACCCATGGCTGTTTGGAAGTGACTGCCGCGCCGTGAAGCGTCAAATGATCACGGAGTTTGACGATCAGATCCATAGGAGAAAGCATTTTCCCAGTTCCAGTTGCCGGACACATATTCGTACAACGGCCGCATTCAACGCAAGCATAGAAATCGATCATCTGCTCATGGCTGAAATCGGTGATCTTTCCTGCACCGAATGTTTCCTGTGTTTCATCTTCAAAATCAATTTTTGTAATTTTTCCCGGAGAGTCCACTCTTGTCAAATAGACATTGGCTGGCCCGGCAATCAAGTGTGCGTGCTTGGATTGCGGGACATACACAAGGAACGCAAGCAGGAACAGTAAGTGAATCCACCATGCGATATAGAAAATCGTGATGGCGGCTGCCTGAGGAATGCCGCTGAATGCAGCAGCGATCAGCGACGCGACCGGTTCTGTCCAGGTTCCCTCATGGCCATGCCAGATCATGCCCATTCCGTTTCCAAGCAATACAGAAAGCATCAATCCGCCAATGAACAGAAGCACAAGACCATTTTTGAAACCGCGCTTCAAGCGGACAAGTTTTTCAACATAACGGCGGTAAAAAGCCCAGACTACCGCAACCAGAATCATTAAAGTGACGATTTCCTGGAAGAATGTGAAACCTGGATATAAAGGTCCGAGCGGCAAATGCGAACCAGGCTTGATTCCCTTCCAGATAAAATCAATAGCCCCAAATTGTACAAGAATGAATCCATAGAAAAACATAACGTGAATAATTCCACTCTTCTTGTCCTTCAAAAGCCTCTTCTGGCCAAAAACATGGACCCAAATCCTGCGCAAACGATCCTTGACATCATCATCAAACTCCGACTTCTTGCCGAGTTTGATGTATTCAATTCTCGTCTTGACTACGTAAACGAACAGGCTGATTGCGTAAGCGGTTACAAGAAGAAACGCAATAAGATTGATCCAAAGCAATCCGTTCATAAAAATCCTTTACCCCTTTCGATGCTGTTTTTTGGACGAAAATTTTTAACCAAACCAATTTTCTGAATATACCTTTAACTCCATTATATAATGAATGAGCATTCAGTCAACTTATTTCCATTCATTTCTGAAAATTGTTTACACTTCTCCTTTTAAAGGAACTTAACATATATGAAGCATTTTAGGCAAAAATAATATGAAATGCGAAAGCCTTGACCATGTCAGCAGGCATGGAGCTGAGCGTTACTAGAATTTCTTATTATTTTTTAAGGGAGCCGAAATGCTATGGAAATTGGTTGGATGATATTTTTGATAATAGCCGTGATTGTCCTTTGGGTAATCATTGACTTCCTGCTTGGCAGGAAACAGCATCTTGCAAAAGCAAAAAAAATTGTCTTTCCCGACAGATATAGCGACATGCAAATTTTTGCAAAAGGCCCAGAATTATTTGATGATTTGTTTTCTGAAATCAAAAAAGCCCGCCAGCATATCCATATTTTATTTTACATTATCAAGGATGATAAAATTAGCCACGAGTTTGTATCACTATTAAAGGAAAAAGCCCGGGAAGGTGTCGAGGTAAGGCTGCTGGTGGATTGGGTAGGAAGCAGTTTAAAACGTAAGACAATCCAGTCCCTGAAGGATGCCGGGGTTAAGTTTGCTTATACCCATAAACCCAAGTTCCCTTTCCTTTTTTATTCATCCCAGGTCCGGAACCATCGCAAGATCACTGTCATTGATGGACATATCGGTTATCTAGGCGGTTTTAATATTGGCGATGAATACAATGACAAAAATCCAAAGCTTTCGCCATGGCGGGATTATCATTTGAAATTAACTGGTGAAGGAGCCGTTGACTTGCAGGAGGAATTTCTGCGTGACTGGCATTGTGCAAATAAGGTGAATCTCCTGCAAAACAAGGCATATTTCCCAGAGCTTTCAAAGGGGACAATCCGCCAGCAATTCGTCCCAACCGAGGGCGAGGCGCTGGAAGACTTAATTGCCACTCTAATAAGTGAGGCAAAGCAATCACTTATCATCGGAACGCCCTATTTCATCCCGAGCAAAAAGGTTTTTGACCATTTACAGGCTGCAATCCGCCGCGGTGTTTCAGTTACAATTCTTGTGCCATATAAATCAGATCACATACTGGTTAAAGAAGCTTCGTACAGATATTTACGGCCGCTTCTCAAGGATGGAGCTGATGTATATCAATATATGAAAGGGTTTTACCACGCTAAGGTAATGACGATCGATGACAATATCTGTGATATTGGCACAGCTAATTTTGATAAAAGAAGCATGTTTTTGAACTATGAATTGAATTGCTTAATATATGACCCTTCTTTCATAAAAGAGGTCAAGCATATCCTTACAGAAGATATGTTAAATTCGCATAAAGCTTCACTGTCTGATTTTAGCCGCGTAAATTGGTTTAGTTCCTTTAAAGAAACTGCGGCAAGGACGATTTCTTTTTTCCTTTAACTTAACCGGAGTCAGCTCAACCTCCTCCGGGTGAAGGAGGTTCTATATGATCATTAGGCTTGGATATGTTTCCACCGCCATCAGCCTGTGGGATGCATCTCCCTCCAAGGCACTTACTTTCGCTCGCTACGGGCAGCTGCAAAAAAATGAACGTCATGATAAATTGCTTTCTGTAACCTATCAAAACCTCATTAACACTGAAAGAATGATTCACTACAATATCGCTCATGATATTCCTTTATACCGGTTTTCCAGCTCGATCGCGCCGCTTGCCACCCACCCGGAGGTCAAATGGGATTATGTCACACCCTTCCGTGAAAAATGGCTGGAAATCGGGGCGCTGGTGAAAAAACATGGTTTGCGTACGAGCTTTCACCCTAACCAATATACCTTGTTTACTTCCCCCAGGGAGGAAGTAACGGCCAATGCCATCATCGATATGGAATATCACTATGGAATGCTCGCAGCAATGGGACTGGAAAACAACGCGCTGATCAACATCCATATCGGCGGAGCGTACGGAAACAAAGAAGAGACGATTTTACGTTTCCATGAAAACTTCGCAAAGCTGCCCGCCCATATCAAGAAAATCACCACATTGGAAAATGATGATAAAACCTATAATTCCAAAGAAACTCTTAGCACATGTATAAAAGAGGATGTACCCTTCATGTTCGATTATCATCATCACATGGCAAACCTTTGTGAAGAGCCTCTGGAAAAACTGCTTCCAGACGGCTTCGCCACCTGGGAATCAATCGGAATGAAGCCGAAAATCCATATCTCTTCGCCAAAATCAGAAAAAGCTTACCGGTCACATGCAGACTATGTTGACCCAGAATTCATCCTTCCCCTGATTGATATCCTGCGAAGCATCGGCCAGGATGTCGATTTCATGATCGAAGCGAAAGAGAAAGACAAAGCAGCACTGAAGCTTGTTGAGGATTTGGCTAAAATCCGCGGAGTCAAGCGGATTGGCGGAGCTGTGTTGGAATGGAAATAACAAAGATAGGCTGCTGGAGATCGATCCAGCAGCCTTTTCAATATAATTACTTGTCCGCAAGTTCCTAACCGGAATTTTTTTAAGGGCTAAATTAGTAAATCCCATATCTAAAACGACTTCCACTAAGAAACCCAGCCAAAACTTGGCTGGGTCTCATAAATTACATCTTTTCCGGAGCAGATACACCAATCAAAGCAAGTGCATTCTTCAAGGTAATCTGCGCTGTCTTGATTAAAGAAAGGCGGGCCTGGGTTCTTTCCTTGTTGTCCATATCCAGCACTTTTTCTGCATTGTAAAAGCTGTGGAATACGGATGCAAGTTCAAAGATATAGTTTGAGATTCGGTGCGGCATGCGCTTCTCGGCTGCTTCGGCAACTGCGAGAGGGAATTCTCCCAGCTTTTTCAGAAGGTCGATTTCCTTTTCCGCCCCGATCAATTTAAAGTCTGCCTCTTTGCTGACTGCGAAGCCCTGTTCCTCAGCTGACCGCAGGATACTGTTGATACGGGCATGTGCGTATTGGGCATAGAACACCGGATTTTCATTGGACTGTGATACAGCAAGGTCAAGGTCAAAGTCCATATGAGTGTCCGCGCTTCTCATCGCGAAGAAGTAACGTACTGCATCCAAACCAACTTCTTCAATCAGGTCGCGCATCGTAACAGCTTTCCCTGTACGCTTGCTCATCTTCATCTTCTCGCCATTTTTGTAAAGGTGGACGAGCTGGATGATTTCGACTTCAAGCGCGTCACGGTCGTAGCCAAGTGCCTGGATCGCCGCTTTCATCCTCGGGATGTAACCGTGGTGGTCCGCTCCCCAGATGTTGATCAGTTTCTCAAAGCCGCGCTCAAGCTTGTCCTTATGGTAAGCAATATCCGGCAGCAGATAGGTGTAAGAGCCATCCTGCTTGATCAGCACGCGGTCCTTGTCATCACCAAGCTCTGAAGAACGGAACCATGTTGCACCGTCCTCTTCGTAGATGTGTCCATTTTGACGAAGAGCCTCCAAAGCTATATCAATTTTCCCGTTTTCGTAAAGTGAAGTTTCAGAATACCATACATCGAATTTCACGCGAAAATTCTCAAGGTCCTGCTTCAGCTTCTCCATTTCATATTTCAGGCCGTAATCGCGGAAGGCATCAAAACGTTCCTGATCCGCCATCTTCACATACTTGTCGCCGAATTCCTCGGCAAGCTTCTTTCCGATTCCGATAATATCCTCACCATGGTAACCATCCTGCGGCATTTCTTTTTCCATGCCGAGAGCCTGGAAGTAGCGAGCCTCAACAGAAAGTGCCAGGTTGTTGATCTGATTGCCGGCGTCATTGATGTAATATTCACGTGATACATCATAGCCAGCCTTGGCGAGCACATTGCACAATGAATCGCCGACAGCCGCACCGCGCGCATGGCCGAGGTGAAGGTCGCCGGTTGGGTTTGCTGAAACGAACTCAACCTGAATTTTCTGTCCGTTGCCTACCTGGGATTCCCCATAGTTATCACCAGCTTCAAGGATTGCCGGAATCAAATCAGTCAAATAACTGTTATCCATGTAAAAATTGATAAAGCCCGGTCCGGCAATTTCAATTTTCTCGATGGATGCCTTGCTTTTATCAAAGTTCTCGATCAGCTGTTCAGCAATCTGGCGCGGAGCCTTCTTCGCCACTCGAGCTAGCTGCATCGCCATATTCGTTGAGTAGTCTCCATGTGCTTTTTCCTTGGGAGTTTCAAGGATTACAGCCGGAATCTGCGCTTCTTCTGCCAGATTTCCTTTGATGATCGCCTGCTTGATTTCTTCCTTCAGTTTCAATTGGACCTGTTCAACTATATTCATTTGCCTTCCTCCTTGTAATTGATCGTCAAATGGTATGTACCTGCACTCGAGCCCTGAATCGCCATTTCATAAAGCAAATCCACATGGCCCTCCTGCTTTTCCTCGTTAAAATTCAGATCAAGACGCTTTGTGAGCGCAGATGTCTCAAGGAGCCCGTATGGCGTCTTGTAATTGCCTGGAGTTTTTTTATTCAGCAGAAAATGAAGCCTCATCTTGATCGCACCGCTGCGAAGGATCAGCACCTCATCCCCTGATATTTTCACCGTCGTATGAACGTCCCCTTCCTCCATCACTTCATCATACTGGAGGTACGAGCTGTTCGCCTTTTTATAGTATCGGCCAAAAGTGGTCAATTCAAAAGTATCCTTCTCTTTGCCACTATAAATAGCCGTCTTTACCGTCACCTTTACAGGAGTCTGTTCAGCGGGTCCAGTTGACACCGATAACACCTCCTTTTCAAACTCTATTATAACTTTATAAGTATAAATATTCTCCTTTGAAAGTGCAAGGTTAGCAGGGGAAATGAGAACCTTTCTCCTAAAATAAGGAATTGAATTCTGGATTAAAGGGCCCGGGAAACGGGTATTGATTATCAAGACCGATTAAGGAGGTGCTCACATGAGAATCGAAGTAAAATGCGAAGTAGAAAATTGTAAATACTGGGCAGAAGGCGATCAATGTGTGGCTGACTCTATCATGGTCGTTGCCGATAGAGGCCATCAGGCTGTAAATGAAAGAGAAACGATTTGTGATACGTTTGAAAAGGTATAAAAAAGTAAAAAACCGGCTGGCGATGTGCCAGCCGGTTTTTGCATGGCGGGTTATTCCGCGAAATTTCTACTCTATTCCGCGAAAACAGAATCGGATTCCGCGAAAAACCATCTTTATTCCGCGAATTTCTAAGATAATTCCGCGAACTGGAAAAAACGCACGATTTTTTCCAGAAAAAAGGAGAAGCACTCTCCCATTAGAAAAACAGCATTCCTGTCGAAATGATAATTCCACTCACGATCAGTGTGATGACACAATAACCCATGATATCCTTCGCCTTCAGGCCGGCAATTGCCAGTGCAGGCAAAGCCCAGAACGGCTGAATCATGTTGGTCCATGCATCACCCCAGGCAACGGCCATTGCTGTCTTAGGTATAGAGACACCCATGGTTTGAGCAGCTTCCAGCATGATCGGCGCCTGTACGGCCCACTGTCCTCCACCCGAAGGAACAAAAATATTAATTAATCCAGCGCTCCAAAAGGTGAATAATGGGAAAGTGAATTCATTCGAAATCGAAACGAAGCCTTCGGAGATAACTGCTGCAAGTCCCGATGTAGTCATCATCCCCATGATCCCCGCGTAAAAAGGAAATTGGATGATAATCCCGCTTGCACCTTTTACCGCATTCAACACAGCATCAAGAAATTGCTTAGGAGTGCCATGGAAGAGTATACCCAGGAATAAAAACAGGAAGTTAACGATATCAAGATTCAGTTTGAATCCATTATTAGCAAAATAATAGAATAAGAATACCAGTCCAAATAGTCCGATCAATAATGAAGCAACCCGGCTGTTTTCAAGCTTTTCTGCCGGAGTCATCACTCCCTGCTCAATTGCGGCTGCCTGAACATCATTTTCCAATAGCAGCGGGTCGACCACGATGGTTTCTTCCCTGGATGGCATCATCATCCTTGTAACGATAGGCAAAATAAGCAGAAGTGCAATCACGATAAACAGGTTAAAGCTTGAAAAAATAGTCTGGTCAGTCGGGATAACTCCAATCATCTTTTCAGTAAAATGACCTTCTGTGGCGATTGTAAGCGGTATTGAACCGGAAATTCCGCCATGCCAGACAACAAAACCGGAGTAAGCGCTTGCAATCAGGAGTCTATAATCGACGTTTTCCACTTTTTTCGCTAATTCCTTGGCGAACAGTGCCCCAATTACCAGGCCGAAACCCCAGTTGATTAAGCTTGCGATCATTGAAACAAGTGTCACAAAAATAATTGCCTGGCCAGGTGACTTGGCAAGGGAGGCAAGGGAGCCTAGTCCCTTTTTAAAAACCGGGCTGCTTGCAAGAACGTGTCCCGTCACCAGAACAAGAACCATTTGCATGGTGAAAACCAATAGCCCCCAGAATCCATTTCCCCAATGCTGGACCATTTGATACGGTCCGTTGTCAGTAAAGATAAGGCCCAATCCAAATACAACAAAAGTTAAGATAATGACAAAAAGAAACGGATCAGGCAAATACCGCTGCATAAGGCGGTTAAAAAAAGAAACCAACATTTTCATCCTTTTTACCTCCTTTTTAGTAGTTACTCTTATAACTAACTTCTATACAATTCAGAATATTCCTTCCTAATATTAAATATTAGTATCAGGTTTATAAAAATTCATAAAAAAAGGCTCCCAAAAAGGGAGCATTAATCATATGATTACTTCACAAATCCCAGCATCATCTCACGGATGATTTTGCTTGCTGTGTTTGCAGTCATTTCTGATGTATCGTAGATTGGAGCTACTTCAACCAAGTCGGCCCCTACTACATTGACACCAGAGTTGGCAATGGCATGGATGGATGCTAATAATTCCTTGGAAGTGATTCCGCCAGCGTCGACTGTTCCTGTTCCTGGGGCATGCGCCGGGTCAAGAACATCAATATCAATCGTCACATAAACCGGACGTCCGGCAAGCGAAGGCAAAACTTCCTTCAGGGGCTCAAAAACCTCGAACTTGGAAATATGCATGCCCACTTCCTTTGCCCATTCGAATTCTTCCTTCATGCCGGAACGGATGCCGAATGAATAAACATTCTTTGGTCCAATATGCTCGGCAATCTTGCGAATTGGCGTTGAGTGGGACAATGGCTCGCCTTCATAGTGTTCGCGCAAATCTGTATGCGCATCAAAGTGGATGATGGCAAGGTCTTCATACTTTTTCGCAAATGCCTTCATGACCGGCCATGAAACAAGATGCTCTCCGCCCATTCCAAGCGGGAATTTATCTTCAGCTAAAAGCTTATCCACGTACTCCTCAATCAAATCAAGACTCTTCTGAGCATTCCCGAAAGGAAGCGGGATGTCTCCTGCATCGAAATAGTTAAGGTCTGCCATTTCGCGGTCAAGATATGGGCTGTATTCTTCAAGGCCGATCGATACCTCACGGATACGGGTCGGGCCAAAGCGTGAACCAGGACGGTAGCTGACAGTCCAATCCATCGGCATTCCGTAAAGGACCGCCTTGCTTTCATTATAGTTTGAATGGCTGCCGATAAAAACATTGCCAGAGTAGGCTTCATCAAAACGCATTCCAAGCACCTCTTTCATCTATTTTTCACATGAAAATGGCCCCCGGATTACCGGGAAGCCGCAAAATATTGTGCTGAATCCAGATTACTTTACAAGATCTCCAACGAACTTAGGCAAAACGAAAGCTGCTTTGTGAAGTTCTTTCGTGTAGTACTTTGTTTCGATATCGTGGAAGCGATCCTCGCTCACTTCAAGCGGATCATGCTTCTTTGAACCAAGTGTGAACGCCCACATTCCGCTTGGGTATGTTGGGATATTCGCAATATAAAGGCGTGTGATTGGGAAGATCTCCTTAACATCCTTCTGGACATTGCGGATTAGGTCAGCCTTGAACCATGGGTTGTCAGACTGGGCAACGAAAATTCCATCTTCCTTCAACGCCTTGGAAATTCCAGCGTAAAAACCTTTTGTGAACAGATTCACTGCAGGTCCTACTGGTTCTGTTGAGTCAACCATGATGACATCATACTGATTTTCACTTTCCGCGATGTGCATGAAGCCGTCGCCAACCTGGACATCAACACGCGGATCGTCCAGCTTTCCTGCGATTTCCGGCAGGTATTTCTTAGAGTACTCGATGACCTTTCCATCGATATCAACAAGAGTCGCCTTTTTAACGCTTGGGTGCTTGAGGACTTCACGGATTACACCGCCATCGCCGCCTCCAACTACCAGCACCTGCTCAGGATTCGGGTGTGTGAACAATGGAATATGCGCAACCATCTCGTGGTAAACGAACTCATCTTTTACAGATGTCATGACCATGTCGTCAAGGAGAAGCATATTGCCCCACTCTTCTGTTTCGACCATATCAAGCTTCTGGAATTCTGTTTGTTCTGTATGTAACGTCTTGTTCACTTTCATTGTAATACCAAAGTTTTCTGTCTGCTTTTCTGTAAACCAAAGACCCATTAATATCCTTCCTTTCGGCAAAAAAATTTTCCGTCATGTTGCGGCTAATTTTTCATGGTGGGAGCCACTGACCAAATTTTATATGAACCAAGCATTGCGCTTACATTTATTTGTTATACTTCCCCAACATCACGAATACAAACATCAGAAAAAGTATAGTTGAATCTAGCAAAAATGCAAGTAAAATTTAAATAACTTTTATTCTATGTTTAAAATCACCTGTTTTTTTTCATACTGATACTATCTATCATTTTTAGGGGGAAGCAGTATGGAGCTGATGACCGACCAGCGGTTTCGCAAGACAATGAAATATTTGCGTGCTTTGATCTTTTTCGGGCTTGCCGGCCTTGCTTTGGTGACGCTCGTCTACTTTTCCTTGATTGGCTATGCGAAGCTCCAGGGTCCGCCGCCTCTTGCCGTACCGCAATCCACGCTGTTTTTTTCAGATGATGGGACGGTGATCGGCGAAAGCCATTCGGGACAGAAGCGTTATTGGGTACCACTTAAGGACGTTTCGCCCCATTTGATCAACGCCACTGTTTCCATTGAGGATAAAACCTTTTTTACCCATAACGGGTTCGACTATAAGCGTATTGCCGGTGCTGCACTTGCTGACGTAAAGGCAATGTCTAAGGTTCAGGGCGCAAGCACGATAACCCAGCAATATGCCCGTAATCTTTATCTTGAGCATGATAAGACATGGTCACGAAAGGTAACCGAGGCGCTTTATACCCTCCGCCTGGAAATGAATTATTCCAAGGACGATATCCTCGAAGGCTATCTGAATACGATTTATTACGGTCATGGCGCGTATGGCGTCCAGGCAGCAAGCCGTTATTATTTTGGCAAGGATGCAAAGGATTTATCCCTGGCGGAAGCTTCCATGCTTGCAGGGATTCCGAAAGGGCCAAGCATCTATTCGCCTTTTTCTTCGCTGGAAAAAGCAAAGCAGCGCCAGCGAACCATTTTAAAAACTATGAAATCCAATGGGTATATCACAGAACTTGCCGCGCAAAAAGCAAGTCTTGAAAAGCTCAAGCTTGTCGGCGAGCACCAGCATAACCGCATTGGCACTGCACCCTACTTCCAGGATGCTGTTCAAAATGCACTCAGGAATTCCCTGGATTTTGATGACCGGACGATTTCACTAGGCGGTTTAAGGGTTTATACCACACTCGACCTTGACCAGCAGGAAGTGGCCGAGAAATCGATTAGTAAAATGATTGCAAGCGATTCGGAGATTCAGGCTGGCATAGTTGCAATGAATCCGAAGAACGGCTATGTCAAGGCGCTGGTCGGCGGCAGGAATTATGAGGAGAGTCCATTTAACCGCGCCGTGCAGGCAGTCCGGCAGCCAGGCTCAACCATGAAGCCGATCCTGTATTACGCGGCTCTCGAAAATGGTTTTACGCCATCGACGACGATGAAGAGCCAGCTGACCACATTTCGGTTTGATGATGGACGCGCAGAATATACGCCGCATAATTTCAACAATAAGTACGCCGAAGAGGACATCACAATGGCACAGGCATTAGCGTTGTCGGATAACGTCTATGCTGTGAAAACCCACCTGTTCCTTGGTGAGGATACGCTGATCGATACTGCCAGGCGCTTTGGAATCAACACAGATATGGACAAAGTCCCATCGCTGGCTCTAGGGACATCGGGAGTCAGGATCATCGAAATGGCCAACGCCTACAGTATTTTAGCGAATGGCGGAAAAAAGGTGGAGCCGGTGCTGATCAAGAGGGTCGAAAACCATAAGGGCGAGGTCATTTACGAATATGAAGGTGAAAAGAAAGAAGTATTGAAGCCAGAACTCGCTTCGGTGATGACCCATATGCTGACAGGAATTTTTGATAAAAAATTGAATGGCTATTCGTCCGTAACAGGAAGCACGCTAATTAAGAAAATGACCCGGCCTTACGCAGCAAAGTCAGGGACAACAGAAACGGACAGCTGGATGATCGGTTACACCCCGCAGCTCGTTTCGGCAGTTTGGACAGGCTATGATAAAGGGAAACCAATTGAGCTGACAGTGGAAAAATCGTATGCGAAGAATATCTGGATGGACTTTATGGAGAAAGCACTGGATAATGAGCCTGCGAAAAAATTCAAGGCAGCCAAGGGAACGGTCGCTGTATATGTCGATCCTGCAAATGGTAAGCTTGCATCTGATGGCTGCCCCGTAAAAAGACTGACATTGTTCGCCGCAGGGACAGAGCCTGTTGAATACTGCTCCGACCACCTCGAACACGAGGAGCACAAAGAAGAGAAAAAAGAGAAAAAGCAAGATAAGAAGCCTTGGTATAAGCGATGGTTCGGGTCATAGACCCTACCCTATGAAAAGAAAAACCCCGGAAGCAAGCCTCCGGGTTTTTCTCGTCCTAGCATAAAATGTGTTTTACGCTGTTATAAGTTTACTTTTTTTATTGAAATTGAGCAAGCCAGATATTGTCACTCGCAATCAAATGTCACAAAATAGACATAACTTTAGGAGATTTATCCAGTCACTACTCTGCTGATAAATCTGTCTTCAGCTTCTCCTCAGAACGCTCCCACATTCCAGGATCGTGATTCTTTAGGAAGTCTGCCAGGATCTTTTTTGATTTGTCATCCATATGGTCGACGATGATATGGCGCTTGATCGACTTGTCGAGACGGTTCACATGTTCCGGAAGCGACTTATAGCCGCGGCGGATTTCACGGTTGACGGTCATTTCACAGGCTGTAACACCAGCATAATATGGGCCCTCTTCCTTCCTGTCAATCGTCACCCATACAACCCAGTATGGCTTTGCATCAGGTACTTCATTGCGGTCAGGCAGGAACTTGATTCCTTTCTCTACAGCACTGCGCGCGTGCATCGCGCCTACTTCAACAGCTGCCTCGCCTGCATCCACGTCAATGATGACCGGTGATACGTTATCAAGTGTCAGGACGCCTTTTCCAAAACCTTTATGGCCATCCATCGGGTCATTTTTAATGATATTGAATCCAATATTCTTGCCCTTTTTTTCTTCCATGTAAAATGAACCTCCTAGAAAAACAAATTGTATATTCCATCGGTCACAGCCGGAATCAAGTATTGAAAAATCGGCTGGATTGTATATTGGTCAAGGGGCGTGATCACCAGGATCAAGAAAATGATCGAGCCGTAAGCTTCGTACTGTGTCATTTTTGCCCTGATGCCAGCTGGCGCCAGGTCCTCGATGATTCGATAACCATCCAGAGGAGGAAACGGCAACAGATTAAAGACGAACAGCATCGCATTCAGTCCGATAAAAATATTGAGGAAATTCAGGAAGAATTCCGGAACTCCCTGGGCCAAACCAAGCGTGACAAATAGGTACCAGATTGCGATTGCCAGAAAAACAAGGATGAAGTTGCTGACTGGCCCTGCAACCGATACGAGCACACCGGCAAGCCTTGGATTTTTGAACATAAAACGGTTGACCGGCACCGGTCTTGCCCAGCCAAAACCAGCGATAAAAATCAAGATCGTCCCAAGCGGGTCAAGATGCTGAATCGGATTCAGCGTCAGCCGCCCCTGTCTCTGGGCAGTAGGGTCCCCAAACTTATACGCAACCCATGCGTGCGCAAACTCATGCACGGCAAACGCAATCATCAGCGCAACAACCACATAAGGAATTTCTTCCAGTGAATAGTAGAAAAACACAACCCAATCCCCTTTTGTCTTTTCTCTAAAGTATAACTCATTCCTCCATGAAAGTGAAAAAGTGAATCTTCACAGGACTTGCGAATTTTAACGAATTATGAAAAACTCAACTTAGATACTATCAACCATTTCAAGGAGGCAAAACAAATGCCATACGTAACAGTGAAAATGCTTGAAGGCCGCAGCGAAGATCAGAAGAAAGCACTCGTCGAAAAAGTAACCGACGCCGTAAGTGAAACAACAGGCGCGCCAAAAGAAAAAGTCGTCGTCTTCATCGAAGAAATGCCAAAGAACCACTACGCCGTAGCAGGCAAGCGTTTGAGTGACGAGTAGAATGGATTAAAAGCCCAGATGAATCTGGGCTTTTTTCTTTTATGTGACCGATTTTTCCTATTCATCACTATTCCGGGCACATATTTCCCTTTTATGTGACCGGTTTTTCTTCTCCTTCCCTACTCCGGGCACATATCTTTCTTTTATGTGACCGGCTTTCGTTCTCCTTCCCTATTCCGGGCACATATTTTCCTTTTATGTGACCGGTTTTCCTTCTCCAACCATATTCCGGGCACATATTTTCCTTTTATGTGACCGGTTTTCCTTCTTCCTCCCTATTCCGGGCACATATCTTTCTTTTATGTGACCGGTTTTCCTTCTCCTTCTCTACTCCGGGTACATATTTAACTATTTATAAAAAAAACGAGCACAAAACCCAAAAAGGGTTCCATGCTCGATTCATAATCCAAATATTAAACCAATTGCTTTGATTTTGTTTTCAAACTCGCAATGTAAGCGTAGGCTTCGCTGATTTCTTCATCCGTGTATTTCTGGCTCTTTTTAACGACCTGAATTTTTTCGCGCACTTCGGCTTCTGGCAAGTTATCAAAATACAAAACAGTTGAAACGAGTTCAAGGAATCTTGCATTTTGCTCGTTGATATCTGTCAGGCAGTCGCCCAGGCATGGCATTTCAATGCTGTTTTCACCAAGGAATTCCTGCCCTGATTCCGTCAGGGTATAGCGGTATTGATAGTAGCCGCCTTTTTTTTCCTTCACTTCTTCAAGAAATCCCATATTGCAAAGCTCTTCCACCCGCAATGTCAGTTCTTCCGAATATGGCCCATAGAAATGGAACTGGAATCTTTCCTGGAAGGGGAACTCCATCTTTTTCGCGATATAGATCATTTTCTGAAGCTTTTTCCTGCCGATGACTTCTCCAGAAACTGAAATGGCATGTATGATTTTTGCGTGGTCTTTTAACAAAACGCGTCAACTCCTATATCAAATGGTCCCATTGTCTGTGTTCAGCTCAAGAATTTGTGCAATCTGCGCGATTTCAGGGCGCTCTTTTTCTTTTTCCAGGAAATCTGCAGGATAGTATAGTTTATGGTCAGTACGCCTTTTGCCCGAAATGGCATCAACGATTTCTGATTCTCGTGAAAGCTCACGGATTTCACCGTTTTTCTTGAGCAGATGGATTGGAAGGCGTTCTTCCTCCTCGCCAGGACGGTAAAAATCGTACGGAAGGTCTGATGAAGAATCGACTACCAGGTAATATTCAGGGTCAATCCCAGCCTGTTCAAATAAAACTGAGAGCTTTGCCAGCTTCTTATATTCCTTTGCCGGATCGAACTCCACATATTGAAATAGATTGCGATTGTTGAAACGGCGGCACAAATCGCTCAGGATTTGGTCCTCCTCCTCTTCCCATATCTGAAAATAATAAAGGAACACCGCTTCATCCAATTTTAAATAGTCTTTTAGCGTCAATCGATCCTCAAATATCGAGTAAAAGTGATGCGGTTTATGTTTAAAAATGTAGTTTTGCTTATGAAGGTGTTTGGCACGGTGCAGTATTTTCGTCAGGATGACTTCGGCACTCCTTGTCACTGGGTGGAAATAGACCTGCCAGTACATCTGGTAGCGGCTCATTATGTAGTCCTCGACAGCATGCATCCCGCTCTGCTTGATGACGACCTGGTCTTCTCGCGGGCGCATGACGCGCAAAATACGTTCCATATCAAAATGTCCGTAGCTGACTCCTGTAAAATAGGCATCCCTTTGCAGGTAATCCATCCGGTCAGCATCAATCTGGCTCGAAATCAGGCTGATGACCAGCTTATTTTCATACGTTTTTTCAATCACTTCGGCAACCTTTTTAGGAAAATCAGCCCCGACTTTTGAAAGTACCTCATTCACTTCGGTATCGCCAAGGATAATCTCCTTTGTGAAATCCTCATGGTCAAGATCGAACACTTTCTCAAATGAATGTGAGAACGGTCCATGGCCCAAATCATGAAGCAGTGCTGCACATAATGAAAGCAGGCGCTCCCCCTCATTCCATTCAGGACGGGAAGCAAACGCATTATCAACGATACGCCGTGTGATTTCATAGACTCCCAGCGAATGGTTGAAGCGGCTATGCTCTGCTCCGTGGAAGGTCAGATACGTTGTGCCAAGCTGCTTGATCCTTCTCAGGCGCTGGAACTCCTTTGTCCCGATCAAATCCCAGATCACCCGGTCACGGACATGGACATACCGGTGTACTGGATCTTTGAATACTTTTTCTTCAAGTAATTTTTCTTCCGAATACCCCATCGTTCTCCTTCTTCCTGATTAGCTTGTTTTTATTATAGCCTGTTTCATTCGTCAAATCATCTTGATTTTCTGCAAATTTTTACAAAAATTGCATATCTATTTCCACATCGCGTCTTTAACGGCTAAAAACATTTCCCCACTATCTACATTCCAATAATCAGGCCTGGATAAACTAGTTTGCCAGTTTGCTTTGGAAAAAAAATCACCTCTAAACATTTGTTTAAAGGTGATTTATAGAGGCTTAACCGGAAGCCATTATATAAATGATAGCCTGAAAATTACTTCAGTTTCTTCTGAACTTTTTCCATTAGCTCTTCTTCAGACAGCGCTGCGACTGGCCGGTTGTTGACGAACGCGAAGGTTTTCTTCCTGCCTGGTCCGCAATAGGACTGGCAGCCGATATCAACTGTCGCTTCAGGATCAAGCTGCTTTAGCTTCGGAATCAATGTTTTAAGGTTTACGGCCTGACAATCGTCGCAAACACGGAATTCGTTTGCCATTTAGGACAACCCTTTCTTTTAAAACTGTCCAGCTGCGCCGCCTGGCTCGCCTGATAATCGATTCTGCCGGCATAAACCCGTTTGCCGGCTTGTACCTTCAGGGGCTGTACAAGGCGCATGCGCTTTTCTTATAGACTAAAGCGTATTTTACCTCTTATTGAACATGAATGCAAGCTGTTGAACAGGTCCATTTGCTTATCTATCTATATGAAAAACACCTAATTCACGCGAAAAATCTACTATCCTTCGATTATACGATGTATAAGGTTTCCAATTTGAGGACATGATTGAAATATAAGTTTCAATAGTTAACCAAAGTTAAAGGGAGTTGAAGAAGAATGAAGACACGCCAGGACGCCTGGACAGAGGAAAATGATTTATTGCTTGCTGAAACCGTGCTCCGCCATGTCAGAGAAGGCAGCACACAATTGAATGCTTTTGAAGAGGTGGGCGACAAGCTCGACCGTACTTCAGCCGCATGCGGATTCCGCTGGAATGCTGTTGTTAGGCATAACTATGAAAAAGCTTTGCAGCTTGCCAAGAAGCAGCGGAAACAGAGACAGAGAATCCTAGGAAAAGATCAGGGCGGCAAGAAGAAACTGCTATACAGTCCACCAGTGCCAACACTGGATGAAAGTTTGACAGGTTCGCTTTCTATACCTGAACAGACAGATAGCCAGCCTACCTTTGACCTATCCGTTCTTGAGCAGGATGACAAACAGATTGACGCTGTTCTCATGGCGGAAATGCAAGAGTTAGTGAACAAGGAGAAAGAAAAGGATTACTCTGCGGAAACAGCAGCAGAAGTGGCCGAAATGCCTGTCCAGACGATGCAGACACGTGTATCCCAGACGACACCTGTTCGTCACACTGTACCGGCAACAGGCCTGACAATGGGACATGTAATTGCGTACCTGCAAAGCCTGAACGGCTCATCGCTGCAGGTTGACATTTATAAGAGCGAGAATGAAAGATTGAAGCGTGAAATCCATAGTTTAAGGAAACAGAACGATGAGCTGCAGGAAAAAATCAACAGACTTGAAGAAAATACGAATACCATGCAGGAAGATTATGAAACACTTATGAAAATCATGAATCGTGCCCGAAAGCTAGCTTTATTTGAAGAGGAAGAGCGTCCGGCAACCAAATTCAAGATGGACCGCAATGGCAATCTCGAAAAAGTAGCCGAGTAGAAATCTAGTTACTAAATAAATAGATAATAGTTGGTGAAGGAGACATTGGCAGCAACCCCCTCTTATGTTTTTTTAAAAAAGCCGGAAATCATTGATTTCCGGCTCAGGCTGTCGAGAAACTCTCGACAGCCTATATTTTTTATTAATAACTTCATCAATTCACCGCGTTAATTTGTTATAATATTAGTAATACTACTGAGGATGGTGGATTGGATGTTCAGACCTAGAAGAGATTCACAAAATGAAGCTGAATTTGTTTTCATTGAAGACTTGGTCCCTGAGGACCACTTTCTACGAAAGGTTGATAAGTACATAGATTTTTCTTTTATCGAGAAAAAAGTCCGTCCATTTTATTCTGAGAATAACGGTCGCCCTTCGGACCCTATTATGCTTTTTAAGATGATGTTCATTGGTTATTTTTATGGCATTCGTTCTGAACGACAATTAGAACGGGAAGTTCAGATGAATGTTGCCTACAGGTGGTTCCTGGGTTTAAAGCTGAATGATCCAGTACTAGATCATTCGACAATCAGTTGGAATCGACGAAAACGTTTTAAGGATACGAACATCTTTCAAGAGATCTTTGATGAAATTGTCCTTCTGGCCATTAATCATAAAATGGTGGGTGGAAGGGTGTTATTTACTGACTCCACTCACCTTAAAGCCAATGCAAATAAACACAAATTTACTCGTGAAGAAATCGAAATCGAGACTAGGGAATACATAGAAGAACTCAATAAAGCTGTTGATGAAGATAGAACAAACCACGGAAAAAAGCACTAAAAGAAAGAGAGGAGGTGACAGAGACCAAGGAAATTCGAAAAAGTACAACCGATCCTGATTGTGGCTTCATGTCCAGAGATAATAAGCAGGAAATGTTCTGTTATCTGGACCACCGAACAACAGATATGAAGTTTAATATCATAACAGATGCCTATGTAACACCTGGAAATGTCCATGACTCTGTCCCTTACCTTTCTAGATTGGATCGTCAAATTGATCGTTTTGGATTTAAAGTAGAAGCTGTGGCGCTCGACTCAGGATATTTAACAAATCCAATTTGTAAAGGTCTACACGACCGAAGTATTTTTGGTGTAATTGCCCATCGGAGATATCAGCCAACAAAAGGTCTTTTCCCAAAATGGAAGTTTACATATGACAAAGAACAAGACATCTATACTTGTCCTAATGACCAAGAGTTGGTTTACCGCACCACAACAAGAGATGGATACCGTGAATATAAGTCCGACTCTAAAAAATGTTCAGAATGCCCACTCCTGAAGGAGTGCACAAGATCAAAAAATAAACAAAAGGTCATAACTCGTCATGTGTGGGAGGACTTCAAGGAAAAGGTCCGCCTAAACAGACTCTCCCTCTCCGGAAAAATGCTTTATAAATATAGAAAAGAAAAAGTCGAGCGAAGCTTCGCAGATTCGAAAGAACTGCATGGGCTTCGCTATTGCCGGTTGCGAGGCTTACACAATGCGAGTGAGCAGGTGTTACTCACCGCAGCGTGTCAGAATATAAAAAAGATTGCCACACACCTAGCCAAGCTAGGATAATGGTGGCGATCAGTCGTTTCCTAACTCAAAAGGTGAATATGTCCATAAAAAAGAAAGTTACCCAATAAAAAAAAGCTTGTGGAAGGAAAAAATAGTACCTTTCTCCACAAGCTGAGCCGGAAATCATTGATTTCCGGCTTTTCATTATCTATATTGGTTTACCTCTGAGGCTCGAGGAATTTCTCATTCCGTTCGATGACACGAGTATAATAATGATCAAACAGCTCAATTTCTTCCCCATTCAGATATCCTGATGTCAACTCGTTGCTGTTGACATTAAGGAATGTTAAAAATCGCAGCATGACATCCTGAATGGTCAGCTCTACCCCAAATAATTCGGATAGTGAGGCCATAACCTCTGGCTGGACTTCCGGATAGGTGAATTTGGTGATTTCTCCTTTTTTGGCGCGGTCATAAAATTCACGGATCAAATCTGCCCTCTGACTGCCGCTGCCGGTTACGCAAAGATAGATTTGCACGGCGACCCCTTTCTTCAGGCGGCGCTGGGAAATACCGGCGAATTTTTTTCCGTCGATACTCAAATCATAGCTTCCCGGACAATAGGAAGCAGGTATTTCCCTCGCCTCAATTTTTTTATTGAAGTCAGCAAACATTTCCTTGATCAGCAACCACATAGCATCATAGCCACGGTTGATGTCGATCCCTTTTTCCTTCTCTGGAAGGATGAGTGACAAATTCAGGACCCCTTCATCCAAAACGACGGCAAGTCCGCCGGAATTGCGGACAATATATTGGTAGCCCTGCTCCTCGAGATAGTTAAGTCCCTCTTCAAGATAAGGCAGCCTGGTATCCTGGATGCCCAGCACGACCGTGTCATGATGGACCCATGCCCTCGCGGTTGCCGGTGACTGGCCTTTACCGACCGATTCACACAAAGTATCATCCGTCCCGAATGACTGCAGAGCATGAAACTGCGGGCCGAGCGCCGACTGGTCGATCAATCTCCATTTATCCTGACGCAATAAATTGAGCGCCTCATCCATCCTGTTTTCCTCTTTTCTATCTGTGCTTTTCGTTGATATTATAGCATATAAGGATAAACTAAAATAAAACCGCTTTTGACTTTATCCAGCAAAAAGGCCGGTCGAAAAATCGACCGGCCATAAATTGCATTTTATTTCGTAAGTGCCTGAGCTGCAGTAATCAAAGCAAGCTTGTACACATCTTCTTCGCTGCAGCCGCGGGACAGATCGTTGACAGGGCGGTTGAGACCCTGCAGAATTGGTCCTACTGCTTCAAATCCGCCAAGACGCTGTGCGATTTTATAGCCAATATTTCCTGCTTCAAGGCTCGGGAATACGAATACATTCGCATTTCCCATGATGACTGAATCTGGAGCTTTCTTTTCAGCCACAGAAGGAACAAAGGCTGCATCGAATTGGAACTCTCCATCAACAATCAATAATGGGTCACGAAGCTTGGCTTCATCAACTGCCTTTGATACTCTTTCCGTCTCAGGAGATACAGCTGAACCCTTAGTGGAGAAGCTTAACATTGCCACACGTGGCTCGACATCGAACATTCTAGCAGTTTTCGCACTTTCAATCGCGATTTCCGCAAGGTCCTGGCTGTCAGGAGCGATATTGATCGCACAGTCGGCAAACACATACTTTTCATCTTCACGCACCATAATGAAGACACCTGAAGTCTTGCGGACGCCTTCTTTCGTTTTTATGATCTGCAATGCCGGTCTTACTGTATCGGCAGTCGAATGAGCCGCCCCGCTTACAAGACCATCTGCTTTATTCGAATAAACAAGCATGGTTCCGAAGTAGTTTTCATCAAGAAGAATCTTGCGAGCCTGTTCTTCGGTTGCCTTTCCTTTTCGTCTCTCAACGAATGCAGCCACAAGCTCATCCATCATCGCAAAGTTGGCAGGATCGTAAATTTCTGCTGCATCGAGCGACACATCCATGTCATTCGCCTTTGCCTGGATTTGTTCAATATTCCCTATTAAAATTGGCGTTAATACACCGTCTGCAGCCAGTCTTCCCGCTGCAGCAAGAATCCGTTCGTCGAGGCCTTCCGGAAACACGATCCGTAAATTTTGTCCGCTTAATCTGGCTTTTAAGCCTTCAAATAAATCACTCATGCTGACTCCTCCTTTAATCTATACTTATAGCATACTTTACCAACCTTAAAATTCAAGAATGTTACCGTTTACACCACAGAAGTCTTTTTATTGAAAATTTTCAAGCATATATTCCTGCCCCTTTTACTATTTGCAATCTTTAACAAAATATCCTTTTTCCGCACACTATAAACAAACAGGGTTTTATAAACATGACGGATGGAGAAACTATGATATGATATTGGTATATTGATGATTTATAGGAGTGATATAAAATGACTGAAGCAGCACAGACTTTGGATGGCTGGTATTCCCTTCATGATTTCCGCACAGTAGATTGGACAACCTGGAAAATGCTTCCCGCGGAAGAGCGCCAGGAAATCATCCAGGAGTTCCTCGGCCTTGTGGAAAAGTGGAATAAAACTCAGGCTGAAAAGCAAGGCAGCCATGCCCTGTATACAATCGTCGGCCAAAAAGCAGATTTCATGATGATGATCCTGCGTCCTACTATGGAAGAGTTGAATGAAATCGAGACAGAATTCAACAAGTCCAGACTTGCTGAATACACTATTCCTGCTCATTCTTATGTTTCTGTTGTCGAGCTGAGCAACTACCTGCCAGCAGGTGAAGATCCTTACCAGAACCCGCAGATTCTTGCTCGCCTGTACCCTGAACTTCCAAAGGCGAAGTATGTTTGCTTCTATCCGATGGACAAGCGCCGCCAGGGTGAAGACAACTGGTACATGCTTCCGATGGAAGACCGCCGCAATATGATGCGCAGCCACGGCATGATCGGCCGCCAGTATGCCGGCAAAGTCAAGCAGATCATTACTGGTTCCGTAGGCTTTGACGACTACGAGTGGGGCGTAACACTGTTCGCAGACGATGTCCTTCAATTCAAGAAACTTGTTTATGAAATGCGTTTTGATGAAGTGAGCGCACGCTACGGCGAATTCGGTTCATTCTTCGTAGGAAACCTTCTTGAAGAAGACCGCATCACTTCATTCCTGCATGTTTAATATGAAAGTCCCCAGGGCAGAAGCCTGGGGATTTTTTTTATACTTACAACGAACGCTGAGACTTCCTTCTCTTTCACAGCCAATTCCCCTTCCAAATGGCAGCAAGGCACGGAAACCATAATACCAGCCATATCCCGGCACTAAAACAGACTTTATAGAACCCCTTCCAAAAGCAGTTCCGTTAATGCGAGTCACTAACAAGGTTTCTCCACACTCCCAAAAATGTTTGAGTCATAAAATGAAGCTTACCTCATATGAATGAAATAGTGAGGATTGATTTTACTTGTACCCCATCCTGTAAATGCTCAATTTCACCATTTACATAAAAAGGTGAATTTGAAGGAAAGGAAAATTAATTTCAAGGAGGCTACACAATGACTCAATACAATAATCCATACTATAACTACACTACTTATCCGCAAATGTACCAGCCGTTCAGCGGCACAGAAGAACAGGCAAATTCTCAAAGACAGATGTCTCAAATGTCTCCGATGGGGCAAATGGGGCAGATGGGCCAAACTGGGCAAATGGGGCAAATGGGACAGATGGGCCAGTCAGGATTCCCACAAGGAACAACCTTCCCTACCCAATCCGGGGGTGCATTGCCTGGTACAGGTGCCGGGGCAGGTGCGCCAGGCGTCCAGATACCAGGAATGCTTCCAATCGAGGCATCCTATATCGAGAATATTCTTCGGCTTAATAAAGGCAAACTCGCAACCGTCTATGCAACTTTTGAAAACAACACCGAATGGAACGCGAAAGTTTTCCAGGGAATCATTGAAGCAGCAGGAAGGGATCACCTCATACTAAGTGACCCGCAAACAGGGAAACGAATTTTACTGCCGATGATTTACCTTGATTACGTTACTTTTGATGAAGAAATAGAGTACGATTATCCATTCGGCGGAGCTGGACTGACAACTTATCCTCCACGCTAATTAAATTTAAAACCATTTCACAAGCGGCTTCGGCCGTTTTTCTTTTGGATTCATTATGACTTTGACATTTTGTCAGCTGGCATGTTGAGAGCTTCTTTCCTGTCTTTACTGACTGATCCTTCCTGTTCACATTCAACTAAAAATAATTTTTGATCAGCCTCTAGAATCTTGACAATGTTTCCACTAGAAAAATAAACTTTATATACTAGTATTTCCAAAAATTAGTCTTGGAGGATTTTATGGTTTCTAATGAGAGCAATATTAAGCTGGTTGTGGCAGGGTTGCTGCTTGGGATTCTGATGGCAGCGATGGACAATACAATTGTAGCGACTGCAATGGGGACCATTGTCGCGGATCTTGGCGACTTTGACAAGTTTATCTGGGTAACCTCTGCCTATATGGTTACCGTTATGGCTGGTATGCCTATTTTCGGGAAGCTGTCGGATATGTATGGCCGGAAGCGTTTTTACATATTTGGATTGCTCGTTTTCTTGATAGGCTCTGCTCTTTGCGGAATTGCCCAGACGATGGTGCAGCTCAGCATTTTCCGGGCGATTCAGGGAATCGGCGGCGGAGCTTTGATGCCGATTGCTTTTACGATTGTGTTTGATCTATTTCCGCCTGAGAAACGTGGAAAAATGACCGGCCTGCTTGGCACGGTTTTCGGAACTTCAAGCGTCCTTGGACCTCTGCTTGGTGCCTATATCACTGACTGGTTCAGCTGGCATTGGGTATTTTACATCAATGTACCTATTGGCATTGTTTCTTTATTTTTCATCGTGAAGTACTATCATGAATCTGCTCAGCATGCGAGGCAAAAAATTGACTGGGCAGGTGCCTTCACATTGGTTGTCGCAGTTGTCAGCTTAATGTTTGCCCTCGAACTCGGAGGAAAACAATACAACTGGGATTCTTTTCAAATCATAGGGTTATTTGTAAGTTTCGCCTTATTCTTTTTAGTATTTATTATTGCTGAAAGAAAAGCAGAGGAACCCATCATTTCTTTCTGGATGTTTAAAAGGAGGCTGTTTGCAGCATCGCAGGTGCTTGCATTCCTCTATGGAGCAACGTTTATCATTCTTGCAGTCTATATTCCTATATTTGTGCAGGCGGTTTATGGGGGCTCGGCAAAGGCGGCTGGACTTGTATTGACTCCTATGATGCTTGGTTCTGTTGCCGGCAGTGCAGTTGGCGGTATTTTTCAGACAAAGACCAGCTATCGCAATCTTATGCTCATTTCCGTTATTGCCTACTTTGCGGGGATGCTGCTGCTCAGCATGATGTCACCGGATACAACCAGGCTGGTTCTGACACTTTTCATGATACTGGTTGGTTTTGGAATGGGATTCTCTTTCTCCCTTCTCCCTACAGCTTCCATCCACAATCTTGATCCGCGACACCGTGGATCAGCTAACTCAACGAATTCATTCCTTCGTTCGCTTGGAATGACACTTGGCATTACCATATTCGGGACAATACAGAATAACACTTTTATGGATAGGCTGAAAAGCGCCTTCGGCGGAATGGATGGCGGGCAAGGAAATCAACTGATGGGGGACCCGCAGCAGTTATTCCAATCTGGACAACGCTCCCAAATCCCTGGCTTCGTGCTTGATAAAATTGTTGAAGCTATGTCAGCTTCTATCACTCATATCTTTGCACTAGCTTTAGTTCCAATTGCTATTTCAGCTGTTGCTGTCCTGCTAATGGGGAAAGAACGTGTTGAAATCAATAAAACGATCATAAAAGGATCATAATGGCATATTTAAAGAGCACACCTTCCAGCGTGCTCTTTATTTTATAGATATTTAACCGCTGCAACGATCAGCAATACCCATGCGGCCAGGAAGGAAACTCCGCCAAGGGGGGTAATTGCCCCAAGGATGCTGATTTTAGTGAGTGTCAAGGCATACAGGCTTCCGGAAAATAAGATAATTCCGATCAGCATCAGCCAGCCTGACCAGCTAAGAAGGGAAGTTGCCGGAAGTTTTCCTAACAATACCCCAAGAATTAAAAGGCCAGTTGCGTGGAACATCTGGTATGTAACCCCCGTTTTCCATGTTTCTAAATATTTTGGTTCAACCTTGCCTTCCAGTCCGTGCGCACCAAACGCTCCGAGTGCAACTGAAAGGAATGCGTTGATGGCCCCGATGATTATAAATAACTTCATGACTTTCACCTCTATTTTAAAATTAAAAATCGAACAGCGAGTCTCCGTTTGCCTCATCTTCCATTTGAAGCTTTTTCGGCTGCGGAACCATGGATGGCTGCTGGCTTACTGGTATTTGCGGCTGAGCGAATACTGGTTGAGCAGGAACAAATTGCTGGACTGATTGTTGTTGAGTGCTGTTCCTCTGCCCGGACTTACTGGCCCCCAGCTGCTGTGGCTCATCAAGGACGAGCTCGCATAGCGTTTTGATCGACTGGATCCGTTCACGCTGAGCCGCTTCTGATTGTGCAGATTGAGCCAGATTTAATTCTTCTTCCATCTTCAATAACAATTTTTGCAGTGAAATATTCATTAACTCACCTCCACAGGCGGTACTTAATATGTATGAGCATTTAAATTCTGTATTGTTTTACCGTTCCATTCTACAATACTTCATCTATTTTTTCGACTTTGTGAAAAAAATGCTGTCAGTTCCACGTGGAACATGTCGATTTTGCATTACATCACCAGAAAAAAACTCTGGTTCCCCAGAGCCTTTACTCGTTGATATTTTCAATCTGCCAATCAATTTCCCTGCTCTCCCATTCCCTTAGCATCACATTCACCCTGGAAAAAGGCCTGCTCCCAAAAAACCCTCTTCTTGCGGATAATGGGCTTGGATGGACTGATTGGATGATTTGATGTTTATTTTCATCAATCAGTTTCAATTTACTTTGGGCAGGCTTGCCCCACAGGATGAAAATCACAGGTTTTTCACGTTCATTCAGCAGGCTGATCACTTTATCAGTGAAGATTTCCCATCCTTTCCCCCTGTGTGAATGTGCTTCACCTTTCCTGACGGTAAGGACTGTGTTCAACAACAGGACACCCTGATCTGCCCATTTTTTTAAATATCCATGATTGGGAATCGTACAGCCAAGGTCTTCCTTCAGTTCCTTGAACATGTTCCGGAGTGATGGAGGAATAGCTACCCCTGGTTTTACTGAAAAACTCAAGCCATGTGCCTGTCCTGGTCCATGATATGGATCCTGGCCAAGAATGACAACTTTCACATCCTCATAGTCTGTATACCTCAGCGCATTGAAGATATCTTCCTTCTCGGGATAAACCGTTTCATTCTGGTATTCTTCCATCAGGAATTCTCTCAAATTCAGATAATAGGCTTTCTCGAACTCCTCTGCCAACAGCGGCGCCCAGCCATTTTTCAATAGGCTCATCCAGCTCGCTCCTTTCTTTTTTATCTAACTACCCGATTTACCAAAACAATATGTGAACATATGCCAGCATGTTTAATAGAGCAAATAACGGTTATATAAATAGTGTAGACGGTGAAGGCTATAAAACCTTCCCAAACTAGAATAAATTATAAAGACTCTTAAGGAGGAAGATATCATGTTGAAAGTAGAAATAGTTGAAAATGGTGTACAAGCCACTGAAAAAATCACTTCTCTTGAAGCCGCTGGTTTTGGAAAAGAAAATATTTATATTTTCGCCCATGACGAAGACCGAAGTGAGCACTTGACTGAAGCAACCGAAACAGGCGGAATGGGTTTCAAGGAGCAGGGCTTCTTTGATTCCATCGGAAATATGTTCAAGTCCCGCGGAGACGAACTTCGCAACAAATTTGAATCTCTTGGCCTTTCAAAGCAAGAGGCTGAGAAGTATGAGGCGGAATTGGATAAAGGGCGCTTAGTCCTCGTCGCAACCGATGAAGTAAAATAAAAAACCCTCAGAAACAATAGCATATCCGATCGTTGAGATCGTTTATCATAGAAACCCCCTGCTGAAGCCAGCAGGGGGTTTGCGCGTTCCTATGCTCTCTCTTTTTCATCCAAAAAATCTCTGATAGATACTGCGAGCCTGGGCCAGATCCTTTGTTCCATGAATCAATGCGCGTCCGTCCTGGAAAATGACCATCCTGTTGTCCGGCATTTCAACAGATACGAGATAAGGATTTCCCTTCACCTGGTAGCCTAATTCCTTCATTTTTTCCGCAGTCACCTGGAGATTAAGCTGCTGTTGTTTCGGAGGCCTGATTTGTACAGTGTCCCGTCCGCACAGGACTGTGGTTTTCGTCATATTTTCCGCATTCAAGTAAGGATATTCAGGATGCTCACCGCAGGAGAGGCAACCTGGGTCCTTCGCTTTCGACATTTTCATGCTCGTATACTGGTTCCGCCATAAATCGAAGCTGACAAAAGAAGTCCTGACCGCATCCCAGTCTTCAACAAGAATTTTTAGTGCTTCGGCACTCTGGTGGGCAATCACCATTTGTACAGCCGGTCCGATAATGCCCCCAGTATCGCAGGTCAGTCCCTGTAACGGCACGGTCTTCAGCAAACAGTTCAGGCATGGCGTTTTTCCGGGTATGATTGAAAAACTCATTCCAAAGCTGGCTACGCATGCTCCATATATCCAGGGAATCTTGAATTTCTGAGAAATATCATTGATCGCCATCCTTGTTTCGAAGTTATCTGTAGCATCGATGACCAAATCGACTCCTTCGATGAGCTCAGCCAGTTTTTCGGGAGTAGCATCAGCAATGAATGCCCTGATTTCAACGTCAGAGTTGATGGCCTTCAGTCTTTTTTCAGCTGCTGCAGCCTTTGGAAGCTTTTCAGCGACATCTTCTTCCGTATATAATTGCTGTCTTTGCAGATTGCTTGCTTCGACATAGTCACGGTCAACAATCGTCAGCCGGCCGATACCTGCCCTTACCAGAAGCTCGGCATTGCCCGAACCAAGTGCACCTGCACCGATCATCAGGACATGCTTGCTGCGGATTTTTTCCTGTCCGGATTTTCCGATCGGAGGAAACAGTGTCTGGCGTGAATATCTTTCTGACATAGGTGTACCCTCCTTGTAAGCAAAGTGTTTGGAGCTGGACATCTAACTTAGTAAGTTATTTTTTTCAAAACAAACGCCCTGATTCCATCGACCATCCAGTCAACAAAACGGGGCGCTGTATGAGCTATTAGTGATCAACCGCCAGAAACAGGCGGAATAAAGGCGATTGTGTCTCCATCTTTAATGACTTCGTCGTTCGATGAAAATTCTTCGTTGATTGCTGTCATTGAAGTATCCAGCTTCTGGATTCCATATTTTTCAGCAACAATTTGTTTTAGCTCACCAACTGTTTTACCAGCTGCTTCGATTTCAACTGATTCATGGCCCGCTTCATCTCGTAAATGGGCAAAAAATAAAATTTTATTCATTGAGATCCTTCTCCTCCGGTTTCCCTGTCGGATATGGGACAGTTTCTAGTTGATTGCCAATCCATTCCTGGCCGTCTTCCCAGTGCTCTTTTTTCCAGATCGGGACGATTTCCTTGATGCGTTCGATCGCATAACGGTTTGCTTCATATGCATCGTTTCGGTGAGGCGTGGAAACAGCGATGACTACAGCGATATCCGTGATGTCTAGCTTTCCGACACGATGTGTAATTGCGACCTGGGCGCCATTCCAGCGCTCCTGGATCTCCGTGCCAATCTGTTCAAGTTTCTTAACAGCCATTGGTTCATATGCTTCATATATAAGGTAAAGGGTTTTTTTGCCCTTTGTCAGTTCGCGGACAGTGCCAATGAATGTGGTGATTGCCCCTGCATCACGCTGGACCACTTTATCAATGACCGATTGAATGTTGATAGGTTCTTTTGCAATTTCGTAGTTCATCAATATCACCTCAATAAATTGATCCGCATCAGGACAATTCTTTAATGGACATTTCTCTGGAGTTTTCCTCGTTTTTTGTCCGTAAGAGACCTTATGACGGACACTTTTCACGGTTTCTGACGCCGTTTTGTCCGTTAGACACCTTCTATCGGACATTTTTCACGGTTTCTGACCTCGATTTGTCCATTAGACACCTTCTATCGGACGCTTTTCACGGTTTCTGCGGCCGTTTTGTCCGTTAGACACCTTCTATCGGACGCTTTTCCCGGTTTCTGACGCCGTTTTGTCCGTTAGACACCTTCTATCGGACGCTTTTCACGGTTTCTACCGCCGTTTTGTCCGTTAGACACCTTCTATCGGACGCTTTTCCCGGTTTCTGACGCCGTTTTGTCCGTTAGACACATTCTAATGGACATTTTTCACGGATTCTGACCTCGATTTGTCCATTAGACACCTTCTATCGGACGCTTTTCCCGGTTTCTGACGCCGTTTTGTCCGTTAGACACCTTCTATCGGACACTTTTCTCCGTTTCTGACGCCGTTTTGACCAGTTAGACACCTTCTATCGGACGCTTTTCACAGTATCTGACGCCGTTTTGTCCGTTAGACACCTTCTATCGGACGCTTTTCACGGTTTCTGACCTCGATTTGTCCTTTAGACACCTTCTATCGGACACTTTTCACAGTTTCTACCGCCGTTTTGTCCGTTAGACACCTTCTATCGGACATTTTTCACACTTTCTGACGCCGTTTTGTCCGTTAGACACCTTCTATCGGACGCTTTTCACGGTTTCTGACGCCGTTTTGTCCGTTATACACATTCTAATGGACATTTTTCACGGTTTCTGACGCCGTTTTGTCCGTTAGACACCTTCTATCGGACACTTTCACGGTTTCTACGCCGTTTTGTCCGTTAGACACCTTCTATCGGACACTTTTCACGGTTTCTGACGCCGTTTTGACCGTTAGACACCTTCTATCGGACATTTTTCTCGATTTCCGCCTTCTGTTTGTCCGTAAAGCTTAATCTCCAGACCCTTGCTATATTAAAAGTGAACCGGTTCCGGATTCTCGACGACTGCGTAGCCGCCGATTTTGGCGACTTCGGCTTTGAAGGCTTGTGATTGGATCACTGACCTTAACCATATACCCTTTTCGCTTTCGAAGAATGCTTTTGTCATCAACAAATCATAGCTTTCGTCTGCGACTGGGATGAAGTCGAGGCCCATCGCCCTTGCAGCCGGGAAGATGCCAAGCCCGGCTGCGTTGTTGTTCCCCTTCACTTCAGCAGCGACGCTCAGGTGGGAGAACATTTCACGGTCATATCCGTTCACATCGTCTGCTGACAAACCTGCTTCTTTTAACAATAAGTCAAACAGGATCCGTGTACCGGCGCCTTTTTGCCTGTTGGCATAATCTGCACCTTTCACAGCGATATCACCGACATTTTCAATTCCGAGCGGATTGCCTTTTGGAAGCATCCAGCCCTGTGTTCTTTTTAAGAAAGGATATAGGACTGCGTCTTGACCGGCTAGAAATTTTCTTACGTAGGTAACATTATATTCCTTTGTCTCCGGGTCAAGCAAATGAATGCCCGCTACATGGGCTTCCCCTTTTCTGATTGCCATCAAACCGGCCATGCTGCCAACATGGGAAGAAACAATTTTCATGTCGGTCCGCTGTTTTTTTAGCTGAGAGGATAGCAGGTCAATCGTCAAATCATGGCTTCCGCTGAAGACGATTGCGTTCTTGATCTCTTCTACGGATTTGTAAAGCTCCACTTCGACTGTATCTCCCTGTTCGTATCCCAGTTCTTCCGGCGGCACTACAAGCAAACCGTCAGCGCGCACCAGTGACATAGTGACTCCCGCCGCGCGCGTCAGCGGATTGGCGACAAATTGTCCATCCACATAGCCGATATTCATTCGGACAAAGTCCTCCGCCCCCATTGTGGAGACGATCCTGCGGCCTAGCTTCACCTGAAGTTTCTGTCTTTGGGGTTCAGCTATGCCTAAATACTTGCAAATGAGCGGCCGTACGAACCACTCAAGCGCCATATATGCTGAGACTGGATAACCTGGCACACCTACGACCACTTTATCTTTAATTTTTCCAAGGATGACTGGCTTACCCGGCCTTGTTGCGACTCCATGGGTAAAAACAGTGCCAAGCTCCTCAAGTATGTGTACTGTATAGTCTTTTGAACCAGCTGATGACCCCGCATTAATGACGACAACATCCGATGTTTCGACCGCCTCTAACAACGCTTCTCTGATTTTCTCGGGCTCATCCTTCACGATAGGGTGCAAATAAGGCTTTCCGCCCCAATCTTCTACGTAAGCGCTGAAAACAGTGCCATTGAATTCAATGATCCTGCCTGATGACAACGAAGAGCCTGCACTGACAAGCTCATTACCTGTTGGAATAATGGTCACGAGCGGCTTCTTGACGACGCATACTTCTGTAACCTGGGCCGCAAGGAGGGCCCCGAGGTCGGCAGGACGCAGTTGATGGCCCTGGGTGAACAGCATTTCCTCCTGGACGATATCCTCGCCGATCGGGCGGATATGCTGCCATGGCGTTGCCGGTTCGATGATTTCAATTGTCTCATCGTCAATGACATGAATATTTTCAACCATAATCACCGCATTGAATTCCGGAGGGATGGCATTCCCGGTATCGACATATTTGAACTGCTCGCCCTTTTTCAAATGGAGCGGGCGCTGCTCATGTGCTTCATACGTATCCTCGGCATTGACGGCAATCCCGTCCATCGCGGATGCATGGTAAAAGGGCATGGACACATTGGCGAAAACAGGTTCAGCAGTAATTCGTCCAAGGGCAGCGGCAGCCGGGATCCACTCTTTTTCCTGAGGCAGGTCAAACGCAGCCAATGCTTCATCCCTGGCTTCTGCGCGCGGCTTGTCTTCAAGATAAATCTTTCGGTTGTAACGTATTTGATCCATGATGCGGCTCCCCCTATCTCGTCAAGATCACTGGAACATATTCGCCTTGAGAAATCCCCTCTTTTTCGGAAACAATCTCGACGATTCCATCACTTTTAACCAATGTTGTAATAAGGCCGGATTTGCCGATGATCGGTTCGGCCCACCATTCTCCATCCTTTTTCTCCAGCCTGACCCGAATATAATCGGATCTTCCTGGTGAGGATGCGATATTTTTTACAATGCGGGCGAAAATCCGCTCAGGTTTTTGTTCGTATTTTTCACCCTTCAGCTTCCTGAAGACATGTTCGCCAAAAAGCTTGAAGATAATCATGGCGGAGGCCGGATGGCCAGGCAGCCCAATGACCGGTTTTCCATCGGCCACTGCCAGAATCGTCGGCTTGCCTGGCTTGATAGATATACCATGGACAAATACGCCCGGATCTCCAAGGGACTGGATGACCTCGGTTGTATAGTCCTTCGTTCCGACCGAGCTTCCGCCTGATAAAATTAGGCAGTCGGCCTGCTCATATAATTCACGTGCCTTACTGGCGAATTCCTGATAGTCATCGCGGGTGATGCCGCCATATATGACCTCGATATCCCATTCATTGGCAAGGCCCTTGACTGTCAGGTAGTTGATGTCACGAATTTGTCCGGTTTCAAGTATTTTCGTTTCATAAGGAACGATTTCGTCCCCTGAAGATAGGTAGGCAGCTTTCAGTTTGCGGTAGACTTTCACCTTGGAAATACCCAGTGCCGCCAGGGCTCCGAGCTCCTGCGGCCGCAATTTCGTCCCTTGAGTTAAAAGCACCTCGCCTGCACGGATGTCTTCGCCTGAACGAATGACATTCTCTCCCGGGGCGATTTGCTTGTACGTATTCAAAAGCCCGCCGATTTCCTCGCAATGCTCAATCATCAGCACGCTGTCACTGCCCGGAGGAAGCATTCCGCCCGTCGGGACATAAATTGCCTCTCCCCTGCTGACCGCTCTTAAGGCTTCTTCTCCCATGTGGACCTCTCCGGCGACATTCAAAAATCCCGGCATCGATTCAGAGGAACCATATGTATCCCTAGCGATGACAGCATAGCCATCGACAGTCGACCGGTCAAAGCCGGGAACATTTTCTTCCGCCTTGATATCCTCGGCAAGGATATAATGAAGTGCCTCATCGAGCACGCGAACTTCGGTTTCTTTGATTTTGCTGATTTTCTCATCAATTAACGCAAAGGTCTCTTCAACCGTTTTCACTTTGAAAAATTGCATGCTGCCTAACTTCCTTTCTCGCACCTGAAAACTACTCCCCGGATTCTGCCCATTTCTTTGCACTTTCATATTCTTCTGGATGATTCATATTGAAAAAGACACGTTCAAGGCTTCCTCCGCAATAAAGCTGCAAGTCTGACTCATCAAGGTATCTGACATCCAATTTTTCAAGCATCTGCTTGATCCTTAGTGTTCCGTCCTCGATACACTTCTCAGCTTCGCCTGCGACCCGTTTTTGATACGCTGCAAAAAGCGGATGCTTTCTGCCATCACTGACGGGTACTACAGCATCATGATGCTTGAGCGCTTTTACAAGGTTCACGGCAAGCTCCGCGGACACAAATGGCATATCACAGGCCACGATGAAATTCTCTTCGTAATCTGAGGCCTCAAGACCCGCATGGATTCCTGCCAGAGGACCGGAACCCGGAAACTGGTCGGCCACACTTTTTATATTTAAAAACTGATAGGTTTCAGGATCATTCGTTACTAGAATTATATCATCAAATACGTGCTGTAACTCATCCTTAATTCTCTCAATATTCGTTTTTTCGTGAAATTTCAGGAGAGCCTTATTCGTTCCCATCCTGCTAGATTTGCCGCCTGATAAAATTATCGCTCCGGCTTTCATCCTACAGCACCTTCTTTTTTAAGCTGTTTTGGCTAGTATTAAATTTTCTCGAGCTATTTCCGCGCTGCTCTTGCCATACAAGAGCGAAATTCATTGAATGGTTCGAAAGGCCATTCTAATTTGTCTGTTTCGTTTCTCCTGTGGCTTTGTAGCCATTTTCCTGTGCAACAAAGTCCAGGTGGATTGTATTCAAGTCTAGCATTGCCGGTGTAGGCTTCACAATATATTGTCTTGTATCAATGACTTTCGTATATCCTTTGCATTCCTCACAAATTTGGATTTGTGCAGCAGATTCGCCCTCGATGGTCAGGAACTGGACTGTTTCATGATCCTCATTGCCACAATGCGAGCACGTAATGCGTTTATCATGCCAGTGGGCCATGCAGCGCGGGCAATGCAGAACCTTTTTGCCTCCATCTTCAAGCTGTGCGAGGCGTACCGGTTCACCGCAAACTGGGCAGCCGGCACCATGAACGGCATACTGAATCTCATTCTGGACTTTCTCCGCTGTCACTTGTAAATAAGGGCGCAAAACCGTTTCGGCAATAAATTGAGGAATCCATGCGTCCACTCCGTGTTCATTGGCGAAACTCGCAAAATAAACATGATTGAAAGCAAATGCCTCATCGATCCATTTTATAGCCATAGGTTCGTCTAATAATTTTTTGATAGATTCCATCGAACTTTCCAGTTCTGGTTGATAATTCGCTAAAAGCTGGCCTATATCCTCTATCCACTGTAAGAATAGGGTAATATCAAAGTCAATAGCCGTTAACGCTGTGACTGGCACCCCTGCCTCCATTGCCGCTTTATCAAGCTTTGGCTGGATACGGCCAGGATCAAGTGAGGTCTTCCATTCTTCCTGCAGACGGAGGATATCCTTCTGCAGTTTCTGGTACTCTTTTGAGACAACGGACTTTTTCATTGAAGAAGCCTCCCTTTCATTCTATTATTCTAAATTTTGAAGGGAATGGAACCCTTTTGGGCCTCCATTCCCTTTACCTGAAGATTTACGCGCCTTTTTTCTTGTTCTTGCCTTTATCAAGATCAGGGAAGTTGCCTTTCTTGACCTCTTCTTCATACCACTCTGTGTAGTGGTCCTGTGCCCACTCTGCCGGAACCTCACCTGTGATCACGCCCGTATAGCCCGGACGTGAATTTTTGTGGATGACACTCAGATAGATATGGCCGACTACGACTGCAATTGCCAGACCGAAGCCTACGTTATGAGCCACATATGCCCATTGGACCATAGCTTTCGGGAACAAGTCTGGAAACCACATCGGGAAGCCGGATCCAATGATCAGGATGGCCGTGAAAATCTGGATGATCGAGTTGATTTTTTCACCAGCATTGAAGAATGTCTGTTTTACATGCTTGAACTTGAAGCCGAACAGTTCTTTAACGAACTCTGTGAAAAACTGCAAATCTCTCTTTTTCCAGGTAACAAGTTCTTTACCCCAGCGCAGGAATCCCTTTGGATCCATGATCAGCCAGATAAAAGTAGGCGTCACGAACGCAATCGCAAAGATCCTGTGCAGCAATCTTGCTCCTTCTGGACCGCCCAATACTGGATATAGCCAGTCGAACCATTCTGTGTACATTGGCAAAGCCGTGATATAAAGGGCGAAAAATGAAATGGCGTTCACAGCATGTGCAATTACAAAGCCTTTTGAAAACCGCTTTACCTTCACACCTGAGTATTGTGTTTTACTCATGGCTGCCACCTCCATCCTCTTCATGGCCTTTTCCTTCTTTATTGAACAGCTTATTGCTGACGAATGCGCCTACAAGCGCCATGCTTGTAGCACCAAGCATCATTTTTCCGATTGGCTGTGCGTAATCCTTCCAGACTACCGCTGATGTCGGAACCTTAGGCTTTTCTGGCAATCCATATACAGAAGGCTTTTCAGCAAGGACGTAAATGGTATGAGTACCGCCGACTCCTTCTGGGTTGTAGATCATGGCGTTAGGGAATCTTTCCTTGATTTCGCTCAGGCGCTTTTCAGCTTTCTTGAGCATTTCATCTTTTGTGCCGAACTCCATTGCGTCTGTATGGCAGGTAGTGACACAAGCAGGCTGCATGCCTTCCTCAAGACGGTCGACGCACATTGTGCATTTCTGGGCCTTCTTGTATTCCTTGCCGTTTTTGTCTTTGTATGTTGCCAGCTGGACCACATCGAATGGGCAGTTCTGCACGCAGTAACCGCAGCCTACGCATTTATCCGTGTTCACATCGACTGTGCCAAATTCTGTGTAGTGCATGGCATCCTCTGGGCAGACCTTTACGCAGGCAGCTTCAGAGCAATGGAAACAGGATGAATGACGGAAAAGATATTCTAGATTGCCTTTTCCATTTTCATGTTCGATGAATGACAGCACGTTCCAAGTGTTCGCTGTTACATTCGCATGTGATTGGACGCTGCCCTGGAAGGCTTCCGGTTCAGCCGGAAGGTCGTTCCAGTTTTTGCAGGCGACCATGCAGGCGCGGCAGCCGTCACATTTGGTCACGTCAACAAATTTTACATATTCAGCCGTTGCCATTAGTCAGCCCTCCTTACGTTGCAGAGGAATGCCTTATATTCAGGAATCATTGTGTTTGCGTCCCCGATATGAGGTGTTAAGCGGTTTGCTGTGTCCCCTGTTGCATATCCTTTATATCCAAAGTGCCAGGGCATGCCGATCTGATGGACTTTCTTGCCGTTAACCATATGCGGCTTGAAGCGTTTCGTCACCATCGCATAGGCTTTCACTTCTCCGCGAGCAGAGGTGACAATCACCTGGTCCTTGTTCTTGATGCCTTTTTCCTTCGCGAGTTCTTCACTCATTTCAATGTACATATGGCCCATCAATTCTGACAGCCATTGCTGGTTCCTTGTCATAGATCCTGACTGCCAGTGTTCACTTACACGGTAAGTTGTTGCTACGATCGGGAACTGTTTCTTTGTCCCTTTAAGGTTGAAGTCGCCATCCCACACCTTGATGGTAGGGTTCATTTCCTGGCTTGAGAATGCATTTGGCACCGGGCTTTCAAACGGTTCATAATGCTCAGGGAACGGGCCATCGTTGAGCGTTGGAGCAAACATGCCGCCGACGCCATCCTTCATCATGATGAATGGATTCGTACCGCCCTTATCAGCAGGAGCCACGACCGCTTTAAAGTCTGGTATATCATGTCCAGTCCACTTTTTGGCAGCTGCATCCCACCAGATGACTGCCTTATCCTTGCTCCATGGCTTGCCGGCTGGATCTGCAGCAGCACGGTTGTAGAGAATACGGCGGTTCATCGGCCATGCATAGGACCAGTTCAGGAAATTGCCCATGCCGTTATCCTTATTATCACGGCGCTTGGACAGATTGCCTTCTTCCGGATAGAAGCCAGAGTAAATCCAGTTTCCGGAGCAGGTTGACCCATCATCAGCAAGCGAGCCGAAGTTCTCGACCTGTTTGCCTGTCTTTGTGTAATAGCCATTGATTTCACGTGCTACCAAATCGAATTCAGGATGATCATGTTCGCCATAGTTCCAGTACAATGAGTTAATTGCTTTTGCAGCTGGCGAGCTTTCATTTTTGTACAAGCCTTTGATCCTTCGCACCAGCATATGGATAATTTCCATATCTGCCTTAGCTTCACCTTTAGGATCAATCGCCTTCCAGCGATACTGCATCCAGCGTCCGCTGTTGGAAACCGTTCCTTCTTTTTCATATGAAGATGCAGCAGGAAGCAGGAACACTTCTGTGTTAATTTTTGACGGGTCGCTGCCCGCTTCTTTTTGCCAGAAAGCTGAAGTTTCCGTTTCCCAAAGGTCGATTGCCACTAGCCAGTCAAGGTTGCTTAATGCTTCCTTTTCCTTGCCTGCATTCGGTCCGCCGACAACAGGGTTGGTCCCGAAAAGGAATGCGCCATCCAGCTCCCCTTTATACATCGCATTGAATAGGGCGATATGGGAGTAGTTCTTGTTTCCTTTTGGAAGGTATTGATAGCAGAACTCATTGTCTTTAGTGGCATTCGGGCCATACCATGCCTTGAGAAGGCTGACAACGAATTTCGGTTTGTTGCTCCAATATCCTGCAGCAGGCGTTTCTTTTTCGAGATAGGCCTTAAGTGTTGCGTGTTCAGGAAGCTCTTTTGGCGCTCCAAGATATCCAGGAAGGTCCCCAAACAAAAGCCCGAAGTCGGTGGAGCCCTGTACGTTCGATTCTCCGCGAAGTGCGTTTACTCCGCCGCCAGGCAAGCCGATGTTTCCAAGCAGAAGCTGCAGCATCGCATATGCACGTACGTTCTGGGTACCGACCGTATGCTGTGTTGTACCCATCGCATACAGGATCGTACCCGATTTTCCAGGCTTTCCTGTTGAACAGAAAGCCTCAGCCACCTTCAGATACTCTTCTTTAGGTGTTCCTGTGACTGTGGTAACAGTGTCCGCATCATAGCGGGAATAGTGCTTTTTCATCAGCTGGAACACGCTTCGAGGATGCTGAAGTGTTTCATCCTTGACCGGAGTTCCATCTTCATTCGTTTCAAAAGACCAGCTCGCCTTGTCGTATGAACGGGTTTTTTCGTCATATCCGCTGAACAAGCCATCTTTAAATTTGAAGCCTTCCTTGACAATGAAAGAGGCATTTGTATATTTAGCAACATACTCTTTGTGGAACAGATTTTTTTCAATTGCATAATTGATCAATCCGCCGATAAAAGGAATATCGGTTCCAGAACGCAGCGGAGCATACGTGTCAGCCTGTGAAGACGTTCTTGTGAAACGCGGGTCGACTGATAGTATTTTCCCTCCGTTTTCCCTGGCTTTTAGAAGCCATCTAAAACTGATTGGATGGTTTTCCGCAGGGTTGGCTCCAATAATTAAAGCACAATCTGTATGCTGCAGATCATTCCAGTGGTTAGTCATTGCTCCACGACCATATGAAGGTGCCAGACCGGCAACCGTTGAACTATGTCATATTCGTGCCTGGTGCTCTAGATAGGTGACACCAAGCCCTCTCATCATTTTCGCGAGCAAATAAGTTTCTTCGTTATCAAGTGCTGCGCCGCCAAGGCTGGCGATCGCTTCCGTTTTGTTTACGAACATGCCGCCCGATTTCTCGACGAATGTTTTGTCCCGTGTTTCCTTCACGCGCTTGGCAATGGTATCAAGCATCCATCCCCAGTCTTTCTCTTCCCATTTATCGCTTCCTGGTGCTCTGTAGCGAGGCTTCAGGACGCGCTTTTCAGAGGTGAATAATTGTCTGATCGTTGTCCCTTTGCTGCAAAGACTTCCTTCGTTGATGGGATGATCCGGATCCCCTTCCGTATAAACCACATCATTGTTTTTTGTATGGACTAAAATTCCACAGCCCACAGCACAGTATGGACAAATAGTAGGTGTAACAGTAGCTTTGGCAATCTTGAGTCCCTTTGTTTTCGCATGGACTTCTTTTTCATTGAAGCCCAGCTCGACGATAGCCAGTGTTGCCGCAGTGGCACCTGACAGCTTTAAGAATTGCCGGCGATTCAGGTTGATTTCAACCATCTCTCTCTCTCCTTCCCAATAGTTGCTATGAACATCCCTAATCCCACAGATAGTGTCAATTCAATACTTGCTGGGCTTCCCCCCTTTCAAGCAGGTCTTCAGCAGCGGCACGGGGAGTCAAATCATCATTGATTCTCCCGGCTGATGTATAAATCGTCGCCATTTTCCCGCGAAGGTAGCCGACGACCTCAATATGGAGGAATCGAGCCAGCTGAACTGCCTGCTTGGTGGCAGCCGTGCGGGAACCGATGACCGCAAAACCAAATTTCGCTGCTTTTGAGAGCATTTCATATGAAACCCTGCCGGTCGTCAAAAGGACAAGCCGGTCAGGCTGCAAACGCTTTCGAATCGCGTGGCCAATAATCTTGTCGACGGCATTATGCCTGCCGATGTCTTCACGGACCTCGATGCTGCCATCCTCAAGGATGATACAGGCACCATGCATGCCGCCTGTTTCCAGGTATAACGGCGAATTCTGCGCGAATTCCGCGCGTTTTTTCAATAAATATGTCAGCGAATAAATTTCATCGGAATTCACTTTATTGAACTTCTTGACGTCTGTCATCGAAAAGAAGGTCACACCCCGGCCGCAGCCTGCTGTATAGTGTTTCTTTTTCGAAAACATTTGCTCAGGATCGAAGGAATTACATAATGACACATTCAATGTGCCAGTCTTTTCGCTAAAACTTACACTGACAACATCATCTGGGCCATCAATTAACCCTTCTGAAAAAAGGTAGCCATATACCCAGTCTTCCAAATCCTGATTTGTCAGCTGGAAGACCGCTATCTCATATCCATTCAGCTTGAGACTAATTGGGTACTCTTCAGGACAGCCTTTCTTAGTCATGTTCTTCACCCCTTATCTTGTCATTCATCATTGGGTCCGGTGCAGCAGTCGACATTCTTCCAGTTCAGTGGATTTGAAAGACTGTGATCAATCTTGCAAACTTCTAAAAACTCTCTTTCAATGGAGCAGCACAGATTACAGCAGTGTTTATCCTACAGAAGTAAAACATAAGCTGTTTGATCCATATATTAAAAATCATTTCACTATGGAAAAAGGAATAATACCCCTATGCCTTAAATGTAATGGATAATATGTGGCTGTAACCGCTTCAATTGTTACAAAAATATAGATGAAAATTGTCTATTTTTTTAACAAAGTCTTAAATCAATATTTTCGTTTTGCGAAAAAATATAGCTGAATCAAAATACCCATTACCCATCCTATAGGAATTCATTTTTACCCTCAGTAACTTTCATCACGTCAACGTGCCAATGCCACAAATTTGTCAAAAGTTAATTTTTTCCTATTCCTTCTTCTACTAAAACCAATTCTTTGTCTATTCAGACAGAATTGGTATAATCATAAGAAAGTGTTCAAGGTGATGGTCATGCCACAAGACAGGCTTTCGCCACTCTATAAATGGAGGTAATTTACATGAGTTTGAAAAAGGTACTGACAATCGCAGGATCCGATACAAGCGGCGGCGCGGGCATCCAGGCTGACCTTAAAACGTTCCAGGAGCTCGGCGTATATGGAATGACTGCTCTGACGACGATCGTGACGATGGACCCAAAGAACCACTGGCACCACGAAGTATTCCCGCAGCCGGTTGACCTTGTCGAAAAGCAGCTGGAAACAATTCTTTCCGTTGGAATAGATGCGATGAAGACAGGAATGCTTGGAACAGTCGATATCATTGAGCTTTCTGCACGCAAGATCGATGAGTATAAATTGGACAAGGTTGTCATCGACCCAGTCATGGTATGTAAGGGAGAAGATGAGGTTCTCATGCCTGAGAACACAGATGCAATGAGGGAGTTGCTGCTTCCAAGAGCAACAGTCGTCACTCCGAATCTTTTCGAAGCATGGCAGCTGGCTCAGACAGGACCAATCCGGACGGTTGATGATATGAAGGAAGCAGCCGTGAAAATCCATGACCTTGGCGCGAAGAACGTCATGATCAAGGGCGGAAACAAGCTGAATCACGAAAAAGCTGTCGATCTTCTATATGATGGAAAAGATTTCACTTTATTCGAATCTGAAAAAGTCGAAACAAGCTTTACACATGGCGCAGGCTGCACATTCGCATCCGCCATCACAGCACAGCTGGCAAAAGGCAAAACCGTCCCTGAAGCTCTTGAAGTCGCAAAAGGGTTCATCACCGAAGCAATTAAACATGGATTCAGGCTGAACGAATATGTAGGGCCAACAGCGCACCTTGCGTACAACAAGTATGCAGCCGGCAATCGCGGGGAATAAGAAGAGCGGAGGTGACACTGGACACACGTCTCGAGGAGTTAGGAGCCGCAGCTGGACAAGCGTTTCGAGCTGCTCAAAGCTAACGCTTCTCGCAAGATACTCCATGAAGCCTTCTCAAGGATGAAAACTGGCTAAGCACCGGAGCTGGACAATCGTCGAAGTGAACTTTATATTTACTGACTCTGACAAAACAAAAAGGATGGCAGCCGCCATCCTTTTTTTCATTATATTTTCCGATTGATATGAAGAACCCGATCTGCCAGATAACTATGGAAGAACCACTCGCCTGATGCGATTAATACTGCAGCAAAAAGTGATGCCCCAATCAAACCATTGGTCTGTTCAAACAGCATCAGCCCCAGTCCCCATATGACGAAAAATGACAGGGCAAGGTCTGCCAGTGAAGCAGTAAGATTGCTTGTTTTTGGGAGAATGAACAAATCCCCGGCCAGGTAGGATACAGCTCCAAGAACAAGGGTGATAATCAAGATGTCCCCGATTCCTGCATAGCTGCCCAACAATAGAAGCAGGACGACAAATGTCATGATGCCTTTAATCAATAAAGCTTTTGCGTGCTCCATATGCTCCCTCCTTTTTTCTTCACTATTTCCATTTGGCTCCCTCATTAAACACTTTCTGTAAAAACCTCCGAGCGTACATTTCGCTTTGAGAAAGATTTTTTAGTAATATAGATATAATCGTTTCTTATAATGGAAAAACAGCCGAGAGGCCTGCAGTTATGCGATAAATGGAAAGGCTGAAGTATGAAAAAGCCATTTTTAACATAGAGAACTGTCCGTTCGGCTATTATAAACTGAATACATCGAAACCCGGGAAGGAGGAATATTGATGGATCCCGTAATTATTACAGATGTCCAGGAAGCCCTGGACCGCTTTAAAGACAAAGAAGTGTATATTCATTTAGAAACAACAAATGGTGCCTACGCATCCCACAATAACGAGTCATTCTTCTCTTCTGGTGCGTATATCCGCAATGCCAGAGTGGTCTACGAACGAGCGAAGATTACTGGCGAAGGTCCATATCGGGCCGGTTTAAAGATTCCATTTGGCTGGGTTTATGCCGAGGGAATCACACATTATGAAATTGACGACAAAGGAAGGCTGCTGCTGGCCGGGCATGATTTTAACGGAAAGCTTGCTGTTGCCCTTGAGATAAGCGAAACACCGTTCGAATAAGAGACTCTGGACAGTCTCACTGAAAGGAGAGATTTATGATGGAAAAAGAAAGACAAGTACTTGTCGTGTTCCCTCATCCAGATGATGAGGCATTCGGGGTTTCCGGAACGATTGCATCCCATGTCAATATGGGCACACCTGTCACATATGCCTGCTTGACACTCGGGCAGATGGGACGAAATATGGGAAATCCCCCGTTCGCGAACCGGGAAACCCTCCCTGCTATACGAAAAAAGGAATTGAAGGACGCAGCAAGGACTCTCGGAATCAATGATTTGCGCATGCTGGGTTTCCGTGACAAGACGGTTGAGTTCGAGGATGAGAATATGCTTACCAACCTGATGTCCTCGTTGATTGCGGAACTGAATCCTTCACTTGTCATCACCTTCTATCCGGGATATTCTGTCCATCCCGACCATGAGGCTACAGGGGCTGCCGTCGTGCGCGCTGTGGAAAAAATTGGTGAGGCAGATCGACCGAAGCTGCATTGCGTAGCATTTTCACGGAATTGCGTGGAAGAGCTTGGAGAACCTGATATTGTCCATGATATCAGTGCGGTTGCCGACATCAAGCTTGATGCAATCCGTGCACACCGTTCCCAGACTGAACTGATGCTTGAGGGAATGGCTGAGAAACTCAAGGAAAAGGATCCGCAGACATTGGCATGGCTGAATAACGAACGTTTTTGGACATATAAATTTTAATCCACCTAATTTCGGGTGGATTTTTTATTTCCTTTCATATACTCCCTCTGCCATCAACCCCTTCACAAAAACAACTTTGTTTTCCGATTCTCCCTTTATGCTCCAAACGGACTCTTTGAACCCGGGAAACCTGCTTTTGTCTGTTTTACCAATCAATTTGTCCATTTCAAAGTTTCTCTCGCCATTCTCGTAATACTTTTTATAGGTGTCATATCCTTTAAAAAATTCCTTATCATTATAGGCCAGGGTTTGAGCATCTATTTTTGAGTACACCTTTAAATTTGCCTCATAAATTAAAAGTCCACTAACCAAAGCTAGTGGGACGATCGATAGAATCAGCCGCTTTTTCTTCTTCAACAAACCATCACTCCCTGCTTTTCGATTGATTATGAAAGGAAATGCATTATGTTATTAATTCATCAAAACACTTAAAAATCCTCTTTCTCCCCTGTTTTCATACCCTTCTCTTTCATTGCTTTGCTCTTCAATAAGATTTATAGGGGTCCATTGATTTAAAACCACTTCATAAATTAGACACACCCTGTTCATATACCTTTCACAATTCCCCTATTTTACTGTGAACTGCATCACACTTTTGACCCCTCATCCCCATGTACGATGTTAGTGAATTCATTCGATAAGGGGGTAATGAAGTCCATGCAAAAAGCTTTAATCATTTTTATCGTAAGCGCTTTGATTGGCCTTGGGGCCGGTTATGTCGCATTTGAGGTTATTGGCGGCAACAGTGATAAAGCCGCTGCACCAACAACCGAAAAGAGTCCATCCAAGCCGGCAAGCGATCGTCAACAAGAGAAGAAGGAAGAACAGCCTGCTGCTGAAACGGTATCTGCAGATGAAAACATTTTAAAGTCCAAGGGCTGCCTTGGCTGCCATTCTGTTTCTTCCCTAAATCTGACTGGCGGTGCAACAGGCCCCGATTTATCCAAGGCTTTTGAAAATGTTGAAGGAAAACATGGAAAACCGATTGACCAGTTCCTAAAAGAACCTACATCAGCTGTCATGTCGGGGGTTATTGGCGGAAATCCACTATCAGAACAAGAGATTTCTGAAGTAGTAAAGCTTTTAGAAGAAGCTTCTAAAAAATAAAAGCGCAAGCGACTTGGTCAGCCCCCGACAAGCGTTGGAGGGCTTGCCAGTGAAGTTGCTTTTTGACTTCGTTGGCAGGACCGAAACGTCTCGAGGGGCTAGGCGCTGGAGCTGGCCAATCCTCAATGTAAAAAATGCTTTCTGATACTAAACTAAACAAGGTGGTGCAAGGTTGATGAAAAAATGGATTCCAATCGCCTCGGGGCTTGCAACCGGACTCCTGGCAGCGACTGTTTTCTTCGCAGATTTTTCTCCTGGAACCCAAAACGAAGCAGTTGCAAACAGCAGCAAAAACAAGACGAATGCCGAAAAAGTATATGTTCCTTTTGGTGAAAAAGATGAGTACTACTTATTTGCTTCTGGGGGACATTCAGGACAAATGTTCATTTATGGCGTCCCTTCCATGAGGCATATCAGGACGGTACCGGTATTCAGCCCGGATTCAGCAACTGGCTACGGGTTCGATAATCACTCCAAAAAAATGATGGGCGGCTATAGCTGGGGAGATCTCCATCACCCTGCCTTTTCCGAAACAAATGGTGATTATGATGGCAAATACATGTTTGCAACCGATGTAGGGAACAGCCGTGCAGCAGTCATGAACCTTGAAACGTTCACAGTCAAGGATATCATCGACGTTCCAAATACGAGCGGTCCGCACTGTGCTGCGTTTGTTACCGAGAACACGGAGTATATGTTCCTGCCTACCCGTTTTGCAGTGCCGATCGGAAGAGAGTATGCACCGCTTGACGAATATAGCGAGAAGTACCGCGGTGTCATGTCCGCCGTCACTTTTGATGACAAAAATGAAAAATTGAATATCGCCTACCAGGTTGCTCTTCCGCCATGGTCCTATGATTTATCTGATGCCGGGAAAAAAGGATCCAAGGACTGGGCAGTCATGACTACTTATAATACTGAAGAAGCAACAACCAACCTGGAGATCAATGCTTCCCAGGCAGACCGTGACTTTATTGTCCTGTTCAACTGGAAAGAACTAGAGCAAATGGTCAAGGACGGAAAATATGATGAAGTGACCGGACAGAAGATGATTTTCCCTGAAAAGCATAAAGGCGGCATGTATCTGGTTCCAGTGGCTAAATCGCCGCACGGTGTCGATGTAACTCCTGATGGAAAGCACTTTATCGCCTCTGGAAAACTGGCACCGGCCATGACCGTTTTCTCTTTTGAAAAAGCCTTCAAGGCGATCCAAAACAAAGAGTTCGCAGGCGAACGTAACGGTATTCCAATCATTAAATACGAGTCCGTTATGGAAAGAGAAGTGAACCCGGAAAACGCCCTTGGGCCTCTTCATACCCAATTTGATGATAAAGGGATGGCCTATACAACGATGTTCATTTCTTCTGAAATCGTAAAATGGGATCCGAAGACTGGGGAAACCCTTGACCGGGTGCCTGTACAGTACTCTCCTGGCCACTCTGTTGCCGCTGAAGGCGATACCGTCGCACCGGATGGAAAATACATTATCGCTTTGAATAAAATCGCTAAAGACAGCTATTTATCGGTAGGACCTTCCCATCCTGAATCGATGCAGCTGATCGACCTGCGGGGCGACAAGATGGAGGTCATCCAATCTGCTCCGGTCAACCCGGAACCGCACTACGCACAAATGATCAAGGCCGATAAAATCAAAACGATCACAGTGTACCCTAAGGATAAAAAGAACCCTGACGCCGTTTACAGCCAGGAGGAAACACGCATTGAACGGAAAGGCAACGAAGTCCATGTTTATGGAATCGCCATGCGTTCGAAATTCATTTTTGACGCAAAAGCGGAACGTCCTGACCAAATCGAAGTCAAAAAAGGAGATAAAGTCTTTATCCACCTGACAAATATCGACTTTGACCAGGACATTACCCACGGTTTCGCCATCAATGGCTATGATTTGAACATTGAGGTACAGCCGGGACAGACAAATACAGTAGAATTCACCGCCGATAAACCAGGAACATTCCCAATCTACTGCACAAACTTCTGTTCAGCCCTGCACCAGGAAATGACCGGGTACTTCCTTGTAAAACCGTAAGATCCATTTAATAAATGTGAAGGGTATCCGCCTCGAATGCTGATACCCTCACATCTTTTAAATCTTAGCTGTTTTCGTAAAGATTGTTGTTAAAATCCTAAAGCCGATTTTAACGTGATTATAGCCATTTTGTAGGTCGGTACTAAGTTGGCAAGCTCTTTTCTCTTCATAAGCGTTCATTTTGTGCAGAAACTTAGGCAATTCCATCCTATTTTGTCATCAATAGCAACAAAGTTTGAGAAAAGAGCCTTAAATCTTTCAAACTGAAAGGCGTGATTCACTTGGCCGGAAAAAAACTCTCCATCCTCTCCTCTGGATTGATTGCTGCAGCAGCCGCATTGATAGCCGCATCTTTATTTTTCCCATGGTGGGGTATGGAGTTCTTTGCACCGCAATATCCAGAAGGATTGAACATCATTGTCTACCCAGACAAACTGGAGGGCGAAATCGATATCGTCAATGGACTGAACCACTATATCGGCATGAAAGGATTCAGTGAAGAGAACTTTCCAGAGCTTAACTACTTAAAATATTTAATTGGCGGGTTGGCCGGGCTTACACTTATCACCGCCATCCTGAGGAAGAAAATGATTCTTTACTTCCTGATTGGAATATTTTCAATTGGCGGGCTGCTTGGTGTCTGGGATCTTCGCCGCTGGCTTCATGACTTTGGAACAGACTTAAGCCCGACAGCACCCATAAAAGTCGATCCATTTGTCCCGCCGATTTTAGGCGAGAACACACTGGCAAACTTCATTACAAACAGCTACCTTGGCACTGGTTCCTTTTTGGTAATAGCAGCATTCATCCTGATTCTCATTCCCCTTTGGAAGGATCGTTGACCATGAAAAAAATCTTTTGGCTGCTCTTGCTCTTTTCCGTTATTATTTTTCCGGAAAAGGGGACGGCAGCGGAAAACCTGCAGGCCGTCATTGATACAGCCAAAGACGGTGCAGTGATCAAGCTTGAAAATAAAACCTATGCCGGGAATATCGTGATCGATAAGCCGCTAACCCTAATTGGGACGAGAGGAACGGTCATTGAAGGAGATGGCAAAGGCAATGTCATTTCTGTTCGTGCTCCAGGTGTCACCGTTACAGACCTTGAGGTGAAAAAGAGCGGAATGGACCGCAATAGCCCGGAAGAATATGCCGCAATCAAAATATATACAGATAAAAACATCATTCGAAATATCAGGATTGAGCAATCCTTCCACGGTGTTTATTTAAGCAAAGCTCACCAGAACATCATAGAAAATGTAAGAATTAAGGGGCTTGGAAAAAAGGAAATAGCAGCCCAGGGCAATGGACTGCATGTATATTACTCAAATGGAAACCTATTGAAAAAGAATCATATCGAAGGCACGAGAGACGGTATGTTCTTCGATTATAGCAATGACAATAAAGCCTTAAACAATGAAATAACCCAAACACGTTACGGTCTGCATTATATGTATTCGGACCGCAACGAATTTAAAAACAACATATTCACCTTTAATACAGGCGGAGCTGCCATCATGCACTCCAATCAGCTTAAGCTGGAAAATAATCAATTCATCTTTAATTATGGACACCGATCCTTTGGATTGCTTGTGTTATCAGCAAACGAAAATAAAATTGAGAACAACACTTTCTACATGAACCAGAGAGGGTTATATATAGATCAATCGACCGACAACCTGATTCGGTCGAACCATATCTCGCAAAACCAGATCGGGATTGAACTCTGGGCCAGTTCAAATGAGCAGATCTTTACTGAAAATACGATTGAAGAAAATACCATACCAGCTGTCACACTGGGCGGTACTGGCAGGAATGAGTGGAGCTTTGAAGGAACCGGCAACGATTGGGGCATGTCCTTCCCTGCGCTTGACCTCGACCATAATGGAGTCGGTGACAGCCCAGCGGTTTATAAATCCTCGCTCTATGAACTGATTGAGGATCAGGAACTTGTCTATCTTTTTCTAAAAAGCCCGGCCATTAAAATCTACGAAAAAATGAACCAGTTGCTGGATCACGACAAGGTGATGTTTGAGGATCCGCATCCGCTCACCGGAAAACGAAAACCAAAATGGCCACTCTTAATCGTAATAGCCGTTGGCATAACGGCAATCTTTGCAAAAAGGAGAAAACTGCTATGTTTTTCATTTGGAAGGAATGGAAGGAAAATATAAGAGGCAAAGGGCTTTGGCTCGCAATCGGAACAGTCATGCTTGTCTCTGTCCTTCTGCTTGTGAGGTCATCCGCTCTTTCCTATGATCAGGGCTTTTATATCCTGCTGATCAATCTGTTTGACACACTGATTTATTTTATTCCAATTTTGTCCCTGTTTATCGGTGCCTTCTCCATCTTTCAGGAAAAGGAACAAAAAACACTTGTCATGCTATTAACAAGGCAGGAGAGTTATATGACCTTCCTTTTAAAAAAGAGCGCTGGACTGCATGCAGTACTCCTGGCTCCGCTCTTCGGCTGGTTTTTCATTTTCTTCATTCCTTTAAAAGTCTTCTTTAAAACGGAAGTTGGAACGTACTTCGTCTTTATTCTATCAGTCTCAGTTCTTATGATGATTTTTACGCAAATTGGCGCACTGATTGGCAGCATCAGCAGGTCAAGGATGCAAATTGCCGCGATTGCGGTCATCACCTGGTTCTACTTCTTTTTCTTGCATGACTTTGCCTTGCTTTCCATGATCCAGGATGTATCCCATGAGAATGTAAAGCTTTTTTCCATCGCCTATTTCCTTAATCCCATTCAGGCTGTAAGGTTGTACCTTGAGACAGGATTGGGCATTTACTCATTCGGGCACATGTCGCATCTATTAAAATCTTTCATGTGGCTGCAGCCGGGTGTTTTCCTCGGGGCGTGCCTTCTATTCTGGATGGCTGCTTCATTTACATGCTCTGTACTGCTTCATCGCAAGGAGGGTTCGGAATGATCAATGTATCTGGCTTAACACAGTCCTATGGCCATAAGGAAATCTTAAATGATATCAGCTTATCAATAGAAAAAAATGAGGTGTGTGCGCTTGTCGGCAGAAACGGCGCAGGAAAATCCACCTTTATCAATAGTTTGCTTGGACTTATTCCAATCAGGAAAGGTGAAATCCTGGTGAACGGGAAGTCACGGAAAAATAATAAACGCTGGAAAAATGAGATTGCCTATCTGCCGGAAAAATTTATGCTGTATCCAGCTCTGACAGGTTACGAAAATATCACTTTCTTTGCACAGGCAGGCACGGGGAAGGCTGATCCTGTAAGAATAGAGCAAATCTTGACGTCAGTCGGCTTATGGGAAGACCGCAACAGTACTGTTAAACGCTATTCGAAGGGGATGCTCCAGCGATTAGGGCTTGCCATCACCCTGTATCAGGACGCCGATATCCTGGTCCTTGATGAACCGACAAGCGGAATCGATCCAATGGGGCGGAAGGAAATTTTAGAAGTCCTTCAATCCCTGAGAGACAAAACCATCCTGCTCTCTTCCCATCACCTGGATGAGATTAAGAAAATATGTACACATGTCGCATTTTTAGATAATGGAAAAATGACAAAATACACAGTCGAAGATTTTTTAAAGACTCAGGACCTAGGGGGAATGGAAAAGTGAAAAAGCTAATATCTTTGTTCATATTAATAACAATCCTGCTGGCTGGCTGCAATCAGGAGCCGGAATGGAAATTGAATGTCATCAGCGAACCAGTTTTTGCAAACGGTGAAGAATCAAAATTTGAAATTGAAGTGACGGAAGACGGAAAGGCAGTAAAGGATCTAATTATTGCGGCAGAGTTTGCGATGGCCAGCATGGATCATGGAACGATCAAGGTTGACCTGGAAGAAGTATCTGACGGAGTTTATGCAGGAAGTGCTGCTTTTTCAATGGCAGGAGAATGGGAAGCTGCTTTTAATCTGGAGAAGGATGGACTTAAACAAGAAGAAATTATGGACCTGACTGTTAAAAAAGCGAAAGGTGTTGCTTCCATAAACGGTCAATGGATCACCGATGAAGATCTGGAATTTTACCAGTTCATCAATAAACTTCATATCGAAATCAACCGTGAAACAGACCGCGAGAAGTATACGGGCGAAAAGCTGGATGAGGCACTTGCCTATTGGGATAACCAGGAGAAACTGAACCAGGACAAAAACCAGCTGCTGACGCAAATTATCCGGCTGAGGGCTATGGCCATGCTGGGACTTGAGAAAGGACATAAGGCAAGTGAACATGAAATAAGCGTTGCGATTGAAAACGTCCGCAATCAATATAAGGCATCTGAAGCGGCCCAAAAGCTGATTTCTGATTTTGGGGAAGAAAAGTTCTGGAACATCCAGCATGAGCAATATGCCCGCATTGTCCTCACCCAGAAGGTTCAGAATGATTTAATTGAAAAAGTAAAAAAGGAAAATCCAAAGGCCGAGGATCAGGAAATCCAGTTTACAGCTGAAAAGGAATACGAAGAATTGCTGGTAAGCCAGGTGAATTCTCTTAAAATAAAGATTATGTAATGCCCTCTTAAAGAGGGTTTTTTTATGTCGTTTCCTGGAGAATAAAATGAGTGATTACTCACTATACAAAATCAATTAAACTCTCTATACTATTAGTGAGTGATTACTCACTTTAATAAGGATGGTGCCTGCGAAATGATTGTCTCCATTAAAAATGTAAGCAAACGGTATGGAAAGCATGACGTTTTAAAAAACATCAACTTAGAAATTGAAAGCGGTGAAATTTTCGGTCTGCTTGGTCCCTCAGGAGCAGGCAAAACCACTCTCGTCAGGCAGCTTGTTGGTCTGGATATGCCAACTGAAGGCGAAAACTATCTATTTGGTGAAAAAATGCCGTCATTGAAGTTGATTGAAAAAATTGGCTACATGGCGCAATCCGATGCGCTTTATACCGAATTGTCCGCGAAAGAAAACCTGGAGTTCTTCGCGTCGCTGTTCGGACTAAAAGGCCCTCACCGAAAAAAGCGCATTCTGGAAGTGATGGAACTGGTGGATCTATCACCACATCTTAATAAACTGGTAACCAATTACTCCGGGGGAATGAAGCGGCGCCTCTCCCTTGCTGCAGCATTGCTGCATGAACCTGAGCTGCTGATCCTCGATGAGCCGACCGTCGGAATCGACCCCGTTTTGCGACAGAGCATCTGGGCGGGATTTTATGACTTAAAAACTAGCGGCAAGACACTCATCGTCACGACACATGTAATGGATGAAGCAGAGAAATGTGACAGATTGGGCCTGATTCGCGATGGACGCTTGATTGCGGTCGGCACTCCTGCTGAGTTGAAGGAAAAGACTGGTTCAGCCAGCGTCGAGGAAGCATTTTTAGCATACGGAGGTGTCCATCATGAGAATTAGAGCTTTAGTTATCAGGATTATCCGGCAATTTCTCAGGGACAAAAGGACGCTAGCGATGATGCTTGTTGCACCTCTTCTCATCCTTACGATGCTCCACCTTGTTTTTAATGGAGAAAACTATGTTCCCAGGGTTGGATTGGTCAATGTACCTGGCCCTATCCTGGAAAAGCTAGAGTTGGAGGATGCCAAAACAACAGAATATGAATCGGCCAAAGCCGCAAAAGAGGATGCATTGGACCGTAAAATCGATGGGTATCTAGTTTTTAATGGCCCTATGATCGATAAAATCGTCCTGGAAGGAAGCGATCCAACAGTTAATGGAGCTTTTATGAAATGGTTCCAGCAAGCAACCAAGTCATTGGTGCCAGCTAAGGGGAATTCTGAACTGATGGCCGCTTATCTGCACGGCTCCGAGGATATGGGACAATTTGATTATTTCGGACCCGTATTGCTGGGGTTCTTCGCTTTCTTCTTTGTGTTCATCATTTCCGGGATTTCTTTTTTGCGTGAAAGAACGAGCGGCACACTTGAAAAGTTGCTGTCAAGCCCGCTGCGCAAATGGGAAATTGTCACCGGTTACGTCCTCGGCTTCGGACTCTTTACAATGCTGCAGGCAACACTTATCGCCTGGTATGCGATCTATATCCTTGGAATGCTGATGGAAGGTTCCTTTTTCTACGTATTGCTGATCACTTTATTGCTGTCGATGACGGCACTGACACTTGGCACTCTGCTTTCAGCGTTTGCAAATAATGAATTTCAAATGATCCAATTCATCCCGGTCATCATCGTTCCGCAGTTTTTCTTCTCTGGCCTGATCAATCTGGAGACAATTTCCGATTGGCTAAGCTGGCTTGGCCCGATTACGCCGCTGTATTATGCTGCAGAAGCACTGCGTGATATCATGGTGAGAGGATACGGTTGGGATGCTATCTACGGGAATATGCTGATGCTTGCAGGTTTCTCTGCTCTATTCATGTTCCTGAATATTTTAGCGCTGCGGAAGCACCGTTCAGTTTAGGCCCAGGTGAAAGGAGTAAATAATGATAGATCAAGAATTAAAAATAGATGAGTTGATGGACGGAGAAGAGCTGACGGATAAGCAGAAGAAAATTATCCTCTCTGCGATTGAATCCTTCGCCGAAAAAGGATTTTCCGCCACATCAACCAGCGAAATTGCCAAAAAGGCAGGCGTAGCTGAAGGAACGATTTTCAGACATTATAAAACGAAAAAGGATTTGCTGCTGGCGATTGTCGCTCCGGTGATGGCTAAGTTCGTGGCACCTTTTATCATAAAAGATTTAACGAAGGTTCTGGATCAAGACTTTGAGCATTTTGAAGATTTTCTGAAAGCAATGCTCGAAAATCGCCGGGACTTCCTTATTAAAAATCTGCCCACAGTGAAAATTCTGGTGCAGGAAATCCCCTTTCATCCAGAATTGAAGGAGCTTTTCAAGGAACATATCGGATTGGCAATCTACGAGCGGTTCATAAAGCTTGTAGAGTATTATCAGGCTAAAGGCCAAATCATTGAAATTCCTGCCTACAGCGTGTTCAGGCTGACGTTTTCCGCCATCTTAGGATATTTGATCGCACGCTATATGATCCTGCCAGAAGCAGATTGGGATGACGAAGCAGAAACAGAACGCACAATCCAATTCATCCTGCATGGGCTGGCTGGACAGAAAAGTAAGAATTGAACCGGGCGTTGATTGCTCGGTTTTTTTAATTGAAAAAAACACGCTTAATTTCCAGTTCGCCAATAAATCAACAAAAAGGAAGATGAACTCCCATACAGAGTCCCTCTTCCTCTTTTTTACCGTAATTCATCAAGCTTTACGCGATATAACTTGTCATCGCCCTCGCTCGGAGTGCCGCGGCCGTCGGTATTATTGCTGATAAAATAAATATAATCGCCTTCGACCATGACATCGCGGATCCGCCCTGCTCCGGTGACGACTTCCGTTGTTGTTTTGGCAGCTGGATCGAATTCACGCAGTGCATTTCCTCTTAAAGAAGCGACATATAGCTTCCCATTATGGGCCGCCATGCCAGATGGTGCCCATGTGTCTCTGCCTGACTGGAAAATTGGTGTTTCCATGCCCTGCTTTGTATCGTCGCCGGTAATCACCGGCCATCCGTAGTTTTTACCTGCTTCAATCCTATTGATTTCATCATGGGCAGATGGGCCGTGCTCACTGGCATACATCGTTCCATCCTTCGACCAGGTCATTCCCTGCGGATTGCGGTGGCCGTAGCTGTATACATATGAATTTTCAAACGGATTATCCACGGGAACCGAACCATCAGGATTCATCCGCAGAATTTTGCCGCCCAGGGAATCTAAATCCTGGGCGATTTCGGGATTTGCTGCAGCGTCCCCTGTTGTCGCATAAAGCTTTCCGTCTGGACCCATCTTCAGCCTGCCTCCATGATGGAAGCGGCCGCTCGGAATTTTATCGAGCAGCAGCCTGCCTTCCGTCCATTCATTATTTTGCAAAGTCAGTTCGACAATCCGATTGAACTGGCCGGTGCCATTCTCGTATGTGTAGTATGCAAATGCCTTTTGGGATTGCTCGAAATCTGGTGCCAGGACAAATCCCAGCAGGCCGGCTTCAGCAGCCTGAGATAAGTCCTTTTTCAATGAAACACTTTGTCGGGTCATATTTTCACCTGACACTTTTACAATCGAACCAGGACGTTCACTGAGGTAAAAGGTTTCCCCGCTTTTATTGATTGACCATGGCACCTCAAGATTTTCCGCCACTGCCTCAAGCTGGCCGACCTGGGCAACCGCTTCCTTGTCTGGCTGATTTTCATCCACTTCACCATCAGGTTTTGTTTCCTCCATACTGCCTGTACATCCTGATAAAACCATCAGCATTGCCAGCAACACATACAAGATTCCTTTCATGACAACAGTCCTTTCCAAATCAGTCTTTCAGCACCTTCTTGATCGCCTTCCCTACACCGCTCTCTTCATTTGTAAGGGTTACTTCGCCGCATAGAACTTTAATTTCTTCGGCTGCATTACCCATTGCGACCGGTTTCCCGACTTTTTCAAGCATGGATACATCATTGAAGTTATCTCCGAGCGCCATCGTCTCATCAAGGCTGATTCCTCTAGATTGAACGAATTTCTCCAGCGCAATGCCTTTTTGAGCGTCCAGGCTTGTGATCTCTATGTTCTCCCGCCCGGATGAACTGACAGCAAGTCCTTCTATTTCTGCCAGACCCTCCCTGGCACCCGCAAGCTTGTCATCATCGAGAGAAAAAGCCAGGAGCTTATAAATTTCATATTGGTCGTCCTCAAATAAACGATCATATTGATCTATTTTCGTGATCAGCCCTTTATGCATCCTTTCCTCAGCTGCCTCAGCAATTTTCTCGATTGGCACCTCAGGATTGGCGGTTGAAAAAATATCCACGATGATCGAGATCGCTTTATCCTCATCTTCGGTGAATGTACCTTTGTTTGTGTAAACTTCAAAATAAACACCGTTTTCGACGAGACGCAGTGCAGACTGCCGGGCCTTGTCCTTATCCAGTGGATTCGAGGCCACAATCTCGCCTTCCTCAGAACGAACTTCAGCGCCATTCACACAAATCATTGGCAGCTTTAGTCCCGATTCCTCCAGTACGAATCTTGCTTCCTCATAGGAGCGGCCGGTAGCGACTACCACCTCGATTCCCTGTTCCTTCGCCATTAATATCGCTTCGCGGTTTTCCGCCGTAATCTCCTGTGTTGCTGTCAATAATGTTCCATCCATATCAGTTGCTATGCATTTAATCATGTTTTTCACCTTCTGCAATTAATTTTCAGTATTAACATTCATGATAGACCTTAAAACCCATGCCAGGCAAATAATACGTGTATATACATCATTCGATGGATTGAACCTTTGCAGATAAACTTAAATTCTCTGAAACTTTCATATTGTCATTAATAAATTCATATGCTATTATGTAGCCACAAGCTGCAATCGTTTGCATATAGAGAATGCATGGCGGGATAATTTAAGAAACCTCAGAATTATCAAGGTTTACAGCCTTTCATCCCTCTTTATGTAAGCGTTTTAAAGGTGTTGTATATATTCAATATCTTCTCAGTTTCTTAGCAAAAATATGCAAACGCTTTCGGAACGCATGTATTGCATGCAAAAAAACAAAAAATTTGGGGGTATCTCAAAAATGAAAGCAAAAAAGCTATTTCCAGCAGTTCTTTCTCTTGGGCTTTTAGTTGGCGGAGGTCTAGCAGGATGTTCATCAGGCGATGACACGAAAAAATCAGGAGATGGCGGCGGCGATCAAGTAACCGTTGACATTTTCCAGTTCAAGGTAGAATTCAAGGATCAGTTCGAAGACCTTGCCAAAGCTTATGAGGAAGCAAACAAAGATGTTGATATCAACATCACCACTGTCGGCGGCGGCGAAGATTACGGTGCTGCTCTTAAATCAAAATTCGCTTCAGGCAATGAACCTACTATTTACAACGTAGGCGGACCGCAGGACGTTGAAGACTGGAAAGAAAAGCTTGCTGATCTTTCTGATACAAAGGCTGCAAAAGCGGCGCTCAGCGGAACTCTTGAAGGTGTAACAAAAGACGACAAAATCCTTGGACTTCCATACAACCAGGAAGGCTATGGCTTCATCTATAATAAGAGCATTTTTGAAAAAGCAGGAATCGACCCTAAGAGCATTACTAGCTACAGTGCTCTAGAAGAAGCGGTTAAGACACTTGACAGCAAGAAGAAAGACCTTGGCCTTACATCTGTATTCGCTCTTCCAGCAAAAGAAACCTGGGTAACAGGACTGCACCTTTCAAACGTGTTCCTCGCACCTGAATTCGACCAGAATGTGATTAACGCTTTTGAATCCAAAGAAGTTACTTTCAAGCACGGAGATGCTTTCAAAAAGATTTTGGACCTCCAGAACAAATACTCTGACCAGCCTACTGTAAGCCTTGACTATGCTAAGCAAGTTGAGGAGCTATTCTCTACTGGCAAGGCTGCGATCATCCAGCAGGGTAACTGGGTATCTGGTTCTATCGCTGGAATCGACGAAGAGCTTGCTAACAGCGGTGTAGGAATCCTGCCAATCCCGGTTGAAGGCTATAAAGAAGATTCTATCCCGGTTGGCGTTCCAATGTACTGGGCTGTAAACAGCAATAAGGACGAAAAAGAAGTTGCAGCAGCTAAGGAATTCCTTGACTGGCTATACACTTCTGAAGAAGGTAAGACTGCTGTAATTGAAGACTTCAAATTCATTCCTGCTTATGAAGGATATGACGCTGGCAAAATCTCTGATCCACTTGCAAAAGAAATCTATGAATATTCTTCAGCTGGCAAAACACTGGCTTGGACTTTCATGGGTTACCCAACTGGCTGGGGACAGGAAAAGCTTGGAGTTAACATCCAGAAATACGTGAGCGGCGAAATGAGCTGGGATGAACTAGTAAAAGAGTCTTCCAAAGCTTGGGCAGACGCTCGTAAATAACAGGCTTTTTAACAAAGAAGGAAACAGAACGGCCGCGGCTGTTTTGTTTCCTATCTTTTTTCTGTGAAGCTATCAGTTTTGCTCTGGAGCTGGTATATGCGGAATTATGAAAAAGCCGCCAGCAGGGCTTTTTCATAATTCTTCTTCAGCTGCTAAGGAGCAGATTTACTTACCATGGCACCATTAAGAGAATAGGAGGATTTACAGATGCGCAACCGGAATCTCTGGTACTGGCTTTTCCTTGCTCCAGCCTTGCTTGCTCTGGCAGTGGTTGTTCTTCTGCCGCTGGCTTACGGCTTTTATTACTCATTTACAGACTGGAATGGGATTAAGACCCCATCTTTTGTTGGCCTTGAACATTATAAAGCACTTTTTGCTGAAGAAGAATTCAGGAACGCCCTATGGTTCACTACAAAGTTCACTGTCGTTTCTGTATTCCTGATCAACTTTTTTGGCCTCTCCCTGGCTTTGCTGGTCACGCAAAAATTCAGAACGAATAATATCCTTAGAACGATTTTCTTCATGCCGAACCTGATCGGCGGACTGATCCTTGGCTTCATCTGGCAGTTCATCTTTACAAAGGTATTTGCAAGCATCGGTGAGCTGATCGGTGTCGAAGGCCTGCAGGGATGGCTATCCACTGAAACGACAGGCTTCTGGGCAATGGCGATATTGATGAGCTGGCAAATGGCCGGTTACATCATGGTCATCTATATCTCTTTCCTTGAAGGTGTTCCGCAGGAATTGCTCGAAGCAGCTGAAATTGATGGTGCGAACAGCTTCCAGCGTTTTTACCATGTCACTTTCCCGCTGGTCATGCCTGCTTTCACAGTCAGCTTGTTCCTGACACTTTCCAACTCATTCAAGCTTTATGACCAGAACCTGTCGCTGACTGGCGGAGGTCCGTATAACTCCACCCAGATGGTCGCGATGGAAATTTTCAAAACGGCCTTCGTGGAAAATGCAATGGCATTTGCTCAGGCAAAAGCGGTCATATTCTTCCTGATTGTTGCAGCGATTTCGTTGACACAGGTGTATATCAATAAAAAACGGGAGGTCGAGATGTAATGAAGAAGAAAAAGCAAAGCCGGATCATTCTTGAGATTCTCGGCATCATCCTTGCGCTGATCTGGCTTTCCCCGTTTTACTTGATGATTGTCAACTCATTTAAGACAAAACGAGAAATGTTTGAGGATACATTGAAGCTTCCGGATGTTTTTTCATTCGAGAATTACACAGTCGCATTTGAGCGTCTTGATTTTATTAAAACCTTCTTCAACTCTGTGTTGATTACTGTGCTCGCCGTTGCGGTTATCATTGTTTTTTCTTCTATGGCTGCCTATGCGCTTTCAAGGCGAGGGGGAAAAGCAAGCGGCGTGATCTTCATGCTTTTCGTTGCAGCGATGCTGATCCCTTTCCAATCAGTCATGATTCCGTTAGTGTCAATTTTCGGTAAGCTTGAGATGCTTAACAGAGCCGGACTTATCTTTATGTATCTTGGCTTTGGTGCAAGTTTATCGATTTTCCTCTATCATGGAACCTTAAGCGGGATTTCGAAATCTCTTGATGAAGCTGCGACGATTGATGGCGCGAACCGGTTCCAGATTTTCTGGTACATCATCTTCCCGATGCTAAAACCAGTGTCTGTTACAGTGGCAATCCTGAATATCATCTGGATCTGGAATGACTACCTGCTTCCTTCTCTTGTCATCAACCAGCAGGGAATGGAAACAATACCGCTAAAGATGTTCTTCTTCTTTGGGGAATATACGAAGCAATGGCACCTGGCTCTGGCAGGACTGACGATTGCGATCATTCCGGTCATTATTATCTACTTCTTCCTGCAAAAGCAAATCATCAAGGGTGTTTCAGAAGGCTCGGTAAAATAATCAATACAATAGGAGAGACAACCAATGGCAGTCACCATCAAAGATGTAGCCAAGGCAGCCGGCGTGTCACCTTCCACCGTTTCACGGGTGATCGGGGATCATCCACATATCAATGATGAAACAAAGAAGCGCGTGAGAAAAGTGATGGACAGACTGGGATATCATCCTAATTTTCAGGCACGCAGTCTCGTGGGAAAAAGTACAGAAACGATCGGTATCGTCATGCCAAATTCGGCTACCCAGGCATTACAGAATCCCTTTTTTCCTGAAGTCATCAGGGGAATCAGCATGAAAGCCCATGAACACCAATTCGGGGTTTATCTTACAACTGGCATTACAGATGAGGAAATTTACGAACAGGTCGTTTCGATGGTGCAGGGTGGCCGGGTTGACGGGATCATTCTTCTCTATTCGAAAACAGACGATAAAATCATGAAATACCTGCTCGACCGAAACTTCCCCTTCACGGTCATCGGCCGTCCGAGCAAGAATGCCGAGCGGATTACCTATGTAGATAATGATAATATCTATATCACCAGGCAAGTGACAGAGTATCTTGTAGGTCTTGGACATAGGAGGATTGCCTTTATCGGTGTCAATACCGAATATGTGTTTACGATCGACCGGCTTGAAGGTTTCAAACAGGCACTTGAAGAAGCTGGCATTCCATTTGATGAAGAATATATCATCCATCAACAATGTTTAAAATCCGAAGGAAAAGAAGGCATCCAATCGTTCCTTTCCTCACATGAGCCCCCTACTGCCCTGGTAGTAGCGGATGATTTTACAGCAATCGAGCTAATGAGTTACTCGGAGGAATTGAATATCACTGTGCCAGATGATATCTCTATTGTCAGCTTCAATGACGTACCACTGGCGGAACATATGAAGCCACAGCTCACTTCAGTTAATATCGACATCTTCCAGCTCGGATTCGAAGCAGCAAACTGTTTACTGGATCTCATCAAAAATCCGGACGCTTTGCCGAAGAGAGTCACAATCCCGGCAAAAATGATTGAGCGAAAATCCTGCAGTGCGGTTCATAAGTGAGTTGCGAGCGGTGGAAAAAGATTATTCTTGCATTGCGATTCATAAGTGAGTTGCGAGCGGTGGAAAAAGATGAATCTTGCATTGCGATTCATAAGTGAATTGCAAGCAGTACAAAATGATTATATAAAATGACAGGTAACATCAGGATCAAACAAAGAAATGAGGGTTCACATGAAACACACATGGTGGAAAGAGGCTGTAGCCTATCAGGTATATCCGAGGAGCTTCATGGATTCCAACGGCGACGGCATCGGCGATTTACAAGGAATGATTTCAAAACTTGATTACTTGAAGGATTTAGGAATCGATGTCATCTGGATTTGCCCGATGTACAAATCTCCTAATGATGATAATGGTTATGATATCAGTGACTATCAGGATATCATGGATGAATTCGGGACTATGGAAGATTTTGACCGGCTGCTTGCTGAAACACACAAGCGCGGCATGAAGCTGATCATTGATCTTGTCATCAATCACACGAGTGATGAGCATCAATGGTTCATTGAATCACGTGAATCCAAGGACAGTGCGAAGCGTGACTGGTATATCTGGCGCGATGGCAAAGATGGCGCGGAGCCGAACAACTGGGAGAGCATCTTTGGAGGATCTGCCTGGGAGTATGATGAGATGACGGACCAGTACTTCCTGCATATCTTCTCCCGTAAACAGCCTGACTTGAACTGGGAAAATAAAGAAGTCCGCACTGCATTGTACGATATGATCAATTGGTGGCTTGATAAGGGAATCGATGGTTTCCGTGTCGATGCCATCAGCCATATCAAGAAGGAAGCTGGCCTTAAGGATATGCCTAATCCTGATGGACAGCAATATGTTTCTTCTTTTGCCAAGCATATGAATGTCGATGGAATCCAGACCTTCCTTGAGGAGCTAAAACAGGAAACCTTCTCAAAATACGACATCATGACAGTGGGCGAAGCTAACGGCGTGAGTATTGAGGAAGCTGATCTATGGGTTGGCGAAGAACAAGGCAAATTTAATATGGTATTCCAGTTTGAACATCTTGATCTTTGGGATTCAGAAAAGAAAGCCCTGGATCTGCCTAGACTGAAGAAGACTTTTACCCGCTGGCAAAAGGGACTTGAAGGCCACGGATGGAATGCACTATTCATTGAAAATCATGATAAAGCTCGTATTGTTTCGACCTGGGGAGATGACAAGGAATATTGGCGCGAAAGTGCAACTGCGCTTGCATCCATGTACTTCCTGATGCAAGGCACGCCTTTCATTTATCAAGGACAGGAGATCGGCATGACGAATGTCCAGTTCCCTTCCATTGAAGATTATGATGATGTTGCCATCAAAAACCTGTATCAAATCCGCCGTGAGAATGGAGTCCCACACGAAGAAATCATGGACTTCATCTGGGCAACAAGCCGCGATAATTCACGCACGCCAATGCAATGGTCGGACGCTGCGAATGCCGGTTTTACTACTGGAAAGCCTTGGCTTGGAATGAATCCGAATTACACAGCCGTCAATGTAGAGGCACAGCTTAAGGATCCGAACTCCATCCTTCATTTTTATAAAAAAATGATCGAAATGAAGAAAGCCAATGATGTATTCACATACGGCGCATATGATTTAGTGCTTGAAAACCATGAACAAATTTATGCATATACCCGCACATTGGACGGCAAAAAAGCCCTGGTGATTTCCAATCTTTCTAATGAGCCAGCAACATTTGATTTCGACGGATTCCCGCTTGAGACAAGCAAGCTGCTCCTTAACAATTATGAAGTGGCAGATCAAGGACAGGGAACAGAATATACGCTAAAACCTTATGAAACAAGGGTATATATTCAATAAAAGGGAGTGCCTTCTAAAAGGCACTCCCTTAATTTTTTGTAAATCCTTTCATTCACTTTGCCAAAATAATAAGAAGTTGGCTTAAGTTTCTGTTTTCAGTTTAGCTGACCCTCTTTAGGAGAATATAACACAGGAAGGAATTGGGCTTGCAAAATTGTTGGCAAAACAGGGGTTATGCATTAAAATGTTTTTTGGCTTATAAATATGTATTAAGGGTGAATGAATTTTGGAAAAACCATTACGTAACACGAGATCTACAGGGAATTTATTAGCATTCCTCATTCCCTCATTAATAGGAATATTCTTTTTTATGATACCGATCTCCTACAAAGGAGAAATCACCATCCCAATCGCGGTATTGTCTGGTTGGGTACAGGACTTGCTTGGCGGAACCCTGCCGGCGATCATGACTGTAATCATAGTTTTGACTTTTATCGGTACTCTACTAATAAAAACCGTCAGGCCAGAAATCCTGAATCGCAATCATTTCCTTAAGGCGTTATTCGATGTGCCAGCTATCTGGCTTTTTGCAAGACTGCTTGGCGCTATTTTTGCAATTATGGCCTTATTCAAATTAGGTCCGGAAGCGATTTGGTCATCCAACACCGGAGGATTGCTGCTCAATGACCTTTTGCCAATCCTTTTCGCAGTTTTCCTGTTTGCAGGCTTATTTCTTCCGTTGCTCCTGGACTTCGGTTTGCTCGAATTGTTTGGCACCCTGATGACAAAAGTTATGCGTCCCATTTTCAAATTGCCTGGCCGTTCTTCAATCGACTGCCTGACATCCTGGCTTGGCGATGGCACTATCGGTGTCCTTTTAACTAGCAAGCAATATGAAGAAGGTTATTACACCAAAAGAGAAGCTGTTGTCATTGGCACGACTTTCTCAGTGGTTTCCATCACGTTCAGCCTTGTCGTCATTTCCCAGGTTCATCTGGCTCACATGTTCGTTCCTTTTTATCTGACGGTTACAGGTGCAGGCGTGATCGCTGCCATCATTCTTCCGAGAATCCCGCCACTATCAACGAAGCAGGATACGTACTTCACAGAACAGAACACCGACTATTCGGAAGAAGACATCCCGGAAGGTTATACACCGTTCTCATGGGGAATGGCCCAGGCTGTTGAAAAAGCAGCCGGCAATAAAAGCATAAAAGATTTCTTGATGGCTGGTGTCCGTAATATACTTGATATGTGGATGGGCGTCGCGCCAATCGTCATGGCTCTTGGTACACTTGCTTTAATTGTGGCAGAATATACACCTGTGTTCCAATGGCTTGGTATGCCGTTCATTCCGCTGCTGGGGCTGATGCAGGTTCCTGAGGCTAAGGCTGCATCCGAGACATTGATTGTCGGATTTGCGGACATGTTCCTGCCTTCAGTTATCGGTGCTGATATCGCCAGCCCAATGACAAGATTCATCGTCGCGGCTGTTTCTGTTACCCAGCTGATCTACATGTCAGAAGTAGGCGGATTGCTGCTGGGATCAAAAATTCCGGTTTCCTTCTGGGAATTGTTCATCATCTTCCTTCAGCGTACAATCATTACATTGCCAATCATCGTACTGGTTGCGCATATGTTATTCTAATGTGAGTTTGAATCAGTTTTAACACTTCGAAAACCGGTTGGCGGGATGCCAGCCGGGTTTTTTGAGTTGGATTTCGGACGGGGGAATTCCGCGAAAACTGAATGGATTTCCGCGAAAACCACGATTAATTCCGCTAATTTCTGCCCTCATTCCGCGAATTGGAAAAAAATCTTGACTTTTTCCAGTAAAAAAAGAGAAGCTGCATGCTCCTCTTTTAAAAGCTCTGATTCTAGCTGCACCTGAATGACCGGATTTGTCTCAGATCCATGCCGTAGTATACCCATCCGCGACGGCGGCTCCATCTCCAGCCGGCGACTGAATTGCGTCCCAGGAAGATTGGATAGAACCAGAAACTTCTGCCATCGATCAGCCAGATGTACGTAAAACGGTACATACACCCTCTAATGGCGCCTGGGTCGACAGCAAAAGCAGTCACCTGCTCTTGCGGCACGAAAGCTGGCGGCGGTGTTGTTGGCGGGCTTCCTGCCTGCTGGCCCCCACCAGGGTATCCACCTGGTCCGCCACCCGGAAATCCACCGCCGGGAATGCCGCCGCCTTGCCCAGGAAATCCACCGCCAGGAATGCCTCCACCCTGGCCTGGAAAACCGCCAGGACCACCTCCCGGGAATCCTCCAAAGGTTCTCAAGTCTTGCTGATGGTAATAGTCATTTTCAAAAATATCGTAGTCTTCTTCAAATTGCTGGTTTTGTCCATACGGGTAGAAGTTATTGTTATGCAAACTCATATCCCCTCTCTAGATGTATTCCATGTAATGTATGCAAAGTGCCCAGTTTGGTGCTAATTGGCACTAAGGCTTTCAAATTCTTTTTTTATCAGGCCTGTGATTTCATCAACCTTTGCAAAATCCATGGCTTTGATATAAATTGCTTCCAATTGATCACGCAGTTCTTTTGCATGGGCCAGTGAAGCGATTGCTTCATTCATTTTGGCTTTATACCTTCCGCCAACATCCTTGATTTCTGTTTCATATTTTTCATCCGTACCCGGATTGATTAATTCTGAATACATATCGATGATTTCATCGGTTTCTCTTTCGGGGAAATATTCATGTGGTGCAGTGCTGTCAAAAATGGCGAAATCCAGCTCGCGGACGATCACCATATCAAGGCTGTGCGGATCAAAACCGCAATGGTAAACCTCTACGTCATAACCTCGGGAATGAGCTTCTGCGGCTAATTTTTTTAGCATGGTCGACTTCCCAGATCCAGGACGGCCTTTGATGAAGTATCTTTTACCCACTGTTTCTGTCAGGTTGGGCACAAAATCAACCGCTCCAGCCGGTGTGGCGGCACCAAGGAACCTGTCATGCACCCGCCCTTTTCCAGCTGCTGACCTGCTGTCGCCAAAAAGCTTCTCGATCAATCTGTTTGTCAGATCATTCGCTTTTTCAAAATCCATATTTTCAATATAGATTTTTTCCCATTCATCATGAATCCTCAATGCATCAGCAAAAAGGCTGTATGCCGTATTGAAAGCACTGCTGATTTTTTCACTCAGCTCAAGTATTGTTTCCTTATGCTCCTGAAGCTTCCCTGAGTCCCATGCTTCGCCAAGGTTGACATACTCCTCCACTGCCCCCGGTGCCTTTGGTTCAATGACATGCGGTGCCGTGCCGTCCACAATACCGGCATTCAAGTCTGGGATTAATACACCATCAATTGATTTGTTATCGGACGAGCAGTGCAGGAATTGAATATCATAGCCTTTTTTCTGCCATTCATTGCCTATTGTTTTCATGAGCGATGATTTTCCTGTTCCGGGACCGCCTTTTAAGATGAATAAACGTGACAAGCCTTGCAAGCTTGAATCATACAAGCTGTAAAAACCGCGGGCCGTGTTGCCTCCGGCAAAATAGTTGAGGATTTTTCCTGCCATATAAACGCACTCCCTCCAGCCGTTAACGCTAACGGCAAGTTTTCCACTTCCCCCTTACTATATGCAAGGGATTGACGCTGGGTGAATGCCTAGTTAGCTTTTTTAAAGAGAACAAAAAAAGACCCTGTGCAGCAGACGTTTTTAGTGCGACTGCTGTACAGGGTACAGTTTTTCTATTTTATCAAATTGCTATATTTTCCAACTGAAGCATGAAGTAAACTCTCGGGTGACAGTTCAATCTGATAGCCGATTTTACCGGCACTAACTATGATGGTCTCCAGTTCCTTTCCACTTTCATCCAAAAATGTAGCATAGTTCTTTTTCATACCAATCGGTGAACATCCGCCGCGGATATAGCCGGTGAATTTCTGGATATCCTTGACCGGGAGCATTTCCACTTTCTTTTCGCCTGCTTCCTTTGCCGCCTTTTTCAAATCGAGCTCGGCTTCAACCGGAATGACGAAGACATATAAATTCTTGCTTGCCCCCACTGCAACAAGCGTTTTGTAGACCTGTGCTGTTTCGCGGCCAATTTTGCCAGCAACAGACACACCGTCAATTTTTCCATCATTTGAGTCATAAGTAAGTATTTCATACGGCACCTTCTGTGTATCGAGAATCCGCATCGCATTCGTTTTAACCTTAGCCATCCTTGTCCCCCCTGAACTGAGGTGTTTAGGTTTATTTTACCTTATACTGCCAGTCAGGTAAAATGACCATCAATACTTGAGACCCTTCAGGCTGGCATGGACATTCACCGCATTCCTGCCGACTGAAATATACGTCAATCCTGCTGCTTCTGCATGCTTTAGGTCATAGCAATTGCGGCCGTCAAAAACAATAGGCTGCCTCATCAATAAAGGAAACCGTTCCAAATCATATTGCATGATTTGCGGCCACTCCGTCAGGATGAACACCGCGTCCGCTCCCTTGATGGCAGTATCCACTTGATCAGCATAATAAAGCAAGCTGCCAAAAAGGTTTTCAACATTGCCCGAAGCAGCCGGGTCATAAACGGAAATGTCCGCATGCTCTTCCAGCAGCCTGGCAATCAGCTCGATGGCAGGTGCTTCTCGGATATCGTCTGTGTGTGGCTTGAAAGCAAGTCCCAGCACTGCCACCCTTTTCCCCTGAAAACTCCCGAACATTTCCTTCGCTTTATAAAAAAGCTGCTGCTTCTGCCTGCTGTTCACCTCAATGACTGACCTCAGGATTTTAAAATCATAATCATAGTACTCTGTGAGTTTTTCCAGCGCCTTGGTGTCCTTAGGAAAGCATGAGCCTCCATAGCCAATCCCGGCTTTTAAAAACTGGCGGCCAATCCTTTCATCCATGCCCATTCCCTTAGCCACATCCTCGATATTGGCACCAGTATGTTCACATAAGTTGGCGACTTCATTGATAAAACTGATTTTGGTCGCAAGGAAGGCGTTGGACGCATACTTGATGAGCTCTGCACTGCGGACATCAGTCTGTAGAATCGGGCGGCCAAAGGGTTTATACAGCTTTGCCACTGCACTGCCCGCATCAGGATCATCCGTGCCGATGACAACCCGGTCCGCATGGAAGGTGTCGAGAATTCCAGAACCCTCTCGGAGGAATTCAGGATTGGAAATGACTTTTACCCGCAACTCACTCTCAATAGTTTCATTTAAAAGCTTAAGAATCCGTTCATTTGTCCCTACAGGCACAGTGCTCTTAATGACAATGATTGCATCTCTGATCAAATTCATCCCAATCTCGGCAATCGCAGCCTCCAGGTATTCCAGGTTCGCGGACCCATCTTCATTTTCAGGCGTACCAACCGCAACGAAAATGTAATCTGCCTTATGACAAGCTTTCTTTGACTCCGATGTAAAGTTCAGCCTTCCCTCAGAAAGATTCCTTTTAAGCATCTCTTCCAGACCTGGTTCATAAATCGGGCACTTCCCTTTAGAAAGAGTATTGATTTTATTTTCATCTATATCGAAACAAGTGACATTATGGCCTATTTCAGCAAAACAAACACCTGTGACAAGACCAACATAGCCTGTCCCAAAAACTGTGATTTCCATATTGGCCTCCATACTTTTTTATACTTATTTTATCATGCTGAATCCACGATCTTGGTGAATCCGCTCAATTTGGTAAAAACTTGTCTATGGATATTTTTAGTGGGTAAAAGGAAAAGTAGCATGATTTTCACTATTTCAGGAAAAATTAGTTATTATGAAGACGTTTAAGGAGGATTGTTGATGAACGATTATACTTCAAAGCTGCCTCGTTTCCCTGAACCATACTGGCGTAAAACGGCGGAACTGCCATCATTCCCCAAGCTGCAGGAAGACCTGAAGACAGAAGTAGCGATTATAGGCGGCGGGATTACAGGGTTGACCTCTGCCTATCTGCTGGCTAAGGCTGGTGCCAAAGTAACCGTGATTGAAGCCGGCAAAATTTTGAATGGCACTACAGGGCATACAACCGCAAAGGTGACAGCCCAGCATGGACTGATTTATGACGAACTGATCAGCCATTTTGGTGAGGATAAGGCGCGCCTCTACTATCAGGCAAACTATGATGCCATGCAATTTGTCAAAAATCTAGTGAAAGAACAGCAGATTGATTGTGATTTTAGCGAAGAAGACGCCTATTTATATACCAATTCCGACAAAGAAATGGAAAAGCTCCTGAAGGAATTCAAGGCCTATGAGAAGCTGGGCGTGGTGGGCAGTGAGTATGTTTCCAAAGTGCCGATTCCAGTCGAAGCGATGGCAGCCGTTGTCATGCGGAACCAGGCTCAGTTCCATCCGCTAAAATTTTTAAAGCATCTCGTGGAGCGTTTTACAGAAATGGGCGGCCAAATTTACGAAAATACAACCGCCGTTGATATGGAAGAAGGATCCGAGCCTGTGGTCACGACAAGAGATGGTCATAAGGTCCATTGCAACCAGATGATTATCAGCACACACTTTCCATTTTACGATTTAAAAGGCTTCTTTTTTTCAAGGATGCAAGTCAATCGTTCTTATTTGCTTGCTGTCAGGACCGAAAAAGAGTTCCCGGGCGGCATGTATATCAATGCCGAGACGCCGACTCGCTCACTAAGGTATACAGACTGGAATGGCGAGAAATTGGTGCTGTTTGGCGGAGACAGCCATATCACCGGACAGGATGATAATACACACCAGTATTATGAGGCACTCGAGGCGTTCGCTGCGCAGACGTTCGGCGTTAAGGAGATCCCTTTCCGCTGGAGCGCACAAGACCCGACTACGCTTGATAAAATTCCTTTCGTCGGCAAATACTCATCGAGCACAGATAACATCTTTGTTGCAACAGGCTACCGAAAATGGGGAATGAGCAACGGCATTAACGCTGCGCTGCTCATGTCCGATCTTGTCCTTAGGAAAGACAATCCGTATGTGGACGTTTTCGAACCGCAAAGATTCCATGCAAAACCAGATGTGGCGACTTTCGTTGCTGACAATGCCCTCGTCGCAAAGGAACTGGTTAAAGGAAAACTGGATCGGCCATCGACCAGTCCAGAGAGCCTCGATAATGATGAAGGCGCCGTCGTAACAGTTAACGGCAAACGAGCCGGAGCGTATCGTGATGAAAACGGACAGTTGCACGTAGTAGATACTACCTGTACCCACATGGGCTGCGAACTTAACTGGAACAACGGAGAACGGACATGGGACTGCCCTTGCCATGGATCACGCTTCTCCTACAAAGGAGATGTGGTAGAAGGGCCTGCAGAGCTGCCATTGGAAAGAGTGGATTTAGAATAAAGGGAAGCCGCCATTCCTTACCGAATGGCGGCTTCTTTTTCAAGTTCTAATAAAGGTTATTTTTCCTTATCCGCTATAAGGGTCTTATGGATCCAGATGCTTGCCTGCATGCCGTCTCCCATCGCAATTGTTGTCTGCTCGGAATGGGCTACAAGGTCCCCTGCCGCCCACACCTTTTCAATATTGGTCATTTTAGTCCGCGGATCGACCAATACATGCTTGTTTTTATGAAGCTCCACGCCAAGCTGATGTGCCAGCTGTGACTTTACTTCATTTCCTCCAAAGGCGATGAACCCCCGCTCTGAAGTCAGCTGCTCGCCATTCGTGAGCTGCACTCCCCTGAAATCCGGACCATCGGCTAGTACCTTTTCAATTGGCCCCTCGAAGTACCTGATGCCTTTTTCTTTCATCAAAAGCATTTTTTCCTCATCGACTTCTGTTTGTTCGTGATTCACGTATGTGAGCTGATCGGTAAAGTAATTTAAGGTCAGTGCCATGTTGGCGCCGACTGTACCTGCCCCCATTACAATTGTGGATTTGTCCTTCACCTCATGCCCATCACAATCAGGACATACATACACACTGATTCCCAGGGTAGGCATCAGTTCCGGAAAAGGAGGGATCCTGTCCATAACACCTGTTGCGAGAAGCAACGTCCTGGCTTTATACGTGTTCCCGTTTCCGTCCTTAACTTCAAAGCCATCCGCAGTTTTCTGGGCAGCCTCTGCCTTGCCAATCATAAACTCTACCCCATATTGAGAAGCCTGCTTACGGCCGACATCCCTTAAGTAGGGCCCGCTGACACCATCCGGGTAGCCCAGGATATTATGGTAGCTCTGGCAAATCGCCGACCTGCCGTCCCCAGCATCCAGCACCATTACCTTATGATCATATCGCCCAAGCTGAATGGCCGCCTGGAGTCCGGCAATCCCGCCCCCAACTATTAAACAATCGTACATCCACTACACCGTCCTTTTTAAAAAATTGCCATAGTAGCATATTTCCCTGTTAAAGGACGGATAATCCGGGCAAACGTTTTTTAACTATTTTTACAAACACTAGTTTTGTCAAAGCTGTCAAATTTACTACTTTCACAGTATGAAATCATTTATAATTAGGTTGAGGTGGTTAATAATGACAATTGGTGTCTTGAAAAAACCAAGATTATTTCTTTTCGTAGTTTTAGCCTCTTTGATTCTCGCAACTAATTATTTTCTTTACCGTACAACCATGTTTGGCCCAATTCCCGAAGGTGCTGTCATTGGCTCTCTGCTTGACCTGCTAATCATTTTGCCTCTGTTGACTTACTTCCTGATCATCCGTAAAAGGTATTCACTTAAATATATGGGAATCGTCATCCTAGCAGGTTTTGCGGCCGCGTACTTCATCGTTCCTCAACAGCATCTATCACAATATTCTTTCCTTCCCTATCTATTAATGGCTTCTGAAGGCGCATTTTTGCTGTTTGAACTGTATATTGCCTATACCGTAATCACGAAGCTGCCAAAATTGATTCAGGAATATAAAAGGCTGGCCAGACGAAACTCCTTTTTCCTTTCCAACATTCGCAAGGCTTTTGAAGCAAACCTGCCCGACAATCATGCTGCAAACATTCTTGTCACCGAGTTTTCCATGTTCCATTACTCTCTTTTTTCATGGAAAAAGAAAGTGGAGATCGATCATGGCCTGGCTTTTACTTATCATAAAAAAACAAGCGTGAACGCAGTCTATATCATGATCATCCATGCTATTGCCATCGAATCCGTTGGACTGCACTACTTCCTGCACAACTGGAATCCGATTGTGTCTTATATCCTGCTATTTTTGAATATTTACGGTATCCTTTTCATGTTGGCTGAGCTCCAGGCTACTCGCCTGACCCCGTTTCTGTTGGCTGAAGACCACTTATTACTGCAGACAGGCTTTTCAAAAATGATATATTTGCCCCTAGATAATATAAAGGACATAAAACACTATGAGGGCCCAGAAAAATTCAGCTCCAAAGAACAAGCTGAACTCTTTGATGCCAGGGTGCCAGACTTGGTTCAGGAAAAGCCAATGTTCGAAATCCTGCTCCATGAGCCTCAAGATGTCCATCTTCTCTATGGATTGAAGCGAAAAGTGAATAGGATTGTCCTCAATGTCGATGAACCAGATGCTTTTTATCGTGAAGTAAAGCGGTCACTTCCGGAGTGATCGCTTTTTTATGATTAATCTCTCAATCAACATCAATAATCTCTCGGTAAAAAGTAATATTCTCTCGGAAAACCTTTATAATCTCTCAATAAAAGCCACTTATCTCTCATTCAGACGAGATAATCTCTTAGTTATCCAAAAAAAGTAAAAACCCAGCCGCACTATTGCGACTGGGTTCAAGAGTTTTAACCATTATATACTTCAACAATTTTATCAAATGAAAGCTCAGCAGTGCTTGCATAGATGATATCAGCATTCTCAAAGCTTTCCTTCGGGCCGACAGCAACAGCGAACATGCCTGCAGCTTTAATTGCCTGAACACCTGCCGCTGCATCCTCGACACCGATGCACGCCTCCGGTTCAACGCCAAGCATTTCAGCAGCTCTAAGGAAAACCTCAGGATGCGGCTTGCCGTTCACGACAGTCTTTGCATCAACAATGATATCAAATTCAGATTTCATCCCTAGAGATTCCATCACAGTAAATGCATTCTTGCTTGCGGATGCCAGGCCCAGCTTTAGACCCTTGGCCTTAATATCGGTGATTAATTCCTTGATCGCAGGCAAAAGATCATTTGGTGTGATATTCCTGATTAATGTCAAGTAATGATCATTTTTCTTATCAGCCAAAGCGTCTTTTTCCTCAGCTGTAAAATCCTCAGTGCGGCCGCCAAGCTCAAGAATTTTCTCGAGAGAATCCATCCGGGACACTCCTTTTAACTCCTCGTTATCATCGCGGGTAAAAGTAATGCCCAAATCCTCAGCCAGCGCCTTCCACGCTAAAAAGTGGTATTCCGCAGTATCCGTAATGACCCCATCAAGGTCAAAAATGAATGCTTTTAGTGGTCTAGTCATCGTCAAACTCCTTTCATTATGATTCATGCAATTTAATAAGGACTCATGTGGGCTTCTTAGACACTTCGAGCCTTTACGTTCTCCAAATTTTCTATTAAATCACCTTTCTTGGACATTTCGAGGTTTAACGATCTTCAAAATGTCTATTAAACCACTCTTCTTAGACATTACGATCCTTCACGCTCACCAAAATGTCTATTAAATCACTTTTCTTAGACATCCCTTTTACTCTCCAAAATGTCCATAAAACCTCACCAATGAGAGAGACCTTCAGGCTTCCCTAAAGATCTCTCTTCATCAACTTATTTCAATTTTACAGAAAGCTCGCCATCTGCAGGGATAGTTACGTCTTCACTGTAAAGCTTCAATGCAAGTTCTGGTCCTTGCTGTGACAGGACGACGTTTTCCTGGTTCACTTCTACCTTGATGTAGTGGTCGCGGTAGATGATGTTGAAGCTGTATTGATCCCAGGCTTTCGGGATGAAAGGCGCGAATGATAACGTGCCTTCTGCTGTGCGCATGCCTGCGAAGCCCTGGACGATGGCCAGCCATGCACCGGTCATGCTTGTGATGTGCAGGCCGTCTTCTGTATCGTTGTTGTAGTTGTCAAGGTCGAGGCGCGCCGTGCGGTTGTACATTTCGTACGCCTTTTCTTCCATGCCAAGCTCTGCAGCGAGTACTGCGTGTATGCTTGGTGACAGTGAAGATTCATGGACCGTCATCGGCTCATAGAATTCAAAGTTGCGGCGTTTCTCTTCTTCTGTGAACTCGTGGTTGAAGAAGTATAGGCCCTGAAGCACGTCCGCTTGTTTGATGAAGCAGCTGCGCAGGATTTTATCCCATGACCAGTTCTGGTTAATTGGGCGATCTTCTGCTGAAAGCTCATCGACCGTCATTAAATCTTTATCAAGGAATGTATCGTGCTGAACAAAGACACCTTTTTCTTCATCATAAGGGAAGTACATTCTTTCAATGATATCCTGCCATTTTGCAAGTTCTTCAGCAGAGAACTCAAGGCCTGCAAGGCGTGCCTCATGGCCATTCTGCTTAAGGAAATCGATGACTTCAAGCGTGTATTTCAGTGTCCATACAGCGATACGGTTCGTGTACCAGTTGTTGTTAACATTGTTTTCGTATTCATTCGGACCCGTTACGCCATGCATCATGTAAACATTCTTGGACTTATTGAAATGGACGCGGTCCGCCCAGAAACGGGAAATACCGGCGAGCACATCAATGCCGTATTCGTGGAGATAATCTTTGTCTCCAGTGTAATTCACGTAGTTATAAATTGCATAGGCGATCGCGCCGTTACGGTGAATCTCCTCGAAAGTGATCTCCCACTCATTGTGGCACTCCACGCCTGTAAAAGTAACCATTGGGTAAAGTGCACCATTCAGCCCCTGCTGCTTCGCGTTATGGTAAGCGCCGTCAAGCTGGTTGTGGCGATAGACCAGCAGGTTGCGTGCAACCTCTGACTCTGCAGTAGAAAGATAGAGCGGAATTGCGTAAGCTTCTGTATCCCAGTAAGTGGCACCGCCATATTTTTCACCTGTGAAACCTTTAGGCCCGATGTTCAAACGGGAGTCTTCACCGTAATAAGTAGAGAACAACTGGAACAGGTTAAAACGGATTCCCTGCTGGGCAGAGTCATCACCGGCAATTTCGATATCAGCGATTTCCCAGCGGCTCAGCCAGCCATTTTTGTGCTCTACTAATAGTTTTTCAAAACCTTTTTCAACCGAACGATCAAGCACTTCACGACCTCTTGAAACCAATTCGCCTGCTTCATAGTCACGGTCGGTGGTAACAGCGACATATTTATATAGGGTTACAGTTTGTCCCTGTTCAGCTTTCACTTCAATGACATTTTCTACGTATTCTGCTTTTTCCTTCACTTCAACCTTAGACACATCGCCGTTGACAACCGTTTGCATAGTTGTCGCTACCTGGAAAGTCGGCGTGCCGAAAGGATTATCTTTTGTCTTCATCACAAGGCTGCCGCGGTAATCTGCAGCTTCCCTGCTGATTTCATACCAGAAATCCTCATCATAATTGGAGTCTTCATTACGGACGTCTCCATCAAGATAAGGAACGAAGGTAACGTTTCCATTATAGTTCTTGGCAGTAACAGAGTAACGAATAGCGGCCAGTTCCTTGTCAGCTACTGACAGGAATCGCACTGCTTCTACTTCTGTTTCCTTGCCGTTTTGGACGACCGTGAATCTGCGTGTCAAGACACCATGCTGCATATCAAGCTCACGGTAGTAATCGCTTACTTCTGCGTTGTGAAGATCTAATTCCTCATCGTCAATATATACTTTGATTCCGATGAAGTTCGTGGAGTTGATGACTTTGCCAAAATAATGTGGATAGCCATTTTTCCACCAGCCTACACGTGTTTTGTCCGGGAACCAGACACCAGCAATATAAGATCCGCGATGGAAGTCTCCTGAATATGTTTCTTCAAAATTCCCGCGCATCCCCATATGGCCATTACCGAGGCTCATGATACTTTCAGCCAGGCGGAAATCCTCTTTATGCAAGTCCGTTTCGACGATCTTCCAGCTATTAATTCCAAATAATCTTTTCATAGCTTTATCTCCCTTTTAGAAGTTGTACAAACGTTTGCACTATTATATCATGATTTTCCGCAAAAATGACTAAAACAAAGGTGATATTTTTGTGTCATGCTTAACTTATTATTATTTTACTATCACAATTCCAGGTGAAATGGCATAACTTTATGCATTTAAAATTTTTATAGTCAATATGTAATAAACTTTCACCAAATTTATATAATCTGAAAGAACTGCTTAAAGGAGGGGAACATATGGGCATTCGCTTTTTAAAAGTAGCTGTTGTTTATTTTGTCATTGCCATTATTTTAGGGATTATCATGGGGATACAACACGATTTTAAACTCAGTTCAGTGCATGCACACTTGAATTTGCTAGGATGGGTTTCAATGGCCCTTTTCGGAACGATCTATTATCTTTTTCCTGCAGCCGGTAACAGCAGGCTAGCCAGCACTCACTTCTGGCTTCATAACATCGGTATTCCAGTCATGCAAGGCGGTATCAGCTTGTCAATTCTAACAAAAAACGAGGTTTTCACATCATTTGCAATAGTTGGTTCACTTGTAGTCGTTCTGGGAGGAATTCTTTTTCTTATCAATGTTTTTAAAAATGTAAAGTCTTAATGCAGTGCATTATTTAATTCTGGTATAAGATAATGTCAAAAAAAGTTCGCCTCCACAAAAGGCGAACTTTTTTCTATGCCAGCTCTTTCTGCTTCGTCTCTGTACCCCAGAAAAAAACAGCGGCGGCACCGATCAGAATGGATATACAGAAAATCGTGAAGATCGTGGTAATCGATAAGTTTTGCGCTAACAGATATGGTACCATCAGCGGTCCGACTATTCCGCCGACGCGGCCAAAGGATGCGGCCATTCCTGCTCCTGAACCGCGGATGGTTGTTGGATATTGTTCAGGTGTGTAGGCGTACAACGCTCCCCATGCACCAAGATTGAAGAATGACAGCAGGATCCCTGCTGTAATCAGCAGTGCCAGCGAATCTGCCGTGCCAAAGAAGTAGGCACTCAGGGCAGTTCCAATTAAATAGACTACAAGGACGAACTTTCTTCCTGCTTTTTCGATCAGCCAGGCTGCTGTAAAATACCCCGGAAGCTGGGCCAGTGTCATGATCAATACATACTGGAAGCTCTTAATCAAGGTAAAGCCTTTCATGACCATTACACTCGGCAGCCATAGGAACATGCCATAGTAGGAAAAAACGACACTGAACCAGAGAATCCACAGCATTGCTGTTTTCTTGACATGTTCCCTCGACCAGACCTCAGCAATGCTCTCCTTCATTGTAAGCCGCTCTTTCTTGGCCACTGCCAGAAATCTTGGTGAATCAGGCAGATTGATACGAAGATACAGTGCATACAACGCCGGTAGTGCACTAAGAATCAAAGCCATTTGCCAGCCAAATTTCGGAATGACGAAATACGAAATTAACGCTGCGATCAGCCAGCCTGCTGCCCAGAAGCTTTCAAGCAGGACGACGACACGACCGCGTTTTTCAGCTGGTACACTTTCTGAAACTAGTGTAGATGCCACCGGCAATTCTCCGCCAAGTCCCATACCGATAAAGAACCTTAGCAGTAAGAAGAATGAAAGCGTAGTGGCCATTGCGGATATTCCGCTGCCAACAGAGAAAAGTATTAAAGTGATAATGAAGACATTTTTGCGGCCGATTCGGTCTGCCAGCAATCCAAACACAAATGCACCGACAGCCATGCCAATGGAATTCACACTGCCAATCCATCCCATTTCCTTACCTGTAAGTCCCCAGTCTACCTGAAGTGCTGCAATGATAAAGGACAATATTCCTACATCCATCGCATCGAACATCCAGCCTAATCCAGCAATCCCGAGCAGTTTTTTTTCTGATATCTCCTCTGACTTTTTCATAAAACCCTCCTGCGACAATCCCGCGATACAATTAGTTTCCCTAAAATTGTTTGTTTTAACATATTAATATTTATTGCTTCTCTATATTACCACTTGTCTTTACACTAGTCATGCCGAAAGTTTACAGAGATGGTGATAGTAAATAATTTCTAAGAATAAGCGAACATTATAGATACATCCATAAAAAGGCGGAGTGTATCATGAGGAAAAACAGGCGCGTTAAAAAAAATTCTATACCCTTTCTTCTGCTGGCTGTGATTCACACTTTGCTTTTTTTTATTTTCGCAAAAAGAAGCCAGCAGAAGAATATATGGATACTCCTGCTTTCCAATATTGGAATGGCATTTCTATTTGAATATCCGGTCCTTAATTTGTTCAAAGGCTATTCATATAAACCATACATTCTAAAAAAACGGGCGCATGATCAGATTCTTGGCGCTATTTTTTCCCAGGCGTTATATGTTCCTATTACCGCTACCCTTTTGACCATTTATCGAAAGAACAGTTACTGGAAGCTTGGATGCACGCTCATTTATTATGTAATAGAGCGCTATTTTCATCACTTAAAAATCTATAAAGCTCATTGGTGGAGACCCAGCTACACTGTGTTCTTCATGAATATCTATTTTTTTATCAGCGATTGGTTTTACAAAGGGCTGAATGCGAGAAAAGAATGGGTTCTTGTCATTGCCCAATACCTGTCAACTCAAGTTATCGAGGTTACACTTCTATATATTTCAGCCGTTGGCAGACAGGTCCGGTTTGGACGGGGAAAATATCATTCATGGCGTGAGCATTTTATCATTGCTCCCCTCTACAGTTTAATCCGGGCTATATTCCTGTTAATGAACTCTTCAAAAAGCGGAATACTGTACAGATTGATAATGTTCATCAGCTCAATCGGTATGGATCTGATTCTCGAACAAACCGGTCTTCTGAAATTGCGATTGAACAAATTCTGGAATATCACTTTCCATGCAGTCATGGTTTTTACTGCAAGATTTTTATTTTTGAAAATCAGAAAAAAGCAAGAACCCCCTCTGCAGAGTAAAGGGGGTATCATGAATTAATTCAGTTTTCCAAGAATTACTGTCACCTTGAACAGGTCGCCATCGACCTCAATATCAAGCGTGCCATCGTGCAGGTCGATAATCGATTTAGCGATCGCCAGACCAAGACCGGACCCTTCTGTGTGACGGGACTGATCACCCCGCTTGAAGCGCTCAAATAGCTCTTCCAGATCGTCGCCCAATTCGTATTTCGTAATATTTTTAAAGGTAAGCACAGCCTGGTTATGGTCTTCTTTTACGGAAATATAAATCCTCGTATTCTCCAATGCATACTTCAGGATATTTCCGATGAGATTATCGAATACCCTCCAGAGCTTTTGCCCATCAACAAAGGCATAAACCGGATGTTCCGGCTGTGATACCCGCAGTTGAAGGGACGACTGGTTCAGCGCCTCATTATGTTCGGCCAGTGCCTGATGCAGCAGCTGGTTAAGGTCGACCTTCTCCTTATTCAATTCGATATTGCCGCTGGCCATTTTCGTTGCCTCGAATAGGTCATCGATCAAAACCTTCAACCGCTTTGATTTTCGGTCAAGAATTTCAATGTAGGAGTCCCTGTCCTCCGGAGCAAGATCAGGTGTTTTTAAAAGCTCTGTATACGTAATGATGGATGTCAGCGGAGTCCTCAAGTCATGGCTCACATTAGTAATCAGCTCCGTCTTTAGGCGCTCACTTTTTGCCTGTTCTTTGTGAGAGACTTTCACGGTATTCCTAAGTGCGTTGACGTTTTCCGCATGTCTCGCAAACACCGATTTCCCTTTTACAGGAATGTCAGCAGCCAGATTTCCTTTGACCAGTTCTTCGGTATTCTTGATGATTTTATTAAGGTAGCCTGCTTTTCTCATCAAAAAAATCAAGATTGGCAAAGCAGCTACTGTAAAAGCCATAAGGACAACCACTAAGGTTCCTTGTTCTACAAGTGCCGCCACAAAGAGCATTCCCAGCATAAAGACAATGCCAAGCAGGATGATCAACTGGAAGCCGATGCTTTTGAAAATAAATGCATCCCGCAACGCATGATAGCTTTTCACTAAAAGACTATCATTCAACTCTTCCTTCAGCCTCGGCCAATCCTTCCGATAATCTGACAGGAACTCCAGCTGGATCAAGCCAAATGCCAGCAATGCAGCTGCAGCGACAAGGCTGATGATCATCTCAAGAAGTGAAGCCAATATATTTGAGTGGTAATAGACAAATTGTTCACTGACGAGCGTCATGAACAGCAACAGGAAAAGACCAGTTACTAAAAGCAATACCGCTCTTATATCAAGCGGAATCCTACGATAGATGGGTTTCAGCTGTTCGAATGAGCTAAACACCGTGGCTGGTTTCCGTTTTGCCAGGAAAGAGCTCGCAATCAATGCAGCGATACTTGCTAAAAGGTAACCGATAAAGAGCTTTTGCCCTTTCTGATAGTCCTTGTAATTCATGATGGCGCTATGCTTCTCAGAAGCATGCCTGGATAACCCAATTTTGCCGGTCATATCCCGGTCTTTTTGGTTCTCCAGGATCCCTTCAACTACTTCATTATAGGGAAGGAAGTTCTCATTATAACCAGTGAACATGTAGCTTTTCTCCAAACCCGCGTAATCCAGCACATAATACATGTCTTTTTTGTTTAGGAAGTCGGACGCTGATTCTTCATTTTTTGATAGACTAAGATTTGTAATGACTTCTCCTGTTGAGTTGTCCTTCAGGTAATATTTATATGCCTGCCCAAGATAATTGAATTCACGGCTGTATTCTTCCAGGTCCCGAAAAAATTCATCTACCTTCTTCTCTTTTTCTTTCACGATTTTAGAACGGACATATTCATCGCTGTTGAAATTTTCAGTGATGTCCGCGATCTTTCCATCTCTTTCCTTCGTAAGAACATTCTCAGCGGCCTTGTTTCCTGAATCGATTGCCGCCTGTATCTGATCTTCATATTGCATTCCGATATTGGAAATCTGGTCACCGAGATTGCCATACCTCATACGATGTTCTTCAATTTCCTCATCTGAAACGGTGATTTGCTTTTTCATTTCTTCTTTTGGCATTTTATAAAGTTCATACATATTCAGCATGGCAATAAACTGATTCATTTGCGAGTTATATTCATCCGATTCAAAATAATTACCCTGCATATACCGGCTGCCATTTGTAAGGAGCGAAAACAGGCCGCTTAGTCCAAATGCAAGCAAAAGCACCCAAATTATAAACAAATACTTACTTTTCGATTTTATATCCAATCCCCCACACCACCTTCAAAAATCTTGGATTCTTCGGATCAATCTCTATTTTTTCGCGAATTTTGCGGATATGAACCGCTACTGTGTTTTCGGCATTGTAGCTCGGTTCCTTCCATACACGCTCATAAATATCATTTATGGAGAACACTCTGCCGGCGTTTGTCATCAGCAGCTCGAGGATCTTGTACTCGATTGGCGTCAATTTTACCGGTTCGCCATGGGCAGTGACCTCCTTTGAAGATTGGTCCAGTGTCAGGCCATTCAGGTCAATAATCTTTGCCTTCCCTTCATATGTACCGAGCATGACATATCTCCTGAGCTGTGATTTCACTCTCGCAATCAATTCGAGCGGATTGAAAGGCTTTGTCACATAGTCATCAGCACCGACCTGAAGCCCGAGGATTTTGTCCGTATCCTCTGCTTTAGCGCTCAAAATAATGATTGGGATATTCTTATCCTCCCGAATTCGGAAGGTCGTCGTAATCCCGTCCTGCCGAGGCATCATCACATCGAGCAGGATTAAATGAACAGGCTGCTCATTCAGCTTCTCGATTGCCTCGATTCCATCCGCAGCCTTGATTACCTTGATCCCTTCATTCTTCAAATAAATCTCAATAGCATCACGTATTTCTTTTTCATCATCAACAACGAGCACATTGTATTGTTCCACGTATGAACCCCCTTCCCTTACAGGCAAGCTTTGATATCCTCTATTCTAGGCAGTGAACCTTAATATTCACTGACGATAAATCTTAAGTTTTTCTTAATATTGGAAAAAGCAGTGTGTGAATCTATTATATATTTTTATGGAGGCTGAGAGGAAAGGTAATTTTTTGGCTGGAATGGTAGTATGGAAGAAATGGATGAGGCGGTGTGTTGACGAATGAAGATTTCAGATTTCGTAAGTTTCCTGGAACCGGTGATTTTAAAACGCGGACACAAGCTTTTCAAAGAGGGGGCAGTGAAGGATTTACGCCATGCAGAGGTTAATAGAGTACTGGCCACTGTCAGCGGTTCACAATCCTATATCGTGGAGATTTTTCTCGAAGGTAATGATGGAATCAAGCAAGCGAGCTGCAGTTGTCCCTATGACTGGAGTGAAACATGCAAGCATCAGGCGGCCGTTTTCTTTGTGTTAAGGGATGGACAGCCAGAGGAAAACCTCGCTCCTGAAGAACCTGGTGAAGACTTAAGGCATTTGCTCATGCAGGAATCAAAGGAGGACTTGGTGTCAATCATTCTTCAATTTACCAATAACAATGAGGAAATTGAGAGGCAGCTGCTGCTGAGGTACGCCTCCCCGGAAGAAGAAATCACAACGGCAAAAGCTCTGATCAGGGATTATATTAAAGGGGCTAAAAGCAGCGGATTCATTCATTGGAGACAGATGACTGAAGCAATGCAGGGAGCCTATATGGTGCTTGATAATGCTGAAGAGAAACTCGAACGCGGCAGCTATGTTCAGGCTGTGAATCTCGCAATTGAAGTTATGCCGCCTGTTGTTGCGATGACCCAGTACGCAGACGACTCCGGAGGTGAAATCAACTTTGTTACCCGGAAGACGATAAAAGTGATCAAGAGTGCAGTTGAAAGAGGATTGAATGAGCTTAGACCTGAAGAGCAAAAGGAAATTTTCAAAGTAGTGCTGAAGGAAGCAAAGAACAAGCGGTATGACGGGTGGGATGAATGGCGTTTTGACCTGCTTGACGCGATTCTTCCATTTGGCAAAGACCATAAACTAAAAACAACATTGGAAAAAGAACTGGATAAGCTTTTAAAGAATGCGCCTCAGGATGAGAGCTGGAAGCATACAGCGGAAAGCATTAAAGAGCTGCAATTGAAGCTGCTTGAGGTTTCTGATACCAAAGAAAGTATTGTAGAAGCATTCATTAAGGAAAATCTGCAGTACAGTAAGTTCCGAGAAACAGCAATCGAGCGAGCCATGGACAGCCAGGATTATAAAAAGGCTGAGCAACTTTGTTTTGATGGCGAACAACAGGACACGTCTTACGCTGGCCTGATCCATAGGTGGAAGGATTATCGCTATCAGGTTTATGAAAAGATGGGTGACATGGATCGCCAGAGAAGCCTGGCTTATGAATTGGTCACTAAATATAATGAATATAAGGACTATGAAAGGTTAAAGAAACTGTATAGCGCGGAGGATTGGCAAGGTGTTTTCGAGAAGTTGCTTACGGAATTAGGAAAGGGCCATAGCCGGGGCTTATATTTAACGATTATCACAGAGGAAGAATTGGTAGATCACATTTTGGAATATGTTAAAGTGAACCCCTCCAGTATCGTTGAATTATATCCCTACCTTATCGAAAACCATCTGTCAGAAGTCAACAGCCTATTTATAAAAATGATCATGAGCGATGCCGAACATGCTTCCGATCGGAATAAATATAAAGCAGTCTGTAAGGACATCAAAAAATATAAAAAAGTTTGCGGCGAAACAAACAGCCGCAAACTGATTGGGGAGCTCAAAAGCAAATATCCAAGGCGTCCGGCGTTTTTGGATGAACTGCATAAAATAAATTAACAGGTTGGGGCCATCATGAAATTGATCAGCGAAGAAATCCCGTTTTTTCTGGAAGACACACCACCTGCAGAATTCAAGTTGACTGGAACAGGCCAGGTCGGGCAGATAGCGACGTTGAAATACAGACAAAAAATAAATGGTGCTGGATACTGCCCAGCACCATAATTTTTAGAAAACGATTTTGATAGAATCCATTTCCTCTCCTGAATCCAATACAGGACGGACCTCTATGAAATCTGTTGCCGGTACAACTGGAAGAGTGATTCGTCTTTTCTCAATCACTCTTCCATTTTTAATTTTCTTTTCCAATTTTGAATCTGATGTCCCGCCAGTTATGTGCTTACCCTTATCATCAAAAAGCCCCCCGAGCATCATTCTTTGGTCTTCTTCAGGATAACTCAGTGTATAGTCAATGGCTGTCGAAGATTTCCCGGTGATCAACTTTTCGAATGTGATTTTATAATCACCAAGCTCACTTGCCTGTCCAAGCGCAACTGTTTCGAATGGAAGCTGTTTAATAGGAACATCAAAATTCCATTTCCCCTGTTCGTCCTTCCAGTTGTCATTGACTTCGCCAATTCCAATGATATTGAATGGCAAAGTTGTTTCTGCTGGCAATTCCGCTCTTGGATAGCTTAACTGGATATGGCCCATGTAGCCGTCCTCAGTCGGCACCAGTTTGACCAATTCCATTGTTTCTTCTATATTCGAGTCCCGGTCAAAGATTTCATAGAATGCATAAATCTCGTCCTCTTCCCCCTTCACGTTTCCTTTCACATCAAAACTGACGCCGATCATCGCCCCGTCATAGTAGGCCTCCGTTACGGTAACATCTATACCAGCAAATGCTGCCTTTTCGTTCAATTCTGTAATCAATTGCTGAGAAGCGAGATTTTCCGCTACTTTGTCATTTTCATACAGCTTTGACAGCAAAGGAATATCCGCCATCACTTTTCCAACCGATGGGATCATAACGCTCGACGAAATGAAAAGGACTGCAGCAGCTCCGACTGCCATTCCAAGACCTCTAAATTGTGAATTTTTCTTTGCCTTCATGGAGTTTCCTTTCCTTACCCCATCCTGGATTGCTTTCAGGACCTCCTCCTGGGGTACCTCTATCTGATTCATACGTTCATGAAACATTTTCTTTTCCATCCGGTACACCTCCCAATCTAGTTTTCAGTTCCTTTCGCCCTCGTTGCAGATAGGTTTTTACGGTATTCTCAGGAATGTCCATCGTTCTGGCAATCTCACTCAACGGCATGTCATGATAGTAAAACAGGATAATTGCGGACCGATACTGCTCTTTTAGCATAGACACCGCCTCTATTAAGTCCAGGCTCTCCGCAACCTGATGTTCGCTGCTCACGGGCAGCTCAATCAATTTCTCGACTGGCATTTCTTTTTTCCTTTTTCTCAAAACATCGTACGTGCAATGAATCAAAATCCTCGTCAGCCAGGTTAAAAAGTATTCTTCCTTCTTTAGCTGGCCTATTGCAAGGAACGCTTTACAAGAGGTTTCCTGGACAATATCAAGGGCGTCCTCCCTATTCCCCACATATAAAAAAGCGGTACGGTATAGTCGCTCACTATGTAACATCAACAGCTCTTCAAAAGCACCGGCATTTCCCTTGATTGCTTTTTTCACAAGCTTCTCTTCTTTCATTTGCTGACCTCCTTTCACTCTTTAGAGCACAATCAGGGTTAAAAAAGTTTCAAAGATTATTTTATATTTTTCGAGTACTATAGGATTCATTTTAAACTGTGATACCTGCTGGTGAAAACTAGAGGAAGAATATTTTTCCAGTAAAGAGAAGGAATTTGCGACCAACAACCAGAATTAAGAAGCTATCAGATGGGTCATTTTCCACCGCTTATAATCCTAGGTCCATTGACTTTGTTCTCAATACCCTTCTGAAAAAACATTATTAGGAGCCTGGTCATGCATCCAAATCCAATCCAAAACGTTGCCCAAATTGGCATTCCTGTTAGAAATATTGAAAGAGCCACTGATTTTTACAAGGAAAAATTAGGACTTACCCTATTATTCAATACGGATACTATGGCATTTTTCGACTGTGAGGGAGTAAGGCTCATGTTAAGCCTTCCGGAAAATGAGCGATTCGCCCATCCCAGCTCTGTGATTTACTTTAAAGTGGAAGATTTGACGGCAAAATACGAAGAGCTTCTGTCAAATGACGTGAATTTCGTTGGAGAGCCGCATGTTGTTGCTAAAATCAGCCATACAGAGACATGGATGGTGTTCTTTAAGGATACGGAAGATAATACTCATGCATTTATGTCAGAGGTTACTTTTTAAAAAATAAAAAGGATACTGCCATCAAAAGCAGTATCCTTTTACTGAATAGCCTTCAATTCATTCTTCTTCAAGAATAGCTCGATTTGATGGGCGGCCATCATCCCTGCAGTGCTGTTCAGGTGAATGCCATCCGTCAGCAGCAAGTATCCATTCCTGACCGATATACGATCAAGGCTGTATCCGTATACGAAATGCTCAATGACCGCTTTCTCGTACAGTTTCTTGCTGTTTTTCAATGACCGGCCCCTCGTTTGACCTTTGCTCTTTAAATAAGCTTTTAACTTTTCGTTAAATGGCAAATATGAGACATTATTTATTTCCGCGATTTTTTGGATGACCTCATTATACTGATCGATTTCCTTATTCGCTTTTGAAAAGAGATTTTCACCAGCTACCGGCAGCGACAGCAGCCCGATTTTTGCATGTGTTTCTGCTTTCAGCCTGGATACTATTAAAGCGAGGTTCTTTTCGTACACCAGCAATGACGGCTTCTCTAATTGCTCTGCAAGATTTATGTTTTTCCTGGCGAAATCAGGGGCTATTTTAGCGATGGCATCGTTCAGGCCGACCAGGATCACCACGTAATCCGGCTGGCAGGAAATCACACCGTTTAGGCGCTGCAAAACATCATAAGCCGTACTCCCATTCACGCCTGCATTGATGAATTGATAGTTATGGCAGCTCCGCCTCCTGGCAGCGTCATCAACAAAATTGTAGCTGATGTTACCATGGACCGCATCGCCGCCAATTACAGCAACAAGTTTTTTTCCTTCATGGCGAAGGCCTTTTTCCAGAAAAGCCTGTGGATTATTGGAAGGCAGCTGTTTCACCTTGCTCTTCCGCTGATAAAATAGTATTAAATCTACAGCCACTGTCAATAAAAACACTAAAATCCCGACAAATAGATATTCCATGTATAACCCCTCTCCATCTATTATTAATTAAATATTCTGAATATATTCTGTAATATTCGACAGACTCTGGAAAATCCCCTTTATAATTGCTGCTTACTTGTACTGTTTTACTTTAATTTCATTATAGCGTTTTATGATATGCAACTGACAAATAAATAGCACAAAAATTTGCACAAATCAAAAAATTACTTTGCAACTATATTTATAATTAGGATAAAATTAGGTGGTAGAGTTTGGGAGAGGGGAAATTTTGCCTATGCTGAAAGCTAGGGTATATGATTTTACATTATTTTTTGCTGCTATTGCCGTTGCTTTTGGTCTAGGTGTTTTTACGTTAGATAAAAACACATTTTTCATAGCCTTATTTATATACTGGTTATTCTCGACTCTTTACAATCACTTGAGGATTACAGCACAAAACGGGGCTTTGAAATTCGACTATGGAATTAGCTATAGCTTATCATTTGGGATATTCGCTGGCCCTATTGGACTTTTTATTTTTGAGACGATCTTTCGTTTCACAGTTTATTTTTCAAGGAAAAGTTCCAAAACAGCTGATGAAGATGAATTTTGGGATACATTTTACAATATAGGCGCACATGCATTAATCTACTCCATTGGCTATTTGCTTTTCCAATGGGGCTATCCGCTGTTCGAGAATATTCCATTTGGATTCTGGATCCTGATGTGCATCCTGACAGTGATTACGACATTGATTTCATATACTTTTCTATCGACAGCCTTTTATATCATGGGAGAAATCAAAAGCATCCAGCAGGCAGTTAAGTTTTTCCGGGACAGCAATAACTGGCTTGATCTTGGGAAAACAGCGTTCACGAATGGATTGCTGCTGCTTTTGCTGGAGGAACAGAAATGGGAGATGGTTGTAGGGCTTTTCATCCTCAATTACCTTGTGAGCCGATCCTTCCACTCTAAATCACAAAGCATCAAAACCAAGATCGAACGGGACAAGTTCGAACACATGGCCTATACAGACTTCCTGACTCGCATTCCCAACCGAGCGTTCATGGACAAAAAAATGTCAGAGTTGAACCAGTCTGGTGAGACAATCGGTATCGTCGTTGCGGATATTGATAAATTCAAGCTGATCAATGACTCCTATAATCATGCTGTGGGTGACCGCGTAATTCAGCATTTTGCCAACACTCTTAAATCTTATTTATCAGTTAACGATTACGTCTTCCGCAGCGGCGGGGAAGAATTCACCATTATCCTAAGGAACAGATCTCTCAGCCAAACGGTCGAGCTCGTCGAAAAAATTCGTCATGGAGTCGAAACAAGCTCCGTGGAAGTCGACTATCAATCAGGCAGGCATAAAGTCACGATCACCTCATCCTTTGGACTGTACTACTTTAAATTAAATCAATATACTTCCATGGAAAAGGGCTATATCTACGCAGACCAGCTACTGCTGCAATCGAAGGAACACGGCAAAAATAAAGTCACCTTCAAGAACGAACTTTCCCAGGACACCCCGGTCAGTGTCTTGTAAAAAGACAGAGAACTCATATCTCTGTCTTTTTTTATTTTTGCTTGCAGACCAGACGCATACTATTTGGAACGATTTACGGCTTTACAAAGAACCTGTATTAATAAAGGGCTTTTGACAGCTTTCATGCATTACATCTCAATCCTGTCTTAATAACGGGGTTTTTTTGACAGCTTTCCTGTATTGCACCTCAAGCTTGTCTTAATAACGGGGTTTTTTTGACAGCTTTCATTCATTGCATCTCAATCCTGTCTGAATCTGCACGATAGATTACATCCTAGCTAAAAATGCATAAATAAATCTGCGGATGCTGCTTCGTTCAATAACCATTTAATCGGTACCTGTTCGGCCGGATGGATGAACTCAAAATCATCATTTACATCTAAATCAACTACATACAGCTGGGCACCCATTTCCACAGCGATTTCAAGAAGATCGTGGACAGAAGACACTCCAAAGTCATTCAATGCGTTTGACAAATATTCCAGGTCCTCAGATGGGACTGATACATACCGTTTATCCAGGATATTCACTCCTTTGCGGGAAAAAGCAAGAATGACATCTGCTCCAGATGAAGCAGCTCCAACTGCAACGTTCAAAGGAGGATAGGCAGACTCCAATTCATCATGCAAAGCCATAACTACTACCTTCTTTTTTTCCATAGTCCTTCACCTCCATCAGTAACTTAACACTGCATCCGCCTGGTAGGCGGTCTCTAAAAATGTTGCAACCCCTGAAAGTGCAGCTCCTTCAACAAGCTCGAGTCCATGGGCGATCAGTACGTTCATCTGACAGCCAAAAAACTTGACCCCCATATCCATCGCCTGCTGCATAAGTCTTTGCAAATCAATATTGTGAGTTCTCTCCATCATTTTTAAATAACGTTTATCCAGGACCCTCGCACCATCCAAATCAAAGAAAATCGCAACCTCATTTTCCTCCTCTGCGTTTTGCAGGGCTTTTTTCAAGACAAAAGGAACATTAGAACTCAAGGAAACGAAGTATACAAACTTCTTTTTAGCCATCGGCCTGACCTTCCTTCTATCCGTTTTTTGCTTCAACAAGTTATTTTGCCCAGTCAATGGGTTACTATCATTATATACCCATAATGGTATTTAAGAAAGGCATAAAAAAGACAGCAGCCTCCTATCCAATAAGATGCTGCTGTCTCATTCTTCATTATTTCACCCATTTATGAAGCAGGGGTCCTGTTTCCCCATACACCGGATCAGTTTCCGGGATGGGCACATTTTTGATTTGGGCAATTGCCTGTGCCCTGGTGCCAGGGTCTGCTGTTTGCAAATCAGGACTCCTGCCGTTTGGATAGGCGCCAACGACGGCAAAATCCTGGCTGCTGTCGATTTTCTTATGACCTGTTCCGGCCGGCAGTACAATTACATCACCAGCTTTAAGCTCTAGCCGTTCTCCGCTGTCCCCGCCGATTTGTACGGTTGCGCTCCCTGATTTAACACCAAGTACTTCATGGGTATTCGTATGATAGTGGTGGTAATCGTAAATGTCACCTGTCCATGTACCTGTCCAATTATGCTGCTCGAATTGTTCATCCAGGCTAAGATTATCGTCAAAAACACCCTGATAGACGATGACCGGCAATATTGGATTGTTAGGAATATCACCGGTATCTTTTGCAAAAAACGATTGTATTTGTGTTCCCATTGTGGAATCTGTTCCTTTCTTTTAAGTTTGTTAGGCTCTTTTCTCAAACTTTGTTGCTATTCACTACAAAATAGGATGGAATTATCTGGGTTCCTTCACAAAAATAACGCTTGCCAACTTAGTACAGACCTGCAAAATGACTTTTATCACGTTAAAATCGGCTTTAGGATTTCAACAAAAATCTTTACGAAACAGCGGTTTGTTAAAAGTGAAGTGCCACCCACAATGATGGCATCGGCAAAGCAGACCTATGTTTATCTCTACCTAAAATTCTCTGGTGTTAAACGTATCTCCCTGCTCAAGGTTTCCGGCTTTATAGCCTTTTTTAAACCAGCTCTTTCTTTGCTCCGATGTACCGTGTGTGAAGCTTTCAGGAACGACATAACCCTGGGAGCGTTTCTGAATAGTATCATCTCCGACTGCACTAGCAGCATTCATAGCTTCCTCAAGGTCTCCTTCTTCAACTACTCCCATCCCCTGAGCATGATGCGCCCATACACCTGCCAAATAATCGGCTTGAAGCTCAAAACGGACTTGATATTTATTGAATTCCGTCTGGTCCAGCTTACCGCGGAGTGAATTCAATTTATCGCTTGTTCCCAGCAATGTCTGTACGTGGTGACCCACCTCATGTGCAACCACATAAGCCATCGCAAAATCACCAGGAGCCTGGAACTTAGTCTGCAGTTCCTCGTAAAAACTCAAATCAATATAAAGCTTCTGGTCACCAGGACAGTAAAACGGTCCTACCTGTGACCCAGCCATTCCGCATGCTGACTGGACACTGCCTGAATACAAAACAAGGGTCGGTTCTTGATACTCCATCCCTTGTTCAGCAAAAACCTTTGACCACACTTCCTCTGTATCGGCAAGTACGACCGAAACAAATTGGGCAGCCTCTTCTTCCTCGGCTGTCTGCTCATACGGTGCAGGAGACTGGTTCCCGCCATTGGTCATATTATTAACAACATCCCCCATATCGCCTCCGCCAAGGAATGTCATGATCACCAATAGAATAATACCGCCAAGGCCTCCGCCCATGAGCATGCCTCCGCCGCCCATTCCTCTTCTATCTTCCACATTTGTGCTCGCTCTTCTGCCTTTCCATTGCATGTTGAAGGTTCCTCCCTGCTTTATAATAAACACTGATTGGACATACTTAATGATTTTCTTAGTGTTATACCCGCTATGACGCGATTTAATTGCCTTTCAACTAATCTTTTTGCAGTAGTTATATTTTCCAGCAGACTAAAGGCATGTAAATCATTTCAAAAAACCAGAAGTTTTTTCTCTCTTCTTGTCGTATCGGTCAAAAAAAGCAGAAGCACCATAATAGTGTTCTGCTTACTTCTTCATTCATTGCCTAGGAAATATGTGTGTTTATCGCTTCTGTAACATCATACAAGGCAAGATTGATATCAACTTCATTACCTGAGGCAAGTTTTGCAAGCTGGGCACCGAGATATGGCCCTACTGTCAGGCCAGAGGATCCGAGTCCGTTAGCAAGTAACAGATTCTCAAAGCCTGGCACAGGTCCAATAATCGGCAGGAAATTCGGTGCAACAGGACGGAAGCCAACCTTCGTTTCAATATAAGTTCCATTTGCCATTCCAGGCGCTACCGCCAGGCCTTTATCCATGATTTCATGCATACTGCCCAGTGTCGGCCGCCGGTCAAATTCCATATCGTCTTCATGTGTGGCGCCAATTACCACTTTTCCACCTTCAAATGCCACGATATACTGGTTATTTGGCGGCATCACAACAGGCCAATCTCCCGTGTCCAAGTTTTCCAGCTGCAAATGGATGATCTGCGCTTTTTGCGGAGAAATCTTGAGTTCCAATCCAAGCGGCTCCAACAGCCCAGGCGCCCATGCACCAGCTGTTAAAATTACCATATCAGCTTCATATCTAGTTTCTCCTACAATCGCCCCTGTTACCTTGCCATTGGAAAAATCAAGAACGGCATTCCCTTCTGCCAAACTGGCACCATATTTTTGGGCAGCTTTTAACAGTGCAAGACGGAGAAGCCGTCCATTAACCCGTGCTGCTCCACTTACATAGACAGATGAAAATTCCTCGGATAGCGGAGGGAACAACACTCTTGTATCCTTTGAATCAAGCTGATGGATTTCGCCTATTTCAGGAGCTTCTTCCCTTCTTTGTATCGCTCTTTCTTCCATCTTGACCAATTTTTCTGAAACAGTATGGAGACTGATAGCACCTGTCCTTTGAAAACCTGTCTCACGTTCACCATCTTTTTCAAGCTGGTCAATCAGCGAGTCATAATATGCGGCACCATTTTTCGCCAGGTAATACCAGGCTTTATTCCGTCTCTGGCTCAGCCAGGGACAAATGATCCCCGCAGCAGCATCCGTTGCCTGCCCAGGTTCTCCACGGTCGATAATGGTGACCCGCTCCCCCGCTTTGGCCAGATGATAAGCAGTCGATGCTCCCAGGATCCCTGCCCCTATGATTAAATGTTTTTTCATATCTACACCTTTTTCCGTAAAAGAATTCTGTAATCCCATTCTACAGAAATTCTACGATACACTCAAAGCAGCACACAATTACCTTGGCTATTTTGCCTTCATACGAAAACTATATAAAAAAACAAACTTTACCGCTTATTCACTTCGAACCTTTCCTTGAAGGATATTTCTTCTCCCATAACAGAAAAAACTCTATGATCATTGGCATTCACCGTAACTTTTACCTCATGGATACCAGATTCAAGCTCTCCAAGATTATAATAGTTTCCATACAATCTGTTGATCTTTTTCCCATCTAAATAGATGTGTGCATGGCCTTCATTATAATTAATCTCCTCTTTACCGGCCTTTTCAGGAGTGAAGGTAAAGTTAGTTGTTTTGATTTTAAGAAGCCAGGACCCTGATGAGTCCTCCATTACTTCTCCGTCTATCGAAGGGGCTGCTGTCCCATTAGGTACAGCAATTATTCCATGGTGATGTTCTTCTTCATCATCAGCAGCCTGAAAGTGGCCATTTTGGATATGAAAATAAATCATTACTGATACAAATGAAAAGATGATGATAAAACTGGTGATCCTATACATGTTTTCACTCCAATTATGCTTCTTTACTGATAGTAGAGACTGACGCTTTTCCCCTGATCAGCTTCCCTGTGATTACCAACAAAAGTCCTAATCCAAGGAATGCCAGGTCATACATTATTGCATTTGGATCCCCCGGCTTTACTCGATGGATTTGGACGATATGGTGATTCACAATCCCTTCAACCAGATTAAAAACTCCGGCACCAATTAAAAAATTGGCAATAAGCTTGCTAATGCCCTTTGAAACCTCAGTTGGCCTTCCTGCAAGCCAAAGCAAGATTCCGCCAGCGACCAAAGCAACAGTGACTCCAAAATGGAATATTCCATCGCTGACAATCTGGCCAGGCCGCGTCGTCTCCATCACGACACTATGCCATTGAAGCAACTGGTGAAATATGATTCCATCCATCGACCCCATAAACCCAAAACCAAGAATAAAACTGCCAATGCCAAGAAATTTTGCTTTCGTTTTCGGACTCATCGAATACCCTCTCCTCTATTTTCAAGCTTTTGAATTATATATCCCAAAATATCAAATCCTAACCTTTTAGAATCCTTTACAGTAGAAAATAGTTTCTTCTTACGACATTGAATTTTCGCTATATTATCAAGGTTTCTGATATAATTTTCTTTATCGTTAAGAGATATAGTTGAAATAATGGAGTGAATACTTAAATGAACACAAAAAAGGCTCTGCCTATTTTATTTTTAGTCATGTTCCTTGTTATGGTCGGATTTGGGATCATCATTCCGGTCATTCCTTTTTACGCTGAAGAAATCGGGGCATCACCGACAGAACTTGGGCTGTTGATGGCTGTTTACTCTCTGATGCAGTTTTTATTTGCGCCAATGTGGGGGCGGATTTCAGACAGAATCGGCAGGAAGCCGGTCATTATGATAGGCATTCTTGGACTGTCTCTTTCCTTTTTCCTGATGGCTATCTCTACACAGCTCTGGATGCTGTTTGCTGCAAGGATCATTGGCGGATTTTTATCTTCTGCCAATATGCCGACAGTCATGGCCTATGTAGCGGATATCACATCTGAAGAAGACCGAGCAAAAGGGATGGGAATCATCGGCGCCTCGGTTGGGCTCGGCTTCATTTTTGGGCCTGCAATCGGGGGTGTATTTTCCCAATCAAGCTTGAGCATGCCGTTTTACATTGCTGGTGCGACATCGCTAATTACGTTTTTATTCGTCACTTTTGCCTTAAAAGAGTCGCTTTCGGCCGAACATCGCACTAGTCAGGAAAGGGAGAGAACTTCATTATTAAAGGCCTTCACTGGAACCCTGTCCATGCTGTTTTTGCTTCAGCTTTTCGTTTCCCTTTCTTTATCGGGCCTTGAAGCAACATTTGCGTATTTCGCTGCGGAGAAAGCTGGACTCGGCTCTGTTGAATTGGGCTATATTTTCATGATAATGGGACTTGCGGGTGCCGTCGTACAAGGCGGATTAGTCGGGAGGCTGACGAAGATGCTTGGCGAGGGTGCCGTCATCCAGCTGGGTATTGTCATTTCAGCCATAGGTTTTGGATTGATTCTCCTGACCGAGAGTTTCGGAACTGCAGCCCTATTCCTGACCATCTTCGGAATTGGCAATGGATTGATCCGTCCAAGTGTATCCTCCCTGCTGACAAAAAAGTCGACAACTGGTCACGGGGGAACCACCGGACTGCTTTCTTCCTTTGACTCCCTTGGCAGAATCATCGGGCCCCCGTTAGGCGGATGGCTGTTCTCGATTGCCATCGGGATGCCTTATATCTCCGGGATTGTTTTATCATTAGTTGCCCTGATTTTATACCAAATTTATCAAGCACGAACAAAAACTTCCCACTCGGTAAACCAATAAGGACAAACAGGAGGATGGCATATTTGCCATCCTCCTCATATTTATAGTTCACTTTTTAATTGATTAAGGGGAGTTTTAATTCAACTAATGTCCCTTTACTTAACTTACTATGATAAGAAATCATACCATTGTGCTGTTTAATAATTTTATGGCAAATCATCAAGCCGAGACCCGTTCCTTTCTCCTTCAATGTATAAAATGGCTCACCTAAGCGCGGAAGCAATTCTTCTGGGATTCCGCAGCCCTCATCTTGAATTGAAATAACACATTCACCATCTATGCCTTTTCGCAATTTTATATCGATATTTCCACCCTTGGGCATGGCCTCCATTGCGTTTTTAAAAATATTGAGGAACACTTGCTTAATCTGATTTTGCTCACATGTTATGAAGAAATCTGCCCCCAGATAACTCCGGCTGAATTGTATATTTTTCATATTTGCCTGCGGGGATAGGAAATCGACTGTATGATCGATCAAATCACATAAGTTGGCCCGGTTAAGCTGGATGGCCTGAGGTTTTCCTAAAGAAAGCATTTCACTGGTTATTGTTTCGATCCTTTCTAGTTCGCTTAGAAGCAAGTTGTTAATTTCATTCGAATGATCTTCTTTTCCATATAGCTGGAGAAACCCTTTTATTGTAGTAAGAGGATTCCTTATTTCATGCGCGACCCCAGCTGCAAGTTCCCCTACAATCGATAGCTTTTCGGATTGTAAAAGAATCTCCTCCGCTTTTTTGCGCTCAGAAATATCCCGGCTTATTATAACAATATGCTCAATCACCCGCTCATCACTCATTACCGGCATACAGCGGGATTCAAAATCAATCCATTTACCACTTATATGCTGGAAACGAAACTCTACTGGCAGTGATTCTTTATTTTTCATGATCTTTGTGATTGTTTCCCTGAAATTCACAACGTCATCTGGATGAATTAATTTACATATTTCTGTTTTTTCAAGCTCTGGAACCTTGTATCCCAACACCACCTCATGAGAGGGAGAAAAATAACTTATGGCATGTTCTTTATCCATTACCATGATGAGATCAGATGTATTCTCAGCTATGAGGCGGTACTTTGACTCACTTTCCTCCAGTGTCTGTTCCATCCTCTTTCGTTCGTGAATAATTCTATGCAGCTTTTCATATGATTCGATAATAATTCCACCAATGAGTACGCCTATTGAAACAAACAATAAGTATTGAAGGTGAAAAACTGGATTGTCTCTAATTACGTTTAAAATGATCGGTACAGTAATAATATAAGTGACTATGTAAGAACACAGTAGAATCATAACTCTTTTCACTGGTTTTAAATGCATAGTAAGATTGTGAATTACCACCAAAATGATCATCACCACTACCCAGCCAACAATTGCAGGAAACCAGTTCTCAGATACTATCAACCTTGACATCAATGCAAGGCTGCTGGAAATTATGCCTGCACCTGGTCCCAGGTAAGCGAAGACCAAGATGATTATGGCATACCGGATATCATATGAGTAACCTTCATCCTGGAAAGATAAGCTAACAAGCACACAGGAAACAGCCCCCGCGTATAATCCTGCCCACACCCATAGTTGCTTGAGCGGCTTATGATTGAGATAAGAGCGAATGACTAAAGGAGTACTGACCATTAAGGAAAGCATTGAGAGATTAATTATATAATCTATTAAAATCAACTGGCTCCCACCTATTTATTTCCGAATTTATTAATTATCATAAACCAGAGAATAAACCTTTTCCAGAAAATTTAAGACAAATAGCCCTTAATTGTTTTTAAATTTTTGAAATAGTTAATCTTTAACTTAAATTATTTCGCCTTTCGTAGTAATATAAACATTAGAAGGAGGAGATAAATTTGAATAAAACCGTTGAAAAGCGACTTACTCGTTCAGAGGTTCCTGAATCATTGACCTGGGATCTCAATGATTTATTCACATCCGACCTGGAGTGGGAGGTGGCACTGAAGGAAATTGAAGTTGACGTTACAAAATTTGCTAACTTCAAAGGAACCCTGCATACCGGGGCAAATGCACTGCTGGAATGCCTTACCGCTCAGGAAGACTTAACAAAGAAATTGGTCAAAGTCCGTACATATGCAAGCTTGAAGCAATCGGCTGATGGAACCGACCCTGCAAACCAGGCAAATTCAGATAAGGTCGCCGCGGTTTTCACAAAGGCGATGGCCGCACTATCCTTTATATCATCCGAAATTCTTGAACTTGAAGAAGGAAAAGTGGAAGAATTCGTTCAGGAAGAGGAAGGACTCGAGCCTTTCAAAAAGACTCTTCTAGAGCTTCTGGAAACGAAAAAGCATAAACTATCGCCTGAAACGGAAGAGGTCCTTGCTGCTTTAGGCGAAGTCCATTCAGCACCATACAATATATACAATATGGCCAAACTTGCTGATATGGAATTTGCTCCAATCCAAGACGAGGAAGACAACAAATTGCCAGTCTCTTTTGCACTGTTTGAGAGCCGCTATGAATTTTCACCGGATACTAATGTCCGCAGAAAAGCCTATGGATCATTCGTTTCAACACTTAAACAATATAAAAATACCATCGCAGCGACCTATGCAACCGAGGTGAAAAAACAGGTTGCCTTAGCAAAACTCCGGAATTATGATTCGGTTACCGATATGCTTTTGGAGCCTCAGCAGGTAACGAAGGAAATGTACAATAACCAAATCGATATTATTTACACTGAGCTTGCACCTCATATGCGCCGATTTGCCCAGCTAAAGAAGAAGGTGCTGGGTTTAAATAAAATGATGTTTTGTGATTTGAAAGCTCCATTCGATCCTGATTTTGACCCTCAAGTCACTTACGAGGAGGCACGGCAGCTGATTACCGATTCCTTAAAGGTAATGGGACCGGATTATATAACAATGATTGAAGAAGGCTTCGAAGACAGATGGGTGGACCTTGCTGATAATGTAGGTAAATCCACAGGTGCCTTTTGCTCCAGTCCTTATGGTTCACACCCATATATCCTGATTACCTGGGCTGATAATATGCGCGGCTGTTTCACACTGGCACATGAATTCGGCCACGCAGGCCATTTTTACCTGGCTAATCAAAATCAGCGGATCATGAATGTTCGTCCTTCCATGTATTTCATTGAAGCACCATCGACAATGAACGAAATGCTGCTTGCCCACTATCTTCTTGATCAAAATAAAGCTAATCCCCAGATGATTCGCTGGGTCGTCCTGCAGCTTCTGGGTACTTATTATCATAATTTTGTGACTCACCTGCTGGAAGCTGAATTCCAGCGCAGGGTATATGCACATGCTGAAGCTGGCAATGCACTTACGGCTAAAACTCTTACTGAGATGAAAACAGATGTGCTGACTGGCTTCTGGGGCGATACAGTAGAAATCGATGAAGGAGCCGGGCTAACATGGATGCGTCAGCCACACTATTATATGGGCTTGTATCCGTATACCTACTCTGCTGGCCTGACTGCCTCAACTGCTGTTTCTCAATTGATCCAGGAGGAGGGGCAGCCGGCTGTCGACCGCTGGCTTGAAGTGCTGCGGGCAGGCGGAACCATGAAGCCGCTGGAATTGCTGAAACATGCTGGACTCGACATGTCGACTCCAGAACCTGTGCGCAAGGCTGTAGGCTATGTCGGATCATTAATTGATCAGCTGGAAGCATCCTATCAATAAAGTAAAGAAACCCCATGGCAGTCCATGGGGTTTCTTAGCAATTACTTGTTCATTTTTGAGAGGAAGTCTCCGAGAAGGTCGTCCAAATCCTCTTCCTTTTCTTCCTCAACATGGGTTTCTGGTTGATGTACCGACTCCCAATCAAATGAATCAAGGTCATCGTCCATCGAATCGATTTCAGCTGTTGATGCAGTTTCCCGGGTTACAGGTGACTCATCCGCTAATGCGATTGGGTTCAATGGGAGATCTTCTTCCTGAAGATAAAGTGCCTCATCGATTTCAGTTGAGTTGCTGTTCAAAGAGGCCAGCAATGAGGTTGCCCGCAAAGGGTCTGTCAACAAATGATAGACGATATTCCCCAGCAAAGCTTCCGAATGCTCATGCTTGATCCAAGCCCGCTGCGATTTGCTGAGACTGCGAGGGAGGGGAATTGTAATCGTTTCTCGTTCCCGTGAATAAGAATTCCCCACACCTTTGACGACAAATTCAGCAATTTTACTTGAAAAATTCCTTCTCTCGGTTTCTTTCAAGTTTTGAAGATGTCTTAAGATATGGTCTGGTGTATCAGAGGGAACACGAAATGACAATGCTTGTCCTCTCTTAATCTCATTTGGGTTGGTTTTTTTCATGGGATCACCTTACTTTAGCTTTTGACAGGCTCTGAAGCAGTTTTGCTCTTCTCAGATTTCTTAACAAAATCCATGATGAGCTTATAGTAAGCATTGGCCATCATCCAGATGCTCTCTTTTTCATCCTCGAAAAACTCAATATTATAACCATCTAAATTATTGTTCAATGTCTTGATATATTCCTTAAGGACAGTTGCTCCGCCGCCGACGAAATAGCAAATTTCTGTCTGGGAGTTCTTCGCCCAAACATTGCGCAGTAGGCGATATTGTTTTTTCGCCAGCTCAAGAAGAATGCGATCTGTGATGTCATGGACACTTGTACGGCTTCCCTTGACCATGATATGGTTGCGGTCATTCTTGCGCGTGATGATCTCCACAACATCCGTACGGCTGTCTAACTCCACGCCATGCTTGCTGCGGATTTCTTCCCTTATTTGTTCCAGCGCTTCAGACACACCAAGGTTGAAGCCCTGTGCCTTGTCATCATCGACATTCCGGTTCTTGATGACAGCGATATCTGTTGATAATCCGCCGATATCCTGGATCAAGATTCTTCTATCAATTAAATCCTTGTTGATGATTTTCAGGCTATTATCCATTACTAGATTGATATAAGCCGCGAAACCTTCAGGATAAACCTTCACTTCATCGAATTTGATGTTCACTTTCAGTCCCTGGTATTTAGGAGTTACAAGGAATTCTACCTGGTGAACGGATCCGACCAGCTTGGAGCGGTAACCAGCGTCTTTTCCTTCTTTGACTTCACGAAGCGGAAGGCCCGTACCGAGCGTATAATTCGCATCAATGACATTCTTGCTTTTCGGGAAAAGCTTAGCATTGTCTTCATTGACTGCATCCAATGCAAGCGTAGCGAAGAGCATGATCAATGTCTGGTCTTCCTCTGACTTGCTGCTTCCGGGATCCAGTTCTGTTGCGTTATCGCTTTTTGTTGCCAGACTTCCGACACGATAGATAGCGTTATTTTCTTTCAGGGCAGGGGAGTGGACACGAATATGGATTCCATCTAGCGGATCTTTCGTATCAAGCTCCTCGATTCCGATTACAGGACGGTCTTCAGTGTCCCTCGCCACGATATTCGGGATATTCAGTTCTTTATCAAATTCTCCAAAAATAGCTTTAATAGAATCGTTACCAACATCAACTGCAGCAATTCTTGATTTCGTCATTCATATCATTCCTTTTCATTTATGTATACTTACCTACTATTCTAAAGGTAAAGGGAAATAATAGATACTGCAAGATTTACGAGTAAAAAGAAATGTAATTGTAAACATGTAAACGAGGTGTAAACCTCAATCTGCTTGTATACATAATTGTACACAACGAATACAAAGTTGTATACATGTTGATTCTATGGGATGTATACTTATTTGTAAACATGTAAACGTAATTGTACACGAACTGTTTACTTTATGTATACATGTCTACATTTTTGTATACATTGATAATTTTACCTTATTTTTCCTAGTTTCATATCTATAAGAAAACTCCCCTCCCCTGCCGTTTGATAAATCTTGAGGTTAACAGAGCAGTCTGAAAATGAATTCTTGACTGAAGAATGTATTTTTAAAGGGTAACGGCAGATGGACAGAAAATGAATGGGAGCAGATAAGAATAGGACATGGCAAAGCATAAGGAGAATATCTAGGTAGGTGATAAGTGTCGTGTGGATCTGTTAAAAGTAAACTCACCATAAATAAGCATGACCAAGTCCCCTCCCCTACTCAATAATCTAAATATCAAAGATGAAGAAAGAGATTGTCGGATCATGGTGAAAGAGGAAGAAAAACGGGTATATTCACAGCGTTTGTAAACTAATAAGGAAGGGATCTTTATAGTTTCAAAAATAAAAAGCCAGAGGGGTAACTACATTAAAAAGCCCAGATGGAAGACTGCTCATCCACCTGGACTACTGATTAATCCTCTCGTATTTCCCGACGATTCTTCTTGAATATCTTTGAAAGAACTTCATAAACAATTGGCACGACAATCAGCGTTAACAAAGTTGAGCTTGTTAATCCCCCGATTACGGTAATGGCAAGACCTTTTGAAATCAGGCCTCCCCCGCCTGTACCCATTGCCAGCGGTATCAGTGCACCGACAGTAGCAATTGCTGTCATAAGGATTGGACGTAAACGTGTTGCACCCGCCTCAAGCACTGCTTCACGCATAGTCAATCCTTCTCGTTCCATGTGAATGATCCGGTCTACGAGGACGATGGCATTCGTAACTACAATACCAATCAACATCAACAGACCCATCATGACAGAAACGGAAATCGTTTCATCAGCCATAAGCAGGCCTACGAATGAACCGATTACTGCAAATGGAAGAGAGAAAAGGATCGCGAATGGCGCGACACCTTCACGGAAGGTGACAACTAGTATGAAGTAAACAATCGCAATTGCTGCCAGCATCGCAGCACCAAGCTGTGTAAATGTTTCCGTCATGTCTGCCTGTACACCGGCGACACCCACTTCAACGCCCTTCGGCATATCTAGCTTATCAATTGCTTTTTGAGTCTCAGCAGATGCCTTTGAAATATCATCATCTACAACCGTTCCTGATACTGATGCATAGTATTGTCCTTTACTGCGTGCAAGTGTATTCATCGTGGTACCTTTTTCTACTGTTACCAGTTCTGACAATGGCATCGTCGTACCCCTCGCAGTTGGGACTTCTGTATCCAGGATATCGTCAATCGACTCCGGCTGCTTTGCCTGTTCCTGCTGAACGATGACATCAAGTGATTCACCATCTTTTTCAACAGTTGTCAACACATCTTTTGCTTTGTTGGGATTCAACATCATGACGATTTGTCCTGCTGTTAAGCCATATTGGAGCAATTCGTCCTGATCGACTTTGAAGGTGTATTCCACATATGCTTCCTCTGCACTGGAACTAACGTCTTCCAAGCCTTTAATATCTTTCATCTCTTTCTCAGCAAGGTTTACAGCTTTCGTCAATTTGTCCAGGTCTTCGCTGTAGAATGTATAGCTTATTTCATTCTCAGGCATAGACATACCGCCGAAATTCTGGCTCTTCCACTCACCACTTTGTCCAATATTGATTACATACTCTTCGATTTCTTCCCTGACTTCAGAGAAATTCTCCATTTCGGGGTCGAAGATCAGATACATCAAGGCACCGCCAGATCCAGTTCCCATCATTGCTGACATTTGATCTGCCTCTTCTGTAACAGAGATTTGAACGATATCAATATCGCCACGTTTGAGCATCTTTTCTTCCACTTTTTCAACATTTGCCAAAGTGTCTTCCTTAAGTTCGCCCGGTCCTGGCGTATAGGTTAAATACATGACCTTTTCTTCCTCGCTGCCCATAAAGCTGAACCCGATTATCGGCGTGAGCGCAAGACTACCTGCTAATAAAACCACGGCAATAAGGGATGTGATGATTTTATGGTTAAGCGACTTGTTCAAGACACCTTTATACCAGTTAGCTAATTTGCCAGCTTCTTTGTGGCTGCTCTCTGTTTTTTCACCATATAATTTCTTTTTGAACAGGAAATGTGATAACGCCGGTACAATCGTAATGGCAACAATCAATGACGCACCAAGAGCAAAAGTCATGGTCAGTGCAAATGGAGCGAACAATTCTCCTACCATGCCGCCAACGAAAATCAACGGTGCAAAAACAGCAACCGTAACAAGAGTTGAAGACAGGATCGGCTTGAACATTTCTATTGTCGCTTCACGTACAAGAGCACGCCCTGTTAATTTTTCTTCTTTCAAATGAAGGCGTCGATAAATATTCTCCACTACTACAATCGAGTCATCTATTACGCGTCCAATGGCAACAGTGATTGCGCCTAGTGTCATGATATTTAGTGTAATCTCCATCCAATTCAACAGCAGCAGTGCCATGAATATGGAAACTGGAATCGATACAATTGATATAATCGTAGACTTGTAATCACGTAAAAACAGAAGAATAACCAGGACTGCGATTAATCCGCCAAATAACGCTTTTTCAATCATCGTTGTTACAGATTCTTCAATTGGCTTCCCCTGGTCCAGTGATACATCGATGGACAGGCCATCAATTTTATCCTGTTCTTCTTTTATTAAATCCTTTACCTCATTTACAACATCAACAGTGTTTGCTTGCTGTTCCTTGACAATCTGTATAGCGATCGCATCGTCTCCGTTTGTACGGGAAATGGATTGAACCTTGCCAACTAGTTCAATCTCAGCTATATCACTCAGCTTCACAAAAGGTGATGGATTTGCCTCTGAAGGAGTCACAGGGATAAGCATGTTCTTCAGTTGTTCAGTAGTCGTGAATTTGCCATCAACGGCAACAGCCTGCTCGCTTTCCTCAAATTCAAAAAGTCCCAGGGATACATCTAAATTGCTGGCCTGGATCATTTCCTTCACTTTATCTTCGGTCAAACCGAATTGCTTCATTTTCGCTTCATTATACTCAAGATTTACTTCTTCAATATGTTGTCCTGTAATCGTTACGGAAGCAACACCATCAATTTTTTCGATTTTCGGAAGAAGGATTTCTTCGACTGTTGATGTTAGCTCAACAATATCCTCTTTCGTACTGCTGACACTTAGTGCCGCAATTGGCATCATGTTCATGCTGATGGCCGTAATCGTTGGTTCCTGTGCCCCTTCCGGCAGCTGAACCGTATCTAATGCAGACTGTAATGCCCGCTTTGCTTCATCCATGTCAATGCCATATTCATACTCCACTTGTATACTGGACATATTGGAATATGAATTAGAATAGACATATTTTACGTCTTCAAGGCCCTCAACCGCCTTCTCAATCGGAATTGATACATCCTCCATTACTTTTTCAGGCGTTGCCCCTGGATAGACATCCATAACCATTAAGTATGGAATCGAAATATTCGGGATGGTCTCCATGTTCATCCGTGTACCTGAATAAATTCCTGATACCGTGATGATAATTGTAAGCAGCCAAACGGCAAGTTTATTTCCAAGCACAAAATTGACCAGATTTTTCACTGCTGCACCTACCTTAATTTTTCATTTTTACACATTCTAATGTTAGTGACTGACCGGTCATTTGTCAATCATAGATGCACAAAGTAAAACCCGCTTTATAATTAAAGCGGGCTTGCAAATCTATTCATCATCAACTTCTCCATCGCCAATTTCATCTTCTTCTTCAACATCTTCGAGCTGTTCATCTTCTTCAGGAGGTGCATCATTGCCGCAGCCTGTAACAGAGAACATTGAAACTGCCATTAAGAACATGATTAAAAACTTTCTCATTAAAAAACCTCCTTTTGAAAAAGTATGCCCTGTAACAAGTGGTTTCTATGTGAGTGTGATGAAAACTACCTATTTTTTGTAATAAATATCTAATAAAGACAAACAATAACGGGAAAGGAGTGACTCGTGGATGGGGGAAACAAATGTGGGTTTAACCTCAACAGAAATTTCGAATATATGGTCATCATACTTGAAAAGCAGTATGGAATTACGGTTTTATCAATATTTCTATGAGACAACACATGATATGGAAGTGAAAACGATTGTAGAAAAAATGGTCGTTTTTTCTGAGAAAAGCCTGAACGACCTGAAGGATATTTTTTTAAAAGAGAATCTCACGGTACCGCTGGGATTTACAGAAAAGGATGTCAGGCTGGACGTTGAAAAGGTTTTTTCCGATACTTTTATATTATATATTTGCCATGATATTTCCATGCTATCACTTATAACTTATCCAAGCGCTTTGCCGGATTGCACACGGAAGGATACCATAGATTATTTTCAAGGGGCGATTCAATTCACACTCCAATTGCAGAAGGAAATCACTAATTTGATGCTGCAGAAGGGAATCTTCCTGAAATCTCCACAGGTAGCAATGGACCATACCATTGACATGGCAGGTGAAATCAAGTATCTCAATGGCTTATTCGGAGGCTCCAGGCCTGTAAATGCAGCGGAAATCGCAAACCTATCAAGAATCCTCCATCGAGCGCGCTTTTCAAAAATGGTCCTATTATCTTTTAGTAAGCTCGCTAGTGATAAGGAAGTAAAACAACATTTCAGCAAAGGAGTTGTCGCACTCAATAAAGTACTCGATACGCTTGAGGATACTTTTAATAAAGAAAATATCCCTTATTCAGCTTCCGGAGATTTCAACTTCTTTGAAGTGAAGAATTCACCTTTTTCTGATAAACTGATGCTATTTTTCGTGAATACTTGCCTTGGGATGTTTTGCTTCATTATGATTAACCAGGCCTTGACCTCCAGCTTAAGGTCTGATATTGTCACCAAATTCACCGTAATCTCCAACCTGATGAAAAAGTTTTATGGAAAAGGCCTGCTGCTGACCATAACCGAAAAATGGCTCGAACAGCCGCCGCAGGTGTTCAATCGGAAGGGATAACACCATTTTTATTCCAATAAAAAATAATATTTACCAGACTTTGCGTACTTGTTCCCCTTGTGCTCAAAGTCTTTTTATTTTTTCATCCTAAATATAGAATTTAAATCATACCTTGTATGAAACAATCTATTGTCTCATTTCTGAAACAGGTGTAGTTTTATTTATATGTGGAGGTTTTATGTCTTTTCACAGAGTTATATTATAAAAAGAGGCGGTACAACAAGTGAATCTTTGGAATACATATAAAAATTCATCGTTTATTTTAAAAATGACCATTGGCTTTGTCCTTGGTATTTTCGCTGGTGTTTTAATGGGAGCGGAAGCGGAGGTATTCACACCTTTTGGGACGCTGTTGATCAAGCTTCTTAACTTGATTGCGACACCGGTTGTTTTCCTGACCGTTGTACTGGCAGTCAATCAAATGAATCCCACGCAGCTTGGAAGGACAGGCGGAAAGCTGATTCTATATTATGGGGCGACAACGGCAGCTGCGGTTCTGATTGGTCTGGGGCTTGCCCTTTTGATCAATCCGGGGAATTCCCTGTCACTCCCAAATACAGAGGTGGAAAAGCCCGCGACACCCTCCATATCTGATGTCATCTTCAATATCGTTCCGGATAACTTCTTTTCTGCTTTTACCTCCGGGAACCTAATGGCGATTCTTTTCCTCGCTATTATCATTGGATTTACTATTTCAGGCATGAGGTTTTCGCATGAGGATAAAATCCAGCAATTCGGAGCACAGCTGCAAACTTTATCTGAGGCAGCAAATGAACTGTTCTTCAGGATTTTAAAAGGCGTCCTTCTGTACGCGCCAATTGGTATTTTTTCAATTAGCGCCTCCACTTTTGGAACCCAGGGGTGGGATACATTAACTTCGCTGCTTGAATTTACAGCGGTATTTTATCTGGGGATTATTATTCTCTGGGTTTTTGTCTATAGTGGCACTCTCAAGCTATTCAAGATTCCGGTCAAAAGCTTTTTCGTTAATACGAAGGATGCGTATACCACAGCCTTCTTTACTTCCAGCAGCATCGCTTCCCTGCCGGTGGCGATCGAGAGTGCAAAGAAGGCGGGCATTTCCGAAAAAATGGTGAATTTCAGTTTGCCGCTTGGAGCGGTATTCAACTCCGATGGCGGAGCACTCCGGATGGGTGCATCGATTGTCTTTGCCGCCAATGTCACAGGAGCCAACTTCTCTGTAATCGATTTCGTCACAATCATACTTGTTGGTACACTCCTTTCAATCGGGACAGCAGGCATCCCTGCCGCAGGCCTCGTCACCCTGTCTGTAGTGTTGACGATGTTTGACCTCCCCCTTGAAGTCGTTGCACTGATTGCTGGGGTTGATGCGATTATCGGCATGGCTGGCACCGCATCGAATGTGGTCGGAGACGTAGTAGGAGCAGCAGTCGTTGATCAATCGGAAAAGAAAGCAGAAGCAGCTGGTTAAATAGAAAACCGCATCTGAAGAGATGCGGTTTTTTGCTATTTGTATACAGCAAATCCTAACCTGTCACGGCACACACTATACTTTAATCTGGGGACATTATGCGCCTGCCATTTTCCCCAGAAGCCCCTTCTCATCAATAATATCCTCCAGCTCATAGACAGAAATCAGAAACATTGGAAACCCAAAAACGTATGGAGTGATTTCATATAATTGGAAGTACACAACAAGACTTTTATCGGCAATGTAAAAGTCCTGATTTTCGCGAATTCCCTTGAAGTCTCCAAGAAGCTGGATATTACGATTTTTTATTTGTTTTCCAATAATGTCTGAAAGCCTTTTAACATAGTCGCTCCCCGGCTTAAATAAATCCTTCAGCTCACTAACCTTCCCGCTTTGCAGATCAAACGTGAGCGATTTTATATAGGTCATTCCATGCGCTGCGTGATAGTGATAAGTATAATTTAGCTGAGACAAACTGAGGACATCCCTCTGGTTATTTTTAATTTCATAGTAACCAAGCATTTCTTCAACCGACGAGGGCATATTTCCAATTTGTTGGTTAATAAGCTGCTGTGCCTGGGAAACGATGCTGTGATTTATTATCCTTTCAACCTCGTGATTGGCCATATTTATGACTCTTGGAAAGTAGACTGTCCTTTTAGGGCCTCCGCTGACTTTCACCGTTTGAATGCTTATCGGGAAAGAAATCGCCATCATGACACTTCCTTTATCGTTTTTAGCCATTGTATTCACGAATACAGGATTGTAAGCCTAAAAAAGCGGCTAGACCCCTGCAGGATCTGCCGCTTCTTATTTTAATACTTTTGAAAAGATATCCTTTAAGGACTTTCCTTTTTTATAGTAAATTTCATCACGGACTTTTTCATTGATTGCCTGCCACAGCATAATCTCTACATCAGTAAGAGGCTCTGAATCATCCTCTTTCAGGAAGGCAGCAAAATAATCAAGTGGAACTCCATAGAACCTTGAAATATCCGACATGATTTCAAATGAAACCGACTTCCTTGCCCCTTTTTCAAGCATGCTTAAGTACTGCAGCGTAATCCCTGTTCCATTCGCTACGTCTTCAAGACGTAATCCTCTTTCCTTTCTCAATCTCCTTAATTCCTGGCCTAATGGCGTGGACATAGAAACTCCCCTTTTTCCTCTAGTCTATTTTCGAGACATGCTTATATGAGATGATATAGTACCAGCTAAGAATCGCCTCAAATAATGTAATAATCATTTCCACCATAATATCAGGTAATTTAAGAAACCTATTTGTTTGGTGATGAAGCAATTCATGGACAATCGTCTGAAGCTGCTCTGGATAATCGAGCTTTTCATCAATGAAAATCATTTTCCTGGCAGGATGATAGATTCCTTTTAACGAATTCAAATCTAGAGTGTGTACGTGAATGCTATATCTTTTTTCAATTCTGTAAATCAACGATTCAACATGCTTCTGATTGACTGTGATGAACTTTCTGTGCAGAAAACCAATAAAAGTATAGTACGAGAGAAAAAGGATAAGAACCAGATTTACATTCATGTGGTCAAAAAAGGCCAGAATCGGAAAAATAACCATGACTTCAAAAGTCATTGGGCCAAATCGGTCAATGAACATTTTACTGGTCACAGCACCTGTTTCAAGCCATACATAAAAGTATTTTAAGATGATACTTAACAACAGCATAATTATCAATGTGAGATACCGAGCGGTGTAAGTTTGGTCTGTGAACTCATTATAAAATTCATTACAGACAATAATAATCAGGATATACATCGACAGCAAAGCAATTGTCGACTTCAAATCCCCTCTTTTTCGGGAGATTATAGCAAACAAGCTGTCTACCAAAAGATAAATGAAGCCATATACAACTGAAAAGCGGTCAAAAATAATCAACGATAACATGACATGGAAGAACGAATAACGAAAACCAGCGAACACATTAAGATTGATCCTGTCGAAAATCACCATTATGCATAAGAAGAAAAACACATTCCATTCCAATTCTTGCGGAATCTTGACATGAATAAAGGTTAGAATCAAAGCAGGCAGAAGGAAAAAAAGATAAAAGGCTTTTTGGCTGAAGTTCTTAATGATGTTCGCCTCCGGATCCACTTTCTGTATAAGCTAACTATACTTTATTACATACGGACTGGTGAAGGATATTTTTTGTTTTAGACAAATTTTTCAAGGGAATGTTGAAATGTGTCTCTTCGATTTATTTTCTCAATAGTAGAGGCTAAATAAAAATTGTATTCATTTAATTGCTCTAGACTTAATCGTCTCTGTTCAATGCCACTATCCAGTATTACCACTGTTTATATATGCTTTTTTACAGTCTGAATCAACATCCCTCTCAATGGGAATAAATATTAAAGGTGTAATTTGGAGGCCTTTTACTTGACACTGGCCGTTATTTATATAATAATCGTTACTGTATTAGAATAATTCTAGTTTACCGAATAGTTAACTGATTTAATTCAGCTAACTATTAAAAAAAAATAATTTACCCAAATTTAAGGAGGAAATTAATCATGGCATTAATCGGTACTCAAGTTCTACCATTCACAGCAAACGCATTCCACAACGGAGAATTCATCACTGTTTCTGAAGAAAACTTCAAAGGCAAGTGGAGCGTAGTTGTATTCTATCCAGCAGACTTCACATTCGTATGCCCAACTGAGCTTGAAGACATGCAGAACCAATATGCAACACTAAAAGAAATGGGAGCGGAAGTATATTCTGTATCAACTGATACTCACTTCACTCACAAAGCATGGCATGACCACTCAGAAGCAATCGGCAAAATCGAGTACATCATGATTGGGGACCCTTCACAGAAGATTTCTCGCAACTTCGATGTATTGAACGAAGAAGATGGACTTGCAGAGCGCGGAACTTTCATCATCGATCCAGACGGCGTTATCCAGACTGTTGAAATCAATGCAGGCGGAATTGGCCGTGACGCTAGCCAGGTAGTCAGCAAGCTGAAAGCAGCACAATATGTACGCAACAACCCAGGCGAAGTTTGCCCTGCTAAATGGAAAGAAGGCGAAGCAACACTTAAGCCAAGCCTTGATCTTGTAGGAAAGATTTAAGGGGTACTTACCCATGTTATTAGATGCAGAAATAAAAGCACAATTAGCCCAATATCTTCAGATGATGGAGGGCGATGTGCTGCTTAAAGTTAGCGCAGGATCGGATGATGTATCACGTGACATGCTGACTTTAGTAGATGAATTGGCGACAATGTCATCCCGAATTAAAGTGGAGCATGCAGAATTAGAAAGAACACCTAGTTTCAGTGTCAACCGTATCGGCGAAGACACTGGGGTGACTTTCGCAGGTATCCCTTTAGGACATGAATTCACTTCATTAGTTCTTGCTCTGCTGCAGGTTAGCGGAAGAGCTCCTAAAGTTGACCAGAAAGTCATTGACCAGGTAAAAGCCATCAAAGAAGAATATCGTTTTGAAACTTATGTCAGCCTTAGCTGCCATAACTGTCCTGATGTGGTCCAAGCCCTTAACCTGATGAGCATTTTGAATCCTGGCATTTCACATGTCATGATTGATGGTGCCGCTTTTAAAGATGAAGTTGAAAGCAAGCAGGTCATGGCAGTACCGACAGTATTCCTTAATGGCGAGCCATTCGGAAGCGGACGTATGTCCCTTGAAGAGATCCTTGCGAAGATGGGTTCAGGCCCTGATACATCTGAGCTGAATGACAAGGAGCCTTATGATGTCCTTGTTGTCGGAGGCGGCCCAGCTGGTTCAAGTGCAGCCATCTATGCAGCGCGTAAAGGAATCCGTACAGGCATCGTTGCCGAACGCTTTGGCGGACAAGTTATGGATACATTAGGCATTGAAAACTTCATCAGTGTGAAGCATACAGAAGGACCAAAGCTTGTTGCAAGCCTTGAAGAGCATGTTAAAGAATATGGTGTCGATATCATGAACTTGCAGCGTGCCAAGCGTTTGGAAAAGAAAGACCTTATTGAACTTGAGCTTGAGAATGGCGCAGTCCTTAAGAGTAAAACTGTCATCATTTCAACTGGAGCCCGCTGGCGGAATGTCAACGTACCAGGAGAAGCCGAGTTCAAGAACAAAGGGGTTGCCTACTGCCCTCACTGTGATGGACCGTTGTTCGAAGGAAAAGACGTTGCGGTTATCGGCGGAGGAAACTCTGGTATTGAAGCAGCAATTGACCTTGCCGGAATCGTAAAACATGTGACAGTGATTGAGTTCAACCCTGAACTCAAAGCTGATGCAGTTCTGCAAGACCGCCTTCACAGCCTTCCGAATGTCACTGTAGTGACAAACGCACAGACAAGTGAAATTACCGGTACCGACAAAGTGAATGGTATAACGTACATTGACCGTGCATCAGGTGAAGAACATCATGTTGAATTACAAGGTGTATTCGTCCAGATCGGCCTAGTACCGAACACAGAATGGCTTAGTGACACGCTTGAGCGTACTCGCTTCGGTGAGATTGTCGTAGACAAGCACGGTGCCACAGACCTTCCTGGCGTATTCGCTGCTGGCGACTGCACGGACAGTGCATACAAACAGATCATCATTTCAATGGGATCAGGTGCAACCGCAGCATTGGGTGCATTTGATTACTTGATTCGTAACTAAGAAGAAGCCGCTTTGCTGCCTGGATTGGCAGTGAAGCGGTTTTTTATTTTTGAGGATTCTGTTTCTTGACAGTTTTACTCTCTTCTCATTAAAACCTGTCTCAATAATGAGACTTTTTGACAGCTTTAGGCCTCATGACTTCAAACCTGTCTTAATAACAATGCTTTCTTGACAGCTTTATCCTCTTATCCTTTAATCCTGTCAAAATAACAGAGCTTTCTTGACAGCTTTGCCCTTTTTATCTTCAAACCTGACTTATACTCCCGGTTCTAACAAAAGAACTGCCCCACCAGTAAAAAAACCTTTAATCCAAAATGGATTAAAGGTTTTTAGCCATATTAAAGTCTATCACCAAAGAATCAGCTATAAACTCTCTCTTTTCCGCTCAATCCTAATGTCTTCGCTGTGGACTCATGGATTTCATGGAAAAGTTCCGGGTTATCCACTAGAGAGACGCCATAGGAAGGAACCATTTCTTTGATTTTATCTTTCCATTCAAACATTTTCTCTGGAAAGCATTTTTCCAAAACTTCAAGCATGACATTTACGGCAGTGGATGCACCTGGAGATGCGCCGAGCAATGCTGCTACTGACCCATCTGAAGCGCTTACTACTTCGGTGCCAAATTGGAGTGTGCCTTTGCCGGATTCCGTGTCTTTAATGACTTGTACACGTTGCCCAGCCACTACGATACTCCAATCTTCACTTTTCGCATTTGGAATGAATTCACGCAATTCTTCCATGCGTTTTTCATGGGAAAGCATTACTTGTTCGATCAGATACTTCGTCAAGGCCATTTCCTTCATGCCCGCAGCCAGCATCGTAATGACATTGCTAGGTTTTACAGAACCAATCAAATCCAGATTAGACCCTGTCTTCAAGAACTTAGGTGTAAAGCCTGCAAATGGTCCAAATAACAATGACTTTTTGTTATCGATGAATCTTGTATCCAGATGGGGCACAGACATAGGAGGAGCGCCCACCTTGGCTTTTCCATAGACTTTTGCATGATGCTGCTCCACTACTTCGGGATTGTTGCAGACCATAAACAAGCCGCTTACTGGGAACCCGCCAATCTGCTTGGATTCTGGAATGCCGGTTTTTTGCAGCAATGGCAAGCTTCCGCCACCACCACCGATAAAGATGAATTTAGCCTTATGGTGTTCGACTTTACCGCTATCAAGATTTTTAACCTTGACATCCCATGAACCATCGCTATCACGTTTGATATCTTTTACACTATTCCTATAGTTAATCTCAACATTTTTGTTTTCAAGATGCTCAAACAACATCCTGGTTAAAGCTCCAAAGTTAACATCTGTTCCCGAGTCTATTTTTGTGGCAGCAATCGGTTCAGTTGATGTGCGGCCTTCCATGACTAAAGGAATCCACTCCTTCAGTTTCTGAGGATCTTCGGTATATTCCATCCCTTCAAACATAGGGATAACTGAAAGCGCTTTAAATCGTTTTTTCAAAAAGCTTACATCTTTTTCCCCTTCTACTAAACTCATATGTGGCAGAGGCCTGATAAAGTCCTGAGGATTACGGATTAAATTGCTTTTTACTAGATGTGACCAAAATTGTCTTGAAACCTGAAACTGTTCATTGACGTTAATGGCCTTTTTAATATCAATTGTTCCGTCCGGTTTTTCAGGTGTATAGTTCAGCTCACAAAGAGCAGCGTGGCCGGTTCCTGCATTGTTCCATTCATTGGAGCTCTCTTCACCTGGTGAAGCTAGTTGTTCAAATACTTTGATTTCCCATTCTGGCGCTAACTCTTTCAGCAATGATCCCAACGTCGCACTCATGACTCCAGCACCTATTAAGATAACGTCTGTTGCTTTCTGTACGTTGCTCATTATACCCTTCCTTGTCCGTATATTTGAGTAAGTGCTCCGCTGGATTGCAAGGGAGCACACCGTTTCCGCCTCTGTTAAAACCATAACATATCTATTATAAGGACTTAATGATTAAAATATCTACTATTTACTGATAATTATAAACTATTTTGCCACTGTAAAAAAGTGTGAAGTCTTCCCACGGGCTTAAATGGATTTTTATTCCACCTGCTTATGTGAAATTCTTGCCTTATAAAAAGTTACTTTAAAACTCTTTGTGACTACCTGTTTTAATAATTAATCATTACTTTATATACTCTTTCATAATAGCTGAAGGTTATTTTTCAAAGTAAAATAAGCCTCATTAATCAAAATGCCTTGTTAAAGGCTGAACCTATATACTAGCTAAGTTCAGCCTTTAAAAAGGTATCAAATTACCCCAGTATACCCCTATCTTTAATTTTGAGGATCAACTTTGTAAACCAATAAGAAATATATGCAATGATCACGTCGATGAAAAAGACATAAAGCTGATTCATGCCTTTTCTCATCTCTACTAAACCTATGTATTCTTCAATCGTCGCAAAGCCAAAAGCAAATACGGCACTGAGCAATAAAACATAAATATAAAAATTCTTTTTATTCTTAGTACAATATTGATATAAAAGTAAAAATCCTACTGGCAGCGCAGAAGCTGTCATACTGAGTGCGGGTGGGAAAAATGGCGATAGAAAATATGTATGGATAAAGTAATTGTAATTGGCCAGAGCCTGGTTTATGTAGGTCCAAAGGATATGGACCGTATAACCAAAGAAAAAGATTTCAAATATTCTTTTCCGGTCAATTACAAAATATAAAAAAATTAATGGCAGCAAGAAGAACGCAAGGACTAGCCAAAACTGCCAATTCCCCAGATCTGAGTATTGTTTCCAATATGAATATACTAACTGACTTAATTCATCATTTTCTCTATATATTTGCTTCCAATATTCTTTATAGTCCATAAAAGAAACCCCCTTGCCATTGGTATCCATGATTTCTTTTATCAAGTCTCTACATAACTTACTTTTTATATACAGACAGTGACATAAAGTCTCCACTATTGAAATTAAAAACCCAGCTTTGAAGTGTGAGGTTCTTCTAGTTTCCCTGTGATTGATAAGATTCTAATTGCGCAGAGCTATTAACCTTTCCCTCTATATTTTGATAAACATTCTGTTTTTTGTCGGACGGCATATAAATTTTTCTCTGAAAAAATCAGCAAAATTTCGGGACTTTATGTCGATAATTATTTAGTATTTGTCGAATGGAAATGGTTTCAATCAACTATTGTTTAATTTATAATAGTTCTAAAGAACGATGTACGATATATTAAAGTGGCCACGGAATATATCAAAACATCAAAAATAAAAGCTGTTTAAATAAACTTTTATCCAGCTTTATCAGGGAAGCGTCGATATATAGCCTTTACCTGGACACTTGGGCTATAAGGAGCTAGTAGTGTAACCGGCCCTCTTAATTACTTATTAAGAGGAGAGAAAACAATGAAAAAAATTAGTTTTAGAAATGTACTAAGTAAGAAAGCCCTGAGCGCAGTTACTGCATTGGCTATCTCAGGCCTTGTGCCAGCAGGTTTTGCCTTAGCAGGGGAGCTTGTCGTTACATCTGAATTCGTTGCCTCATCGGCAAATGTATATGTTGAACAAGGAGAAACTCAATCTTTCAACCTTATTGTCAGTTCAAATGGCAGTGTGACTGATGCTGACGTTAGTTTACCTACATTGTTTACATTAGATGCAAACGGAACTTTTTCTTCTAGCAATACCGATACAGTAAAACTAACTGCCGATGTACGTTCTAAAAGTGTTCCAGCAACCATTCAAGTTGATCCTAAATTAGGACCAGGAACATATACATTTAAATTTAATAAGGATAATTTCTCCTACACTAATAACAATCAACAAGGAGCAAAGCTAGGAGATGATTATTCTGACACCATTACTTTTGTCGTTACCAAGAAACAGGTACAAGATACAACAGCTCCAGTGGTCACTGCTACCCCTGATAAAGTTGCAAACACTCATAGCTGGTATAACGAAAATGTTACAGTTAACTTCTCTGCTGTGGATGAAGAAGGGGGATCTGGGGTTAATGAAAGTACAATAAGTTCCCCTAGAACATTTGAAGTTGATGGAGTTCATGAAGGTATTACCGGAACAGCATATGATAAAGCTGGGAATTTAGGTACTTCCGCTCCCATTACAATTAAACTCGATAAGACTGCTCCTACAATTACAGGAAAGGCAACTACAGAACCAAATGAAAATGGTTGGTATAATAGGGATGTAATTGTAAAATTTGAGGCAGATGATTATTTATCAGGTGTAGAAAAATATACACAGCCAGTTACACTTAGCACAGAAGGAGAAAACCAATCTGCAACAGGCACTGCAACTGATTTTGCCGGGAATTCTTCCTCTATTTCAGTAAATGGTATTAAAATTGATAAAACTGAGCCGGAAATTAGTTTACCTGCAAAAGGCACTTTCAAACTGAATGAAAAGGTAAGTTGGTCAGCATCTGATTCGTTATCAGGAGTTGAAAATACTAGTGGTACCATTGATACATCAAAACCTGGTACTCATATTGTAGAATTAACGGCAACAGATAATGCTGGAAATATCGAAACACAAGAATTTACCTATACCGTGGAATACAATTTCGGTGGTGTTTTACAACCAATAAACAGCAATGGATCCAGCATCTTTAAAGCTGGCAGCACCGTGCCTGTGAAGTTCCAATTAACAGATTTCAGTGGAGCTTATGTATCAAGTGCTAATGCCTCTATTTCTATCGCAAAAGTTAACGAATCTGTACAAGGTACGGTCACTGAGTCCATTGTGACTAGCACAGCTAATACAGGAAATGAATTCAGGTATGATCCTGCAGCAAATCAATATATCTATAACCTAAGTACTAAGGGGTTATCAACTGGTACTTATTTGATTACAGTCAAACTTGATGACAAAACAGCTTATACAGTTAAAATGAGCCTAAAATAATACACCTTTAAAAAGGAATCGATCCGTCCATGATTGATTCCTTTTTAAATTGCCACTCCGATTCGATTAAGAATAGATATCTGCCATTCTCTTTAACTCCTATCCGATAATTAAAAAATATCAGGCCGTTTCTACTTTAAAGCAGCTTAAATTCAATATTGTGGTTTTTCTCGAAACCATAAGGTCGCAATCCACTTTTCTCCCTCTATTAATGGGCGGGATCCATGCTTGGCAATTAAATATACTTGATCAGTTACTCTACTGAAGTTTTCAAAAACCAATAAGTTTCCCTGGATTGGGGAAATCTCGAGAGAAAGGGCAGGAAAGAAAGTCTCGCCTCCAGCCTTCACACTATTTAAATAGAGAATGGCTGTATAGATTCGTTGTCCTCCCTTAAGTAAGTACTCTCTCCCTAGTTGGCTAGAAGATTGAAAAGTATCAAAATGTGCATTAAACTTACCACCAGGTTGATATCCTACAACTTGCAGCTTCTCAGCATGGTTAAGCGGCTTCCCAACAATGGAAGCAATCCGCTCAGATATTTGTAGAACATTTTCGTTAATATTATGGTGTATCCAAGCTTGTTCTGACTTCCGTGAGCTGGATAATTTTTTATTTGAATCTCCAACAACAGCTGACGGTTGAAGTTTTCCTTTAGCTAAGTCTATGAGCTCTTTACATTCCTTCTGGTTTGCTACATTTTCATAACAGGCTATAAAGGGGGCTTTTTCGTGGTATATAAAACTAGGCTCCTGCATTATATTCACCTCTATTGTCATTAATCTATCCTTAACTTATGTAATGGAAGCGTTTTATGTACATTTACTTTATAACTCAATAAAAAAGAGAGCAGCATAAATCCTGCTCTCTTATTCAATATTAAAGATATAGCACTCAACTTAGGATCACAGAATAAAAACATCACAAATCGAACCAATATTTAATAACCATTTACAAAGTCGGCGATTGTTTCTCTTTCGTCTTCTGTAAGTTCCCTTTTTACGGACTTTTCGTACTTCTCCATTATTTTTTGTTTATCTCCGCTGCAAATATCTGTATATTTTGCAATAGATCTAAGCATAGCAGCTTCCTTATTGAATTCTTCTTTTGAAATTGCCTTTTGATGTGAAAGTATGTATGTATCTGCGTCAAATGCTTCTAATTCATCTAATAACCGCAGCGTTTCCTTGATTGTGTAGTTTTGTTTTCTGGAAAAAATATCTGGATAAATACAGTCACCTAGAAAGAGAATTTTTTCTTCTTTAATATAAACGATTACTGAATCTGCAGCGTGATCCCCACCTACGTGTTGTAAGAAGCAAGTTACCCCACCAAGGTCAATTTCCACTCGTTTTTCAAAAGTTAAATCCGGCAATACTATTGAGATATCTCGGTGTTCGGTATATTCCTCCTTGATTGCATTCGCACAAAATTCAATTTCCGATCCCTCTTTCACTCGTGCATCTAATGCTTCATCTGACCACGAAAGCGGGATTAGCTTCTCCATTTCTTGTTTCGTTTTTTTGGAAGCTATAGAAACTATATTAGAGAATGCGGAAAGCCCAAAAATATGATCCCAATGCCAATGAGTAAGAACAACCAGATCAGGATTAGGAACTCCCCTTTTTAAAAGCTCTGACAGAAAATAATTGGCATGTTCTTCCGAGTTGCCTGCATCAATCATTAATGTCTTATTTAAGCCTACTACCATTCCTAGTATTGGCCGGTCAGTCACCGATACTGGAGTGATATACCAAAAACTCCTGCCGATTTTGTTAATGGAATGCATAAGAATTTGCCTACTTTCTTTACATATTTAATTCGAATAGCGGTTTTTTCTCATTATGGCAGGCTTTCCATGCAATATCAAAATAAAGTCCACCTCTGCTCGAAACTTTTATATAACTCTCCTGCGCTTCGATCCCCACTGAAGGTTTTTCCTAGCCCATTTGCGGTAATCAACTATATGTTCTAAACTTTTACTTACAGTTGACCTCCCCTTTTTATACGGCGGTTTTTGTAATAAAAAAGGTGACACAGTAATCTGTATCACCTCTAATAATGGCATCTTTAAATACAGAGAAAGATCTTCTTGAAACAGAAGATCCATACACTTGCATTACTGGTTGATTTGGCCGCCATCAACTGTATAGATAGATTGTGAAACATATGAAGCGTCATCTGATAACAAGAAAATTGCTACATTTGCCACTTCTTCTGCTTCTCCGTATCTTCCCATTGGTACTGCAGACCCAAATGCTTTTCTAGCTCCTTCAGCATCCTCAGGAACCGTATTTTTTTCAATTTGACGCATCATACGTGTATTGATTACTCCAGGCGCCACTACGTTCACTCTAACACCAAATGGAGCTGCTTCTAATGCAACTACTTTGGTCATGCCAATTACTGCATGTTTGGAACTATTGTAGCCAACAAACCCCGGTGATCTAATTAAACCGGCACCAGATGCAGTATTTACAATACTGCCAGCCCCTTGCTTTTTCATTACAGGAACAATGTATTTTAGCCCAAGGAATGCACCCTTAACATTCACATTCAAAACTAAATCAAATGTGTCAGTTGGATAATCTTCTACGTTTGCGGTAATTCCTTCTATCCCTGCGTTGTTGAAGAAGCCGTCAATTCTGCCAAACTTTTCAATCGTTGCCTCAACATACGCCTTGACATCCTCTTCTTTTGCGACGTTTGCCTGAAGAGCAATCGCTCTTGAATCATCAAGACCTATTTCTGATACCACTTGTTCGACTGCCTCTAAATTTAAATCCACTAATGCAAGTTTCGCTCCTTGCTCAGCTAATTTCTTTGCAGTTGCTTTTCCAATACCGCCGGCTGCACCTGTAATTACTACTACTTTTCCATCAAATTTGCCCATTCCAAAATCCCTCCAGGGGTATAAATTCAGATATATCTGTTCGTTATTTGAATTCGATTACTATTATAGGATTATTGTGCTGTATAACCGCCGTCAATAATTAGGCTGTTTCCAGTCATGAAAGAAGAATCATCGCTGGCCATGAAAAGTACTGCCTTTGCCATCTCTTCTGCTTTACCAAGACGTTTCATCGGAGTAATTGCAGATAATGCTTGTTTACTTTCTTCTGGAATAATTGGTGTATCAATGAACCCAGGGCATAATGCATTAATACGAATCTTTTGCTCTGCGTATTCTAGTGCAAGTGAACGTGTTAAGTTAATCACACCGCCCTTTGCTGCATTATAGGCTGCTGATCCAGGTGAACCAACCAAACCGTACATAGATGCAGTATTAACAATAGTACCTCCACCTGTTTTTAACATCTCACGGATAGCTTCGCGAGCTACTAGAAATACCCCATCTAAGTCAACATTTACTGTGTTACGCCATTCAGAGTACTCTAAATCATGTGAGGGATGAACGCGCCCGATACCAGCATTGTTGAATACAACATCTACTCTGCCGAAAGTTTCTACTGCTTGTTTAAAGACATTGATTACCTCTTCTTCACTAGTAATATTCGCTTTAACAAATAGAGCTTCAGCGTTAAGCGCTTTCAATTCCTCTTCAAAAGCTTTTCCTTTTTCTTCATTTAAATCAACGAGAACAACTTTAGCCCCTTCTGAAACGAATAAACGTGCTGTCGCAGCACCGATACCAGATGCTCCACCAGTAATCACAGCTACTTTGTTTTGTAATTTCCCCATGATCGATACCCCCCTGTATAATTTAAATAGCACTATCAAATTTCCACTAAAATTGATATACTTAGCTAAATTTTGTGCTATTTTGTTCACAATTAAATTGTACTATTTTGTTCACATATAACAATCATTAAGATTTTAAAAAGTGTCTATCTAGTAGACACTATAGGAAGATTTGTCTATTTCCAGGGAGGTTTTTTTTCATGAGTGATGAACAAAGCACGTCTTCTAAACAACGAAATCGGACAAAAGAACATTTAAAACAAGCATTAGTTCACCTCATAAAGGAGAAAGGATATCATTCTCTTTCTGTAAAAGATATTGTAAATTATGCATCTTATAATCGCAGTACCTTTTATATCCATTACCAAGATAAAATCGAATTAGCTGAAGATGTTCTCGATTCTATGCTTCAAGGATTAGAGGATTCAGTAGGAAAACCATATGTACCTGGACAAAAAGTATATACAACAAATCTGCACGCCCCATCCTTTAATCTCGTTTCCTACATATATAAGCACCGAAATTTTTTTGAACTCATTAAATACAATGATACTTTACCAGGATTACATACGAGATTTCCGCAATCTATCTTAAACATCTATAGGGATCAATTTATTTTCAAAACAATAAACAACATCCCAGTAAATATGGATTATTTTAAACGCTATACAGCCTACGGCTTTTACGGCCTCATTCTGAATTGGATTACAATGAATTTTAAAGAATCTCAAGAGGAGTTTATCAAAGAAGTAATTGATTTAGCGAAAACACATATATACTCGTTTGAATATAGAGGAAAATAAGTTTGATGTCTTATCAGGACAGGGGAGCAATTTTATAAAGAAGAATGAAGAAAGTGAAAGGACAATTTGCTATATTGTATACGTTAACTATACTATTAAGCTGGCCAATTAATCACACATGATGAGATGTTTTGGCCAGCTTATTTATTTTCTGTAATAGAAAGATTCATATACAATCATTATTCAAAAAAAATTGCCTCTATTTATGATACGGTTCTTCGTAATATGTCTAAGTGAGGATTTTTAATGTATAGCCCATTTCTACCTGTGCTTCTTTATTTTTAACATCTTCATTTGAATAAGAGATAGAATTAAACCCAATTAATTCAAAAACATTTTTTAAATAAAACTGGATGGCTGGATAATTCGATGTTTGTGTTTCTAAGTAAATCGCTCTGACGACTAACTCAATTGCTCTTTTCTTAGCAACTTCAATTAAGCTTCCACCAATCCCATTTTTCTTAAATCGATTAAGTACATATAGATCATGAATTAATAATGTATTATTCCACTCCATATGTTGTATTACCATAATAGCGGCTTCTTCTTCATTAAACTCCGCCAAATAAAATTCCGAACCTTCCTTATACGCTTCGAAAATTTCTTCTTCGTATATCTTTACAAATGGAACCGCAAATCTATCTTCAGTTAACGAGAAATTTCAACCATTATCTTTTCGTTCTATATGTATTTCATAATATTTTTCAGACGTATATTCATAAAATACTTTTTTTCCTGAAGGATAGTCTATTTGAAAGATTGGTCTAATCATTACCACTATGATTTCACCAGACTATATTATAAAACACATTTATTTATGATTCGGTTCCTAGTAAGGTTCTCATCTCTCTTCCTTATGATGTATGAACCCATCATGAAAAAAATAAACGGAGATTATCCGGCTAAATATAGAAGGGAACCCGTTTCGAGGAAAGTAAGGGGAGATTTTCCGGTTATGCAAAGTAAAATACCACATTTTCACGTTTTTCGAGCCAATAAGTGGAATTTCTCCGTCTATCTCAGCGATTTTTTATGAGAATTACTAATTAAGCGGAATTCTTCCGTCTAATAATCAGACCGGTTCATTAACTCGATCGCCTAACCGATAAGAACGGATTCTCTTGGTTCCAGAAGCGGGGATCAGCATCTTTTTTTCGACTAGTTGAGATAGTATTTTTTTAACAGTCTTGTCACTAAGCTTTAAATATTTCTCGACTTCTGTTGGGTTTATGTTTTCTCCTTTTCGAATCACCAGCCGAAGCACTTCCTTTTCAAGAAAGGACAGAGATGACTGGTCCAGCTCATCACCCAGCCATCGGCCTATCACTTGCTGAACAACCTGTTGGCATCTACGGGGATTGTCTTTCACTTGGTCAAAAGAAAAGCGGATCACTGTCCATCTATCAATCACCAGCTGGTTTTGACGTTCTAGGTTATCGGAGAATTGCCATCTGCTGATATTCTTTAGGTGAGGACCATAACCGTCGACCTCTAGGCTAATCCGAATGCCGGGGCGAATATATGCAAAATCCAAATACCTTTTGCCATCCTTGTAATCATCAATTTCATATTCAGGATGAAGATACTTGAATTGGTAAAATAGTGGCCACCACACTTGCTTCAAGAACAACTTTTCAGCCTGTTTGTGACCCTCTTGTAGGCGCCGCAGCCTTTCACCCGTTCTTGCTTGTAAATGAGCATTTAAAAAGACCTGATATTCATCTTCAAATCCCATACATCCCTCTCCTATCAATAAAAACATTTAACAACATAGACATATTTATTTAAATAATTATTGAAAAATATAAAAATCAAAAGTGGTAGATGCTAGCGAAAAAAAGCGGATTATTATGACGTCAATTAGAGGATTGTAAGCGGCAAAATAAGAAATGCGAAGTAAAAATGATAAAAAGAATATTTTGAGAAAAACTCGCGTCAAGAACTAATTTTAGTTTAATAGAATTCCTATAATAGTCAATCGATTTAACTTATCATACTGAATACCATTCCTATAATTTTTATTCCAGCCTCTCCCAATCTTAAGGAGAGGCATTTTGTTAAACCTCATTTACTTATGATACGGTTCACCGTGCCAATTCAAACGGTAAACTTGCTATACATTCTTCTATTATTTATCCTGATTAATCCATTGATATCTACCACCTCTATCATAGCATTAACTATCAAACGATAATCATTGTTTTCTGTACGGTAAGACCATTCGAATTTGTGTATATATTCAGACTTTAAACGTGGTATAATTTAACAAACCAGAAAAAACCCCAGCCATTTAATGTTAAGTTATATAACAAAGGAGGAAGTCAGTATGGGAATATTTGATTTCTTTAAAGGGAAAAGTTCGGAAGAAGAGAATGCATATACTGGTGATACCCCACCATGTCCACGTTGTGGAGAGTCATTAACTAAAAAATATGAATATAGTGATCCGTACTGTACACATTGCAACTATGGTTTAGATGATGACGACGATGATAATGATGAATCTTTAAGCGTTTACGAAGCTGCAGAGATTTGGGCTTCACACGGAAAAGATGAAGATTACATGTTTGGGTATACTGAAAAAGAATTGGAAGATGCTCTATAAACATAGATACCCTCTCGACCAGTGCGGTCGGAAGGGTATCTATTTGTCTTGGTTTAAGAACTACGAAACACTAATATTTATTTATTGCATAGAAGATGGTCTTCCACAATTTGCCGCGATTGCGAAAATTCATAATCCAATTCCTCAAAAGAAATGAGAGAATTAGGATTTTTAACTAATATTTCTAAAGTTTTACTACAGCTAAATGCTTTGACAGCAAGCTGAAATCATCTGATAGTACAAAGCATGGCAAAGGTGGTACATTCTTTTGTCTGTAATAATCTTCAAAATTCCCCACATATAATCCCTTCATCAAAATTCAGAAGGCATTCTACAATATTTAAACAGTTAAAATGGATTTCAACTTGTTAAAGATTAAATCACTACGCTTTTCAATAAAACTATCAAAGTCTAAAAGATTTAAACCTGTGTTTGGTATATAGTGTTTATCCATATAATCTGTTCTCTTATTTTGATCTGGGTACGTTTTTACTATCCATTCATCAAACATCAAATTTGACTTTTGTTGATTTGGAATACCTTCAAGAAGTTGTAGATTGACTATTGAATTACATTCACTAATGAAAATATCTTGTTTATCATCTGGTACACCATTATTAGATAATTTTTTCTTTGTAAATAAACTTTTCGCAAATATGTGATCAAGATGAAATTTGTTTCTAAAATCTAAAGTGGGATAAAGTAATGCTAACACAGAGAACGTATGCTTCTGACCATATTGATATGTAAGCAAGTTGCTAATCTCATCATCATTAAACGAAAAAGATTTAGTACTACCTTTAAACTCATCAATAATAGCATTAAGCGGGAATTCAGTATGGTTAGTTAGTATAATTTTTCTTAATGGTCTCAAAACATTGTCAGGCTGTCCGCTAAACACTCTTTTCAATAAAGCAAGAATTAGCCACTTATGTATTCGCTGCCTGTCACTATTATAAGAAGAAGATTGAACGTAATTATGTGGTAATCCTATTTTCAATAAATAATAAGCAATTGGGATTATTGCATTATTAGATGTTAAGGTTTCTTGATTATACCCAAAGTTGGATACAAGACTTACAGCTAACCGAATAGCTTTTTTTACATTATCCCAATTCTGCTCAATCTTCTGCATTGTTTCTGAATCAAAATTATCAACCTTAAATGCAATATCACTGAAATCACAAAGCACTAAACATGATTTCAATACAAAATCCTTGTTAAAGTTAAATCCATCGCCAATCTGATTTATTTCGTCTACAAATTCAGTGATTTCTTTTCGGGCATCTTTATTCTTCCATTGAGCAGTTGCAATTGAGAGTAGTAAGTCTGAATAGCTTAATGCTGTTCCACCACTGTTTACACGAATAAAGATATTTAAAACTTTATCGAGTTTCTGTTCTTTTTCCAAATAGTAATTTATACTCGGTGTTTCATTAATAGCTTTGTAAAGTTTAAAAAGTGTCTGGTTAGCAAACAAAGCCTTTTCTTTTTCAATCGAACTTAGCCCATTTTCTATGAGATACTGATTCACTTCATATTGATCCCTAATATCTAAAATATCGGAAACCTTATACCAGTAAGCAAGATTATTTGCATTATCATCATCAGCTACTTCTTCTGTCAAGAACCTAAAATCATATACGGTATCAAATTCTTCTGAAGGTGCTAATAGATCAACATAAAGTTGTTGTTTAGGGTATGCTAAAGGGTTTTCTCTACGCATTCTTGGAAGTTTGTATGCGTAACTCCCCTTTAAACCAATATACATCGAGGTCAAACGTTGCTGACCGTCCAATATAGCTATAATATCCTCTTCACCACTAATACTTGCATTGGGGTTATGACGGTTATCTCTTTCATGATATTCTCTTATAAACTCGTAAAATTGAAATTCCTTACTTTTTTCTTTATTTACATACCAAAAGAGAAATGAACCTACAGGATAACCTTGCATCAATGAGTCGAATAGTCGTTCAATTTGGTCTGTATCCCATACGAATTCACGTTGTATAGCTGGCAGAATATATTTTTTTCGATGAATGTTTTCTATAACTTCTCTAATTGTGAGAGCTGTTTGAAACGCCATTTTTCTATCCCCTTTCTAAATCTCCAGATGTTAGAAACACTTTTTACATTTTTTGTATCTTAGTTGACCATAAAAATTTCTATGGTTGTTTTCGGCATCACTTATGGATTCGAATTGATACCATCCACCATCCTTTAAATTGCGTTCAATTCCTTTAGTTGTGGTTTCCCTAGATAAGACATATGAACAAGATTTTTTATGTACCGTGCAACATTTATCTGGATAATCGACATTCATCCACATCATCACTCAATTCCCCTTCTCAACATCGTCAGTTTTATTTACCAATCATTTTGTCTGATTCTCTTGTCCATAAGGATGGCAAATAAATATGACGGAGCCTGTAGACTTTGTAATGGAACAGTATTTTCTAATGGTACATTCTTTAAGGCTTCAGCAAAGGTGCTTTTAGAAACAATACGATTTGTTCTGCTTAATTTTATCGTATTACCTTTTACTTTATAGGTAAATTCTCCGCCTTTAATTTGTTTGAATACTTGCCCTTCATTTTCATTTATTCTTTCCCATATTACTTCAATCATCAACTCAACCTTCCTAAATTTCCAGTGAAAAAGGTATGTTATTTAATTGCTTATTTTTTTTATTAGTTCAACTTACATATTTCTCCACAAATAGCCAATATACCTCCAATTCATATTATAAAAAAATAGTTCCCATCATTATATGATAGGAACCTTGCTTATTGAATAGAATCACTAAGAAACATTTCAAATATGACCTTTTTCTTTTAATGAAATAAACTTATCTGCGCACACAACAAGATGATCCAGTACATCGATACCTATGATTTTTCCAGCTTCTACTAATCTCTTGGTCACCTCAATATCTTCACGACTTGGAGTTGGATCGTTGCTAGGGTGATTATGAGCTACAATTACGGAAGCAGAATTTGAAAGTATAGCTGGTTTCAGAACTTCTCTCGGATGCACTATGCTGGCATTTAAACTCCCAATATGACATACATTTATTGCAGTAGGTTGATTCTTTGTATCTAAGCAAACAACTATAAAATACTCTCGATCTACTTCAACTAAGAATTGTTTCAGTAGTTTATAAGCATCCTCTGGCGACCTGACATTTCTTTCTGGATAAAGGAAACTATTCTCTTTAACCAATTTTAGACTAACAATGTTTACTCTCTTAGCGGGTTGCTTTTGAAATTGATCCACTTCTAATAACCTTAATTGCTCATTTTGTATCGGTAAATAATTTTTCATTTTAACTTCCTCCATGATATCGTTTAAAATTTGGTTATAAAACTAAAGTGAAATTAAAAGAGGACGGATCTTCAGTTGAAGATCCGTCCTCTTTTTTACCTAATATTTGATTTTTTGATTTTCCATCAAAGTGTAATATTATTGATTCAATTTTCCTATCTTTACTTAATAAAATCTTATCAACCACTAAATTTAATATTGTTTTTTTCTGATCATGATTAGCATTTCTAATTATATCGTTTAAATTATTCATTAAATTCTTAACTACTTGAAATTCAATAGGGTCAGAATTATTTAATCGGAGTTTTTCTTGAATTGATTCTTTATGTTTCCTTTTCGTTTCAATATCCTCTGAAATAGATCCAAGCCTTTTTGAAAGATCTTCTTTCGTAATCATACCGTCCTCAAATAGCTCAAACCATTTATTCTTTTTGTTGTCATATCCCCCAATATCTCTTTCCATTTGCTGTAATTGTTCCTCTAAAGGTTTTATCGTGCGTTTCCTTTTCTCATTTAAATTATTTACAATGTCCCTTAGTACACTTTCATTTACTAAACTACTCTGTACCTTATTAAATACAAACTGTTCTACTTCATCTGCTTTTACACCATTTGACCTACATGCTGCAGTACCTTTATTTCTCCAAGCTCCACAATGATAATATCTGTGAATAACATAACTACCATCCTTATGCTTTTTCTTAACCCTTCCTGCGACCATAGACGAGCCACAGGCAGGGCACTTTAATAAGCCAGTTAATGGATAAGAACCACTATAGACTCTATTGGGCTTATGGGATCTCTGACTATACAACTTCTGAACCTTTTCCCATAAATCCATAGTGATTATTGCATCATGCTCTCCATCCACAATAATGGGATTTTTATTTGTTCCCTTTCTCCTCTTCTCACTCCAATTTTCCCTTCGATTATATCTAATCTTTCCAATGTATATAGGATTCATCAGAATTTCTTTTACTGCATTTATTGAAAACATATTTCCCTTTTTTGATTTATACCCAAGCTTATTAATATGATTTGTAAGACTCTTTAATCCCCTCCCTTCGGAATATAGTTTAAATATTTCTCTAACAGTGAATGCTTCTTCTTCTACTACCTCTAACCTTGTTTTAGTATCATCCTTATTACTCTTGGCACTTATATATCCTAATACCTGACCTCCATTCCATTTCCCAAGTCTTGCTCTTTGTTTCATTCCCATTTTCACGTTATCTACTATGGTCTCCCTTTCGAACTCACCAATAGATGCTAATACATTCATCATTAGTCTTCCTTGCGGAGTTGTTGTGTCAAAGTGTTCTGAACAACTTTTAAAATTCACATTACTTTTGTTTAACTCTTCTACTATCTTAAGTAAATCTAAGTGATTTCTTGCTAATCTGTTTGTTTTCCAGACCCATACTTCATCAAATTTCTTTTCTTTTGCATCTTTAAGGAGCTGCTGTAGTTGTAACCTCTTCTCCATTGATTTACCGCTGATGCCACGATCAATATAGTTAGATATTACTTGCTTTCCATCCAACTCAATCCTTTTTCTTACCGTATCAATTTGTGCATCAATAGAATATCCTTCTTCTGCCTGTTCTGCCGTAGAAACCCTTGCATATATAACAGCTCTTATCACTTTTCTTTCACCTCCATTTCATCAATTAATTCTTGATAAAGCAAATCACTTATTAATTCAATTAAAACTGTATATATGTTTTTTTCATTACTCTCGACCACCTGTATTCCCCCTTTTAATTTTAGTAGGAATACATGCATATCAGGACTTGTACCATTGCTCAATGTTATAATATATATTTCATATCCTGGTAAATACTCTATTTATATACTGAGTATGCATGCATCTTAACTCTTTCATATTTGTAGCCAATTGTAGAGAAAACGTAGTAAATTCTTAACCTTAAAAACTACGGCTTTGTTGTTGTAAAGCGAGTAAATTAGGCTCCTTCAATGATTTGTGTAGATAAAGTAGCCGCTTATTTATCAAAATTCTTTTAAATGCTCACGCTCTTGGACTATTTGTTTCAATGTAATTCCAATGAATCCATCCAGTGGTGTAGACTTCCTAAATCGGAATTTTGATTGTCGAATAGGTAGTTTTTTAATTTCATTAAAAAAATCTTTTTTGCTTAGTAAATTATGGCAGTTATCTCTGGCATAGTTTATATATGCTGAATAAAGATCTCTCTTATGAACCCTACATTCATCGTTATTAGGCTCTAACTCACACATCACCGTTATGAAATCATTTATATTGCTCATTTCATTTTGATACTGCTTTTTAAATTCAATAGAATCACTACACTCAGTAAAAACAAAATTATTGTTTATTAAACGCTCCAAACCCTCTACAGCCCATTGGACAATATAATCCTTTTCGGAAAGAAGCTTTTCCTTCAATTTGTAGTCTCTTTTATCCTCTTGAATCGTATTATTAAAAACTACAAATAAAATTCTGTCTGTAAATGCAGTGGTATTGTCCAATGTCTGTAATTGAGGCATGGCATTACCAGCCATGATTATTTTTGCTTTATTAATAAAATTGATGGCAGTTTTATATTTGATATCAGCTCTTAATCTATCATTTCCTGTTAACGCTTTTATTGTATTTATATTTTTTAAGGCATTGTCATTTAATTCACCACAAACATTTAACTTCTTCTTAAATAAATCGGATAAAGAAAATCTTCCGCTTAATTCATGAAGAGGTACGTTACTTGTGTAATCCTCTCCAATAATCTCTGTTAATACTTCAAGAATTGTACTTTTTCCAGTGTGTGGGGCTCCAATAAGTGCAAACCATTTTTTTGCATTAGTATAATTCGAGATTGTATACCCTGTAAGTTCCTGAATCTGCATTATCTTTTGCTTATCACCTTTTGTACATTGATTGATGAAGTGTAAGAAGTGTTTCCCTTCCGTCCGATGCGTATTGTAATTAGCATTTATAAAACTAGTAAAGTGATATTTTGGAGAATGGCTTAACTCCCTGCCTGTTCTTAGGTCCAATACACAATTACTAAAATTAATTAAGTGGGAGTAGGAATCTAGATTGTCTTCCTGTATTTGAATTGCCTCACTACTCTTTAAACGATCAATTATATCGTCAACTCTGCCCTTAGATAGAAGTCTTTCCACTTTATCTGACCATCCGCTTCGTACTAACGTTCTAATTTGATATTCTTCAAGTTCAAAGAAGCAGCCCTTGCTACTGTTATAAAGGTAAAGGCTCCCTTTCAAACATTTAAGGGTATATCTATTGAGTATTTTTGAATAAATATCATATTCGATGCTTTTATTATTTGAATCCTTGTGTGGCTCACCCTTAATGTTTTTTTCATTTACAATAACTTTCTCAGCTGTGCCAATTTTAGAAACTATATCCCAGACCTTCCTTTGTTCTTCATCCAACGAATTATTGGCTAAGAACCCATCATCTAATTCCCCATACTCTAAGGTAAGTATTTGAGTTCTTCCCAGCGATTCGGAATTAATCTCGTGATTTCTTAAATAGTCTTCTGGAATATCATTAAATACTACCTTTGATAAACTTTTATATTCCTTTAAATCACTTAATTCATGATCGTATAAGTATTCGTCTGAGACCAAGTCAATTGGTAAACTGTTTATTTTTTTTCGGATAACATCCTGAAAATCGCCTGCTTTATTCATTCATTAATTACTCCTTCAACATTTTAATTTTGCAAATTTCAGCATCCTCATCTTCAAGAAGTAAATTATGAATAGCAGGAAAAAGAGTAGTTACTAAAGTAAATGCATTGTTACGTAGGTCTTTTAGCAGGGATTCCTTTCTTACAATTATTTCGCTAATCTTACCTTGTAATGTACTATTGAAAATTGTTAATTGAGCAAATGACTGGTTTTCTATATAAGCAATCAGCAGATTTTTTTCATTTTCTTCATCTTCGTCTTTGAGAACAAAAGCTGCTTCTTTGCTATAACAATAAAAACGCTTTCCATCTGAATCCCTTCGGTCCACAATTATTCGTACCTCATGGTTTGTTATATTTTGTTCGTTTGACAATGCTATTTTTCTACTACCAATATTTCCATTACAAACCTTTCCGCTTGGTGTAATGTGACAAAGCAGAAGAACTATAGGATCAATTCTTTTGTCACCTATGCATACAAATGAATTTACACCGTCACTTGCTAATAGTTGAATGTTAGAATTTCCTTCTGTCATTTTCTCAATAAGTTTTTCTTCTGCTTTAGTCAATTCATTTACAAGAGCCATATTCTTATCTCTCCTTTTAGTTATTACTTACAAACTAAAAGTAACACCCCTGTTTTCATGATGTTTATTTGGAATATTCAAAATAAACACCCATAAAGCCTAATAATAGTAAAGCCGCTCTCAGAGAAAGAGAGCGGCTTTACTATTTTTAATTTATTTTTTTTCAAAAAATAATTTGTCTAAATCTATATTTACATTATGGAATTTATCTTTCATTAAGCCAGGATCAACCTCAAAGCTACTAAAGACCTGCAAAACTTCTTCTATCCCCAGATTTTTTTCTAATCTTAAAGCAAGTTTTTCACCGCTAGTAGCAAACTCCCTTGCAATATAATAAAAATATGCCTCTACTAAATCGGGTTTAACTCTGATTGTTTCAAATAAATCATTAATTGCCTCTTCGCTGAATTGTCTCCGAATCCCATTTACCTTCTTTACTTTTTTATAGAATTCAATGAAATCCTCTGAGTAATTAATTCTATTTTCATCTATATGGAATATTGACTCATCTCTTAAATCTGCTAGTTTATAACCTGCAACTCCTTTTAAAGTATGGTAAAGGAACAATTTTTTCTTGATTTCTCTTAACCTGCTCACTTCCTCTTTCTCGGTTACTTCATTACTTTTAATTGATAATTCACCTTTAGGAGCCCTTATATTTTCAATCAAGTATTCTTTTAACAAAGGAATGTACAAAAAAATTAAAATAAACAATTCACCGTAGCCTTGCCCTTTGATAAAAGGAAAACTGTTATCCTCTTTAATGAACTGCTCTGTAAAATAAAGCTTTAACCTAATATCCTCGATTAAGGAGAAGGATGCAAGCACCTTTAAATAGTTATTTTTGTCTTTCTTTAATTTAAATTTTTTGAAATAATCACTGGGTAATACTGACCATGCTTTCAGTAGAAAAAAGACATTCGTTTCCCTTTCTATTTCAAGAATATCCCTTGTAGGATTAAATCCCTTACCATGGTCATTTAAAAGTTCTATAAACTGATGATGATGAGTCAAGAGGTCATTGGGTAAACTTTCATTATCAAAATCTTTATCAATTCTTGGTTTTACAGATCTTTGCTTATTTACGTATCTTTTAAAATAAAAGGGAAAAAGAGTATGATTCCTTTCAGTAAATGGATAAGTAAAATTTTTAAATAACTCGGCTGCTTCATCTATCTTTTGCCTCTCAAGGCAACTTTCTTCATTATCATCATGAACAATTTCTACTTTTAAGTTCTCTTGTAAGTAACTTTGAAATCTTTCACTAAGCACATATTGTACTTCATTTTGCATATCCTCAAGTGATTCACCAATCGTTGTGCCAAGTAAAGGCTCATCAGGAAAAGATATTGCTAGGTCCACCTCTTGTTGGCTAAGAGTTGCTGCTTCCTCAAGAATCAAATGCAATACATATTTTTTTATGTATTCCTCAACTACAGTAGCTTCCAGATCCAAACCATCACATACATCTTTAAATTTTTCACCAAGATTAACTGCTTCTAGTATATCTGCGTAGCTTCTTTCCTTGCTTTTAAATTGAAATCCTATTTCTTTATACAATTCCGCTTTTAATTTATTGGTTAACCTTTGCATTTTACACCTCTTAAAATACATTCAGATATTACAAATATACTTTTTATTAATTTACCAATGCAAATATAGTTTCTCTGGCTTGTAGGGAATGTTTAACAAGGTGATAATGAACCTTTGTTAATCAATAAAAAGCAACAATAATCTAAAAAGGACTAGAAGGCGGTGGAAGTAATGTTTGAAATGCAAAATGATATCCTAACTATAGAAGAATTAATGGAAGCACTTTATATTGGAAGGAATTATGCTTACAAATTGCTGAATAACGGGGAAATAAAAGGATTTAGAGTAGGAAGGTCTTGGAGAATACCAAGAACGTCGTTAGAAGAATTTATTTTTAATAAATGCAGATGATCTCACTTAGCATGGTCTAAGTGAGACTTTCTTTTGTGCCCCTCTATGTTCCTAACTCTCATGAGGATTGCCTATCGGCATAGGCATCAATTATATAATATATATACATAATAATTGACTAGACAGATAGTATACTTTGGATTTAAATACGCATATCCAGAATTGCAAAAGTGGAGTATGAGGTAATTTCTTCAAAATTATGAGAGGGTTAGTAAAGTGCTTGAAATTTTTCCAATCTATTTACTATTTAGCTTGTATGATAAAATTGAGTTAGACATTACTTGAATTCAAATGTTATCTGGAGGGATATAAATATATGGAAGAAACTGCTGTATATCAGGCAAAAACACATTCATTTGATAAGATTATTCATGATTTAGAACGTGAAGACATGGTACAGCGTGATAGAGGAACACTTTTTGAATTGTTGGTTACTGCGTATTTGAAACATGAACCTATGTATGCAAGATTATTTGATGAAATTTGGATGTTAGGAAATGTACCTGATGAGTATGGTATTCCTAAGAAAGATACAGGTGTAGACTTAGTAGCACGTAATAGGGAAACTGGTGATTTGATTGCTATTCAATGTAAGTACTACTCCAAAGATACTACAATTCAAAAGTCACATATTGATTCTTTTCTAAACGAAGTAGGTAAGAGTTATTATGCAGAAGGAATTATTGTTACTTCAACTGATAAATGGAGTATTAATGCAAACGATGCACTCTTATACCGCAATAAGAACATTGCACGTATTGGATTGTCCCAACTGCGTGAAAGTGAGATTGATTGGTCAAAATTCTCAGTGGAGAAACCAAAGAAAGTTGAATTGAAATCAGCTAAGCAACCACGTCCCCATCAGATTCCAGCAATTGAGGCAGTAGTAAATGGTTTTGAAACTGCTGATCGTGGAAAGTTGATTATGGCTCCTGGTACAGGTAAAACCTATACTTCTATGGTAATTGCAGAAGAAATGGCAGCGAAGAAAAACGGTCCATTTAGGATATTGTATCTTGTTCCTAGTATTCAGTTGCTTTCTCAATCTTTAAGAGGATGGACTGCTGATTCCAAGTATCGTGAGGATATGGATACTTTTGCTGTGTGTTCGGATAGAAAAGTTACGAAGAAAGTAAAAGGTGAAAATGAGATTGAGGATATTGCTGCAGCAGATTTAGGATATCCAGCCACAACTGACTATCAAAAGTTACTGGATCGTCAAAAAGATATTGAAAAGGCTGAGAGTCAAAGTAAGTTTTTAGTCGTGTTTTCAACGTATCAGTCAATCGATGTAATTAGTGATGCTCAAAAGAATGGTTTCTATGATTTTGACTTAGTTGTCTGTGATGAAGCCCATCGTACTACTGGTGCAACAGAGTCAGGAAAAGAAGCAAGTGCCTTTGTGAAAGTGCATAGTAATGACAATATTAAGGCTAAGAAACGACTCTATCAAACAGCTACTCCTCGTATCTATGGTGAAGATGCAAAACAAAAAGCGGATGAAATGTCTGTGGTTATTGCAGATATGAATGATGAAGATATTTATGGTCAAGAGTTTTATCGAATTGGTTTTGGAGATGCAGTAAACAAAGGCATTTTAACTGATTATAAGGTAATGGTTCTTGCTGTAGATGAAGAAGTAATTGCTCGCCGCTTTCAATCAATGTTAGCAAGTAAAGATGATGATGAGCTAAAATTTGATGATGTAACTAAAATTATTGGTTGTTGGAATGGACTAATTAAGCGTAAAAGTAATTCTAACGTAATATCCGCTAATCCCATGAAACGTGCGATTGCTTTTGCTGGAACTATTCGAGAGTCAAAATTGATTAAAGAAATGTTTACTGAAGTCGTGGATATGTATATTAATGAGTCAGGGGATCAAAGGGAACCAGTTCGTGTTGAAATAGATCATGCTGATGGATCAATGAATGCGCTGCAAAAGAATGAGAAAATTTCATGGTTAAAAGCTGATGTTCCACAGAACACATGCCGTATCCTTTCAAATGCAAGATTCCTTACAGAAGGTGTAGACGTACCTGATTTGGACGCTGTTATGTTCTTGAAACCTCGCAAATCACGCATTGATATTGCCCAGGCTGTTGGACGTGTTATGCGTAAAGCAGAAGGTAAAGATTATGGTTATGTCATTCTTCCAATTGGTATACCAGCTGGTGTTGATGAAACTACTGTCTTAAATAAAAATGAGAAATATCAAGTAGTTTGGGACGTTTTAAATGCTTTGCGTTCACTAGATGAACGATTTGATGCAACGATTAATAAATTAGAGCTGAACAAAAAAAAGCCTGAACAATTACAAGTTATTGGAGTGGGCTCCGCTCCTGATGAAAGTGAAGGCGGATTTACCATTGCAGAGCCTCAAACAGAACAGTTAACTCTAGGGCTCGATGAAGAAGATTTCTCGGACATTGAACGAGCGATATATGGAAAAATAGTGAAGAAAGTTGGAAATGTAAGGTATTGGGAAGATTGGTCAAAGGATGTTGCTGAAATTGCACAACAGCACATGATGCGTATCCGTGTGATGATAGAGGATAAAAGTAGTGAGGCATATACAGCCTTTCAAAAATTCATTTCAGGGCTACGTCACAACATTAATGGTGCTATTTCAGAGCAACAAGCAGTTGAGATGTTAGCTCAACACCTAATTACAAAGCCAGTATTTGAGGCATTGTTTGATTCATATAGCTTTGCAAACGATAACCCTGTCTCACGAGCAATGGATGCTGTGTTAAAAGTTATGGATGAACAAGGTCTTGTGAAAGAACAGGATCGTTTAGAAGATTTCTATGAAAGTGTTCGTATTCGTGCTGAGGGTATTGACAATCTCAAAGCCAAACAAGACATTATTATTCAGCTATATGATAAGTTCTTTAAGGTGGGATTTAAAGAAACGACTGAACGTTTAGGAATTGTATTTACACCTGTAGAGGTAGTAGATTTTATAATTAATTCAGTTGAAGATGTATTGAAGAATCATTTTGGTCAGTCAATTAGTGATGAAGGGGTTCACATCCTTGATCCTTTTACTGGTACTGGTACATTTATTGTTCGATTATTGCAAAGTGGATTGATTTCAAAAGAAGATTTGCTGCGCAAGTACACGTATGAACTTCATGCAAATGAAATCATTCTGTTAAGCTATTATATTGCGGCGATTAACATTGAGGAAACATTCCATTCAATTATGAAAGGTGACTATAAGCCGTTTGAGGGTATTGTTTTGACTGATACGTTTGAAAGCACTGAAAAAGAACAGTCGTTTGAGGATGAATTGTTTGGTGAGAACAATGATCGTCTTGAAAAGCAACGTAAAGAGTCTATATTTGCAATAATTGGGAATCCACCTTATTCTGTTGGAGCCAAGAGCGAAAATGAAAGTACTAAAAATCAGAGTTATCCCGTGTTGGATAATTCAATTGGAAATACTTATGCTAAATTTTCAAAATCTAAATCTATCAGAGGGATTTATGACACTTATATAAAGGCTTTTAGATGGGCAACAGATAGGATTGGTAAAAAAGGTGTAATAGCATTAGTCACTAATGGTCAATTTATTGATAGCCAGAGTGCTGATGGTTTAAGAAAATGTTGGGTTGAAGAGTTTAATTCCATTTATGTATTTAATCTTAGAGGGGATGCAAGAACCTCAGGTGAACAACGTAAAAAAGAAGCAGGAAATGTATTTGGTGAAGGTACAAGAACGCCAATATCCATCACATTACTTGTAAAAGATGGATCTGATAATCATGCAATTTATTATCATGATATAGGAGATTATTTAAGTCGTGAAGAGAAACTTTCACGTCTTGCACAAACTGTTTCTATTAAAGGAATTGAGTGGACTTCTGTTGTTCCTGATAAAAATAACGATTGGATAAATCAAAGAGACGAGCAGTATGGAGAGTATCAAAGTATTTTAGGTGATATTTTTTACCTTAAACAAGATGGAATACAGTCTAACAGGGATAGTTGGGTTTATAATTTTTCTCCTTCAACAGTTAAAAATAACGCTGAGCGAATGATTGATAATTATAATTTGGAGGTCCAAAGACTATCTTCAAAATCAGATCAAGAGAAAATCGCTCTTCTGAATACGGATGAAGGATTTGTTAGTTGGAGTAGATCTCTTAAGAATAAACTAAATTCTAATAAGGTTATTAAAAAATTAGGAAATGATGCTGTTGTTAAGAGCATGTATTATCCTTTTGTAAAAAAACACCTATATTACAATCGTGATATTCTTGAGTATCCTAGAAAATTTGATCAATCTTTGATTGATGGGAACATAATGATTAGTGTATCGGGAGCTGGCACTAAAAAAGGATTTTCTGCATTCGTAACGAATACTCCACCAAATTACAATATGTTGGATAAAGGGAGACATTTTGAACTATATAATTTTATAGACAAGAATGCACTATTTGAAGAAAATTCAAATTTAAATGAGACCTTCGAAACCTCTTTAGGGTTAAGGGGATATGATGCATTTGCTTATGTTTATGGAATTTTGCATTCAAATGAATATCGCGAAAAGTACCAAAACAATTTGATTAAAGATTTACCTAAAATTCCAATAATTAAGCAAGCATATACGGTATCCGAAATTGGTAAAAAGTTAATTGATTTACATCTAAATTACGAGACTGTTGAACCATATTCAGACGTTGTTATTGAAGGTAAGACTAACCCTTCCTACAAGGTTAAGAAAATGAAGCACCCTAAAAAAGGGGTACTTGATAAGATCGTTTTCAATGCTGACCTAACTATCTCTGAGATTCCTGTAAAGGCTTATGAGTATGTAGTAAACGGTAAACCAGCAATAGAATGGATCATTGACCAGTATCAAGTAAAAACAGATAATAAGTCAGGAATTGTGGACGATCCTAACCTTTATACTGATGATGAGCGTTACATTTTTAATTTGCTACTGCGTGTAATCAACGTTTCTGTTCAAACGGTAGATTTAGTGAACAGTTTGCCATCGTTTGAAATTATAGATTAGATTTGTAATACTAGCCATGGATAGTGTTGATTTGAAATTTCCAATGATTTTTTAGGAATAGGAAAACTTATTAACTTTAAAATGGGTAGACAAGATGTAGTAGGAGCAACCTTACTACATACATTAAAAGAGAAGTGGTCATCTTCCACTTCTCTTTTAATATTAAATCATATTTCTAATTACATACCTAGAAAGATAACTTATGTCTTTAAATGATGTGATATTTGATGATAATCTTTGTTTCAGTTCAAAAGCATCATCAAAATCATCACCAATTACTTTAATTATATTATTAATATCTCTTTCATAAATACCTAAGTCCAACAACATTTTCTTATGCTTAACTTGTGAAAAATATAGATATTCAATTGCATTTAAGATTTTTTTATCTAAAATATCTACTAATTCCGCTTTAACATTTTCTTTCTCTAAAAAATATTTAATTATTGAAACCCTACTATAAAAAGTATGCTCTATATAACTCATCTTAAGCTTGATTGCTGTGGCTATTAAATGATCTATATCCATTTTATTAAAAAATTTACTTGTATCATCTACTACTTTTTTTATACGTGGTCTCTGTTTATTGAGCAAATTATTGATTAAATTAGATTCTAATTTAACATTTTGTTTTTTCTCACAAATACTGTACAGTATTTCGACTAAACGATATCTGCCTGCCCGATCATTATCTCTTAGAAATTGTAATTGAGATAATAGTTTCTCTTTGCTGATGGTATAGTTATTATACAAATCTACAACTGTATCAAATCTAACTTTAGATCCAATGTTCTCCAAATAATCTTCCTTTGAAATTTTTAATACTGCTAGAAAATCTAAAACATCTTGATACTTTTCGACTTCACCTTTCTGTATATCTATATCTTTACTTGCATCAGTAACTTCAAATCGGATACTTTTAATTGCATCTGCCTTTCTGTACTCTGGATCGTTAGGAGATTTAATGTAGTAAGCATCACCAATATAGTGTTGATGCAGTCTACCTGTTCGTCCCACCAAATTAAAAAAGTCAAATGCTGAAAAATGGTCCCCTGGACTATTTGAAATCCTTGATGGTTTAGTGATTATAATATTTTTTGCTGTAGTATTAACTCCTTCTAACAAAGTAGAAGTACATAGCATTTTATTAAACAAATCACTTTGCTCATAATAATCTAACTGGAACATTCTTGTTCCCATTGGAATCTGACCATTATGTATTAAATAGCCTCTTTCTAATGCTTTTATTAAGCACCAATCTTCATGAATTTCTTCTTTTGCCCACTCAATAAAAAAAGACAAATCACTATCAACTAGATTTTGTATTTTTGGCTCCAACGCAATAACTGTGTTAATGTATTTATACATGCTATTAACCGTTGGGAAATATATTAGGGTTTTATCATTTTCACCTAATGATTTTATGATTCTCGTACATTCATTGAATCTGTCTTGCTCCTGCAATATATTGAAAGTCTTCACATCATTAACTACTGGTGAGTAATCAGAACCATAAAAAACGGGTAATTTCTCTAATTTTTCTATGTCATTAACTTCTTTAATAAACGGCGCCAATAGAACATATTTTTTTGCTTTTTTCGATAAATAATAATACGCCATGTTTAACACTAGAACTCTATCATTCCGCTTATCTGTTTCTAATTTATATACTTCATCAATAACTAAAAAATCTATCTCGTTAATTATATGATAGTTTGCCTCCTGCACAACTCTATCGTGTGTAAGTATAAAAATATTATAGTTATTAAAGTCATACACTTTTTCTTCATTTAAGCTTGTATGAATTTTATACTTATAAAATTTATCTTTATACTTCTTTATAATCTTTTTAAAGTACTCATCTACTAATGCCAATGTTGGAACTATAAGTACCACATTCTTGGGATAGTACTTTACAATATATTCAAATATACAAAAAGTTTTGCCAAAGCTTGTTGGAGCACTGATGATGGTTGCTGCATTCTCTCTTATTTTTGAGATAATTTGTAGTTGTTCTGGATGCATGGAGATCTTCTCATCTATCTCAGACACAGCAAATGAATTATACACTATAGATCTAAAAGAAAAATTCTGGGAATAGACCGTCAAATCTAGCGCAAATAAGTCATCTGCCAACTCTTTCGCCCGCAATGTTGTATTTTTAGCTTTATTCAATTCTCTAATATATTTTTCTCTTAATACCTGAGGACTATTTAGTGGCTTCATTTTTGTAATAATCCTCTCTTTCCCTTATTTTTTTTGTGAATGTTGCAACTAATTTATTTTTATTTACAATAGGCAAAGAAATGGAGTAATATTTCGTTTCTAAGTTAAATAACTTGTTCTTTTTCAGTTTCTTTAATTTAAATATTATATCCTCAGCTTCAAATTCAGTGCCATGTGCAATAAATATTGGAACACCAATTTGAGTGATATTTGCTTTTTTTATAAAATCGTCAATATTTATGCTTATTTCTGTTACATCTCCATATATTTCATTGAACCTGTACAGCCTATCCTTGTAAACTCTATTACTAAGAACAATATTAAACTCATCAGACACTTGTTTCTCGTAATCCTTTAATGATTTTTTAATTAAATTTAGTCCATTATCAAGCTTTAAACTTAGCTTTGACTCACCAAACAATATTAAATGATCCTTTTCTGAATAGAACAGGGTATCTATTCCATAGACGTTCATATTAGGGTCTGTTTGTAAATGAACCTTAGGAAGAATACAATCAAAATTGAAGAAATCTGATAACAAACAACAAAATAGATATTCTCCCATTTTCCCCATCTTGTCTAACCGAACATATTTTTTACCATCCTTATCCTCTAACCCATGCTCTTCTTTTAATATTGAAATTAGCAAATCTTCTACTTCTGTAACTTCCTTTGTCTGATTAAAATCGTCAATATATGTCTGAAGATGCTTAAACAGGATCACAAAGTGTTTGACAGAGGGTGTAAATTTAATCCTAGACATATGCTCACAATACTTAATCAGTTTATCTTCAGCAAAAAAATAATCAAATAGCTTTTCATAAAAGACAGGGCTGTCCTCAATTTCTATATGACAGAATGAGTAATTATCTTCAATCGAATGAACTTTAAAACAGTCAAATGTTTGTACCGTAATTTTTTCTGTTCCTAAAATAGTAATGTCTTACACCCCCTATTAATACATTTTTCAATAATGCAATAACAATATATTCCATTATACCATTTTTACTGCTTAGATGTAGCAGGTTAAAAGAGGTTAATGTTAGGTTAGACTTTTAACCAATATAAAAAGCTAACCTATTGTATTTAATAGGTCAGCTTGAATTTGTTTATAACTCTGATTTAATTCTGAATGAGAAATAGGTTTACCGTTATTTATGGTACGGTTCACCACGATTAATCCTAAAAGCCCGATAAATTTGCTCTACTAAAATCAGCCGCATCAACTGGTGGGGAAAGGTCATTTTGGAAAAAGAGAGGTGCTCATCTGCTCTTTTCAAAACTTCATCGCTTAGTCCCAGGGACCCTCCGATAATAAAGGCGATTTTACTTTTCCCATAGGTTGCGAGTTTGTCCATGCCATCTGCGAGTTCTTCGGAGGACTTGAGCTTTCCATTAATGGCCAGGGCGATGACGTAGGTATCAGGATTAACTTTGGAGAGTATTCTTTCCCCTTCTTTTTGTTTTACCTGGATCATTTCGGTGTCACTTAATTCCTCTGGGGCCTTTTCATCCGCAACTTCAATCACTTCTACTTTCGCATAGCTTCCCAGGCGTTTTAAGTATTCCTCAATTCCCTGTTTAAGGTATTTTTCTTTCAATTTGCCAACCGTCACGATTGAGATATTCACAGTCATCCCCACTTTACAAACAGATTACAAACAGTTTACAAACAAGCTATCCACAATAGTTATCCACATATTCACATCGATATCCACATTTAGTGGGCGATCATTCGTTCGCCACAATATATACAGCAGGTTGTCCACAGTATCCACAGACAAACTCCGACTTATCAACAGACTCTAACTTCGTTAATTGAGGGGCCATTTCGTACTCATCCACTGCTTCATCCAATGCCAGTTCTACATGCTCAGCGCAGCAATACTTCATAACCATCATCCTTCCGGGTTTTTTTATATGATTATTATTTGCTATTCTTCTCTTTAAAATTATCCACAAATCCCATTTTACCACAAAAAAACAGGAAGCTTCCGCCTCCTGTTCGTCTATCCACAACCTTATAATGTTTCTCCGCCTAACTTCATTGTCGTTTCTTCCAGCTTGCCATTCCGGTAATATTTGACCTGCAAATCATCGCCGACCTTCTTTTTATTGTAAAGGTGCTTGCGTAAATCGACGACATCACGGATCTCTTCACCATCCATTTCGACAATGACGTCATATTCCTTCATTCCTGCCTGGTCTGCCGGTGAATTCGGCTGGACTCCTCTTATGGCAACTCCATAATTGATTTCCTTAGGAAGCTTCAGAGTATTCTGCTGGTGATAGGAGGAAATCTCATTTACAGAAGCCAGTTCGACTCCCATGAATGGTCTTTTTACTTCACCTGTCTTCTCCAGGTCTTCAATAATTGGGGCTGCATAATTGATTGGGATAGATAAACCAATTCCTTCTACAGCACTCTGGGCAATTTTCATCGAATTGATGCCGATAACCTGTCCTTCGATATTGATTAGAGCTCCACCACTATTTCCTGGATTGATTGCTGCATCTGTCTGAAGGACTTCTGCCTGCCAGTCGGGGGTACCGTCCTGGTTAACATCAACCGGGATAGCACGTTCCAACCCGGAGATAATTCCTTGCGTAACGGATCCTGAAAAAGTAAGTCCAAGTGGATTTCCGATTGCGATGACTGGTTCACCAGGCTTTAGCTTTTCAGAATTCCCAAATTCAGCGACGACCTTAATTTTCTCAGCAGGCACTTCCAGCACCGCAAGATCGGTCCAAATATCGCTTCCTAGCAGTTTAGCTGGGATTTTTGTCCCGTCGCTGAGGCTGACCTCTAGCTCAGAAGCTTCTGCTACAACATGGTGGTTCGTGACAATATAGGCTTTGTCTCCTGCCTTTTTATAAACCACTCCAGAGCCTGTTCCGCCTGACTCCTGTGTTTGTCCCCAGAAGCTTGTACTTTCCTGGATATTCGTGATTCCAACAACCGCATCTCCAGCCTTGTCGACAGCTTCGGTAATTTGAGTATAAACATCAACAGAGACATTTTTTTTAGCAGTATTTTCTTCTTTCCCTTCTGATTGCTCCTCATCGATTACAGCTGCCTGATTATTCGGTTCAATTTTATATGGCAGAATATCTAAATTTGATAGCAGGGGAATCGAAAAAATCACCAATAATGCCCCAATAATGGCGCCTGCCAGGCTGGCCCAGAAAAAACCGCCTTTCCTGCCATTTTGCGGTTTGTACCGGCCTTGATAATCCTGATCGTAATAACCCAAAGTCCACCAATCCTTTCATTGACCAACAGATACAATAGTTATTCTTATACAGATTATTATACTACCAGTCATCATAAATGCTAAATCATAAGCCCCTCTATAAATTGAAAAAAGGAGTAAGGACACTATTAATGCCTTTACTCCTTTACCTATAATTCTATCACCATAAACGCTTTATATTGCTGTCAGAGGCGTCGGAGTCTTTGGATCTGTGTCAATCAGATCAAATTGTTCTCCTACTATGATGCCGTTCTCCTCCAATGTTTGGGAGACTGACATCCTGGCAAGATCCTTCATATTGTTGTCGAGACTTAAATGGGCAAGATATATCCGTTTTGTATTATCCCCTGCCACTTCGCTCATTGCGACTGCAGCATCCTCATTGGAAACATGACCGTAATCACTAAGAATGCGTCGCTTGACACTCCACGGATATCTGCCCATCCTCAGCATCTGGACATCATGGTTGCTCTCAAACACATATGCATCAGCATTGGAGATGATTCCCTTCATTCTGTCGCTTACATATCCTGTATCTGTAACCAATGCTAATTTCTTTCCGTTTTTATGAAAAACATAAAACATCGGCTCAGCTGCATCATGTGACACACCAAATGATTCTATATCCAGGCCGCCGAACGATTTGACAGTTTCCATGTCAAAGGAAAATTTCTGATCCAGCGGGACTTCTCCAATTAACCCATCCATTGCTTTCCAGGTCTTATCATTCGCATAGATTGGCAGTTTATACTTACGGGCAACGATTCCTATGCCTTTTATATGATCACTATGTTCATGTGTCACTAATATTCCAGAGAGGTCTTTCATGTCGCGGCCGATTTGCTTGAATAAAGCCTCCATTTGTTTGCCGCTCAATCCGGCATCCACTAAAAAGGATTGGCCCTCCGTCTCCACATAGATCGCATTTCCCGTACTCCCGCTGGCGAGAACACTAAAATGCAAACTCATATCTCTTCACTCCGTAATTTTATTTTCTTCGTCAGACAAGGAAAGCACTCGACCTTCAAATGCATGTACAAAAAGACTTTCCTTGCCATCAACTTCAATCCTCCACGTTGGTGTTACCACATGGGACGATGTAAGGTTAACAAGTGTCGAATATCCTAACTCAAAATCGGTAATTTCACTCTTCGGCTTAAGCAAACCTTTTTTATAGAGGGTATCCACTGCCCTGAGTGGCGGCAGCAATTCCTCTGCATCCGCAAGTTCATCGATGATTTCCAGATACGTCTGCTTGTACGAAGTCACTTCATTATCTTTATTGAAAAAGAAAGTTAACTTTGCATTGCTATTATAGTAAAACGTTTTGCTATCATATTCCTGGTAGTAGGTAATGGTGCCGTCCTCATCATTTTTACTCCAGAACTTATACTGTTCACCAGCAAAAATGTTTGCTTTCATAAAAGCAGTCAGTTCGGCTGGCTGGAACTTACTTGTCAGTTTAACTGGTTTTTCGAGCTTGGCTTCAATTGACGTACCATCCCCTAGACTGATGGATTGTCCCTTGACCTTCGCCATTTCCTCGGTCGTGAATACTTTGGTTCTTACACTAAGATACTGTTCTTTCTTTTTCATTTCAGGGAGTTCACCATAAGTGATGTCATCATTCTTCAGCTTTTCCTCAAGAGTAGCTTCCTTGGGAATTTCATACTGTGCTGCATCTCTCGTATTGATAAATTGGTATACAAGGTAAACATCGAGGACGAGGAATGTCAGAATAAAGATGGTCTTAATCCTACTCCAATCCATTATTCAATTCCTCCTCCCATATCAGCTGCCGCCATTCCTGGTCGTACAAGTAAAACCATCCAGGCTCCAGCATAATCACTTGATCTTCCGGGCCCTGAGTCATATAGTATCCAGGCATCATATTCTGCAGCAGTTCCACTTTGAAATCCTTTTTTTGCTGGAGATATTCAAGTGCCTGATAACCAGATGGCAATGTCTTTGTTATGACATCCGGATTCAAAGGCAGTTCCAGATGGAACCCGGGACGAATATAACGGCTGATTTCCGATTGTCTCCATTGCTGGTAAATTTCCGACATGCCGATTTGGTTAAAGACTGGATAACCTTCTTTACTATAAAGGCGGAATAGCACATTTTGGTTAAAATCATCCTTATACACATAACGGTACGTTTCCGTCCAGCCGCCATGCTCATTGACGAACTCGATGCTCTTCAGCAAAACATTGTTGGTACCAATGACCGAATCGCCGCTCCGGACAGGATTGACATAATTAATCATATGCGATTCTGTGTCAACAAGCATTTTACTTGCATCATCGGTGTACTCCTCTATACCATCAACGATGCTCTTTTGGACAAAGCTTGGGTCTGTGAACAGTGCTTCCTTGAATTGGTCAGAATCCAATGGATTTTGATAATACGTATGGATTACCATTTCTACTTTTTCCGTTGGCAAATAGATTTTCTTAATATCTGACACTGTATAAAGGAAATGCGGCGTCAGCCTTTTGGCAGAATCATAAAATTTGTTCGTAAAATCATTTATATAGGACGGGCTTACATTGCTGACATAAGCTTCCTGATTTTTTTGCGAATAAAAATAAACGATGCCTTCCTGCTTTTGCTGGGTCTCGGAATTAATAATAATCCGGTCAAAATCAAATTTTGGTATATCCTTCTCGCTGATATTCAGCACTCTTTTATATAGTTCAATAGGTACTTCATCAGGAAAAATAATCTCGGTATTGTCCCCCTGGACAATCTTTTCATTGAATTCACTGATCCGCCCAGGATACTTTTTCACATCGAAGTACTTCCATTTCGAAATAACTCCAATGATTTCATCAATATAGCCATTATCCACAGAACCAAATTGTTTTCCGCCCACATGATAGATAATCTGATGGGGTTTGACGATTTTTTTAATTTCTTTGGGTGTGGTAAAACTAATATCTTCAAAAGTCTTCTGGTTGTTTACAATTTCATAGTTCGGCTGATATGTCCAAATATTCCATGTTAAAAAACCGCTAAGAATCACAAGGAATGCTAAAATAAAAGATTTTATATTTTCATACGTCATGACCAATCATCCTCTGCACTCCGGTCATAAGGAAGAGTAAATTGAACGGTAGTTCCTTTCCCCTCCACACTTTCCGCCCAGATCCTTCCCCCGTGGGCATTGACCATTTCCTTGGCAATAGCCAATCCAAGGCCGGTCCCGCCAAGCTTCCGTGTCCTGGCTTTATCTACTCGGTAAAAACGATCAAAAATCTTGTCTAAATTATCTTTAGGGATGCCAACACCTTCATCAGAAATACTTGCGATAATCTTGTCATCCAATTCTTTTACCCTGAACGTAATGGTACCGCCCTCTGGTGAATATTTCATCGCATTGGAAATGATATTATCCAGTACCTGTGTGATTTTGTCTTCATCAATTTCAACAAAAATCGCTTCACCTGGTATTTCCCTTATGAACGATACATTTTGTTCTTTCGTCAATTCAAACCGATCTATGATTCTGTTAAAAAAGACCGGGAAATTGACCCATTCTTTTGAAAGGCGATAATCCACGCTATCCATCTTGGACAGCTGCAGTAAATCATTAACAAGACGGATCATCCTTTCCGTTTCTCCCCTGGTGGTTTCAAGGAAGTTTGGAGCAATCTCTTCATCTCTCCAGGCACCGTCAGCCAGCGCTTCTAAATAGCTGCGCATGGTTGTCAGCGGAGTACGCAGCTCATGGGAGACATTCGCAACGAATTCCCGTCTTTCCATATCGATTTTTTCCTGCTCTGTAATATCATAAAGAACCGCTATTAATCCATTTACAAAGCCGCTTTCCTTCTGGATGACCGAGAAATTGGCACGCAGAATGAATGGCTTGCTTTTTGTACTGTAGTCCAGGACGATTGAATCTTTTTCCTGAAGCAAATCTTCAAAGCTATAGTTTTCATCGAGACCAAGGACTGAAACCAATGGCTGTGACAGGATTGTTTCACGTGAAACACCCAGCATTTGCGTTGCTGGATCATTGATCAGAATGATACGCCCTTTTCTGTCTGTCGAAATGACTCCGTCCGTCATGTAGGAAATCACGGAGGATAGCTTTCTTTTCTCTCCTTCAGTGGTTGCCTGTGCCTCTTGCAGCTTCTTCGTCAGATTGTTAAAAGTAATCGCCAGCTGGCCGATTTCATCATAACCATACACTTTAACCTTCCTGGAAAAATTGCCACGCGTCATGGCAAGGGCCTGTTTACGCATATCAGATATCGGCCTAGTGATTGTCTGTGCAAGAAGAACGCCAAGAATCGCGGTGAAAATCAATGCAATAGCTGTTCCGGTAGCAAGAATCTTATTGATATCATTCATCTGTTTAAATACATCATCAATGTTGGCTACAAGATAGACAGCACCAATTGCTTCACTGTTATGCATGATTGGGGTTGACAGTAACCAAACCCGTTTATTCCCTTTCAACTGTATGACGTCCTCATCTTCTTCAAAGATAATTGAACGCTTAATTTTGACATCAGGTGTCCTCTGGCCTACCAATCCCTGATTGCTGTCGCTTGAGGTACCAAGTATTTTAAAACTGCTTCCGTCAATCACCCGGATTTCCGAAATATCAGATGCCTTATAATCTCTTAAAATTTGCTTGATTGCTTCCTCTTTCGGAGGGTCTTCCTTGCCTCGTTCCTTGACCATTTCTTCCTGGATGTCATAAACCAGCAGGTCGACACGAGATTTTACAGAGTCCTGGTAATTGGTGACTAACGTTGTCTCAAGCTTGCGGACAAAATAGACACCGATAATCTGCATTGCCACAAGAATAAGCAGGACATATATAATCACAAATTTAAGGTGTATTGAGCGAAAAAAACCTACCTTTTTCATGCCTGTCCTTACTCCTGCTCAGAGTTTCTTAAATAATAGCCTACTCCTCGTCTTGTCACGATCCATGTCGGGTGACTTGGGTTGTCTTCGATTTTTTCACGAAGGCGTCTTACAGTAACGTCTACTGTACGAACATCACCATAATAATCATAACCCCAAACGGTTTGAAGAAGATGCTCTCTCGTCATGACTTGTCCAATATGCTTGGCAAGATAATGGAGAAGCTCAAATTCACGATGCGTTAATTCAATTGTCTCTCCTCGTTTGGAAACAACGTAAGCATCCGGATGGATTGTCAGAGAGCCAACGCTAATTTCATTTGTTTCTTCTTGCTCATCCTCTTTGACTGCGCTCTGCTGATGGCGGCGAAGGTTTGCTTTTACCCTCGCAATCAATTCACGCGTACTGAACGGCTTGGTTACATAATCATCGGCGCCAAGCTCAAGCCCAAGAACTTTATCGATCTCAGAGTCTTTAGCCGTCAGCATAATAATTGGCATCTCGTATTTCTTTCGGACTTCACGGCAGACCTCCATGCCATCACGTAAAGGAAGCATGATATCCAACAGGATTAAGTCAGGCTGGACTTCCTCAACCATTTCAACCGCCTGGTTGCCATCATATGCACAGTAAACGTCATAACCTTCTTTTTTTAAATTGAACTGTAGAATATCTGCAATTGGTTTCTCATCGTCTACAACTAGAATCTTTTTCTCCATACCAATTCTCCTTTTATAGCCAAATTATCAATCGTATATAAATAAGCTTCTCTTTTTATAATGCTATCTTATCTATTTTACTGTAAATCAGAGAAAAACTGAATTTTTCTGTTATATAACTTCTATTCTTCTCTTCCCAATTGTACCAATCCTGCCCAAAACAATAAAATGACACGATTTTATGGCCCTTGAACCTAACGATAAGGATTAGGTTTAATAAAGGCTGTTTTCGTAAAGATGGTTGTTAAAATCCTAAAGCCGATTTTAACGTAATAAAATGCCATTAAGTTGGTCGGTACATGCTCTTTTCTCATAATAAGCTTTAATTTTTTGAGTATAAACATAGGTCATTCAATCATATTTCTTTGTCATAGCAACAAAGTATGAGAAAAGAACCTTAATAAAAAAAGTCTCTAGTTTGGCTAGAGACTTTCGTTATTGGTTTTATTGTAACTTAGACATAGGGTCAATAATCCTGCCGTTTTGATAAACTTCAAAATGAAGGTGAATGCCCGTTGAATTACCTGTTCTTCCCATGATACCGATTTGAGATCCTCGGGAAACAGTCTGCCCCGGACTTACAGAAATGGAAGCAAGATGTGCATACATTGTCTGGTAGCCGTTTTGATGATCAATAATGATTTTGTTTCCATAACCATCACCTTTGTTGCCAGCGTATGTGACTTTTCCATTATCCGCAGCCTTGATTGTATAATTGCTAGGCCTTGCGATATCAATTCCTTTATGCATTCTGCTCCAGCGATAACCCTGGCGGCTGGATACATACCCGCCATTTGTAGGCCATACGAATGTTCCATCTCCACGGGAAGGAACAACCTTCGTTCCTTTGATAACAATTTCCTTCACAGGCTCCTCAAGTACTACCTCTTTAATGACATCCTTCTTGATTACCCTGCCATTTTGTTCAGTCAATGCGTAAGTAATGCCTTTCATGCCGGCCTTGCCTTCCTGCTTCTTCTTCGTGTCACCTTTGAACATTGAAGAATCTTCTACCACTTCTTTTTCGAAGGCCACTTCTTCCTTAGCATATACCTGGCGATCGACAACAACTTCTACGAAGGGCTTTAATACCGTTACATTCAACTCTTGGCCAGGCTTCAAGACTGAGTTCTCATCCAATCCTTTATTTAGAGAAAGCATCTGGGCAAGCTCAAGTTTGTGGGCACTTGCAATGCTCCCCAGTACATCTCCTTCTTTAACCTGATATTTCTTTTCCTCTAATGTCCCCTTTTTAAGGAGCTGGACAGCTTCCTCAACAGAAAGGACCTTCTCAGGATCTACTTTTTCATTTGATTTTGAAACTTCCTGGGTGAAACGGACGTCTAATAAACGAGTTTCATTTTCTTTAGCAACGGGTAATGCTAGATTAGGAGATTTCTTTCTGTTCTCAACAGCAGCCAATTCTTCTTCGGTAACGTGTTCCAGCTTTAATGTCTTAAGTACTTGATCAGCTGCTTCTTGATCTTTCACATATGCCACAGGCTTATCACCAATAACAAGAGCAGAAGCTTCTGCCTGAACATTAATTTCATCTTTAAGCACATTCAAAACTTCGCTTGTATTCGATTCAGCCGCAGAGCTGAACACTTGTTCAGGAACAAAAGATATATCCAGCCCTAAGTCGACATTCAGGTCAGCAAAGGCTGTTTTAGCGGTTGCCAACTCAGATTCTACAAGCTTTTCTACTTGCGTTTTATCGGCTACAGTCCCGATAAATTTATCATTTACATACACGTAATAAACAGTCGTTAAGTCAGACTCCGCCGCAAGTGCAGCACTTCCTGCACTAAAAGACAACGCAGCTACAGTAACCGCCGCCATGATTGACTTTTTTATTGCTGGCTTCATCTCTCTAGATGTTTTGCCGGCAAGATTGGACAGCCTATGTTTTAAATTATTCATCCTGATCCTCCTACAACGGTCAAACACTATTAGTCTAGGTCTATATCACTATTATCTGATAATTTACCTTTCTACTTTACCATATAATGTATCGATCGGGAGAATAGTCTTCATTATGTAACAAAAATGTATAATACCTGACATTTTATTACGTTTTTTGTCAGCTAAATGGTATTTTATATCGTAAGATTTTCCTATCTTCCAGTCATAAAATAAGTCAAAAACCTAGTAATAACAGGATATTCTCCTACTTTTGAATGAGAGTTTATGAATATTCCTGTTAAATCCAACACAGACATGTTAAAAATAGGAAGATTACCGATTTTATTACAGGAATATTACAAAAAAAAGGAGCATGTCATATGACACGCTCCCTTTTTTAATGGCTCAGGACGGAATCGAACCGCCGACACAAGGATTTTCAGTCCTTTGCTCTACCGACTGAGCTACTGAGCCAAGATAAGAATTGTTTCCTAAACTTTATTCTGTTTAAGTCCTTTGCTCGAATGACCTTTCGGTCTTTCTCACAGGTTGCCGCTGAAGCAAAGTCGAGGATGTGAGCAACCTGCTCTACCGACTGAGCTACTGAGCCACGATAAAATTGTTTCCTAAACTTTGTTTTGTTTCCACCTGCTCAAAAAACCTTTCGGTTTTTCTCGCAAGTTGCCAGAGATGCTCATTCAGTGAAGCAAGCAACTGACTGAGCTACTGAGCCAAGAAAAAATTATGTATAAAGTGACCCCTACGGGATTCGAACCCGTGTTACCGCCGTGAAAGGGCGGTGTCTTAACCGCTTGACCAAGGGGCCATATATTAAGCTTATCCATTTTCACTATCGTGAGTTTATGGAATATTGTTATCGCTACCGCGAAAAATCTTGGTGAGCCATGAAGGACTCGAACCTTCGACCCTCTGATTAAAAGTCAGATGCTCTACCGACTGAGCTAATGGCTCTCTATATAATCTACACCCTAAACTAGGTGTCTGTTTGGAACCTGTGCTCAAAAGACCTTCGGTATTTCTCGCAGGTTGCCCCAGAAGCTTAATCAATGAAGCTAGCAACCCTCTACCGACTGAGCTAATGGCTCGCTATAGTTTTATCATTTTTTGTCGAATTAGTGACAACGTTGTTTATATTACCATAGCATTTTGCGGTTTGTATATGTTTTTTTTAAATTTTTTTTACTTTTTTTCTCTTAAACTGTCTTTTTTCTTCCGAAACGATTGTCCAACCGTAAAATTTCATATGCATTTTAATCCCTTTTTCAATAAAAGCATGTTAATTCCGCGATGCTAGGGACTTTTTCCGCGAAATGGGCTGCCAATTCCGCGATGATCCACTCCATTTCCGCGAATTCTCACCATAATTCCGCGAACTGGAAACTGCTGGATCCCACACCCGAAAGCATAAACAAGCCCCCACTCCAACAAGAGCGGGGGCTTGTTTATAATTTAAATTATGATCTCCAAGGACTTCTCACAACATTTGTTTGTGTGCGGTCTGGACCGACGGAGAAGATGGATAATGGAATACCTGTCAGCTGTGAGATGCGCTCCAGATAGTGTCTTGCATTTTCTGGCAGCTCATCAAGTGATTTTACGCCTGTGATGTCTTCTGTCCAGCCTGGCAGTTCTTCATAGACTGGTTCGCACTCAGCCAGTGTTTTCAGGCTTGCCGGGAATTCTTCGACCAGCTCGCCTTTATAGCGGTAAGCTACACAAATTTTAAGTGTCTCTATGCCAGTCAGAACATCGATGGAGTTCAAAGATAAATCCGTGATTCCGCTGACTCTGCGGGCATGGCGGACGACGACGCTGTCGAACCAGCCAACGCGGCGCGGACGGCCAGTTGTTGTCCCGTATTCACGGCCAACTTCTCGAATCTGGTTGCCGATTTCATTGTCCAGTTCGGTTGGGAACGGACCATCACCTACGCGGGTCGTATAAGCTTTTGAAACACCGACAATATGAGTGATTTTCGTAGGCCCTACTCCTGAACCAATTGTCACCCCGCCAGCTACAGGATTAGATGAAGTAACAAAGGGATATGTACCCTGGTCGATATCGAGCATAACTCCCTGGGCACCTTCAAACAAGACGCGGCGGCCTTCATCGAGAGCGTCGTTTAACACCACCGAAGTATCGACCACATAATCCTTGATTTGCTGCCCATAATCAAAATACTCATCGAGTATATCTTCAAGCTTGAAGCCTTCAGTCTCATAGATGCGTTCAAACAGGCGATTTTTTTCTTCAAGGTTGCGGGTAAGCTTTTCTTCGAATACTTCACGGTCCAGCAAGTCAGCAATCCTGATCCCTATACGAGCAGCCTTATCCATATAAGCTGGACCGATTCCTTTTTTCGTCGTGCCAATCTTATTGGCACCCTTGCTAGCTTCTTCAACTTCATCCAGTTTCAGATGATACGGAAGGATTACGTGCGCACGGTTACTGATACGAAGATTGTCTGTGGAAACATCTTTATCATGCAGATAGGCAAGTTCCTTCACAAGTGCTTTGGGATCGACAACCATTCCGTTGCCGATAACGCTGATTTTTTCTTTATAAAAAATTCCGGATGGAATTAAATGCAGTTTATATGTTTCACCATTGAATTTTATTGTATGGCCAGCGTTGTTCCCCCCCTGATAACGGGCAATCACTTCGGCATTTTCTGATAGGAAGTCTGTAATCTTCCCTTTTCCTTCGTCTCCCCATTGTGTTCCCACTACTACTACGGATGACATATAAAAAGCACCTCCAAAGGTATACGGTTATTTTTCCGTTTGAAACATATAAAGTTTACCAATAATAAGACCCGTAAGTCAATAAAACACGAACATTAAATTTAAATTACATTTATTCGTTCGTAAAAATAATTGTATCAAACCCAAAAAAAAGAGAATCAACCATATTGGTCAATTCTCATTATGCCCCTGGAGGAGCGTACGATTCGTCATAACGGTTCTCAATGTTAACGAATTTATTATATTCTTTAACAAATGCCAGCTTTACGGTTCCTGTTGGGCCGTTACGCTGCTTGGCAATGATGATTTCAATAATGTTTTTATCATCGGATTCCTTGTCATAGTAATCATCACGGTACAGGAACGCAACGATATCGGCGTCCTGCTCGATGGATCCGGATTCACGGATATCAGACATCATCGGGCGCTTGTCCTGGCGTTGCTCAACCCCACGGGACAGCTGCGACAAGGCGATGACCGGAACCTGAAGCTCACGTGCCAGCTGTTTGAGGGAACGGGAAATTTCTGATACTTCCTGCTGGCGGTTTTCACCGGCACGGCCGCTTCCAAGGATCAGCTGCAGATAGTCGATCATAATCATGCCAAGGCCCTGCTCTTGCTTAAGACGCCGGCATTTTGATCGGATATCGGTGATCCTGACACCTGGTGTATCATCTATGAAAATACCTGCATTGGACAGGCTTCCCATTGCCATCGTCAGTTTGCCCCAGTCCTCATCTGTCAGAGAGCCTGTACGCAGCCTCTGGGCATCGATGTTTCCTTCAGCACAGAGTACACGCATGACAAGCTGTTCAGCACCCATCTCCAAACTGAAAATCGCGACGTTCTCCCCTGTCTTCTTTGCAACGTTCTGGGCGATATTCAGTGCGAACGCTGTTTTACCAACTGAAGGACGTGCGCCAACGATGATCAAGTCATTTCGCTGGAAACCGGCGGTCATTCGATCAAGCTCTGCAAAGCCTGTTTCCAGTCCGGTAATGTCTCCTTTGCGGTTATGCATTTCCTCAATGTTATCGTAAGTCCTGACAAGGACATCTTTTATATTATGAAAGGCTCCGCCGCCCTTGCGCTGGGCAACCTCCATGATGTTCTTTTCTGCTTCGGCCAGTAAAGCCTCCACTTCGTCCTCACGCATATAGCCATCTTCAGCAATGCCTGAAGCAGTGCGGATTAACCTTCTCAGCAACGACTTTTCTTCTACGATTCTAGCATAATACTCTATGTTTGCTGCGGTAGGGACAGACGCAGCCAATTCACTAAGATAGCTGACTCCTCCAACATCCTCAATCAGCTTGGAAGATGCCAGATTTTCAGTAACAGTTACTAGGTCGATTGCTTTTCCTTTATCGTTCAAATCCAGCATGACGCTGAATATTTTCTGGTGTGCCACACGGTAAAAATCTTCTGGTAACAGAATTTCTGAAGCAAGAGTTAAAGCTGATGGCTCTAAAAATATTGCACCAAGTACGGCTTGTTCCGCTTCCATATTTTGCGGCGGAAGTCGATCCGCGAATAATTCACTCATCTGCCAGCCCCCTTACAAATTACTCGAATTGAAAAAAAGTGATCAGCAGAACCGATCACCTATTTCTGTAACTATATTATTTTATCATGTTTATGACTAGATGGAACTGTAAATTATTTTCCTTCTTTTACATGGACATTCAATGTTGCCTGTACTTCCTTGTGAAGCTTCACAGGAACCTTTGTGTAACCAAGTGTTCGGATTGCATCCTGCATCTCAATTTTGCGTTTATCAAGCTTGATGCTGTGGGCCTTTTGCAGCTCATCAGCAATCTGCTTGCTGGTGATAGATCCGAAAAGGCGGCCGTCTTCTCCTGACTTTGCCGAAAGTTCAACTGTAACCTTCTCCAGCTTTTCCTTCAATGCTTTCGCATCCTCAAGCTCCTGCTGCGCCATTTTCTCTTCCTTTTTCTGCTGAGCGCTCAGGGAACTCATAGAGGACTGATTGGCTTCTACAGCAAGTCCCTGCTTGATCAGGAAGTTATGTGCATAGCCATCTGCCACATTTTTGATTTCGCCCTTTTTGCCTTTCCCTTTAACGTCCTTCAAAAAGATTACTTTCATTCTTTTTGTCCCCCTTCTAAATAATCATCTATCGCATTTTGTAAAAGTGTTTCAGCCTCATCTGTCGAGATATCATACATTTGTGTCGCTGCATTGGTTAAATGCCCGCCACCATCCAGGCTTTCCATGATGACCTGGACATTGACTTCCCCTAGTGATCTCGCACTAATTCCAATTGTATCATCAGATCTTCTGGATATAACGAATGATGCTGTCACGCCATCCATTGTCAAAAGTGTATCTGCAGCTTGTGCAATCATGACATGGTCACAGTAAATATCATTCAGGCCTTTGGAAATGACAATGCCGTCACGGTAAAAATAAACATTTTCAATGATTTTCGCTCTTTTGATATAAGTATTGATATCTTCTTTTAAAAACTTTTGGACAAGAATGGTATCAGCACCATGGCTGCGCAGGTAGGAAGCAGCATCAAATGTCCGCGCACCGGTCCTTAAAGTGAAGCTTTTTGTATCGACAATGATTCCAGCCAATAAAGCAGTCGCTTCAAGCATCTGGATCTTCCCATTTTTCGGCTGGTATTCAAGCAATTCTGTTACAAGCTCAGCTGTGGATGACGCATAAGGCTCCATATAGACAAGGAGCGGATTTTTGATGAATTCCTCGCCCCTGCGGTGGTGATCGATAACAATGACATTCTCAATCCGGTTCAGCAGCCTTTCATCAATCACAAGCGATGGTTTATGTGTATCGACTACCACCAGTAATGTATCATCCGAAGCGATTTCATACGCCTGTTCAGGTGAAATGAAACGATCGTATAAATCCTCGTTTTGTTTTATCTCATCCATCAATCGCTGGACGCCAGTATCAATCTCATTTTTATTATAAACAATAAAGCCTTCACGCTTGTTCATTTGTGCCACTTTAAGGATCCCGATAGCAGAACCGATTGCGTCCATATCCGGATTCTTGTGGCCCATGATCAAGACCTTGTCACTTTCAATAACCAGTTCCTTAAGTGCATGGGAAATGACTCGCGCCCTTACCCGTGTGCGTTTTTCAACCGGATTGGTCTTGCCTCCATAAAACTTCACTTTGCCATTAGGCTGTTTAATCGCCACCTGGTCTCCACCACGTCCTAAAGCAAGGTCCAAGCTTGACTGTGCCTGTGTACCAAGTTCGGGAAGCGAGGAGTAACCTGTACCGACACCAATGCTTAATGTTAAAGGGACATTTTGCTTTGATGTCGTTTCCCTGACCTCATCAAGAATCGTGAATTTTCCTTTTTCCAACAGTTTGAGGATGTGCTCATTGAATACGGCGATGAATCGTTCAGAAGCAACCCTCTTAAGGAATACTCCATTATTGGTTGCCCATTTATTCAAAATTGAAGTCACAAGACTGTTCAGGCTGCTTTTTGTCTGATCATCCATTCCCTGGGTCAGTTCTTCATAGTTATCAAGATAAATGATCGAAATGACTGTACGTTCATCATGATACAACTTTTCGATTTCTGCCTGTTCGGTCACATCAAAAAAGTAGAGGAGCCGCTCTTCGGACTTGTGGATGACCCTGAATTTCCGGTCGTGGAGGCTGATGATTTCGGTTTCGACCTCTTGCTTGATCAGTGGAATGACGGCATCAGCTACGTCATATAATGATTTTCCGACAAGCGAGTCTTCATTAAAGCAGGAAGCAATGAAAGGATTCGTCCACTCAATATAATAGTCGTCATTGATTAGCATGATCCCAATCGGCATCTCCATCAATGCTTCTTCGCCGACTTTTTTCACCCGGTAAGAAAGTGTAGAGATATATTCTTCGGTTTCTTCTTTTATTTTATGGTTCACCTGAAAAATCAAATAAATCAACAGGCCAGTGAGAATGAACCCTGCTGCCCCTATAATCCAATTATAGAAAGACAGAAATCCAATTAGCACCAGTGTTACGGCCATCAATCCATACAATGGATAACGTATTTGCCGCCTCTCTAAATAAGAAGGCATGTGCTCAGCTCCTAAAGCGTTAGTTTCTGATTACTTCTTCTCTCCCAGACGTTTTCTTAAGTCAAACCCTAAATCAATTATACCTAATATCCTCACAATATAAAGAACAAATGGAAGCAGGAACATTAGGACTATCACGATGATTGGTACAGCTTTCGGGTAATCTTTCACATATGTTAAATAAAATACAAACGCAATACCCTGGAGGACCATAAGCATCTGCAGGATGAACGAAAGATTCGAAATTACCCAGAACCAATACGTTCCCTTTTCGGGCTGTAAAGCCAGTGCAGCAATCATTGTGATCAGGTAATACCATAGGATGCTCTTCGGCAGATTTAATTCTCTGAACGGTTGCCAATGCGGAACCTTTACCCCGAATCGTTTTAAAAACGGGAAGGATACAAGCTGAAGCAAAAATACAATAAAAAAGGAAGCCATGACAAACATGCTTGGCACAAGTACTTCAATCATATCTACCATTGCGTCAAATTGGCTGATCAGCTTTTCATCAGGTGTCTGTCCCATTTGTTCAAGCATGTTGATTGCCTGGTCAACAGAGGCACGGAATATTTCCACCATTTCTTCAATAAAATTCATTTTAAATAAAACGATCGATAAAGCATATTGTGCCACTAAATTTATAAGAAACACCAGGGAACCAGCGATATAAGAAGCAAACCTGGTCTTCCCTTCTCTCATCATATATCCCATGACTGCTCCTGTCGTTCCATAAGCCAAAGCAAGAGGCATCGCCAGGAATGTACCAAGAATCATTGATAACAGAACGGCTGCCACCGTAAAGACAGCAGTGCTTTTCCAATCATGCTTTGCGCCGAACATCATGAATGGCAAAGCAAGAAATAAGTTAACAATCATCCCCAAGCCAGGAATATACAATGTAATCAGCAACAAAACGGCGAAAATCGCCAACAAAATTGCTCCTTCTGTCAGCTTGTATGTATTTTTCATAATCCACCTCATCTGAAATGCGTAAGCGCCTGGGTCAGCCCTGACAAGCACTGGAGGGCCAATCGATGAAGTCGCTCTTTGACTTCATTGGTCGGACCGAAAACGAAATGTAAAGGGCCAGGCGCTGAAGCTAGACACTGAAAAAAGCATAAGCACTCTTATTATCCAGTCACTATCCGAGATAAAAGAATTTTCAGGTCTAAAATAACCGATAAGAACTATTTTATCCTGTAAGTTACGTACAAGCAACCAAAGCGGTATAAAGCTAATATAAAAGGCAGCGGGATTTCCCGCTGCCTTTTAATATCCGAACCTTATTCGCCTGAAACGTATGGCAGTAATGCCATTTGACGAGAACGTTTGATTGCAACTGTCAATTTACGCTGATATTTAGCGCTAGTTCCAGTTACACGGCGTGGTAAAATTTTACCGCGCTCAGAGATGAATTTTTTAAGAAGATCAACATCTTTATAATCAATTTTAGTGATTCCGTTTGCTGTGAAGTAGCAAACTTTACGGCGTTTTGCACGTCCGCCTCTGCGTCCACCCATTGCCATGGTCATTTCCCTCCTTGTGTATTATATTTCATGTCCGAGTTATATTAGAATGGAAGATCATCATCTGAAATGTCGATCTGGCCGCCACCTGCAAATGGATCCTCATCTACTTTTGTATAACCTTGGTTTTGGCGTTGATTCTGATTCCCGAATGGGGAACCTTGATCATTTTGACGGGAATAACCGCTATCCCCTCTGTCTGAAGACTGTCCTTTTGGCTCAAGGAACTGAACACTCTCAGCAAGAACTTCTGTAACGTATACACGCTTACCATCTTGTCCTTCGTAGCTGCGAGTCTGGACTCGTCCATCTACACCGGCAAGGCTGCCTTTCTTCAGGAAGTTAGCAACGTTTTCCGCTGGACGGCGCCATACCACACAGTTAATGAAGTCCGCTTCTCTTTCCCCCTGCTGGTTGGTAAATGAACGATTTACCGCAAGCGTGAAAGTAGCAACTGCAACTCCATTCGGTGTGAAACGTAATTCAGGATCCTTGGTCAAACGGCCGACAAGAATGACACGATTCATCATCAGAATCAACTCCTTCCCCCCAGCATTGATGTTCCATGTGAAACATCTCCGGCTGAAAGTTTATATTTATATCATTTATTATTCTTCTTCTTTAATTACGATGTGGCGAATGATATCTTCGTTGATTTTAGCAAGACGAGAGAATTCCTCAACTGCTGCCGGAGTAGCATTTACCTTAACAAGCTGGTAGTAGCCATCACGGAAATCATTGATTTCATAAGCAAGACGGCGTTTGCCCCATTCCTTAGCTTCTGATACTTCCGCACCATTATCAGTAAGGATTGTGCTGAAACGCTCGGTAAGAGCTTTTTTAGCTTCCTCTTCAATATTTGGGCGGATGATGTACATAATTTCGTACTTTCTCATCACTGTCACCTCCTTTTGGTCTAAGCGGCCCCATTACAGGGCAAGGAGTAATTGTTTAATTACTCACAAGATGAAATTATATCACAGAACATATTCAAAAGCAATGCTATGTATAGCGAATCTGCTTTTTACTATTTCTGCGATTAAATAATTCTATAATAAAATACTAACATATGTTCGTATATTTGTCCAAGCTATTTTAATTTCAATATAAGGCTGTTTTTTTGTTAAAATCCTAAAGCCGATTTTAACGTGATAACAGCTATATTGCAGGTCGTTACTAAGTTGGCAAAGAAACTTAGGTAATTCCATCCTATTTTGTAGCCAATAGCAACAAAGTTTGAGGAAAGAGCTTAATATAAAAAATAACGCCCTGCTAAAAAGCAGGACGAAAACAGATTATACATTGAAGCGGAAGTGAATGATATCTCCGTCTTTTACTTCGTATTCTTTACCTTCCAGGCGGACTTTTCCAGCTTCCTTTGCCGCTGTCATAGATCCTGCTGCAAGAAGATCGTCATAGTGGACTGTTTCTGCACGGATGAATCCGCGTTCGAAGTCAGAGTGGATGACTCCAGCACACTGAGGAGCTTTCATGCCGTGGCGGAATGTCCATGCGCGCACTTCCTGGACACCAGCTGTGAAGTAGGTAGCCAGTCCAAGCAGGCTGTAGGCAGCACGGATCAGCTGGTCAAGACCAGACTCTTCTATGCCCAGCTCCTCAAGGAACATTTGTTTTTCTTCTCCTTCAAGCTCGGCGATTTCTTCTTCGATTTTCGCACTGATGACGATGACTTCAGCGTTATCCTTTTGTGCAAATTCACGGACTTTCTGGACGTATTCGTTGCCGCTTGGATCTGCGACATCTTCTTCACCGACGTTTGCAACATAAAGCATCGGCTTAATTGTCAATAAATGAAGGTGCTTGACGATTTTCATTTCTTCTTCAGTGAATTCAACCGCGCGTGCTGGCTGTTCAGCTTCAAATGCATCACGAAGACGAGTCAGGATAGGAAACTCGATTGATGCTTCCTTATCCTTTTGCTTAGCCAATTTTTCGACACGGGTGATTCTTTTTTCAACGGATTCCAGGTCAGCTAAAATCAATTCCAGATTGATGACTTCAATATCTGAAATCGGGTCCACTTTACCCGCAACGTGTGTAATATTGTCATCCGCGAAGCAGCGGACAACCTGGCAGATAGCGTCCACCTGGCGAATATGGGAAAGGAATTTGTTTCCCAGTCCTTCACCTTTACTGGCACCTTTAACGATACCGGCGATGTCCGTGAATTCAAAAGCAGTCGGCACCGTCTTCTTAGGCTGGACAAGCTCAGTCAATTTAGTTAAACGATGGTCTGGAACCTCAACGATTCCTACATTCGGGTCGATTGTACAGAACGGATAGTTGGCTGATTCAGCACCAGCCTGTGTGATCGCATTAAACAAAGTTGACTTCCCTACGTTAGGAAGTCCAACAATACCTGCTGTTAAAGCCATCCATGTCACTCCTCTATTTTAAAAATGTATCTATTCAAGCAAGAAACACCTAAACGATTTTTTCCTCTCACAATTATAGTGATTACAAGGGGAAAAGACAAGCTTGTAAAAGGGGGCAATAATAGACACTGGCGAGAGGCATCGAAGCTTTTTCCCACTTTTGGTGACCTTTTTTTGGTTTTCCTGAATTTTCGAGCGCCAATCAGCCCTGGTGGTGACCTCCTTTACAGGTTTCTGAATCGTTGCGCGCAAATCCTTCTCTTGATGAAGTTTTTAGGGATTTTCGATCACCCCTGTCCTCAAAAGAAAAGCCGCACTCCAAAAAGTGCGGCCCCAAATTAATCATCATTTATTTTTCAACTTTTTCAAGATTGACAAGACAATCATACAGGGTGCTGCCAAGTCCGTTATCTGACTCCCTGCTTGATGTGAGCTGGTTGGCTGAACCTCCAAATCGGGCGCTCAACCCTTCATCAATATTGACCGTTCCCGGGTGGGCCATTTTTAAAATTGAGACTGTCCCTTTGAGTTCTCCCCTGTCATTCCATACCCTGACAGAGTCCTGATCTTTTAAGCCTTTTTCAGCAGCGACATTTTCGGCAATCTCTACTTTTACGTACGGCTCTGGCTGAAACAGATGGAAATGCTGCGAATGGTTTGAACGCAGCGGATGGATCGTCAGTAAGGAATAAGGATATTTTTCAGCCAATTCAGGATTGGACCATTTCGTTTCCGTTGGAAGCGACAATTTAATTTTACCGTCCGGGACCGCAGAAGCAGTGAATTCATACTTGCCGCTTGGTGTCTTGAATCTCCTGTCTGCCCATGGAATTTTATCCACTGGGAGTTCAGCAAACTTTTCGACCCGGATTTTGTCCAGACTGATTCCCTTTTCCGTCAGGGATGCCAGCCCCATTTCGATGAAATCCTCTCTGGCAAAATTAAAATCATCTCCAAATCCTAATCTTGATGCCAGCTCTGCCCAGATCCATGAGTCTGGTTTCGCTTCGCCCGGCGGTTCAACGAGCTTCGGCCCATGGTTTACATAATGATGGTACATTGACGAATAATACATATCTTCCACTTCAAAAGCAGTTGCAGCTGGCAATACATAATCAGCAAGCTCTGCTGTATCCGTCATGATATGGTCAATCACTACAAGAGTTTCGAACGATTCAAAAGCCTCTCGCACCCTGTTCGTATCCGGAACTTGAGTCAGAGGATTTCCGCATGTGACAATTCCCATTTTGATTTCAGGATCCACTGCGGAAAGGATTTCCTCAGCCTGCCTCATCATCGTGAATGTACGTGACGATTTTTTCCGTTCAGGCAATGTAATGTTCTGATAGTCAAAGCTCTGCCCCACCTGCTTGTTCGCATAATTGGCTCCGCCGCCCGAAATCCCGATATTTCCGCTGACAGCGACCAATGCATCTAGCAGCCGGATGGTATTCCCGCCATTTTCATAGCGCTGCATTCCAAGCCCCATGATTGTGGAAACAGGCCGTTCGGCATAAATCTCGGCTAGATGGGTAATGGTTTCGGCCGGCACTTCTGTCACTTGACTGATATAGTCTAACGAAACACTGTCCAGCAAGGTCTTCAAGTCTTCGAACCCAACGGTATGGTTTGCCAGAAACTGTTCATCCTGCAAATCCATCCGGAGCATTTCCTTCATGATGCCCGCTGCTAAAAGTCCGTCGAACCCTGGCTTGATTGAAATATATTCATTCGCAAGCTTGGCAGTTGCGTTATAAATTGGGTCAATCACATATACTTTTGTTCCATTCTTTTTTACAGATTGCAGATTTTGAAAAAGATGCATATTCGTCCGGGCAACATTCCTGCCCCAGATGACGACATGCCTGCTATTCTTCAAGTCCTCAGGTGCATGACTGTAAGCATCCCCAAAATCCCAGTTTTGCGCTTCAATCCCTGATCCCCAGCAGATGGAACCTGTCAATTCAGTCACTCCGCCAAAAAGATTGAAGAAACGGCTGTCGAGATTGGAAAGCAAGCCACTGTTCGCGTAATCATGACTGTGTAAAACGGAAGTGGTACCAAAGCTTTCTTTATAGTAAGCGAGCTTTTCAGCAATTTCATCTAGTGCCTGCTCCCAGGAAATCTGCTGAAATCTGCCATCGACTTTTTTAAGTGGATATAACAATCGATCTTCTGAGTTTGCTTTGTTCTCAAGCATCCTGCCTCGGCCGCAAATTTTGCCCTGGGTAATAGGGTGCTCGGGATTGCCTTCAACCTTGGTTACCTTTCCATCCTCGACTGTAACAAGGAACCCGCAGCTGTCCCAGCAATTCAATGGACATGCTGAATGATGTACTGTTGCCAATTCCTCATCTCCCTACTAATATCTCTATATCGTTCATTATTTTACTAATAAGGATAATACAATAATGATAAAAAAAGAAGCAGGATTATTCCCCCTGCTTCGATAAAACCTTCTTTACTTTTCGAGTGAACTCTTTTCTGGGAATCAAGACACTGTGCTCGCAGCCTTCACATTTGATTCGGATATCCATGCCAAGACGGATGATTTTCCACTTGTTGGTGCCGCAAGGATGTGGTTTTTTCATTTCAACAACATCATTAAGTTGAAATTCGTGTTCCAATTTACAAAACCTCCTTGTTTATTTACCGAATTCCTTCTGCTCTCCGCCTTCCTGACGTGAGTACATCACCATTCGAGGGAATGGAATTTCAATTCCATTTTCATCAAGGACTAGTTTGATGTCCTTGCGCAGCTTTCTTCCCATATACCAGTGCTTCATTGGAAGTGTTTCTGCAACAATCCGCAGGATGACTTCAGACGCTGCGAATTGCTGAACGCCTAAAAGCTCCGGTGTCTTGACAAGCTCGGGGTATTTGTCAGTTGTTGTCTCGAGATATTCCTGAATGACCTTTTCCGCGTATTCAATATCCCCTTCATAAGCAATGCCAATATCGAGGACAGCAACACTGTTGTAAAGTGAAAAGTTGGTGACCTCTACGATACTTCCATTAGGCAAAATATTAATTTCCCCTGTAAAGCTTTTAATCTTCGTCGTCCGCAGTCCAATTTCCTCCACAGTTCCTTCAAATTGGCTGATTCTTACATAATCGCCTACCGAGAATTGGTCCTCGAATATAATGAAGAAACCTGTAATGATATCTTTCACGAGACTTTGAGCCCCGAAACCGACCGCCAATCCGACAATCCCCGCACCAGCGAGCATTGCCTTGACATCAATCGTCAAAGCAGACAGGATTGTCATAATGGAAATAAAGTAGACCACATACGTTAGAATATTTTCAAGCAGCTTTTGCAGCGTAGTTTCCCGCCGCTCCGAAACTCTTATCGGCCCTTTCGTTCTAATCCTGAAAAAATTATGGATCGCAAGCTTGCCAATTCGGATCAGCAATCCAGAAATGATCAGGATAGCAATGATTTTCAGGGCACTTTCCCCGATGGCAAACCAGAGTTCTTCATCCATCAGCTTTTGACTGATTTTATTTAAAAATGCCTGTGTTTTAGTAATACTTTCTTCTGTTTTCGTCATTTTCATCACCCGCCTGCAAATCTCAAGCTAATATTATCATACGTTATGTAACAAAGTAGAAGGTTTAATACAATCATCTTCATTCTAACAAGTTTTATAATGTAGTTAAAGAAGACTGTCCGCATAATCCAGCCACCTTTTTCATTATATTAATATACTATTGATATTTTTAAAAAGGGTCAATGACCTTAAAAATCCAGATTAATAAATATGAGACCTTATTCCTCAATAGAAGATTCCGTACTCCAAAAGACCCTGTTTAAATCTTTCTGTTTACAGGTATGTATAGATTACAAAAAAAGTCCGTATACTGATAGTACGAATTTTAAGGAGTTGATCCAATGAATCTCAAAAACCATTTTTTCGAGCGGAAAAACAGTGTGGCGAAAATCAACCATGAGGATGAACTGGCTGCTGAAAAGCTGGCTGCTGAAATCCTGGACCTTCTGCCAAGTTTCAGCGCTCGCCCAATTGTTTTTGTCTGCATTGGAACTGACCGCTCTACCGGTGATTCATTGGGTCCGCTGATTGGAACGCTGCTGGAGGAAAAAGAAATAGCACCGTATCATGTGTATGGAACGCTTGATGATCCCATTCATGCTGTAAATATGGATGCAAAGTTGGCGGAAATCAAGCAAAAACATTTTAATCCCTATATTATTGGCATAGACGCCTGTCTCGGCCGTTTAAAAAGTGTCGGATCCATCCAGGTAGGGAATGGGCCCGTCAAGCCAGGGGCCGGCGTGAACAAAGAATTGCCTGAAGTTGGCGAAATGCACATTACCGGAATTGTCAATGTCAGCGGGTTCATGGAGTTTTTTGTTTTACAGAACACAAGATTGAACCTCGTTTTAAAAATGGCCAAAACCATTGCCAACGGCATTTATGAAAGCAGCCAGCAGCGATCACGGAAACAAGAGTGGCCAAAACTCAATTGGGACCTCGAGACCGAGCAGCCTACAGTTGCCGAGTAATCATACGTAAAGCGCCGGAAACTATCTTCCGGCGCTATTATTTTGAAAGGAATCCCCTTCCTTAAAATCCGATCGTATAATGTGCAATCGTGACAAGCAAGCCAGTCACCAGAATGCCGGGAAGCAGGTTTGCGACCCTGATTTTAGTCAATCCAATCATGTTCAGGCCGATGGCAAAAATCATGACGCCTCCAGTTGCCGTCAGTTCAAGGATGAAGCTGTCCATCAAAGCCTGCGGAATCAGCTTATCGATTTGTGTAGCGAATAAAGCGATGATGCCCTGGTAGAGCATGACGGGAATCGCAGAAAAAAGAACTCCAATCCCTAATGTAGTGGTCAAAATCAATGCCGTGAAGCCGTCAATGATTGCCTTTGTATACAAGACATCATGGTCGCCGCGAATTCCGCTGTCAAGTGCCCCAATAATGGCCATTGCCCCAATGACAAAAATCAAAGTCGCAGTCACGAACCCCTGTGAAATACTGCTTTCCCCTTTTGATCCCAGCTTTCTTTCAAGCCAGTCCCCGACTGCATTCAGCTTATCTTCCAGCTTCCATGCCTCACCGAGGACTGCCCCGATTACAAGACTTAAAATGACAATCAGGAAGTTTGCGCTTTTGAAACCCATCTGCAGGCCCAGCACCATAACTGCAAGCCCGATTCCATGCATAACCGTGGCTTTCATATTTTCAGGAATTTTTGTCAGCAGCCTGCCCAAAAAGGTCCCGATGATGATTAATAATCCATTTACGATGGTGCCAAGTAAAAACATATCTTCGTTCACCCATTTTTATTTATAGTTATGTAAATGCTTGCTTCTTAAGAATGTTGCTGACGAACTGAATGGCATCTGATTATAGAAAAACGCTTTAATCGCCACAGGGCTTTGGCAATAAGCCTATTAAAAAAAGAAGCCATCGAATGGATAGCTTACGAGTTCTGCTGATCTAATAATTCAAGAATCCGTTCCAGATCATCTTTAGAGAAAAACTCAATTTCAATTTTCCCTTTATTTTTGGATTGTTTGATGTTGACAGTAGTTCCGAAACGTTCCCTTAGTGACGTTTCACGTTCGCGAATGAACACGTCCTTTGTTTCTTTTTCTTTATTCGTTTCACGTGGAACGATTTCGTTCATCTGCTGGATCAGCTGTTCTAGCTGGCGGACATTCATCCCGTCTTTAAGGATCTTATCGACCAGGACAGGAAGCTTGTCTTTCTTTCTTAAGCCAAGAAGCGCACGCCCATGTCCCATCGAGATTTTCCCATCTGAGATAAGCTGCTGGATTTTTGGCGGCAGCGAAAGCAATCGGATATGGTTTGCCAGATGCGGCCTGCTTTTTCCCAGCCTTTTTGCCAGCTCTTCTTGTGTAATCTTCAGCTTCTCAATCAAAGTTTGGTAGGCAATTCCCTCTTCAATCGGATTCAAATCTTCTCGCTGCAGGTTTTCCAGTACAGCAAGCTCCATCATTTGCTGTTCGTTCAGCTCACGTACAACTGCTGGGACGGTTTCCAGCCCGGCTTCCTTAGCAGCACGATAACGCCTTTCCCCTACTACGATTTCAAAGCCTTTTATTGTTTTCCTTAAAATGATTGGCTGCAGGATTCCATGCTCCTGAATGGAAAGCTTCAATTCCTCGATTGCTTCTGGTTCGAAAACCTTTCGTGGTTGATAAGGATTGGGCCTGATTTCCTTGATGCTTATTTCCTGAACCTTTTCTTCTTTCTCTGCTTCCATATTGAAGAAAGCATTCAAACCTTTACCTAAGCCTTTAGCCATTTGCAACCACTTCCTTTGCAAGATCTAAATAAACCTCTGCCCCGCGGGATTTTGGATCATAAATGATAATTGGCTCTCCATGGCTCGGAGCTTCACTCAGACGGACATTACGTGGAATGATTGTCTTATATACCTTGTCCTGGAAGTATTTCTTCACTTCCTCGATCACTTGCAGGCCAAGATTGGTACGCGCATCAAGCATTGTCAGCAGGACACCTTCAATCTTTAAATCCTGGTTCAAATGCTTTTGCACCAGACGGACGGTATTCAAAAGCTGACTCAACCCTTCAAGCGCATAGTATTCGCATTGCACCGGGATGATGACAGCATCGGAAGCCGTCAATGCATTCAGTGTCAATAGACCAAGTGACGGCGGACAGTCTATGATAATATAATCAAATCGATCCTTCACTTCCTCGAGAGCCCGCTTCAGGCGAACTTCCCTAGAGATGGTGGGCACAAGCTCAATTTCCGCTCCTGCCAGCTGGATGGTCGCAGGAATGGTGTAAAGATTCTCAACCACAGTTGGCCGGATTACCTTAATCGCTTCCACGTCATCAACCAGTACATCATAAATGCATTGCTCAACGTCCGCTTTTTCAATTCCCACACCGCTGGTCGCATTTCCCTGAGGATCGGTATCGACAAGCAGCACTTTTTTACCTATGTATGCCAGACATGCACCGAGATTCACCGATGTAGTCGTCTTGCCAACTCCACCTTTTTGATTCGCAATAGCGATGATTTTCCCCACATTGTCACCTTCTTTCAAAACCGCTAAATATCCTATTCAGCTTTTTCAAGCAAAATGTACATAAAAATAATGCTTTCCCAGCACCATGCTGAAAAACGCAATCATGTATTCTATTTTAGCATGAATTCTGACAGTTGATAGAATTTTTATTAAAAAGTAACACCTCTGTGACAATAGTAAACTAGCGAGTTGAGGAAAGCAGGACTAATGGCAGTAGTGGGTGGTTTAAAGTGCGATCGGGGTTCCAATTTGAATTTTGGGAATTTAAAAGACATACCATGTATGACATGCAGATTGAAAACTAACTTCGCCCTTCCCCTAGAAATCTACATAATAAAAAAGCGGGAGACGGCCTGTCCCCCACTTCCAAGGTATTATTTCTTCTTAGGAATTCGAATCGTGAATTGATAAAATTCTTCAAATTCCTCTTCTTCCGAATCGAGATTAATGCCGCTGTCGGATACCATGTTGAGTGATTGGCGGATTGTATTGACAGCAATCCTCATATCCTTGCTGAACGCTTTCCGTTTTGGCTTTGGTTTTTGATCATTTTGACTCAGCAGCTTCACGACCCGCTCTTCTGTCTGCTTGACATTGAGGGATTTCTCAATAACCTCTGCCAGCAGCTGAACCTGAAGTTCTGGATTTTTCAGCGGAATCAGTGAACGTGCATGACGCTCTGTGATCAATTTATTTAAAAGTGCATCCTGGACTTCCTGGGGAAGCTTAAGCAAACGCAGCTTATTCGCAACTGTTGATTGACCTTTTCCAAGTCTCTGGGCAAGGGCTTCCTGTGTGAGATTATGGATCTCCAGCAATTTTCCATACGCCATGGCTTCTTCAATAGGCGACAATTCCTCCCGCTGAAGGTTCTCAATCAAAGCCACGGATGCCGTTTCGGAATCCGACATGTTTTTAACAATCGCCGGAACTTCTTCCCACTCGAGTTTTTTCATTGCCCGCCATCGGCGTTCCCCGGCAATGATTTCGAATCGGTCCTCGTCATATTCCCGTACGACAATTGGCTGGATTACTCCATGTATATGAATGGTACGGGCCAATTCTTCAATTTTTTCATCATCAAAAACAGTTCTTGGCTGGTATCTGTTTGGAATAATATGGTCAATCGGAATTTTCTTTATTTCTTCGTTTTCTATGTTGTCAATATCCTCAACCGTCTGTTCTTCCACTTGGTTCTGTTCTTCCACCTGGTTCCGTTCTTTTTCCTTTTCTCCAAGGCCAAAAAAGCGCGAAAAAGAAGGCTTCATCACCCTACACCACCTTTATGAACTCCCTATTACATATTCTCTATAAAAATGACAAGTTCCTGCCTATAGACTCTATTATAAACTATTTTCATTTGTCAAAATAGGACAAAAAGCGCAAGCCCACATTGCCGTCACTGGAACAGCAATGGACCATGCACCTCAGATTGGCTCCTGAGATGCAATATAAGGACAGCTCCCTTATTCAATTGGCGTTTTATTCGGAGTCCCAGGTTTTCTTGGGTACTTCTTAGGTGTGGGCTTTTGTTTGTTAATGATTAAGATATTACGTTCGCTCTCTTCCTCAGGCAAAGTAAAGGAATGAGCTGATTCAAGCTTTCCGCCAAGGACTGAAATCGCCTTTTCGCCAACCTGCAGCTCTTCCCCAGCCTGATTGCCCTTCATGGCGATGAAGGTCCCCCCTACTTTTACAAGAGGAAGGCAAAGCTCACTCAGCACGGACATCCTAGCAACAGCCCTGGCCATTACCACTTCATATTTTTCACGATGTGCCGGATTTTGACCGAACGTTTCTGCACGGTCATGAATAAATGTTGTGCCATCAAGTCCCAATTCCTTTGAAAGCTGTTCCAGGAATGTGATCCGCTTGTTCAGGGAATCCACGATTGTTACCTTGATTTCTGGAAAGGCAATCTTGATGGGGATGCTTGGAAAGCCGGCACCTGCGCCTACATCGCATAGTTCAAGCGGCTTTTTAAAATCAAAATAGAAAGCGGCTGAAACGGAATCATAAAAGTGCTTCAAGTACACATCTGGCTTTTCCGTAATCGCAGTCAAATTCATTTTTTCATTCCACTCGACGAGCATTTGGTAATATTTTTCATATTGCTCCATTTGCTTCTGGGAAAGCTCAATCCCCTTTTCAGCGAGCAAATCTTTAAATTGATCTGTATTCATAAGCCAACCCTTTCTTGTCCTTGCTGATGGTAACGGTCTATATCCGGGCAATCCGTCCTTGTTCTAAATACACGAGCAGGATGGAAATATCCGCAGGATTAACACCTGAGATTCTCGATGCCTGTGCCAGAGTCAATGGCTGTACTTCTTTCAGTTTCTGGCGTGCTTCTGTTGCCAATCCTGAAATTGCATCGTAATCGATATTTTCAGGGATTTTCTTATCTTCCATCTTTTTCAGCCTTTCCACCTGCTGAAGAGATTTTTCAATATATCCCTCATATTTAATTTGGATTTCTGTTTGTTCTTCTGTTTCGAATTCAAGCTCTCCATCGGCCGGTACCAGCTGCTTGATATGATCATATGATACTTCCGGACGCTTGAGGAGGTCTGAGGCACGAATTCCATCCTTCAATTCACTTCCGCCAAGCGAACGAATCAATTCTTGAACCTCAGCTGACGGTTTGATAATGATTGACTGAAGACGTTTCTTCTCCGCTTCAATTGCCTCTTTTTTCGCCAGGAACTTCTGGTAGCGTTCTTCAGTAATCAGACCGATTTCGTATCCTTTTTCAGTTAGACGCAGGTCTGCATTATCGTGGCGCAAAAGCAGGCGGTATTCCGCTCTTGACGTCAACAAGCGGTAAGGTTCATTCGTTCCTTTTGTAACCAGGTCATCGATCAATACACCGATATAGGCATCGGCACGGCTAAGGATGACTTCTTCCTTGTCCAAAGCCTTTCTGCCTGCGTTGATCCCAGCCATGATTCCCTGGCCGGCAGCCTCTTCGTAGCCTGAAGTGCCATTGATTTGCCCGGCAGTATAAAGATTCTTGATCAGCTTTGTTTCCAATGTAGGCCATAGCTGTGTCGGCACGACTGCATCATACTCAATTGCATAGCCTGCACGCATCATCTGGACTTTTTCAAGACCAGGGATTGTTTGGAGAATCTTATGCTGCACTTCTTCCGGCAAGCTTGTTGATAGTCCCTGCACATATACTTCCTGAGTGTTTCTTCCTTCAGGCTCAAGGAAAATCTGGTGTCGCGGCTTGTCATTGAAGCGTACGACCTTATCCTCGATGGATGGGCAATAACGCGGCCCAGTGCCCTTGATCATTCCAGAGTACATTGGTGAACGATGAAGATTATCATCAATCAACTGGTGTGTCCGCTCATTCGTGTATGTCAGCCAGCAAGGCAGCTGATCGGTGATGTATTTTGTTGTTTCATAAGAAAAAGCACGGTGGACATCATCGCCAGGCTGGATTTCTGTTTTAGAATAATCAATCGTGTCACTGTGTACACGCGGCGGTGTTCCTGTTTTAAAACGTACCAGGTCAAAACCAAGCTCCTCAAGATGTTCTGAAAGCTTGATTGATGGCTGCTGGTTATTCGGACCGCTTGAATATTTTAATTCACCCAGGATGATTTCTCCGCGCATATACGTACCCGTTGTGATAACAACTGTTTTGGCACGGTAAGCTGCACCTGTCTGGGTAATGACTCCCTTACATTCACCATCCTCAACAATCAGCCGTTCAACCATTCCCTGCACCAATGTGAGATTCTTTTCATTTTCAAGCGTCTTCTTCATTTCATTTTGATAATCAAATTTATCGGCCTGGGCCCTTAATGCGCGTACTGCAGGTCCCTTCCCGGTATTAAGCATCCTCATTTGGATATAGGTTTTATCAATATTTCGGCCCATTTCACCGCCAAGTGCGTCTATCTCCCGAACAACAATTCCCTTTGCAGGTCCGCCGATTGACGGGTTGCACGGCATGAACGCAATCATATCGAGGTTAATGGTGATCATCGCCGTTTTCGCACCCATACGTGCCGCCGCAAGGGCAGCCTCAACACCCGCATGGCCAGCACCAACTACAACCACATCAAAATTTCCGGCTTCATAACCCATCCTGCTGCCTCCTTTTAAAACTATATACTGAAAGAACTTATGGTAAAAAAGTTCTATGCATCCTTCTTTTATCTATAGGTGACATTCTATATAGAATGTTTTAGTAAAATAATTTCTACACTTTTTTTAAAATTACTTTCCCAAACAGAACTGGGAGAATAACTGGTCAATCAGGCTTTCATGCACACTTTCGCCGATAACTTCACCTAGAAGCTCCCATGAACGGGTCAAGTCAATCTGGACGATATCAATTGGCGTCCCCATTTCAACTCCGCTGATCGCTTCTTCAATTGAATGGGCAGCCTGGTTCAGCAATGCGATATGGCGGCTGTTCGAAACATACGTCATATCCCCTGACTCTATAGCTCCAGAGAAGAACAGACTTGAAATGGCTTCTTCCAGCTGATCCACACCCTGGTCTTCCAGCAATGAGGTTGTGACCAGCGAATAATCCTTCGCAAGCCCCCTCACTTCATCCATATTGATTTTTTGCGGCAGGTCGGTTTTGTTGACGATAACAATCACATCCATGCCCTCTACCGCTTCGAAGATGTTCCGATCCTCTTCCGAAAGCTCATCCGAATAGTTCAGTACAAGCAGAATTAAATCAGCTTCCTTCAGAACCTGTCTTGAACGCTCGACACCGATTCTTTCAACGATATCCTCCGTCTCGCGGATTCCTGCTGTATCGAGAAGCCTTAATGGAACGCCGCGAACGTTGACATATTCTTCGATGACATCACGTGTTGTTCCCGGAATATCAGTAACAATTGCTTTATTTTCGTGAACAAGGCTATTCAATAATGATGATTTTCCTACATTAGGACGCCCTACAATGACAGTGGAAAGTCCTTCCCTGAGGATTTTTCCCTGCTGTGAAGTTTGCAATAGCTTTTCCAGCTCTGCTTTTACATACTTCGCCTTTTCCAAAAGCATATGATGCGTCATTTCTTCGACATCATCATACTCTGGATAGTCGATATTTACCTCAACGTGAGCGAGTATCTCAAGAATTTCCTGACGCAGCTTTTGAATCAGTCTTGATAACCGGCCCTCCATCTGGCCAAGAGCCATGTTCATCGCACGATCAGTTTTCGCTCTGATCAAATCAATGACTGCCTCTGCCTGAGAAAGGTCAATTCGTCCATTTAAAAAAGCCCGTTTTGTAAATTCCCCTGGCTCTGCAAGTCTAGCACCCTGATTCAGGACAAGCTGGAGCACACGGTTTACAGAAACAAGACCCCCATGGCAGTTAATTTCGACTACATCCTCTTTCGTGAACGTTTTCGGCCCTCTCATAACTGAAACCATCACCTCTTCAGCAACTTGTCCAGTTTTCGGGTCAATCAGATGGCCGTAATGAATCGTATGGGAAGCTACCTCACTAAGCCTCTTGCTTCCGACACCTTTGAACAAACTGTCAGCAATCGCAAAAGCCTGATCCCCGCTTAAACGCACAATCGCAATCGCACCTTCGCCCATTGGCGTAGAAATAGCCGCAATCGTATCAAATTCCACATGCTTCACCCCACTTTCCAAAAAAATAATATATATATCAAAAAAGAATTAAAGTTTGCTTTCTACAAATTACTAGAATACCACATCACTTTAGTGAAAAAAAGAAAGGAATACTCTATATTAAAAATTATCCACAACGGTGGAATAAACTCTTATAATTTTAACTTATCCACATGTGAATAACAATAAAACCAAATGAGTAAATTTTACGGTGTGGAAAACTTCCTTGCAGATTTATGTTCAAATGTTCAACTGGGAAAAAAACAAGAAAATTTCCAAGTCGCCAATAAAAATTGTTTTTAGCCAATAAGAAAAATTAATCGCTTATAAAACCATAAATATCTCTCATAAAACTACTTTTAAGCTAATAAATAAATTTCGCAGATCCTTTCAGTCAAAATCCTGCTCTAAATTTGCTTTTTCAAATGAAAATTTCTCTGCCAGATCCACTTTTTATTAAAACAACAAAAAGACCCGAACCTGGTCCAGGTTCGGGTTGTATTTCTTTATTTAGATGGCGCGATGACAATATGCCTATGCGGCTCTGTCCCATCTGAATAGGTTTTGATTTTTCTATTTGACATTAATGCAGTATGAATCACTTTGCGTTCATACGAAGGCATCGGTTCAAGCGCCACGGTTTGCCCTGTCCTCACTGCTTTTTGTGCCAGGCGTTCGGCCAGCTGGACAAGTGTATCGTTCCTGCGCTGGCGGTAGTCCTCTGCGTCAAGCACGACAGTAGAGTACTGATCAGCGTACCGGTTGATCACAAGCTGTGTCAAAAATTGCAGGGAATTCAGCGTTTGGCCTCTCTTTCCGATCAGCAAAGCTATTTTTTCGCCTGACATCGTTAAAAGGATTGTTTTTCCCTCTTTTTTTACATCAACTTCAATGGAAGCACCCATTTTTTCGCCAACCGATTTTAAATAATTTACGGCTTCTTCAACAGCATCGATCTTTACTGTCACTTTGACGACAGCTGGGCGTGTGCCGAAAAGTCCGAAAATCCCCTTTTTGCCTTCATCAATTACATCAATTTCTGTGCGGTCTTTGGTTGTTTTTAATTGAGCTAAAGCGGATTCTACTGCTTCGTCGACATTTTGTCCTGTAGCAGTTACCTGTTTCACTTTTTTGCTCCTCCCGCATTGCCGGCAGCCTTTGCTTTTTTAAGATCCGGCCCTTTAATAAAGTATGTTTGACCAATCATGAATAGGTTACCAACCACCCAGTACAGTGAAAGTGCTGCTGGGAAGTTGATGGCAAAAACAACGATCATAATCGGCATCAGCCAAAGCATCATAGCCATCTGCGGATTGTTTTCCTGGCCAGCCATCATCATTTTTTGCTGAATGAAAGTAGTTATACCAGCTACAACCGGCAGAATATAAAACGGATCCGGTGCACCAAGATCGAACCATAAGAAATTATGTTCAGCAATCTCTCTTGTTCTTGAAATCGCATGGTAGAAACCAATCAAAATAGGCATTTGAACCAAAAGCGGAAAGCAGCCTGCCAGTGGATTAACACCATGCTGCTGGAAAAGCGCCATCGTTTCCTGCTGCAGCTTCTGCTGGGTTTTCTGATCTTTTGAGCTGTATTTTTCCTTAAGCTTCTGCATCTCTGGCTGCAATGCCTGCATCGCTTTTGAGCTTCTTGTTTGTTTAATCATAAGCGGCAAGATAGCAAAACGGATGATTAATGTGACTGCGATAATCGAAAAACCGAAGCTGCCGCCGAGCCATTCAGCCATTTTCACAATCAACAGTGATAAAGGATAAACGATGTACTCGTTCCAAAATCCTTTACTCTCCGGAGTGATCGGCTGATTATATTCCGTACAGCCTGTCAGCAGTGAAACCACTAACACCAAGCCCAATATCAATAATATTCTTTTTTTCAAGCTTCATTTCCTCCTAACATCCCGATACGTTCATTTATTTTCAAAAGTTTGTCCCAAAAATTTATGTACACTTCGCCTTAGCAGGCACGTGCAATCAAGAGTATTTTACCATCTTTTATAGGGAAGCGCTTTTAAAAAATGCAATTCAGCAAATATTTTTGCCTCACTCATTATCTCCAGGTTTCGGTTTCTTCAAAACCTTTCCAACCTTCAAAACATGCTCAAGACTTTTCTTGATCTCATGCATGTCCATTTCAGCAGTAGGTTTACGGGCGATGATGATGTAGTCATTCCCGTTAAGGACACGGTCCTGGAATTCATGAAAGGATTGCCTTATATAGCGTTTGATCTGGTTGCGCATGACTGCATTGCCGATTTTTTTGCTGACAGAAAGCCCGATACGGAAATTTTCCTGCTCAGGTTTTTTCAGTATATAGACGACAAATTGCCGGTTCGCTACAGACTTTCCTTTTTTAAAAGCTTCCTGGAATTCTTTATTTTTTTTCACTCTGAAGTCTTTTTTCATCTATAACACCTTCAATTCTCTATGGATCCGTTTTTTACTGGGTTCTTTTATATAGCTGATAAGAGGGATTTATTTTCATCAGTATAGCCAAAAACAAACCCCTTAAAGCCCTTTTCTGAGCAAGCCCAGCTCCCAAAATAGTATTGCCCAAAGAGAAAAAAGACCACTGACATTTCAGTGGCCTAAGCTGATAATACTTTTCTTCCTTTGCGACGACGACGAGCAAGAACCTTACGGCCATTTGCACTGCTCATGCGGGCACGGAATCCGTGAACTTTGCTGTGTTTACGTTTATTTGGTTGATAAGTGCGTTTCATATATGTTACACCTCCCTGAGGAATAGCTGTTACAGACAGTCTTTGTAATTATAAAGACGTGCAGCATAAATTGTCAAGTGCCTATTCAGAAAAGAAGCATCCTGTCATATATTAAGGTTTTGTTTTTTAGCCCCGCTGAGATCCACAATGTTTTTCATTAAATGCTCTTAGGGATGAAACCAGAATTTAAGATGTGCAAGGATGTTGAGATTTTTTCTTCTTTAAATGACCATTGATAAAAAATATTTTTATCTTCGAGAATGAAATTTTATTATTTATGTTTTAAAGCTCATTTCAACCGCCTGTGGACAAAAATCGACACTAAATTTATTATCCACACCCCATTTTGACAGCTTTTACACAACTCATCTCCCTGTGGACAATTTTTCTCCACAGTGGTAGTGTATTGTGGATAATGTATGAAAAAGCGTTGCGCCATGCTAGATTATCTGATATTATATTTGTGTTTTCACTCTTAATAATTCGATGACGTAAATATACTTATCCACAAAATGTGGATAAGCTGTGGATAGGTTATTCAGAGCTGTTGTAAAACTTTGTCCACAGAAGGTGGATATTGTCGAAAAGCTTCTTTTCTTCCTTATTATATATTTTTCCACATTCATAGTTTCGTATATTTATTAACCAGGGGTTGTACAACGTGTATAACCTTTGATTTTATGCTTTTCGAACAGCCATGATCCTGGTAGCCAAACGGCTAATGTCAAAAATTCGAGTCCGCATGCAGCCAGACATAGAGAAAAAACCATGAGAAAAGGAGGGAAAATTGTTGGAGAATATTGCAGATCTCTGGAATAATGCACTCGCTAAAGTCGAGAAAAAGATCAGCAAGCCAAGTTTCGATACATGGCTGAAATCAACCAAAGCACATTCACTCCAGGGCGATGTCCTAACGATTACAGCACCGAACGAATTCGCTCGGGATTGGCTGGAAGAGCGCTATTCCCAATTAATTAGCGGGATTTTATATGAAATTACCGGTGAAGAGCTATCTGTTAAATTCATCATTCCTCAGAATCAAAATCAAGAAGATCTTGATATTCCCTTACCGCCAAGAAGGGTCAAAAGGGACGAAGAAACGCCTGATTTGCCCGTCAGTATGCTGAACCCGAAGTATACATTCGATACTTTCGTCATTGGTTCAGGCAACCGTTTTGCCCATGCAGCATCGCTTGCGGTAGCTGAGGCACCAGCAAAGGCTTATAATCCTTTATTCATATATGGAGGCGTTGGACTTGGCAAGACTCACTTGATGCATGCTATTGGTCATTATGTTCAGGACCATAATCCAAATGCAAAAGTGGTTTATTTGTCATCTGAAAAGTTTACCAACGAATTCATTAACTCCATCAGGGACAATAAAGCGGGCGATTTCCGCAATAAATATCGTAATGTCGATGTCCTGCTCATTGATGATATTCAGTTCCTTGCTGGGAAAGAACAAACCCAGGAAGAATTTTTCCATACTTTCAATACATTGCATGAAGAAAGCAAGCAGATCGTTATCTCCAGTGACCGTCCGCCAAAAGAAATCCCAACACTCGAGGACAGGCTAAGATCCCGATTCGAATGGGGTTTGATTACCGATATCACACCGCCTGACCTGGAAACAAGGATTGCAATCCTCCGCAAAAAAGCGAAAGCAGAAGGATTAGATATTCCGAATGAGGTCATGCTTTATATCGCGAACCAGATTGACTCCAACATCCGTGAACTAGAGGGTGCCTTGATCCGTGTGGTCGCATATTCTTCACTCATCAATAAAGACATCAATGCAGACCTGGCTGCCGAAGCATTAAAGGACATCATCCCGAGTTCGAAGCCAAAGGTGATTACCATACTGGATATCCAAAGAGTCGTTGGGCAGCATTTTAACGTTAAGCTTGAGGATTTCAAAGCGAAGAAACGGACAAAGTCTGTTGCTTTCCCAAGGCAGATTGCCATGTATTTATCAAGGGAGCTGACAGATTTCTCTTTGCCTAAGATTGGAGAAGAATTCGGTGGACGTGACCATACGACAGTGATTCATGCCCACGAGAAGATTTCCAAGATGATTTCAATAGATACGAATCTGCAAAAACAGTTGAAAGATATAAACGAACAATTGAGGGTGTAGGAAAGTGTGAATAACTTGCCACTGGTTACGCACAGTCTGTCCACATGTGGATAGGCTGTGTTTCCTTTGAGAAAAGCCACTTATCCACAAATCCACAGGCCCTACTAGTACTTCTACTATTTTTTAAAACATATTAATATATGCATTAACGAAAAAATTATTCCTAAATGGAGGCTCTAAAATGAGATTTATTATCCAGCGCGATCATTTGCTTCAAAGCGTCCAGGACGTAATGAAAGCAGTAACCAGCAGAACAACAATCCCCATTTTGACTGGTATCAAGATTGTTGCAACTGAAGAGGGAGTAACTCTTACAGGCAGCGATTCTGATATATCCATTGAATCTTTCATTCCTAAAGAAGAAGCAGGGGATGAAATTGTTGAAATCAAACAGCCAGGATCCATTGTTCTGCAGGCGCGTTTCTTTAGTGAAATCGTTAAAAAGCTTCCTACAGACACAGTAGAAATCGAAGTTCACAATAATCTGCAAACTATCATCCGATCAGGTAAATCTGAATTCAACCTTAATGGCCTTGATGCAGAAGAATATCCACATCTTCCGCAGATTACTGAGGAGCATGTTTTCAAGATCCCAACAGACTTGCTGAAAGGTTTGATCCGTCAGACTGTCTTCTCAGTGTCCACCTCAGAAACACGCCCGATCTTGACAGGTGTCAACTGGAAGGTAGAAAACAACGAACTGATCTGTATTGCAACAGACAGCCACCGACTAGCTTTACGTAAGGCCAGGCTGGAAGCGGACAATACTGAAAGCTACAATGTAGTCATTCCGGGAAAAAGCTTGACCGAGTTAAGTAAAATCCTGGATGACAGTTCAGAAGCAGTTGATATTGTCATTACAGAAAACCAAGTTTTGTTCAAAGCTAAGCACTTGTTATTTTTCTCAAGACTGCTGGAAGGAAACTATCCTGATACAGGAAGACTGATTCCGAATGAAAGTAAAACAGCTGTTGTAGTGAATACAAAGGAATTCCTCCATGCAATTGATCGTGCTTCCTTGCTTGCAAGAGAAGGACGAAATAACGTTGTCAAGTTTTCCACAATTGAAGGCGGAGCAATCGAAGTTTCCTCGAATACACCGGAAATCGGTACCGTTGTAGAAGAAATTCAAAGCCAATCAATCGATGGGGAAGAGCTTAAAATTTCCTTCAGCGCAAAATATATGATGGATGCACTAAAAGCATTAGAGGGAACTGAAATTCAAATTAGCTTTACAGGCGCAATGAGACCATTCGTCATCCGTCCACTGCATGATGATTCAATCCTGCAGCTGATCCTGCCTGTAAGAACCTACTAAGAAGATATATGGCCACCAGTTCTACGCTGGTGGCTTTTTACTTATAGGCTTGCCAAAGGTTGACTAATTGGTTTGCAGCGGAAGGAATGAAGACTCCCAGACTGCGCGCGGACGGCGAAGTGCCTGGAGCGAAATCCAACTTAATATAAGAAAATTTGTTTCTATGGAAAAAATTTAGTAAAATAAAGTATTAAGTCCTTTTGGAAGAAAAGGGTGAGAATCGTGAATGAGGAAATTAAAATCGATACGGAATACATTACGCTTGGCCAATTCCTTAAATTAGCCGATGTGATTCAATCAGGCGGAATGGCAAAGTGGTTTTTAAGTGAACACGATGTTTTTATCAATGGTGAACAAGACCAGCGAAGAGGAAGAAAACTTCGTTCCGGAGACCAGGTTTCGATACCTGGATTGGGCGAATTCGTCATAAAGCAATAATCCAGAGGATGACTGTTCATGTATATAGAGGAACTGAAATTAAGGAATTACCGCAATTACGAAGGGCTCGAAGCGGCATTTGAAAATAAGGTAAATGTCATCCTTGGCGAAAATGCCCAGGGGAAAACAAATGTCATGGAATCGATCTATGTGCTTGCGATGGCAAAATCACACAGGACCTCCAATGATAAAGATTTAATTCGCTGGGACGAGGAATATGCTAAAATAGAGGGACGGATCAAAAAAATCAACGGATCACTGCCAATGCAGCTTGTCATTTCCAAAAAAGGCAAGAAGGCAAAAGTCAACCACCTGGAGCAGCGCAAGCTTAGCCAGTATGTCGGCAATATGAATGTCGTCATGTTTGCTCCCGAGGACTTGAACCTTGTAAAAGGGAGTCCCCAGGTAAGAAGACGTTTTGTCGATATGGAAATAGGACAGGTATCGGCAGTCTATTTGCATGACATCAGCCAGTACAATAAAATCCTCCAGCAGCGGAATCATTATCTCAAGCAGCTGCAGATCAAAAAAGCATCAGACCATACCATGCTTGATATCCTGACTGAACAATTTATCCATGCTGCTGCCAGGATCATCATGAAGCGTTTTGAATTCCTGCATTTGCTTGAACAATGGGCATTGCCGATCCATCAGGGGATTTCAAGAGGCCTTGAGGATCTCAAAATCATCTATAAACCTTCCGCGGAGGTATCAGAAGAAGATGATTTGTCGAAAATGATAGCAGTATTTGAAGAAAAATTTGCTAAAATAAAGATAAGAGAGATAGATCGGGGTACAACCATGTTTGGGCCGCACCGGGATGATCTGCAATTTTTCGTGAATGGAAGGGATGTACAGACATTCGGGTCCCAGGGACAACAGCGGACAACCGCCCTTTCAGTAAAATTGGCTGAAATCGAACTGATTAACGCAGAAATTGGCGAATACCCAATCCTGTTGCTTGATGATGTACTGTCTGAGTTAGATGATTATCGCCAATCCCATTTATTAAATACCATTCAGGGAAAAGTTCAAACCTTCGTCACCACAACAAGCGTGGATGGGATCGACCATCAGACATTAAGGGAGGCTGCCACGTATAACGTGAAAACCGGCGAAATGTCAAGAATCCAATGAGGTGGACTCGATGTATTTGCATGTTGGTGAAGAAGTCCTTGTCAGGACAAAAGATATTATAGCTATTTTAGACATTGATAGTGCCAGTTCTTCTCCTTTCATGGAGGAGTTCATTGCAAGGCAGGACAGGGAAATTGTCCAGCTGGCCAAGGGGTCGGTGAAATCGATCGTCGTAACAGGCAATCATATATATTATTCTCCCCTGGCATCAGGCACCTTGAAGAAACGCTCCCAAAAATTATCCGTTCCGGAGTTTTAATAAATCGGCACTTATGCAAAAAATGTCGAATAATAACGATGTTTGCAGAATGGCCAATAAATGTTTTTAGCTAGGAGTTCACAAATTCTTTTCAGGATAATTCGTGTGGATTTATTCAACAGAAGAAATTTTATAAAAATGATGAGTCAAATTGAAAGTGTAGGTGATCGATATGGCAATGGAGGAACAACAATCCATACAGGGACAAGCGTACGATGAAAACCAGATACAAGTTCTCGAAGGCCTGGAAGCGGTACGCAAACGTCCAGGGATGTATATCGGATCAACGAGTGTAAAAGGCTTGCACCATCTAGTATGGGAAATCGTTGATAATAGTATTGATGAAGCATTAGCCGGCTACTGTGACGAAATCAATGTCATTATTGAAGAGGACAACAGCATCACAGTCCAGGATAATGGACGCGGAATCCCGGTTGGTATCCATGAAAAGATGGGAAGACCAGCAGTTGAGGTCATCATGACTGTGCTTCACGCAGGCGGAAAGTTCGGCGGCGGCGGCTACAAAGTATCCGGCGGTCTTCACGGAGTAGGTGCATCCGTTGTTAATGCCCTGTCTACTTATCTTGAAGTATTTGTCCATCGTGATGGAAAAGTCCATTATCAAAAATTCGAACGTGGCGCAGTCGGTGACCCATTGAAGGTTATTGGCGAGACAGACCGAACAGGAACAACTGTCCACTTCAAGCCGGATGATGAAATCTTCACCGAGACTCTTGAATATGATTATGATACACTCGCGAACCGTCTTCGTGAGCTGGCTTTCCTTAACAGGTCAATCCGGATCACGATTGAAGACAAGCGTGTTGAAGGCACGAAAAAGAATGAGTATTTCTACGAAGGCGGAATTAAATCATATGTTGAGCATTTAAACCGCACAAGGGAAGTCCTTCATGATGAACCGATCTATATCGAGGGTGATAAAGAAGGAATTACCGTGGAAGTAGCTCTTCAATATAACGATAGCTACACTGGCAATATTTATTCTTTTGCGAACAATATCCATACCTATGAGGGTGGAACACATGAATCTGGCTTTAAAACATCATTGACGCGTGTGATCAATGACTATGCCCGTAAACATGGCATCTTCAAAGATAATGACTCCAACCTTTCCGGAGATGATGTTCGTGAAGGTCTGACAGCTATCGTGTCGGTCAAGCATCCAGATCCTCAATTCGAAGGCCAGACGAAAACAAAGCTGGGAAATTCAGAAGTCCGTACCGTAACAGACACACTGTTTTCCGAGCACTTTGAAAAATTCATGCTTGAGAATCCAACGGTTGCCCGTAAAATCGTGGACAAGGGCCTTATGGCAGCAAGAGCAAGACTCGCGGCAAAAAAGGCTCGTGAGTTGACCAGAAGAAAGAGTGCGCTTGAAATCTCCAGTCTTCCAGGGAAGCTTGCTGACTGTTCTTCAAAGGACCCGTCAATCAGTGAAATATATGTCGTAGAGGGTGACTCTGCGGGTGGGTCTGCAAAGCAGGGTCGTGACCGCCATTTCCAGGCAATCCTGCCATTGCGAGGAAAAATCCTGAACGTTGAGAAGTCACGTCTGGATAAAATCCTATCCAATAACGAGGTAAGAGCAATCATTACGGCAATCGGAACAGGAATCGGCGAAGATTTCGACCTTTCCAAAGCACGTTACCAAAAAATCGTCATCATGACCGATGCCGATGTAGATGGCGCTCATATCCGTACTTTATTATTGACGTTCTTCTACCGTTATATGAGAAAAATTCTTGAAGCGGGTTACATTTATATTGCCCAGCCGCCATTGTATAAAGTCCAGCAGGGCAAAAAAATCGAGTATGCTTACAACGACAAGCAGCTCGAACAGATTCTTGCAGAGCTTCCGCAGCAGCCAAAACCAGGCATCCAGCGCTACAAGGGTCTTGGCGAGATGAACCCAGAGCAGCTTTGGGAGACAACGATGAACCCTGAGACACGGACATTGCTCCAGGTAAGCCTGGAAGACGCGATTGAATCGGATGAAACCTTTGAAATCCTTATGGGCGACAAGGTAGAACCTCGACGCAATTTCATCGAGCAGAACGCACTTTATGTAAAGAACCTGGATATATAAGAAGTGTCTTTTTACAAACCTTTGTTCTTTATTCCAGGATAGCAGGTATTGCCTCTATCCTGATTTTTCTTGAGCAGGGCTAAAATTAACCGGGGCGCTATGCACCTCTTATGTAAAATGAAATTTTTTTGATAAATAGATTAGTGTCTAGCATTGGCGCCAATACTGGTGCCTGTGCTTTTCGATTAAAGGAGGTTTCTCTTAAATGGCTGAGACACCAAACGATCGTGTGAAAGAGATTAATATTAGCCAGGAAATGCGTTCATCCTTCCTGGATTATGCCATGAGTGTAATCGTAGCTCGTGCGCTGCCGGATGTCCGTGACGGGCTGAAGCCGGTACATAGAAGGATCCTGTATGCGATGCATGATCTTGGGATGCATTCAGATAAGGCCTATAAAAAATCGGCTAGGATCGTCGGAGAAGTAATCGGTAAGTACCACCCGCACGGTGACTCTGCTGTATACGACACAATGGTCCGTATGGCACAGGATTTCAACTATCGCTACATGCTAGTCGACGGCCATGGAAACTTTGGTTCTGTAGACGGTGACGCGGCAGCGGCAATGCGTTATACAGAAGCACGTATGTCCAAAATTTCAATGGAACTCCTTCGTGATATCAATAAGGACACGATTGACTATCAGGATAACTATGATGGCTCAGAAAGAGAGCCAATCGTCATGCCTTCAAGGTTCCCGAACCTGCTGGTGAATGGTACTTCTGGTATCGCTGTCGGAATGGCGACAAACATTCCGCCTCATCAGCTAGGTGAGGTCATCGATGGCGTACTGGCAATCAGTAAAGATCCTGATATGACAATCATGGAACTGATGGAAATCATCACAGGACCTGATTTCCCGACAGCGGGATTGATACTAGGACGCAGCGGCATCCGCAAGGCTTACGAGACGGGCCGCGGTTCGATTACTCTTCGTGCGAAGGTTGAAATTGAACAGAAATCTAATGGCAAGGAAGTCATTATCGTCAGAGAACTTCCTTATCAGGTAAACAAAGCCAAGTTGATTGAAAAAATCGCTGAACTGGTCCGCGACAAGAGGCTTGACGGCATTACCGACCTTCGTGATGAATCTGATCGTAAGGGTATGAGGATTGTCATCGAAGTTCGCAAGGATGCGAATGCCAATGTCCTTCTGAATAATCTGTACAAGCAAACAGCCTTGCAGACGAGCTTTGGTATCAACCTTCTCGCCCTAGTTGATGGGCAGCCAAAGGTTCTGAACCTAAAGCAATGCCTTGTATATTATCTTGATCATCAAGTTGTTGTCATTAGACGCCGTACTGAGTTCGAGCTTAAGAAGGCCGAGGCACGCGCCCATATCCTAGAGGGTCTGCGTATTGCCCTGGATAACCTTGATGCCGTCATCAGCCTGATCCGCAGCTCCCGTACGACGGATATTGCGAGAGAAGGTTTGATGACGCAGTTCAATTTATCTGAAAAGCAGGCACAGGCCATTCTGGATATGCGTCTGCAAAGGCTGACAGGTCTGGAACGTGAAAAAATCGAAGAAGAATTCCAGAACCTCATGCAGCTTATTGCAGAATTAAAAGCGATCCTTGCTGATAACGAAAAAGTGCTTGAAATCATTCGGGAAGAGCTTACTGAAATCAAAGAGCGGTTCAACGACGAGCGCCGTACTGAGATTGTGTCCGGCGGTCTTGAAATGATCGAGGATGAAGACTTGATCCCTCGTGAAAACATCGTCATCACCCTTACTCATAATGGCTACGTCAAGCGTCTGCCTGTATCGACATATAGAGCGCAGCGCCGCGGAGGCCGTGGAATCCAGGGCATGGGTACGAATGAAGATGATTTTGTTGAACACTTAATTACGACATCTACGCATGATACGATCCTCTTCTTTACAAACAAGGGAAAGGTTTATCGTTCGAAGGGTTACGAAATACCGGAGTTCAGCCGGACCGCGAAAGGAATCCCGATCATTAACCTGCTGGAAATCGAGAAGGGCGAATGGGTCAACGCCATTATCCCTGTTTCAGAATTCGTGGATGACTGGTTCTTGTTCTTCACAACGAAAGAAGGAATATCGAAACGTTCACCACTTTCATCATTCGCGAATATCCGCAATAATGGTTTGATTGCCCTGAACCTGCGGGAAGGGGATGAATTAATCTCCGTTCGCCTGACAGACGGAAGCAAGGAAATGATCATCGGCACCAAAGATGGCTTGTTAATCCGCTTCCCTGAAACAGATGTCCGATCCATGGGCCGTACAGCCACTGGGGTAAAAGGAATCACTCTGTCCGAAGGTGATGAAGTCGTAGGCATGGAAGTCCTTGAAGAGAGCGCAGAAATCCTCGTTGTTACCAAAAACGGCTACGGAAAGAGGACACCTTCTGAAGAGTACAGAAGACAAGGGCGCGGCGGTAAAGGAATCAAGACATGCAATATTACCGATAAGAATGGTGACCTTGTTACAATGAAGGTTGTGACGGGTGAGGAAGACCTCATGCTGATTACAACAGGCGGAGTCCTAATCCGTATCCCGGTGAGTTCGATTTCTATGACTGGACGTAATACACAAGGGGTAAAACTAATCAGCCTTAACAAAGCTGAAAATGAGTATGTTGCGACAGTTGCGAAGGTTGACAAAGAAGAAGAAAAGCCTGAAGACTTGGAACTGGATGAAAATGCTGAAACAACAGTCGATCCTGAAGAGGTTGGCAATGAAGAAGTAGAATCAGCTGAAACACCAGTTGAGTCTGATGACGAATAAACTTTTTAAGAGGAACACAAAAATGTGTTCCTCTTTTTTGGTAAAATAAAGTAAAATAATTGTAAGAAATTAAAATTCCGGGGTGGATCGCCTTGCGCGTACTAGTGGACAACCTTCAAGAGGGCTGTATCCTTACTGAAGAGGTAATGAGTAAAACGAAAAGACCGATCATGAATAAAAAAACAGTTCTGTCAGCGCAGCTGATAGAGATTCTAAGAGTTTTTCTCATAAAGGATGTGGAAGTAGAGAAAACCCTAGTAAATGGATTGCCCTTCAATGCTCCTTCAATTGGCAATGATAAGAACCCTGCTTTGAATATAAGCGGGACCGACCGTACTTTTATGGATTTATTTTTACAGGCAAAGCAGGAGTTTAAGAAGGAGTTTATATCCTGGCAATCAGGAATGCAGATAGATGTTGCGAGACTAAGGTCGATCATTGTTCCGCTAATTGAACAAGCCGACATGACTTCGTCAGATATATTCAACCTGCATCATTATTCTACAAAGACTGAATATCTTTATGACCATCCACTGGCAGTGGGAATCATTAGTGCATTTATTGCAAAAAAGCTTAATTACAGCAAAGGGGATGTTACCCAGATTGCACTTGCTGGATGTCTGTCGGATTGTGGCATGGCGAAAATCAGTCCTGGCATTCTGAATAAAAACTCGACTTTGACTGTAGAGGAATTTGAGGAAATAAAAAAACATCCTACATATAGCTATCAGATGGTAAGGAACAGTCCATTGCTGAAGGAAGCCACGAAAATTGCGATACTCCACCATCATGAAAGAATGGATGGCAGCGGCTATCCATTTGGTGAAAAGTCCAGCAGGATTCACGCGTTTGCAAAGATCCTTGCTGTTGCCGATTCTTTCCATGCAATGACTTCTGAAAGGATCTACAAACCAAAGCACTCACCATTTAAAGTGCTTGAAATGATTAATGAAGAATTATTCGGGGAATTCGATATCACAGCTCTAAAAGCATTAAGCTCTGCTATTATGAATTATTCCATAGGCACAAAAATACGACTGTCAGATGGACAAGCAGCAGAAATCATCTTTGTTGCAGAAAAGAACCCGGCGAGACCATTGGTAAAATTGCTGGATTCGGATCAGATTATTGCCCTGGAGAAGAACAGGTATTTGCATATCGAAGAAATCATCCATTAAGCTGGCCGGTGTTGCCGGCTTTTTTTGTTCGATTTTTTGGATGGTTGAAATGGATTGCGGAGAAATTTATGATCTTATAAAGAAATAAATAAGAATCTGGACAAAATGTATTGCTTTCTAATAATTTGCCTGATATAATCTTCAAAGTCAGTAACGAAACAACAACTTGAACTAAATAGTTTTTGAAAAAAGTTATTGACTTATACAGCAAGGAAATGTTATATTAATAAAGTCGCTTACGGGCGATGAATTAAGAAATTGTTCTTTGAAAACTAAACAAACAAGCGTCAACAAACAATAAATTATTCATGGCTTCTATTATAGAAGAACATGAGCCAACGTTTTAACTTATGAGCTAACTCATAACTCTTTTTTGGAGAGTTTGATCCTGGCTCAGGACGAACGCTGGCGGCGTGCCTAATACATGCAAGTCGAGCGGATCTTCA